>WRPE01000001.1 GCA_009773315.1 Syntrophaceae bacterium
TATATGCCATATTTCAAATATTTTGTCAAGAAAAAATTGCTGTTTATTGAATTATTTTAATGCGTTAAATGACTTTTGACTTTTTACAGGGGCATCAAAAATAATAATTGGTGAATACCTGTAATGTCATAATTTATTGCGAGAGGAACGCTATTTCTTGACAATCTACAAATAAATTACTAAGAAGTTTGGCGTTGAAAAAAGAAGGGGGCTATATGGCAAAGACATTGGGAGATATTACCGGAGAATTAACTGAAAAAGTTCTGGAGCCCGCGAAGGTCGCGGCAGACCTTCTCCGCAAAGATGCCCGGGCGGAAGCGGACAAGATTGTCGCAGCTGCCCAAATGGATGCTCAAAAAATCCGGGAGCAGACGAAACGGGAAATCGAAAACCTGAAAAAACAGATGGACGTCGATTTGGAAACGGCAAGCCGTAATTTTCTTATTATGGTTGAAGAGCGGCTGGCGAAGGTTGTGGTCGATCCCGTCATTGAGGCGGCGGTCAAACCGATTCTTGACGACCGTCAATTTTTAGAAAAAATGATATTGGAAATTCTTGCCGGATATATTCAGCACATTGGGAAAGAGCATCACATCGAAATCCTCCTGCCGGCGGCTAAAAAATCCGAACTCGAAGCCTGGTTTATCGAAAAGTTCCGCCATAAAATGTCTCATTCTCTGGCGGTCCGATTTACGGATAAAATTTCCTTCGGCTTCAAGATCGGTGTTGCAGGCTCGGGTAGTCATGTTAATTTCAGTGAAGGGCTGGTCCAGGTGTTTTCTGAATTTTGTTCACCCCGTTTCCGAAAATACTTTTTCCCCCGGAAGGAGTCGTAAGAAACGATGGGGGCTTACTATTTCCTGGCGTGCCTGCTACCGCCACTACCGTCATCCCTGGGGGAAAAGCTCACTGTGCCGTTTCCCGATATCACCCGGATGGTGCGCCGCCATATCCAGCCCTCGGACGATGATCTGCTCCGGGCACAGCTTTCCATTATCGACGCGGCCAATTGGGAAAGCATCGACCAGGGAAGGGATCATTTTCAGGAAGGCGGAACCCTGACCTATGAGGAGATGGAAACCCGGCAGAATCTGCCCGCGTTTATCAGGCAATTCCTGGCCGAAAAAGAGCGGGGAATCCGACGTCCCCATATCTATGACCGGCTTTGGGAACTCTGTTATGGAGCCCTGCTGGCCCAAGCCCAGGAAGAGGGTTGCCGCTTTCTGATCGATTACACCGTCTGGGAGATCGAACTGCGTAATTGCCTGGCGACACTGAGACTGCGGGAGAGCGAAGGAAATATCACCGATCACACCATTATGCCGGGCATCCGGACATTCGATTTTTCAGCGCTTCTCTCCCAGTTAGATGGTCAAAAGAATCCTCTGGAAGCAGAGCGCATTATTGAGGGCGAGCGCCTGAAACAGATTTTTCATTGCCAGGGGGCCGACCCTTTTTCTCTGGACGCCATACTGGCTTTCCTCGCCCGAGCCTTCATTTACAGTCGCTGGGAGAGGATGCAGATTCCTTATGATATTCATAACTTTATATACAGTGGAGGTTGAACGTGGGTGATCTTTCCAAAGGTCGTATCATCGCGATAAACGGCCCCCTGGCAACCTGCGAGGTCGACCAGGGTCGCGAGGTTCTCCAGAACGAAGTGGCTTATGTGACCTGTCAGGGGGCGTCCCTTAAGGCAGAGGTGATCCGTGTTCGGGGCCGGCAGATCGATATGCAGGTTTTCGAAAGCACCACCGGTATGATCGTGGGGAATGAGGTGACATTTTCCGGAGAGCTGCTCTCGGCAACTCTGGGACCGGGCATTTTAGGCATGATCTATGACGGCCTTCAGAATCCGCTGACACATCTGGAAAATGAACAGTCTTTTTTTCTCAAGCGGGGGCAATACTTAAATTCTCTGGATGAGGAAAGGCAGTGGGACTTCACACCGTCCGTGGCTGCAGGCGCCGTTGTCAAGGCGGGCCAGTATCTGGGGAGCGTTCCCGAAGGGCTCTTTAAACACCATACGATCGTTCCGCTTGCTCTGCGCGGAACATGGGAAGTTATCGAGATCATGCCGGCAGGCCCCTACCGGGTGAGTGAGACCATTGCCGTCCTGAAAAGCACGGATGAAGGACGGGAAGCACGCGTCACACTCAAGCAGGAATGGCCGGTCAAGATGCCTGTCCGCGCCTATCAGGAGAGGCTGCTCCCCAACCGGCAAATGCTTACCCAGTGCCGTCTCATTGATATTTTCTTCCCCCTGGCCGAAGGCGGCACGGCCTGTATTCCCGGCCCTTTCGGCGCCGGTAAGACCGTTTTGCAACAGATCATTTCGCGGTATGCCGAGGCGGACGTCGTGATCATCGTAGCCTGCGGAGAGCGGGCAGGCGAAGTCGTGGAGACGATCCGGGAGTTTCCGGAACTGGAAGATCCGAAAACGGGCGGCTCTCTTATGAACCGGACCGTTATCATCTGCAATACCTCGTCCATGCCAGTGGCCGCCCGTGAGGCGTCCATTTATACGGGTATTACCATCGGAGAATATTACCGGTCTCTGGGGCTCAAGGTACTCCTCCTGGCCGACAGCACATCCCGCTGGGCTCAGGCTCTCCGTGAATCTTCGGCGCGTCTTGAGGAAATACCAGGCGAAGAGGCGTTTCCCGCTTATCTGGAAAGCCGTATCGCCGCCGTTTATGAACGGGCCGGGTTGGTGCAGCTTTCCGACGGCGCCACCGGGTCGTTGACCGTGATCGGCAATGTTTCACCCGCCGGCGGCAATTTCGAAGAACCGGTCACGCAAAACACCCTCAAGGTTGTGGGCGCCTTCTACGGTCTTTCCCGATCACGTTCCGACCAGCGGCGTTATCCGGCCATCGATCCTCTCATCTCCTGGAGCCTCTATCTTCGGCAAATGAAGGAATCGCTGGCGGCGCGCTGCGATGGATGGGTGAAACTGGTCGAAGAGGTCCATGGGCTTCTCTATGCAGGCAGCGACGTGCACCAGATGATGCTCGTTGTCGGTGAGGAGGGCATCGGTCTTGACGACCTCATCACCTATCTGAAATCCGAGATTGTAGACGCCGTCTGCCTTCAGCAGGATTCGTTTGATGTCGTGGACCGGGCAACGTCGCTGGAACGACAGGTTGCCGATTTTCTGCTCTTGATGGATATGGTGCACCATCCGTTCACCTTTGAGAACAAAGAAAAGGCGCGACTGGAAATGACCGCCCTGCACAACCGTTTCTTCCAGATGAAATACTGCCCGTTTAAGGGGGAATCCTATCTTAAATACCGAGGCGAGATCGAGTCCATGATAGCCGGACAAGGAGCAGAAAGCCCATGTTAACAGAACACTCTCACATCATCAGAATCCAGGGCGACATCATCACGGTACCCGCGAGGAACATCGGTTACGGTGAACTGGCGCAGGTCAAAAGCCGGTACGGGGTGTCTTTAGCTCAGGTGATCCGTCTCAAGGGTCACGATGTTTTCTTACAGGTATTTGCCGGGTCCCGGGGCGTTTCCACGGGTGATCAGGTCCGTTTCCTGGGACGTCCCATGCGCGTGGCTTTCGGCGACGCCCTTCTGGGGAGAATATTCAACGGTTCCGGCGAACCTATCGACAACGGACCCGATCTGACGGCGCTGCCCAAAATTGAAATCGGCGGACCTTCGGTAAACCCTGTCCGGCGTGTTATTCCCAGGGGATTTATTGAGACGCGTGTTCCCATGGTGGATGTTTTCAATCCCCTGGTGGAAAGCCAGAAACTGCCCATCTTTGCCGCGGCGGGCGAACCCTATAACGATCTTCTGGCTCGTATCGGCATGCGCGCCGACGCCGATGTGGTTATCCTGGGCGGCATCGGCCTCAAGTATGACGAGTATCTGAAATTCCGGCACGCCTTCGAAGAGGCGGGCGTGATCTCCCGTTCCATCATGTTTGTTCATACGGCATCCGACCCCGTCGTAGAGCGTCTGCTGGTGCCCGACATGGCGCTGGCTGTGGCCGAACAGTTCGGTGTCCGGGGGAAGCGCGTTCTGGTGCTGCTTACGGACATGACAGCGTTTGCCGATGCCTTGAAAGAAATCGCCATCTCCATGGATCAGGTTCCGTCCAACCTCGGCTATCCGGGATCGCTTTACAGCGATCTGGCGTCGCGCTACGAGAAGGCCGTGGATTTTGAGGGAGCAGGCAGCATTACCGTTCTGGCCGTGACCTCCATGCCGGGTGACGACGTTACCCACCCGGTTCCCGATAATACGGGCTATATTACAGAAGGGCAATTCTATCTCCGTAAAGGGGTCATCGAACCTTTCGGATCTCTCTCCCGGCTCAAACAGCTCGTCATCGGCAAGGTGACCCGGGCCGATCACGGGGTGATCATGAACAGCATGATTCGCCTTTTCGCCAAGAGTCGCGAGGTGGAACAGAAGCTGGCCATGGGGTTCGACAGAACGGAAGATGACGAACGGTATATCCGCTACGGCAAGCTCTTTTACGAACGTTTTATGGACTTGAACGTGGACATCGGCCTCAACGACGCCCTGGATTTGGGCTGGAAAACGTTGTCGGAATGCTTCCGGCCCGAAGAAGTCGGCATTAAACAGGAATTTATTGATCAGCACTGGACAAAAGATAAACTCTGCGAGATCTGAAAATATGGCACAACGGATCAAACTCAATAAAGTATCGCTGCGAGAGCAAAAACAGAAAATGGCGCTCTATCAGCGCTTTCTTCCCGCGCTGGAGGCGCGCAAGCAGCAGTTTCTCATGCAATTGGCAGTTGTCCGGAAGGATATCCGGGAGCAAGAGAGCGCCCTGGCTTCGCTTACGGCGGACATTTCTTTGTGGGCTCCTTTGGTTCGGGATATGGAGGATGTGCTGAGGCCGTTTGTCAAAATCCGTCAGGTCCGGGTTTCTATGCACAATGTGGCGGGTTTGAAGATCCCTCTTTTCCAGGAGGTCGTCTTCGAAGATCCCTCCTACAGCGCCTTTGCCACGGCTTATAGTTTCGAAATCGTCCTTAATCGTCTGCGCGAAGCAATTCGCCGGCGCGAGAGACTGAGAATTCTACTGGAACAGGAGCGGATCTTAGCGGAAGGTTTCCGCAAGACGAGCCAGCGGATCAACCTCTACGAGCAGCGGCTGATCCCCGAGTGCCGTGAAGCCTTGCGCAAAATTGCCGTTTATCTCCAGGACCAGCAGGCCGCAGCCGTGGGCGTGGCCAAGGTCGCCAAGCGCCTGTTGGAGGCAGGTTTATGATGGATAACAACGTTAAACGCCCGTCCGGCAAAAAGACGGGCCGAGAGAGGTCTTGACCATGGCGATTGCGAAAATGAACAGGATATTTCTGGTCGGCCCTTTTGTTCATAAAGAAGAAACTGTGCGTTTTCTCCAGCGTGCCGGCGTTGTTCATCTGGAACCGGTCCAACCCCTTGCCGGCGCAAATGAGAAAGAGGCCTCCGCCGCGCTGCTGCGTCTGCGCAGGGTCGGGCAGATTGAAGAGGCGGTGAGCCGCTATAGCCGCCGCGAAGAACGGCAGACTGTCGATTGTCCCGATGAGGAACTGGTTCGCTGTGCGGAAGATGCCCTGGCGGCCCTTCAGGAGATTAGCAACCGGAAACAGGTTCTCGAACGTCTGGCCGACGATCTCGCCCCCTGGGGAGATTTTGCTCCCGAAGCGTTGCGTCGTCTGGAAGAAGCCGGTGTGTATGTCCGGCGCTGGCGCATGGATCGCAAGAAAGGCGTCGAGCTGACCATTCCCGATGGAATCTTTACCGAGATGGTTTCGGTAAAGCCGACGATATTATTTTATACCATTTCTCTCGCGGGACCCGTCGATATTCCCGTTGCGTCTCCTCTGCCCATGCCGGAAATGGGTCTTTCCGCAGCCGCAAGAGAAATCGAACGGATGAAAACGGAAGAAGAATCCCTTGCCTCTCGCTTGGCCGGTATAGCTCAGAGAGCCGATGTCCTGAAGGCGCAGGTGACGTCCGCCCTCAACGAGGCGCACTATCTGGAACAGATGGGAACGCTCTACGCCGAGGATTATCTCTTCGGCCTTCAGGGTTGGATTCCTGAGGATCACATCCACGATTTTCTCCGGGAGATCGAAAAGGGACATCTGCCGCTCCAATGTGAGATCAGAGACCCCCTGCCGGAAGAAGAGCCTCCGATCCTCCTTAAAAACAACTGGCTGATTCAGCGCATCGAACCTCTGCTAAAACTATACGGCAATCCCAAGTACCGCGATCTTGACCCGTCCTTTTTCTTTGCCCCTTTTATGATCCTGTTCTTCGGCATTTGCCTCTCCGACGTCGGCTACGGCGTGGTTGTCTTTCTGGTTGCCCACGCCATCGGGCGCAAATGGGGCGAGAAAGTGGAAGGGTTGCCGATGATCATCAAACTTTGCAAGGCCTTTGCCGTTTCCGCCGTGATCATGGGCATCATCACCGGTTCCGTTTTCGGCTACAACTTTGAAGACCGCCGCTGGATTCTGCTCGACGTGTCTGTCGGCACCGGCAATCCCATGCTCTACTTTTATCTGGCCCTCGGTCTGGGGGTTGTGCATTTGACTCTTTCTTATCTTCTGGGAATGGCGCAGTCGGCCGACCGGTATGTAAGGCTCCAGAAGCTTGGCCTTATTTTTGTTCTCTGGGGCGGCGTGATTATGGTCGTAAGGACGATCTTTTTCCCCGCTCCTTCTGAGATGTGGATTTTCTATGGGGGGATCGGCTTCCTCGGCCTGGGCTTGGCTTTAACTTTGCTGTTTGCCACCAACAATTCGAATTGGTTCATACGGCTCGGCATCGGCCTCTGGAACGTCTATAGCCTTACCGGCCTTGTCGGCGATCTCCTTTCCTATGCCCGTCTCTTCGGCCTGGGTATTGCAACCGGCGCCATCGCCTCGGTGATGAACCAGCTGGCCATGATGGTGGTGGGGGCCGCGGGACCTGTTATCGGAATACCCTTTGCGGTGATGATTATCATCCTGGGGCACACGTTCAACCTTGCGCTTTCCATTCTGGGAAGCACCATCCATTCCGCCCGGCTCCATTTTGTGGAAGCCTTTAAAAGCTGCTTTGCGGGGGGAGGGATAGAATACAAACCATTCAAAATCGAAAGGGGTAAATTATGAGTAAGAAGGGAAAATGGGTTATGGGAGTCCTGGCGGCGGTCCTTGTGACGGCGGGATTTGTCTTCCCGGCTGTAGCCGGGGCAGCAACGGCGCCGCCGGAAAACTGGGCGCCGCTCATTGCCAAAATCGTGATGGGACTGAGCCTGTCTCTGGGGCTGGCGGGTTCCGCCGTCGGTCTGTCCATAGCGTTTCAGGCCCTTCTGGGCGGCGGAACGGAAAGCTTTTATAAAAACATTGCCGTGGCCATGATGCCGTCTTCCCAGGGAATTTACGCCATTGTGGTTTTATTCTCCAACATGGACGGGTTGAACACGGACCCCTATACGGTTGCCGGAAAAGCGGCTATCGCCGGTATTGCCATGTTTTTCAGCGCCTGGTATCAGGGCGCCGTTTGCGCAGCGGGTATCCGCAGTATCCAGGAAGGCCGCAATACAATGGCCAACGCCCTGGTGGCGGGCGCCATGCCGGAAACTTACGCGGTGTTTGCGCTGGTCATGACCTTCATTATGAAATAAACAGACCCAACGAACACATTACTCCCGAATGCGTTTTTTGAGTTCTTTGATCAAGTTGTTGAGCAGATCGCTCGCGTCGGCTGCAATGGCGACGTCGGCTATTTTCATCATCGTTGCCTGAGGATTTTTATTGATCGCGACGATGAAATTCGCTTCGCCCAGGCCGGCGGTATGCTGAATAGCCCCGCTGATGCCGAAGGAAAAAAGAATTTTGGGTTTAATGTGTTTGCCCGCCTGCCCGACCAGTGCGTTGTGACCGGCCCATCCGGCGTAAACCACCGGCCGTGTCGCGCCGACGTCTCCGTCTAAAAGTCTGGCCAGTTCGTTGAGCTTTTTGAAATTATTTTTATTGCCCATGCCGCGTCCGCCGCAAACAATCACCGTCGCGTTTTCAATCGTGTGCCCTTTTTGCGCCGCGCGTTCATATTCCATCACGCGAACCCGCGATACAGGTAGATTGGCCGGCAGCGACAGACGCTCCACGATGGCGGTGCGTTCATAATTGTGCGGAATTTCCTTGAAGGTACCGGGGCGCACGGTGGCCATTTGCGGACGGTGTTTTTCCGTGACGATTTCCGCCAGCATATGGCCGCCGAAAGACGGCGCGATTTGCACAAGCAGGCCTTCCGGTGCGATCTCCAGACCGACGCAATCGGCAGACAATCCGGTTTTCAGGCGCTTGGCCAACCTGGGCGCAAATTCCCGTCCGAAATCCGTTGCGCCGATCAGGATAATGTCCGGGTCTCTTTGCCTGGCCAATTTTTCAATCAGCGCCAGGTAATTTTCCGTACTGTAGCTGGTCAGCGACGGATGGTCAATGGCCAGCACGCGATCCGCGCCGTGCGCGGTATATTCCATAATCCATTCTTCAACGTCGTGTCCGAAAACGACCGCGCAGACTTCCGCGTCAATGACACGCGCCAGATCCACCGCTTTGGAAATCAGCTGCAGCGTCACGCGGTTCTGGTAATAGTTGCGGTAGTCGCCGAATACCCAGATGCTCTTTTGTTTGTTCTTCATCGTCCGTTTGTTTTTACCTGTCTTCACGGCTGCTTTTCGGCCTCTATCGATTTCCCGATAACCGCGCTGATGGTCTGCTGGTAACGGTCGAGGAATTCACCTGCGGCAATGGCCGCCGCGCCCGTGATCATCACATTTTCCTTTTGCGTTTTGCGGATAAAGACACGGCGCACTTTTGTACGTGACCCGCGCACTTCGAGATTAGCGGCTGTTATTCCCAGAGCCTCCGCATTCAGAACGGGAATGTCCGTCTCCATAAAAGCCATGTTGAGGCCGGCAAAAGATGCGTAACGCGGCTTGTATCGTTCCATGGAAATGGTGACCAACGCCGGAAATTCCATCTCCAGCGTTTCGCGGAAATTGTCCACCAGACGTCGTACGCGCAGGATGCGCCCGGAAACGTCCAAGTGTTCGGCGTAAGCCGCCGCAGGCATGTTCAGCTCCTCGGCCAGTTGCGGACCCACCTGCGCGGTTTCGCTGTCCGACGTGTAGGCGCCGCACAAAATCAGGTCACAACCGGGAACTTCTTTTTGAATCGCCGCCGCCAGGATGAAGGACGTGGCATACGTGTCGGAACCGGCTAAAATCGGGTCGCAGATGAAGATGCCCCGGTCCGCTCCCATCGCCAGGGCCTCGCGCAGAACTTCTTCGGCGGCGGGCGGACCCATCGTCATAACCGTGATGGATGCGCCCCGTTTTTCCTTGATTTGCAGCGACGCTTCCACCGCGCGCTTGCAGGCCGGATTCATCATCCCCGCCGCCAGATCACGTCTGAGCGTGCCGGTTTTTTCATCCCAGGGCAGTTCGGTGACCATCGGCACCTGTTTAATACACACCACAATATTCAGCATCAATACTCACATCATCGGTTGAGATAGTATCGCGCGGGCGATGACCATGCGCTGGATTTCGCTCGTGCCTTCGTAAATTTCCGTAACCCTGGCATCCCGAAAGTATCGTTCCACATCATATTCCTTGCTGTAGCCGTAACCGCCGTGAATCTGGACGGCAAGCGACGTCACCTTGGACGCCACCCTGCTGCAATACAGTTTGGCCATCGACGCCTCGCAGCCGAATGCCGCCCCTGCATCCTTGCGTTCACAGGCGCGATACAAAAGTAGGCGCGCGGCCATGATTTCCGTGGCCATGTCAGCGATATAGTTTTGAATCGTTTGCTGGGAGGCGATGGGTTTTTTAAACTGCTGCCTTTCCTTGGCGTATTTGACTGCCGCTTCCATTGCGCCCTGCGCGATGCCCAGCGCCTGGGCGGCCACGCCGATCCGACCGTTATCCAGCGTCGTAAGCCCGATCTTCATGCCGTCGCCTTGTTTTCCCAGGAGGTTTTCTTCCGACACAGGACAGTCTTCAAAAAACAGAGAAGAGACGGGATTAGCCCGCATGCCGCAGAGGTCCTCGAGTTCGCCGCGCAAAAATCCCGGGAATTTACTTTCGACAATAAAAACGCTGCTTTGCAGCTTGTTGTCGGGCGACGACGTTAACGCGAAAATTAAAGCGACGTCGCAGACCCCGCCGTTCGTGACAAATATTTTTGTGCCGTTTAAAATGTAATCCGTGCCGTTTTTGACGGCTGTGGTTTCCACACTACCCGCATCGGAACCCGCGTTGGCCTCCGTCAGGCTGAATGCGCCGATCACGTTTCCTGCGGCTAATTGCGGCAGATATTTCTCTTTTTGTGAGGCATTGGCAAATTGCAAAAAAGGATAAACGGCCACGCCGTTGTGGACGGTGACGCACAGCCCCACCGCCGCGCAGACGCGGGAGATTTCTTCCACCACAATGGCGGCGCTGATGGAATCCAGGGCCGCGCCGCCGTATTCTTTTGGAACTTGCAGGCCAAAATAATTGAGTTCCCCCATTTTAGTGATGACGTCACGGGGGAAGATCCGCTGCTGGTCAATTTCGGCGGCAATGGGCGCCAGTTCCGCTTCGGCGAAATGCCGTGCGGAATTGCGGATCAGTTTATGTTTCATACACGGGTTAAATTGCAAAATTCGTCTCCCCCTGTTGGGGCAATACGTTTCCGTTTCGTGCCCCAACAATTTCACTGGCCTATAGAAAAAAGATGCAGTAAAGTCAATAAAAGATTCACATTATCGTAGGGGCGGGGTCTTGCCACCCTTCAGTGGTGGTTATCCCGCCCTGTTCAACCGGGGTTATTCCGCTCCGATATTGAATAAGGGGCGCAAAAGATACGGGCGCGAAGACCGCGCCCCTACGGAAGGAGATCAATATGAAGAATATTTTTATCACTTTACTTACGGCGGTTTTATTATTTTCTTTTTTACCTTCGTTGCAAGCACAGGAATACGGAAAGATTCGCGCGCTCCGTGAGAGGGCGGCTTATGTGACCAAGCAAAAGAATGATTTTATCGTCCGGGTTCTAACGTCCTACAAAATCCGTCACGAGATCAACGAGCAGGGCGCTGTGGTCCGCATCAACATGGATAACAAATGGATGGACATAACGGCTATTGAAATTGTTCCTGTGCTCAAAGAATCCGCCGACAAAAGCCAATCGGTCGCCGCGCATGAATTGTTTTTCTTTACGGCTGATGGGATTCTGGATGTCGTATCGGCGCTGACCATCCGGTAATCAGGCCTGGCCAACCTTGCTTTTCATGTCGGCCAGCTTGGCTTTATCCAGATAGTATTTGCCGTCGCCGGTTTTGATGACCAGCCCGTCGGCGATCAGGACGCCCAGCGCCTTAGGACGCAGATTGCTTGTTCCTACGCGGAAGAAATTCTTCCGTTCGTCCTGAAGTTTAATCGCCTTGCCTGCACTGAAAGCCCTGGCTTCTTCCATTTCGGCGATAATTTTAAAGCACACCCGCCGCAGACCCAGGCCGGTCAAATACATGGCCGCCAGGACAAAAACGATAAAGGCGGCAATCAGTAAAATAATTTGTAAATAAATAGACATATTATTGAGCATTCCTTACTGTTTTTTTCACGATCGCGATTTCTTCCGGGGTCGGTTTGGTTAGACTTCAACCCGACCTCTTGCCTGACATTTTTTCAATTCTTACACCCATCACGCAAACTTTGTCCAGCGCGTCATCGGAATATGAAAATGCATTGCCACCCGCGTACTTTTTCATCAGGATATTGAGCGCCTTTTTTTTCTCGTCGGCTCCTTCGATAAAATAAGCCTGACCGAAACCAATCACGCTTTTGTATTTCATGCTCCACGAACAGGCCAGCTCGCCACAGACGAAGTCGCCGGGAATATCCACTTCAAAACAGACCGAAGGATTTTTCCGCAGCATGTCGATTTTTTTACCTGCTTTTGCACAGTGGAAATAAAGATGGTGATTGCTCACGGCAAAATTGACCGGAACAATATAAGGACTGTCGCCTGCGGCCATTGCTATCCGGCCGACCTGCGCGGCTTGCAAAATAGCGTCAATTTCCTCGGGGTCTTTTATTTCTTTATCCGAACGGCGCATTGTATTGCCTCCCTTCCCTTTTCAACCGGGCAAAAATAATCAGTCCCGAAGAACTCTTGGCATGTTTCAGAAAGTTATGATAAAAAAACAGCACTTTTTCTGATCGACTTTTTGAGGACTGCTTCCCTGTGGTGTTTTTATCCGAACAACGGAAAAAAGTCGATGACTTTCTGATGCGGATATGAGAGAAAAAAGCATGGACATCAAAAAAAATCGGGCTATCGGCGTTTTCGATTCCGGCATCGGCGGGCTTACGGTTGTGCGCGCGCTCATGGAACGCCTGCCTTTTGAAAACATCATTTATTTCGGCGATACTGCGCGGGTGCCTTACGGCATTAAATCGGTGGAAACGATCAATCGTTACGCGATGCAGATCACGGAGTTTTTGCTGAAGAAGGATGTCAAGCTCCTGATTGTCGCCTGCAACACGATGGCGGCGGTAGCCTATCAGGCCATCCGGGACTTATCCCCCGTGCCGGTACTGGAGGTGATTGAAGCCAGCGCAAAAATCGCCGTTGCCGAAACGCGCAGCAAGACCATCGGCGTGATCGGCACACCCGCCACAATTAACTCGAATGCTTACTCCCGCGCCATTCACCTCTTGGATCGCGACGCAAAGGTGTTTTCGCAGGCCTGTCCCTTGTTTGTCCCGCTGGTGGAAGAGGGCTGGTTTGATCATGCAGCCACAAGACTTGTCGCCCTGGAATACTTAAAGCCGGTGATGGCCGAACACATCGATACGCTGGTGCTGGGCTGCACGCATTATCCGCTTTTAAAACCGCTCTTTCAGGATATCGTAGGGAAGCAGGTCCGGCTGATCGATTCGGCGGAAGCAATGGCGGAAATTGCCGCCGACTTGATTAATCGGGAAAATCTGAGCAACGAAACCCGTCTGTCGCCGGATTACCTTTTTTGCGTAAGCGACGTGCCGTATCGGTTTCAAACCATTGGCGAGCGTTTCCTGGGACGGACGCTCCCGCGCGTCGAGATGGTCAGGCTTTAGCTTATGAAAATTCTTCTTGCCGGTTATAATGTCGATTACGATTTAATTTGTGAGCTCAAAGATAAAAGCGCTTTGGGGCAGGATATCACGCCGGAAACTATCTCCGCCGCCTACGCGCGCATCAGCCGCAGTCCCAAATCCGTTGACGAACTGCGCGCAGACGCCCGCACCGAAGTGGACAAAGCCCGCAAGTCCAACCGCAACATCGTTTTTGAAATGGGCCATAGCTCGGTGGCCGAGCATGCCGTCTTCAATATCGACATCATCGGCGTTTCCCGCCTGCTGGTGGAGGAAATTGAAAAGTTTCGCCTGTGCTCTTATACAGAAAAATCGCAACGCTATGTCCTGTTTGACAAAGACTTTGTTGTGCCCGATGAAATAGCCGAGGCGGGCCTGAAGAATTTGTTTGTCGAAACGGTTCAGATACAAAATAAATTTTACCATCAGCTCTATGGTGAACTCCGACCGTATGTCTTTGAACAAAACAAAGAACTGGCTGGAAATCCCGCCAACAAGTCCATGCTGGAAGGCTGGGCCAAGGAAGACGCGCGATACGCCATATCGCTTGCCACGGAAACGCAGCTGGGCATGACAATCAACGCCCGCAATCTGGAGCTGATGCTGAGAAGGCTTTCGGCGCTGCCGCTTGCCGAGGCGCGTCTCTTCAGTGAAAAGCTCTATGCCGCAACTAAAGATATTGCGCCGTCGCTTATCCGCTACACACAGGCAACGGACTATGACCGACTGACCCGCCGAAACATACAAAAACAGGTCGAAAAGCTTTTACAGAAAAATTCTACGGTGACGGGCAAAGAAAAATCGGACGCTGTTCAGTTGATGTTCGTTACACCTGAAGCTGATACGCAAGCCGCCGCCGCGCTGCTTTTTTCTTCTTCCGGTTTGAGTTACGATCACTGTCGGTATCAGGCTGCCCGGATGAGCGCGCGTGACTTGAAAATTTTATTCAAAACCGCCTTTGAAAATATTCAGCCTTATGACGCCGTGTTGCGGGAACTTGAAAATGTTCATCTGCAATTTGAGCTGATCACAAGCGCCAGTTGCTTCGCACAACTCAAGAGGCACCGTATGGCGACCATCATTGCTCAGGATTATTCCCCGCAACTGGGTGTGACCGTTCCGCCTTCCGTGCGCGCGATCGGCAGACAAAAGGAATTTATGGACATCGTGCGCCGGTCGGAAGATGCTTATTGCCAAATTAAGCATCTTCTGCCGCTTGCGGCTGCTTATATTCTGACCAATGCTCACCGCAAAAGAGCGCTCATGAAATTAAACGCCCGGGAACTTTATCATCTGTCTCGCCTGCGGGCGGACGTGCACGCTCAGTGGGACATCCGCGAGCTCTCCGAAAAAATGCTCAAACAGGCGCGTAAAGTCATGCCTCTAACACTGATGATGGCTTGCGGCAAAGATAGTTTCCCGGCGCTTCAAAAGAAAGTATTTTAGTGTTATTCAATTTGCCTGGACATGCTTTCGCAGTTTCTATAGCATCCGCCGCCTGTTTTGCACCTTCTTCTTCCTATACGATGACCCACAACTACGAACAATACCTGGCACAGGCCCGGCAATCACCGGATCGGATCGTAGCTTATCGCATCATCCAGATTAGCTATATGAAGAAAAATCAAATACTTCATTTGTGACAATCAATACAATCCTTCCCGGACCGTGGCCGGTGTGAGGGTATTTGTTGAACGACACGGCATATTCGCCTTTGTGGTAAGAAATATGTGAAATGATCAAACGCCGCAGGTAATTGAACACATTTCTATTCATTCCGGCTCAATCCTATTGACAGGGTCATGCCTTGGCCATATACTCCGCCACTAAATACACCTTTTGAACTTGATACAAATCTGGAGAGGTGTCATGTTGCAAATTTATCGACACGACCTAACCGTGCCGAAAGAAGCGGAAGATCAAAACGGGCATGTCAATAATATAGAATATCTTCGCTGGATGCAGGACGCCACGGTGAAGCACTCCGAAATGACCGGCTGCACACAGGCAACCAACGTCGCCGGCGCGACCTGGGTGGTGCGAACACACAAAATTGAATACCTGAAGCCTGCGTTTGCAGGTGATCATGTCGCTGTCCTGACGTGGGTCTCCAACTTCCGCCGTGTCCAGTCGCTGCGCAAATACAGAATAATTCGTCCGTCGGATAAATCTCTGCTGGCCGTGGGAGAGACGGACTGGGTTTTTGTGGATATTCAGAAAGGGACGCTGCGCTCCATTCCCAGAGAAGTTAGGACTACATTTGAACTCCTGCCGGAAGAGAAAGAAGTGGATATTCTTGATCTCTAATATTGAAAGGAGGTTCCCATCATGGCAAGAATCGAGCTCAACATCCAGGCGCCCAATTTTACCCTGAATGATTTTACCGGCAAGCGCACGTCTCTTGCCGATTTTGCCGGACAAAAAAATGTGCTCGTGATTTTCAATAGGGGATTTTTCTGACCCTTCTGCCGAGCGCACATGGCGCAGTTGCGCCGGGATTACGATCAATTCGTAAAGTTGAATACGGAAATTATCGTTGCCGGGCCGGAGAAGGCCGAGTCATTCAGGGATTACTGGACAAAAGAAAACCTCCCGTTTGTCGGTTTGCCCGATCCCGAGCATCATGTGTTGAAGTTGTACGGCCAGGAAGTCAAGCTGTTCAAACTGGGCCGGCTACCCGCGCAGATGCTCATTGATAAATCCGGAAAAGTACGCTTCGTGCATTACGGCCATTCGATGTCGGATATTCCACCGAATGAAGAGATTCTCAAACTGATTGAAACACAGCTATGAGAGAGGGCTTTTTATTTATCCACCCGGATCAGCATCGCATCGCCCTGCGCGTGTCCTGAGCAAATACCACAGACGCCGTATCCGCCGCCACGGCGTTTCAATTCATAACCCAGTGTCATGGAGATCCGGGCTCCGGTAGCTCCGATGGGGTGACCATAGGCAACCGCGCCGCCATTGATATTCACCTTTTTAAACATATCTTCTTTCGTCATTCCCAGAATGGAACGGCAGCTCACCAGCACCACCGCGGCAAAGGCTTCATTGATTTCGATGACGTCCATCTGATCAAGCGTCAAATCATTTTGTTCCAGAATTTTCTTAATGGCCAGTCCCGGCACGGTCGCGATATCTTTGGTCGGCTGCGACACTTCAGCATAATCCACAATGGTGAAAATAGGCTTTAAACCCAGCTCATCTGCTTTCTCGCGGCTCATGAGCAGACAGACATCACCGCCGTCATTGACGCCGGGGGCGTTCCCGGCGGTGACACTGCCCGGCTGTCCGGTTACGGTGCTCAGATGTCCGAACACCGGTGGAAGCTTTGCCAGACCTTCCAACGTTGTCTCCGGCCTTGGCCCTTCGTCTTTATCCATCACATTTACCTTTTTCCCCTGTTTGACTTCCACGGGGAAAATTTCGCAATCGAGCTTTCCTTCGTTCATCGCGCGTACGGCGTTCATCTGGGAATTGAGCGCCCACTCGTCCTGCTCTGCCCTGGTAAAGCCGAACTCATCGGCCACTTCCGATCCGTGAATAGCCATGTGACGATCATAGAAGGCGTCCCACAAGCCGTCATACACCATCGCATCCACGACGCGGCCGTTGGGCAGGCCCATCCGGGCACCCCAGCGCATATCCGGCAGCACAAAGGGACAGTTGCTCATGCTCTCCTGACCGCCGGCGATACAGATATCGGCGCGTCCGAGCAGAATCATCTGAAAGGCCAGATCAATGGTTTTGATGCCGGACGAGCAAACTTTATTCACGGTAATGGAAGGAACGGATTCCGGCACGCCCGCCAGAATGGTGGCCTGTCGCGCCGGTATCTGACCGCACCCGGCGGGAACCACCTGCCCCATGAAAATGTAATCCACATCCGCGGGCTTCACCTTGCCTTCTGTCCGGCGCAGAACTTCTTTGATCGCCAGAGCGCCCAGCTCCATCGCCGAAAAATCTTTCAGCGCACCGCCGGAACGACCATAGGGCGTCCGGCAGGCTTCTACACAAACAACTTCGCGGAATTTTTTGTGAGGATTTTTTATTTTTCGCCCCGTGGTGGTAAAGTCGGGCTTTCTTTCTCCAAACTTGGCAATCGGCGCATTTTTATAAATATCGGACTTTTTTCGGTCCAGTTTTTGCGGAACTTTCGACATGATGTCGTCCTCCCTCTTTATGGTAATCAATATGTATTCAGAAGCATCCTTACGATCTTTAAGGATGCGTTTTTCTTGCATATCAATTTCGTTTAGTCAACTATTTTGATCCGGCAATGTATATTAAAATGTTATGATTACAATGATCTTCTGGCGATAACCCCTGTTTTATATAGTTTGACGAACAAGAAATTATACGGTAGTCTTTAATCAATCCTACTAAATATTAGAGGGTTCAAACAAGCGATGAATGAACCGGAGAAAAAACCGGAAGAGGATGCAAAAATAATCGATCGTCAGGGCAAGTAATGGAAAGCGCTAGATTTGCTGATGAACAAACGTCTTGTATTCAAATTCTTCGTCCTTTTACTCCTCATCGTACTGGCAGTTTATCTTTTTGTTCACTTTGACCTTTTCAGATTTTTCAGAAGCAGAGAGCAACTGGTACAATTCATTAAGTCCTACCGATACGATGAATTGGTCTTTATTTTGCTCCAGATTGTCCAGGTTGTTGCCGCACCGATACCGGGAGAATTAACCGGTTTTATCGGCGGCTATATTTACGGCCCTTTCTGGGGAACGATTTATTCCACCATCGGTTTGACACTCGGTTCCTGGCTGGCTTTCCTGCTGGCACATTTTTTCGGCGAGCCGCTTCTGGAGAAAGTAGTCAAGAAAGAAGTCTTCGATAAATTCGACGCCTTCATGGAGCACAAAGGCATTCTGGTTTCTTTTCTGCTTTTTCTGATTCCCGGCTTTCCTAAAGATTACCTGTGCTACATCATGGGGGTCAGCCGCATTCCGGCAATTACATTTATTATTGTTTCCACCGTCGGCCGCTTTTTCGGCACTATGATGCTGTCCATCAGCGGCAATATCGCCCGTGAAGAGCGCTACTGGCTTTTAGGTGTTGTTGTGGCTGCTGGTATTGTTGTTTTTTTTCTTGCCTACCGATATCATGAAAATATTCTTAAAGTGCTCAAGAATGACAAACCAAAGTGAAAGGTCCTGTCTCTATTTTTCCAGAGGTATGTAGCCTTTCATAGATGACAGTGAAGGCAGGCCATGAGAATTAGAATAAAGCATTCTATGATCGGTGACGCCAACCGGGGTAAAACAATGCCCACACCTGCCTGGATCGCCTGGCGGCGCGCGCTTCGCCTCTATTTTGTTCTGCCCAGCATTCTTCCGGCGCTTTTGGGCGGCGTAATAGCCTGGGCTCAGGGCTATTCGCTGAACGGGCTGCACCTTGCACTGGTCGTCATCGGGGTCACCATCAATCATTTCGGTCTTAATCTGGTGGACGATGTACTCGATTATCGTCACGCCGTCGATTTAAAAAAAGGAGATGAGAAAAATTTTTTTGCCGGCGGAAGCGGTGTCCTTCCGGAGGGTCTGCTCAAAGACACACAGATGTTGACCGTGGCCAGTCTGTGCTTTGTAACAACTGCGGCAATCGGCGCCTATCTGACTTATGCCTGCGGCTGGCCTGTTCTTGCTCTGGGGCTTTTCGGCATGGCCTCCTCCATTTTCTATACCACGCCGCCGATCCGTTTTGGTTACAGGGGGTTCGGCGAATTGGGGCTCTTGGTCAATTTCGGCCCGGTCATTGTGATGGGGTCCTATTATGTTCAGGCGCAGACACTGGCCATTGAACCGCTGATTGCTTCGCTGGTGCCGGGATTCATGATGTGGTCGATGATTATTATCAACGAGATTCCCGATTACGAAACGGATATGCGTGGCGGAAAATGGAATCTGGTCGCCCGTTTCGGGAGATTTGCGGGCGCCGTTCTCTATGGGACGGGACTGGCAATCGCTTACGGCATCCTGATCATTGCCACGCTCACTCAGGTTCTGTCACCCTTTACTCTTATGGGATTAATCAGTCTGCCCTTCGCCGTCAAGTCCTTTGCCATCATGGGCCGTCACTTGAATGATTCTTTAGCCATGGCCCCCGCCAACCTGGCAATGATTAAAGTCCACGGCCTGACGGGCGCAGCCATGATTGTTGCCTATATTGTTGAAGTTTTTCGATATTAAGATCAACCACCTCGCGAGCTCGCTACGGAGAATTGACGCTCGTCCCGCTTAAGCGGGATTAAACCCGGCATTGAACAAGGCTGCTCATTTTCGGACCACCGGTAAATTTCGGCATTGCGGTAAATATTCCTTTTATGCTAATTTGGCCAATAAGATTGTCCTGCCTTTATAAAGAGGTGCTCTATGAAAAACGATTTCAAACCTGCTCAGAATATAACCCGCAATGAAGCGCCGACTATCTTTGATCGATCCTGCATGAATTTAGTGATCAACTTATTCAATAAAATTGAAACGGGCGGTCTCACTTTTCATCTGCCGGACGGCAGCGCGCGGCATTTCGGCGATAAGAATTCTCCCCATCAGGCACAAATCGCCATTCATGACTACCGATTTTTCAAAGACGCGGTTTTAGGCGGTGATGTTGGCTTGGGCGAGGCTTACATGAATGGTCTCTGGGATACGGATGATATTCCGTCTTTGTTCAGTGTCTTGATTAAGAACCGGCGAGCGCTGGCCAACGGGAACATGACCACGGCATGGCTTATGCGTCAGAAAGACCGCCTTTGGCACACGCTGCGCGCCAACACACTTGGCGGGTCGCGCAAGAACATCGGCAAACACTATGACCTGAGCAACGATTTTTTCCAGACCTTTCTGGACCCGACCATGCTGTATTCCTGCGGCCTTTACTACAGCGAAGGTGACACATGCGAAGACGCGCAACACCACAAAATGCAGAGGGTTATCGAAAAGGCGCACCTTGAATCGTCCGATCATGTTTTGGAAATCGGCTGCGGCTGGGGCGGTTTCGCCATGGAAGCGGTGAGAAAGACAGGTTGCCGGGTCACCGGCATTACCGTCTCCGAAGAACAGTATAAACTGGCCCAGGAGCGAGTCCTGCAGGCCGGCTTGCAAGACAAAATCACCATTCTGTTTAAGGACTATCGACGTGTCGCTGGTCTGTTTGACAAGATTGTGTCCATTGAAATGCTCGAAGCGGTCGGCCATAAATATTTGGGGACGTTCTTCACGACTTGCGATAAGCTGCTCAAACCGGCGGGAAGGCTGGTCATCCAGGTGATCACTATTCCCGATCAGAGTTATGAGGACTACCGGCGCACGACAGACTGGATACAGAAGTATATCTTCCCCGGCGGCCATTTGCCCTCCGTAACGGCGATGTCTCAGGTCGTAACCAGAAATACCAGCCTGCTGATGGAACAGATGGAAGATATCGGCACAAATTACGCCCGGACACTCAGGGACTGGCGAGTCTCATTCACGCGCAATCTGGATAAAATCAACGCACTGGGTTTTGATGAAGTTTTCCGGCGTAAATGGGTTTATTACCTGGCTATCTGTGAAGCCGCTTTTCGTGAACGGGCCGTCGGCGACATTCAGGTTGTCTTCCGCAAACCGGCCTGAAAGCCGGCATCTGCCGTTTCTAAGGAGAAAATGAGTTCACCTGATGATCACTGAAATTTCAGATAGCTTTTACCGAATTACTCTGCCTATGCCTTTTCGTCTGCGTCATGTCCACGCCTACGCGCTCATTGACGGCGGACGTGTTGCCCTTTTTGATACGGGGATGCACATGCCCGGCGCTTTTGAAAAGCTGGAAGCGGATTTGCAGAGTATCGGCCGTTCGATAGAAAGCATCCGTGACATTTATCTTACCCACGTGCATACTGATCACTGCGGCATGTCCGGAACCATTCAGGAAAAATCAAAGGCCCGGATTCATCTGTCGGAAGTTGCCCATCAGGTTCATGCGCACTTCCAAAAGGCGGATTATCTTATCGCACAGGCCAGACTCTTTTATGCCAGGCACGGCATGTCCGCCCGCGATGTGGAAGCCATCGTCGAAGAGATTGAAGATATGAAGAGCCGGATTCCGCAATTTGCAGTGAATACGTTTTTTCAGAAAAATGACGTCATTCAATTCGGCAATCGTTCGTTTGAAGTCATTTTCACGCCGGGGCATGCCGCGGGGCATGTCTGTTTTTTCTTCCGGGATGAGGGCTTGCTGCTGGCCGGTGATCATGTCCTGCCCTACATCGCGCCTAGTCTCAGCCCCAATATCTACGATGAAATCTTTCAGCCGCTTAAAAGTTATCTGGAATCGCTCACCGTCATCGAAAAGCTGCCGATCAACACCATCCATCCGGGACACGGTAATTCTTTGACCAGCATCGATGAGAGAATAAGAGAAATCCGCACACATCATGCGCTGAAAAAAGAAGTCCTGTTGAAAAGCCTCAGTAACCGGCCCAAGACAACTTACACCATCTGTAGTGAAATGATCGGCGCGGCAGCAGCCAATTGGGACGACTGGGAAAAGTTTATGGCGCTCAATGAAACCTATGTGTATCTGCAGGAACTCAAACACGACGGGTCCATTGAAGAAAACATGATGGATAGTGTCCTGTTTTATACAGCCGTTTGAGTTCACATTGCGTTTTTTGATCTTGAATGAGTTGACCCTTCATTCAAGATCTGTTAAATAGTCTCAAATAGATCCGGGGGCTAAGTTTAAGTTAAGCAACAAATAAGATTATCTTCTCGCGCAAACATACGGAGGACGTCATGCAAAACGGATATGCGGGGAAATTTTTACAAGTTGATTTAACCGGCGGTGTCTGCTCCAGTTTCACTATCCAAGAAGAACGTCTGAAAAAATTCATCGGCGGAAGCTCTCTCGCGGCATCACTTTACTTAGAAAGATTTAATCTGGATGCCGATCCTCTGTCGGCTGAAAATCCGCTGATGCTGATGAACGGCCCCCTGGTGGGCAGCGGTTTCCCGGGAAGTTCGCGTTTCGCGATGGCCGCCAAATCTCCGCAGACAGGCATCTGGGGTGAAGCCGCTTGCGGCGGCAACTTCGGACCGGAATTGAAACGCGCAGGCTACGACGGCATCGTCATCACCGGCAAAAGCCCGCATCCTGTCATCCTTTCCATCACCAACAATTCGGCCGAAATATCTTCCGCCGCCAATTGCTGGGGTAAGGATATCTACGAAACAACCGACATACTGAAAGCCCCCGACAAGAATATCAAGGTATTGGCCATCGGCCCGGCGGGTGAAAACCGGGTCATATTTTCTGCGATTGCCAACGACAAAGCGCATTTTATCGGCCGCACGGGCCTGGGTGCGGTCATGGGTTCCAAAAACCTCAAAGCGATCACCGCCCGCGGCAATCAGGCGCCGGGAAAAGCCAATGAAGAAAAATACAAGGAAATATTTAAAGCGGCCATCGCCGAAATCAAGAATTCCGCCTTTGCCGAATCGTTGCATTTGATGGGCTCGGACGCAGCCATGGACTTGGGGATGATGACCGGCGATGTCCCAATTAAAAACTGGACGGTCGGTGAAGATTTTGAGCTATCCGCCAAGCTGAGCGGCCCGACGCTTACGGAAACCTATCTAACCAAAGCACATGCCTGCTCCAATTGTCCGGTTGCCTGCAAAAGAGTGGTTGCCGTGAAAGACGGACCTTTCCGAACGGAAGAAGGCCCGGGGCCGGAATATGAAACCTGTTGCACATTCGGCACGATGATCATGAACCATGATCTGGCCGCGGTCATCAAAGCCAATGAGCTTTGCAACCGCTATGGCATGGATACCATCAGCGCGGGCGCCACCATTGCCGTGGTCATGGAACTCTATGAAAAAGGGATTATCAGCTTGGAGGCGGCTGATCATCTGGATCTGGCGTGGGGAAATATGGAGGCGGTTATGGCGCTCTTAGGCAAAATCGCCCGCCGCGAAGGTTTTGGCGATATTCTGGCTCGCGGCTCCGTTTCCGCCGCGACACATTTCGGAGCGGGCGCGCTCGACTCAGTCGCCCACGTCAAGGGACTGGATCTTCCCATGCACGACCCAAGGGGTTTTCACGGCATGGGGCTCGCTTACATGATGTCCAACCGCGGCGCCTGCCATTTACAACACGCGGCAATGGGTATGGAGCAGGGGATGGTGTCGTGGCCACAGCTTTTTGAAATGAAGGAAGACTACGACGGGAAGACGTCGCAAGGCAAAGCCCAACTGGTTTTTGATTCGGAAAATTACGGTATTCTGGGCAACAGTCTTTCTCTGTGTCACTATCTGCTTTATTGTCTGAAGCCGGAAACAGTCCGTGACGCCTTTAACGCCATTACCGGTTTCAATTTCGGTTTTAAGGATCTGCTGGCGTGCGGCGCACGCGACTGGACGCTGAAGCGCGGAATCAATAATTTGCTGGGGATTACCGTCAAGGATGATGTTTTGCCGAAAAAGATTCTTACTGTTCTTACCGAAGGCGCGGCGGAAGGTTCCGTTCCGGACATGCAGCTTTTGCGCAATGAATACTATGCAATCCGTGGGTTAACCACCGAGGGGATTGTCAGCAAAGAAAAGCTTCTGGAGCTCGGGCTTCCGGAGTTGAAAGAAAAACTTCACCCATAAAAATTAAAGGAGGAGGACAATGGCTACACACAAAGCTTTTACTCAAGAATGGCTAGACGCTTGGAAACAGAAAATTGCCGGCTCTCAGGAGTACAAGGAAATCGCCAAAGAATGGGAAGGCAGCGTTGGTCTGATTTGTAATGCCGATCCCTCAAAAAATATCCCTAACCCCGTTTACCTTTTTACCGATTACTGGCACGGAGATGTCCGTGATTTTCTCGTCTGTGACGAGACCAAAGTGCAAACGGCAAAATTTATTATGACCGGTGATTACGCCCGCTGGAAACAAGTTGCCAAAAAAGAACTCGACGCAACAAAAGCTTTAATGCAAGGGAAATTAAAATTAAAAGGCGATCTGACTTATGTTGTGCGCAACGTTAAAACAATTAACAAGGTTATTGACCTTTTAACGGAAGTGCAAACCGTTTGGCCCGATGACGTTTGATCATCCGCAGGGAAGGAGAATATGATGGCTTACGACGACAGTTTGTCTTTTGTTTATTTTGGTCCGACAAAAATTATTTTCGGCAGCGGCTCATCCACCGGCGAGCTGGAATCCGAAATGAGTGCTCTGGGCTGCTCGCGCGCGGTGGTCGTAACCGATCAGGGCATTATCAAGGCGGGCCTCTCGGAAAAAATAATAAAGACCCTGGGCGAAAAATGCGTTGGCGTCTTCAGCGATGTGCCTCAGGACACCGGCATTGATGTTGTCAACCGGGGCGCTGCCTTTGCCCGGGAAAAAGGCGCGGATATCATCATCAGCATCGGCGGCGGCAGTGTGATTGACACGGCCAAATGCATCTGCATTTTATTGACCGAAGGCGGGTCGCTGGCGAATTATGAAGGCATCCAGCTCTTGACTCGGCCGCAAACACCGCACATCGTCATCCCGACCACAGCAGGCACAGGAAGCGAAGTCACCTGGATAGCCGTGGTATATGACAAAGACAAAGGGCAAAAAATTTTAATTGTTGAATCGTATAACGCACCACGCGCGGCTATTCTCGATCCGCAACTGACATTGGGACTGCCTCCGCTCTTGACTGCTTCCACCGGCATGGACGCCATGACCCATGCGATAGAGGCGATGACATCCATGCAGCGGGAACCGATCGCCGACGCCATGGCCCTGCATGCCATCCGGCTTTTAAGCGACTACCTGCCGGTGTGTATAAAAGACGGCGGTAATATTCGCGCCCGCGGGCAGGTGCAGATGGCGGCAACCATGGCGGGCTGGGCATTCGGCAACGCGATGGTGGGTCTGGTGCACGCAATGGCTCATTCCATCGGCGCTGTCGCCCGCGTGCCGCACGGCGTCTCCTGCGGCATCATGCTGCCTTACTGCATGGATTACAATATTGGCGACGGCGAGCCGGAAACCATTGCCATCTATGCCGCAATCGCGCAGGCTCTGGGCGTCAGCAAACGGGATGACGAGCCCGGAAGCGCGGCCATGGCGGCGGTGCAGGAGATATTTGATTTGCTGAGGAAAATCGGTCACCCGCTGAAGCTTTCTGAACTCGGCGTCACGGAAGAAGATATTATCAAAGCGGCTGATCTGAGCATTGCCGACGGCGCTATTGTGAACAACATCCGCTACGTGACGGGTAAGGATGAGGTCCTGGAAATTTACCGCAGGGCCTTGTAGCTTCCGAAGGGGTCTATATGGAATTGCATATAACCAATCATGCGGCAGAGGTTCCTTTTTCCTTCATGGTACAGGAGCTTCTGACCGGCAATATCGAAAAATCAGAGGCAAAATACGCGGTTTATAAAAAAATGCGCGGCATCGCGGCCATCGACTTGCCGGATATTGAAGCAGCGGTGAGTCTCCATTTCGGACAGGGCACGCTGACTATCGAGCCCGGAATAAGCCCGGACGCCGCAATCATTATCAGAACACAAGCTGCACAGGTCATGGATTTAAACGCGCTCAACATCCGCTGGGGATTGCCTTATTATTTTGATGAAGCGGGCAGAAAGGTCATCGGCCTGCTTTTCAGCGGAAAAATAAAAATCAAGGGGCTTTTATCCCACCCCGTCTTGCTTACCCGTCTCACGATTATCATGTCCGTGATGTAACTCAAATAGCGGCTCTGATTGCTGATGCAGCAGAGGCACTATGATGAGATGGAGATCCATAAAAAAAGGGGTTGCGATGATCGCAACCCCTTTTCTCCATGAGCAGTTAATCTGATAACTGCAACGGTTAACTACCAGGCAAAGGCCTCGTCAGTAATCTCGAGAGGCGATTTCTCCGCCATTTTGACCGATTCGCAACGGGCCTTGACGGTGGTCAGGATATCATTGGCAAAGAATTTTGCGGAAGCAATTCTGCCACTGTAGAACGCGGCTTCTTTGTCACTTCTCTGCAAGCCCTTCTGCTTTCCGATGGAGGTGGCGCCATTGGCTTCGTAGATGGCGTCGAGTTTCCCCGCGGCGGTCTGGGCGGCTTCGATCAGGAAGTGGCCGACGATGACGTCTCCGAAAATCTCCAGGAATTTACAGGCGTTCAACACGGGAAGGAGGAAATCTCCCGATTTGCCGGACTGGGCAAAGAACATGGTCAATTCGATGCAGGCATTGGAAGCTTCTTCCAAGAGCGCGGCGTATTTGGCAAGCTCCGAATTGGTTTTTGCTTTAGCGATGTTTTTCTGGATGACGCCAAAGAGATTCATGACGTTGGCGCCCTTCCGCTGACCGAGTTTCCGGCCGACAAGGTCGAGGGCCTGAATACCATTGGTTCCCTCGTAGATGGTGGCGATCTTTTCATCACGCATGTACTGCTCGACGGGATATTCCTGGCAGTAACCGTATCCGCCGTAGACGTCCATAGCCATTGAACAGACCAGGAGGCCTTTGTCCGTGGTGTAGGCCTTAACGACCGGCGTCATCAGATCCAAGAAGCCTTCCCAGTTGGCTTTTTCCTCTTCGGTCTTCGCTACTTTGGACATATCCAGACAGTAAGCGGTGAAGTAACACAGACTCCGGAGTCCTTCAACGTGCGATTTCATCCACAAGAGCTTTCTGCGGACGTCGGGATGTTTGATAATGGCAACGGCTTTGGCATCGGGGTTTTTCATTTCCCACACGGGGACACTCTGGACACGTTCTTTGGCATAGGCTACAGCATGCTCAAAGGCGGCCGATGCGCTGACCAGACCCTGCATGCCCGTTCCAATTCGGGCTTCATTCATCATCTGGAACATGATTTTGATACCATCGCGTTCGTTGCCCAGAAGTTCGCCGATACACTTCCCGTCTTCACCAAAATTCAGCGTGGCCGTGGCCGAGCCTTTGATACCCATCTTGTGCTCAATGCCGCCGCACTTCACGTCATTGGGTTCACCCAGGGACCCATCATCGTTGACGGTGACCTTGGGGACGATGAAAATGGAGATACCTTTCGTTCCGGCAGGATCGCCTTCGATGCGGGCCAGGACGGGGTGAATGATATTCGGGGTGAGATCGTGATCACCGGCGGAGATAAAGCATTTTGTTCCTGTGATCAGAAACTTGCCGTCAGGCAACCGTTTGGCTGTCGTCTTCAGGGCGCCGACGTCGCTGCCCGCGCCCGGCTCGGTGAGGCACATCGTTCCCGTCCATTCGCCGGAGAATGTCCGGTACATATATTTGTTTTTCTGCTCTTCGGTGCCGTAGGAGTGAATAAGACTGGCGGCTCCGTGCGTGAGGCCAGGATACATCATGAAGGCATAGTTAGCAGCGCCGAAGATTTCTACGTTGGAAAAGCCTACGGAAGCGGGGATTCCCTGACCACCGACATCCGGTGAATCCATGGGGTTAAGCCATCCACCCTCACAGAATTTCTTGAAGGGTTCTTTGAAGCACTTGGGAACGGTGACAACGCCATCTTTGATATGGCAACCTTCCTCGTCCCCTTCTTTGAAGGTCGGGGCAAGAACATTTACAGCCAGCTTTTCGGCCTCATTCATGATCATTAACAGGTCATCTTTGGTAAAATCCTTAAAGGCCTCTGATTCAAACAGCTTTTCAATTCCCAGCTGTTCAAAAAGAACGAATTGCTGATCTCTTGTGTTTACCAATAAATTACTCATAGCATACTCCCTTTCCGTTTTTTAATTTGTTATTTCAAACGTATGAAACGTTTGTTCATCTCGTTGCGGCACCTGAAACAAGCATTCGATGTGGTCCTTGAGCAACGGGACTATACTGGCATACTGACCAGAAGTCAACAAAAATAAATACACCATGCTGTTAAAATTATTATCAATTGGCGCATGATAGACCGCAAAAAATAGCGGCTGCATCTATTTAAATTGCCTAGATATTTCATTTTGAAATGCGCTGTATTCTACAAGCTTGGACAGGGCGGAAACCGCCCGGGGAAGGCCCTCGTAAACCGGGATACCGGCCTGCATCAGGATGCGCTCAAACACAGGGACCCATTCTCTGATTTCCGGAGACGGCTGATATTGACGCCAGACGACCATCAGGGGCTTTCCCTGAGTATGTTTTCGTCCTTCCGTGGCCAGGTAAGCAGCGACGGTTTCAATATAAGAACCTCCCGCCGCCTTGTCGAACAACCAGTCAAAGGGAACGGAGATGATAAAATTATCGATTTCACCGCTTTCGGTAAGTAAATTGAGCACCTCACCCAAATAAGGCAGATGGATGAAAGCAATAACGGCGTCAATGGGATTACGGATCATGGCGCCTGCGGGCGGGATCAACTTTCTCAGTTTTTGGATTAATTCCGTCGAAAGAGGCGGCAGCTCCAGATTCGATTTTGAACAATTGTCGGCCACAGAAACACCTATGCCGCCGCCGAATCCAATCACGGTTGTTTTTCTGCCCGGCGTTTTCCCCAGGTGATGAAATGCCAGGACGACATCGCCCATTTCTTCCAGGGACTCCACCAGGACGGAGCCGGTTTGACGGAAAAAAGCCTTCCAGATCTTTTCGCCGCCGGCCAGGGAGCCTGTGTGGGAAGAAACGGCCCTGGCGCCCGATTCCGTGAGGCCGCCCTTGTAGATGATCACCGGCTTTCGGTGGTTGATCTCTTTCACCCGGGAGAGCAGAAGCCGTCCGTCTTTTACGCCCTCCAGATACATGGTGATGATCTTTGTTTCCTCGTCATAGTTCAGATAATCCAGAAAATCGGGACTGTCCAGAGTCAGAGCATTACCGTAACTGATGGACTTGCTGAAATGGATGCCGTGATGGCTTGTCAGATAATTCGTAAAATCCTGGGCGTTGCCCCCGCTTTGACTGATCAGGGAAACAGGACCGCTTTCCGTAGAAGCGTCAGTCCAGGTCAGAAGCCGGGTTTTCGGGACATAGAACCCCATGCAGTTTGGGCCGACAACGCGAAGGCCGCCCTTAAGAGCAATGGATTCCATTTCCTGCTGTAGCCGAATGCCTTCCTCTTCGCCCGTTTCCTTAAAGCCGGAGCTGAAGATATGAATATTCTTGTTGCCCGTGGCGACACATTCCTTCAAGACATCCGCGACCAGGGGGCCGGGTATGGAGATGATAACCAGATCCACAGGTTCGGGCAGGGCGGAAAGATTTGGATAAGTCTTTACACCGTCGATTTCATCAATATTCGGATTGATGGGATAGAGCCGTCCCGAATAACCGAAATTCCGCATACAACCATACATGCCGGGAAATCCGCTTACATTCGGCCTGGCGGCGCCGATCACGGCAACGGATTGGGCATGGGTCATGACGTCCAAAGCGGCACGGATTTCCGCCGCCCGTTCTTTCGTCTCCGCTTCGTTTAGATTTCCGTTAACAGGAGCGATATCGCTCTCATCGAGAACAACCAGGGCATCCACGGCCACCACTTTACCCTTCGAGGTAACAATCAGCGGATTGATGTCCACTTCCTTTATTTCCGGGTGCTCCAATCCCAAACGGGACAAACCCATGAGCACCTGCAATAGCTGGCTCCGGTCCGCCGGTGATTCGCCGCGGAAATTGCCCAGCAGCTTGCGGGAATTGATTTCTCCGATCATCTGACGCGCCTGCTTCTCATCAAACGGAGCGATGCGGAAAGTCGTATCGGCCAGCGCTTCGGTAAAAATACCGCCGAGGCCGAACATGATCACCGGACCGAACTGGGCATCCCGGAACAGTCCGGCAACAAATTCCCGGCTGCCTTGAATAAAAGGAGAAATGAGGCATCCTTCCCAGTCTCCGCCTGCGGATGTTTTGATGGCGTGAAAGGCCTCGCGGATTTCTTTGGCTGATTTCAGATTCGTTTTCACCAGCCCGCGTTCGGTTTTATGCGCGAGTTTTGCGCCGTGCCCCTTGACAACAACCGGAAACCCTATTTTTTGCGCGTGCAAAACGGCTTCATTCACATTTCCAACAACCTTGTCTTTAACAACCGGCACGCCATAATCATTCAACAGTTTTTTCGATTCAGCCTCCGTCATGGACAGCCGTCCTTGTGTTCTCACTCGCTGGATCAGTCTGGTTGAGCTTATCATGGTCATTTTTTCTTTCTCCTGCTTTTTATTGTCATGGCGTCCGCAATTAATGTTTCGGCCAAATGAAGCGTGCTTTCATTGAAATGCTTTTTTTTGTGGTCATAAAACTTGGTATCTTCCAGCTGAATGATGCCGACCAGCGAACCCCAAATGACATCAGCCATTTCATAAACATTCACCTTCTTGATAATGCCCATCTCCATGCCGCGGGTCAGCAATTGCCTGCACAGAATAAAGTTAATGCGACCCTTATCATTCAAGGCGCTGCGGACCTCAGGCCTTAATTCGCCCATCAGTCCTTGTTGTTGAAATAATTGAATAATCTGGAAAGTCTCCGGCAGAATTTCGTAGGCGTGATAAAAAGCTTTGAAGATTGCCGTGATCAGGCTGCGTCCGTCATGGACTTTCCCCGTCTGGAGGTTTTTCTCGACCTCCAGCAGTTGCTGCCGGATATCATCGATCAGGGGCAGCATGAGCGTAAAAAAGAGATCGTCCTTAGTCTTAAAATAAAGATAGACGGTGGGTTTGGTGACCTCCGCTTCGAGTGCGATTTCGTCCATGGTTGCCTTTAAATAGCCTTTTGAGGCAAAGACCTTTTGGGCGGCATCCATGATGCTCTGAATCCGCAGGGCCTTTTCACGGTCTCTTCGCTGCTGGCAAACTATCTTATGTTTATCCTGTGGAATCATTCCCCAAGCTCCCGCATAGGTCATCGTTTCAATTGATGTTTGTCGATCAATGCACGGCAGGACTCAACTTACTGACGGTAAAGTTGTTACCAAAAGGAAAGACATTTGTCAATAGGCGTGAACAAACGGAAGCTATAATATTTTGTGTTATAATATTTTGTTGACTCTCTTTGTGATTCTCCCTATACTCCTTCTACAATCAATGGATTGTCTTATTGAATATCTCCCAACGCCAGCGGGACTTGCAACGTTAAGCCCGCGGAAAGGCTTAAAGTCATGTTGGATTGGTCTTTTTCACCTGCCCTGGTCTGGGCGGTTCTTGGTCTTCTTCTTCTGATTGCGGAAGTGGCTACTCTCAGTTTCATCCTTTGCTTTATCGGTCTGGGCGCCCTGATTGTAGCGCTGACCATCTGGCTCGGAATCACCCCTTCCTTCAGCAGCCAGTTGATTGTTTTTTCGGGTTCATCCCTGCTGCTGATGTTGCTTCTGCGCAAAACGGCCAAGAAACTCTTTGCGGGACACACCGACGCACCGCCGGATTATGCGGGCCAAAAGGTGAAAGTGGTTAAAGCCATACCGGACGGCGGCGAAGGAACAATCCGGTATCGCGGCTCAGACTGGATTGCTTTTTCCGATACACCACAAACCATATCCGAAGGAACGGTCGTGCAAATCGAAACCATTGAAGGCATTCGCGTCAAGGTCAAACCTGTCGCATAAAAATCATAAAGGGGGGAAGTGGTATGGAAATGGTTCTGATTGTTTTGGCCGTGCTGGCCGTGATTATCATCGTCAAGGGTGTTTGCATCATCCCGCAACAAAGCGCTTACGTCATTGAACGGCTGGGAAAGTTCGACCGGGTACTCCACGCGGGAATCAGTTACATCATTCCTTTTATTGATCGTATCGCCTACCGGCATACGCTCAAGGAGCAGGCCATGGATATCCCCGAGCAGGTCTGCATCACGCGCGACAACGTCCAGGTCGGCGTGGACGGCGTGATTTTTATTCAGGTCTTCGATCCGCAAATGGCCTCCTACGGCATCAGTAATTACGTATTTTCCATCGTACAACTGGCGCAGACCACCATGAGAAGCGAAGTCGGCAAGATTGATCTGGATAAAACGTTTGAAGAAAGAACCACCATTAATTCCGCCATTGTCAACGCCATCAATGATGCCTCCCGGACATGGGGCGTTAAAATCCTACGCTACGAAATCAAAAACATCCGGCCTCCGGATAATGTTCTGAACGCCATGGAAAAACAAATGCAGGCCGAACGGGAAAAACGCGCCGTTATTCTGCAATCGGAAGGTGAAAAGCAGTCGGCGGTCAATGTGGCCGAAGGCCAGAAACAGAAAGTCGTGCTGGAATCGGAAGCAGTGCGTCAAAAACAGATCAATGAGGCAACCGGCCAGGCCGAAGCCATCCGCGCGATAGCCAATGCTACGGCGGACGGCTTGAAAGCGGTGGCCGGGGCGGTGCAAACACAAGGCGGCATGGAAGCGGTACAACTGCGCGTGGCGGAAAAATTGGTCGAGCAGTTCGGCCATCTGGCTAAACAGGGGAACACCCTGATTCTGCCGGCCAACTTCGGGGACATCTCATCGCTTATCGCCACAGCCATGAGTGTGGTCAAACAGACAAAATAAAATTTCAATCGGCGGGACAGCGCATTGGACCTGGGGGGTCATTAAAAAAGAATTGATCGATCCGGTGAATGATTTACCGGCGCAGTTTTCGGGTCATGACCGGACATCGGCAATGTCCCCTGTGTTTTGCGGACAACCTGTTTTTGGCCTATACGATGAGTTATTTGTCAAATTTTTTCATGCCCAGCCTGCGCGCGTTTTCCTTCAGCAATTCAATCAACGTACGTGCATTGGCAGAAGGGAAATTGATTAACGCCACATAATCGCACTTGGCGATTTCGGCAATCGGTTTCCCCTGGGGATTATGAAAATTATCGATGACCATGTCGGGTTTCATCATGGCGTATTCCATCACTTTGTTCGGACTTAACTCATCCGCGTTGTAGACGCCGATGACATCAAATCCAAGCCACTTAACCAAGGGCAGCTGATGTTTCTGCACCAGGACTCTTTTTTGGCTGATTTTATTTTCTTTGGCTTGCTTTTGAATACCAGCCAATACCCGATCAAAGGCTTTTTCCCAAGCGGCTTCCCGTTTTTGTGTCTCCATTATTTCAGACAGAAGCCTTGCTTGCTTCTTCAGGTTGTCCGGGTCATTGGTGGTAAGAACAGCAATCAGTCTTTCCTGCGGAAACCCGATAGCAATAGCGAGTTTTTTAACAAAAGATTCATAACCGCCATAAACAAGCAAACGCGCGGAATGTAATTGTGCGATATCCGACGGCCGATAGTCATATTCAGGGGGATGTTTCAACTCGAAGGGCGCTAGTATACGAACCTCATCCGCACCGGCAGCCTCCGCTATGGCGCCTGTCCAACTGGTTGACGCAACAACAATGATTCTATCCTCTGCATTCGTCGGGCTGGTTGACAACAAAAACCCTAAGATTGTCAGAAAAAAGCACAAATTGCAGAGAGCAGGTTTTTTCAACGCATTCATTGATTATTTTATCTCCTTATAGCCTTCATGATGTAGCCGTAAATTGCGGTCAAGCAAACCATCAGCACCGCGGCAAGCGTGATACTGGCGCCGCTCGGAAAATCATAGACCATCGAAAAAGCGACGCCTCCTACTTGTGACACAATGCCGAAAATAGCGGAAAGCAGCAACGCGCCGCGAAGACTTTTGGCTATACTGAGCGCTGCCAGGGCGGGAAGAAGAACAGCCGCGTCAATCAGCAAAACCCCGACCATGCGGATATTGACGCCAATCGCCAATCCGGTCAGCAGCAAGAGTGCATTGCGAATCCCTTTGGCCGGAACGCCCAGACTTTCGGCCAACTCCTGATTAAATAAGACCATCTGGATCTCGCGATAAAAGAGGAAGAATACGAGAATAATCAAAACGGCAAGTCCCCCGATGACCCAGACCTCAAATGTGCTTAAGGCTAGAATGCTGCCGGAAAAAAGAGCAAAAGCGTCCATGGCCGGAACACCGGCTTTATGAAATATCAGAAAGGCAAGCCCCAGGGATCCAGTCATAAAAAGCACACCGCTGACACCGGTATCCATATTTAAAAAATCGCCTGCAGGTCCAAGCAGCAAAGACGCAATGACAATCCCCGCCATGGCGCCTGCCAGAGGAGGAAACCCCAGAACCATAGCTATGGCCGCGCCCAGCAAAGCGATGTGCATCAAGGCAAATCTGATCGTAGTCAGATTCAGATTTAAAATAACAACACCCAACAGAGAGAGCCCTGCTCCGGAAAGAAAGGCACCAATAAAAGCCTTTTGAAACAGCGGAATAGTTATAAAATCAAATAAGGACATTTATCGTTCTTCCAATCGGCCGTTCTTTAATAAAAGGATGCGGTCACTCATTACTTCCAGATGCTCCGGATCATGACTGATCATGATCAGAGAGAGACCATGTTTCAAACGAACGGCCTTGATCAGCTCGACAATTTCCGCCTGTGATCCATGATCCAGATAAGTGCTGGGCTCGTCCAGAAGCAAGATCGGCGCTTCACGAACCAGTGCGCGGCCAATGGATACTTTCTGCTGTTCTCCGCCGGAAAGGAGATGCACCTCCTGCCATTCCTTGTGCGACATCCCGATTTCCTGCAGAATTTCGGTTACTTTTTGACGATCCCGCAAGGACGGACGTTTGAAAAAACCAAAACCTTTGCCCCATCTCCCCATTAAAACGGCATCATGCACGGAGACCGGCATTTTCCCGGACGTATGCAATTGCGGAACATATCCAATCTGACGTCTCATCAGCCGTCGCACACGGGAACTGTCCAGCGTTCTTCCCAGCACAGTCATATAGCCCTCCTGCGGCGCAATCAATCCCAGAATCAGCTTGAGTAATGTTGTTTTACCTGCGCCGTTATTTCCGGCAATGCCCAGGGTTTCGCCACGCCATACCGTTAAATCGAGTTGCTGTAAAACCTGATGATGGCCATACCCGGCAACAAGTCCGTGAATTTCGACGACAGCTTCCCTTGTCATATCTTCTCCGCAATCAGATAAAATTCCGTTGAGTCGTCGCGCCATTCTTTTACACGGAATCCACAACCGGCGATGGTTTCGGATAAAATCATCACAGGATCCAGCAGGTCCTGCCGAATCAGATCATGAGATGATGAGCCATGGATTTTGTTGATGAACTGTCTGCCCACAAAATGGTTGACGGCCAGGATGCCCCCTTTTTTCAACACGCGTTGCAGTTGAGACAAGGCCAATGGTTTATTATGAAAATGCGGATAAACACCATTACAGAGAGCAATATCAACCGTGGAATCGTGTAGATTCAACAAATGGACATCTCCATGCAAAATCTCCAACTTGGCGCCGAATCGGGAAGAATACTTTCCCCGCAGTTTTTCCAGCATACCTACCGATAAATCCATGGCAATCACCCTGGCCGGATGAAAAGAAAAAATGTGCGGGACAAGCAGCCCGGTCCCTGTTCCAACATCCAATACGGTTTTCTCTGAATCAATGTTCAGTTTCCGAAGAAAGGTTAACACCAATTCCGGCTCGGGAGGCGGGCCGTGAGTGTCCCAGCTATCTGAAAACTCATCAAAAAATTCTGCCCGTGCTAAATCAACTTTTACGTCTTGCATTTAAATCCACCTTATCATTTTTTAAAACTTGATATTAACTCCCATAAGACAGTTAATACCGGGCATGGGATAATCTTTTTTGTAAGCATAATTGACATTGGTCAGGTTTTCTCCGGCCAGAAACACATCCCCTCGCAACTTCGGCGACGGTAGCTTGAATTCCCAGCTGATTTTGCCGTTTAAAATCCAGAATCCGTCTATTTTGGTGACACTGGCTCCCCCATAATTCAGGCTGCGATTATTGGCCACATATTGGGAATCCTGATAGGTTGTATTCAGGCTTATTTTCAAATACTGGAAAAGGCGCAGATTGCCACCGGCCGATACTGCCCACTGGGGCGCGTAAGGCAGGTTGTCCGGAGATCGTTTATAAATCCAGGTGCCTCCCGTAAACAGCGAAAGGTCCTTAATCGGTTCGACCGTCAGGGTTGCCTCCAGACCTTGCGTTTCAAAGTCTGCGATATTTTCGTAGTGAGGCGGGGCGGGGCTTGTGATCATAATCAAACGATTGCTGCCTTTATCATGGAACCATGTCAGATCGGCATGGACTTTCCGGCCAAAAAAGCGGCTGATGCCTGCTTCAAAATGATCGACAGTTTCAGGAGCAAGGTCTTTCCAACGTGCGTTGTTACCCCAGAACATATTGGATTGGGCAACAACATAAAGCCCCGGGTAATTGATGCCTCTGCCATAGAACAGATGAATATCCGTCAAAGGATCTCTCAGGACAAGACCTGCCTGCGGAGCCCATCGGGCGCCGAAATCACTGTGGTTGTAATAACGAACACCTGCAGAGGGAATCAATGTCCATTGTTTAATCAGATTGAATTCGTGTCCAAGTGAAAGATGGGGCGACAGTATTCTAAATGTATCACGGGAAAAGTAGCTGTCAGGCCGGGACCGTTCCCGGTCGATGGTTACGGTTCCGGATGTGCAGTCCCAATCGGCTCCCGCCGTCAATGCGCCGCCTGTCCAGGGCTTGAATACCTCCCGGATCCGCATACCGTAATTATCGAAGTTGGTGATCGTATCATAATGGAAAAGACCGGCCAGATCATATTGATCCTTCCATTTTGCTTCGCCGTTGTTCCAGTAAACCTTCCAATCGCCTTTGACAACATTATATGCATGGGTCAGAGTGGCAATGGCCAGATTGTCCTGGGTTTTGAAATTGCCCTGTCTTTCCTGAGGACGATTTTCCGGCCCCGGATCGGAAGCGTTGTTATGGGTTGCGTTGGCTGTAAGAGAAATCTTCCATTTATCGGAAAGTTGATGGCCGATGTGTCCAAAGTAATTCTGAAGTTCGCCTCCCGCGTTTTCCCTATGTCCGCTGGACTGTTTGAAGCTTTGCAGTAGATAATAGTCCGTATTCTTGATTTTGCCTCCGTGCTCAACGGTTTCGATAAACGTATGATAGGATCCGCCGGCGAAATTCAAACGCGTGAAAAAACCTTCTTCCTTTTGACGCTTCGTGATGATATTCACGGCGCCGGCTGTCATGTTGCCGAAAAAGACAGGCTGAGCGCCTTTATAAATCTCGATTCTATCAGCAATGTCCACACTCATGATGTCCATGAGAGGATGCGTCCAGATACCGGCAAATTTCGGCACGCCGTCTACCAACATTTGAATTTCCGCGCCGGGACGGGAACTGCCCATGCCGCGGATGTAAATGGCTCCGCCGTCGCCGCCGCCAAAGCTTCCCACAAAATTATGGCGGGAGATAACGACGCCGGGTGTGCGCCGCAGTGCCGACGGCAGATCCTGCGCGTTTAAGTCATCAATTTGTTTCTTACTGACGATTGTGATTGGAGTCCCCGCGTTAGTTACCCGGTTTCCTTCGATAATCGGCGATGCCACGACAACCACTTCTTCCATCCGAACGGGCTCTTCTGCCTTTTGATCGGCGGCAGACACCGGATATTGAAGTAAGAGTAAAACGAATACGCACATTAACCAAAACAAATGCCGCTTCACGATGATCCTCCTTCTGCACGGGAATGAATTATTCTCTATATTCACGATGATTACTGAGAAATCGCAAGTAATCATTGTGTTACGAATTGGTTTTTCGTGCCATAGAATGTAGCGACTGTCAATAAATAAAATCGTTGACTCACAGGAAGGGTTAATTGAAATATATCGCTTGACCCCTTGATGTTTTATTTTATATAAAAAGAAAAAAAACACTCGGGGATGGTGATGATGGCCTCTAAACTGGTGCGATTTGGCGTGTCGCTGGAAGAAGATCTGTTGGTTCGATTCGACCAACGGATTAAACAGCGAAAATATACCAACCGCTCCGAAGCCATTCGCGATTTGATCCGTGAAGAGCTAATCAAGAAAGAATGGACGGAAAACAAGGAAGTGACCGGAGCGATTACGCTGGTTTATGATCATCATACAAGAAAACTGGTTACAAAAGTGCTTGATGTTCAGCATGATTATCATACCTGCATTCTGTCCAGCCAGCATATACATCTGGATCACCACAATTGTTTTGAAATCATTGTGACAAAGGGTAAATCGAAGGAAATTGAAGAACTTTATCAGAAATTAAAATCCATCAAAAGCGTAAAACACGTGGGTTTCATGATGGCAACCAAAGGAAAGAATTTAACCTGAATAAAAATTTTATTCTTAAGCCTGCCTTCCGTTGATAAACCATCAATATATTTATTGCAATGGCTTTTTACAATTCGCTGTTGTGATATTTTGTTTTTTATCTATAATGCAAATCCGAACGAAAAAAGGTAAGAAAAATTATGGCCAAACTGACATTAGAAGAATGGATCACCAGGCTTAAGAAAAACAAAAGCTTCAATGCCAGCGCGGCGGCCATTGTGGAGATACCGGCAAAGCAAGGCGATTGGGAAGACTATCCCGCGTGGGTGAATCCCCAATTGCTTTCCGTCTTACAAAAGCGTGGTATGGAGAAACTCTACAAGCATCAGGCACAGGCGGTACGCTTTATCCGTAACGGTCAGGATGTCGTGCTGGTGACACCGACAGCCAGCGGCAAGACCCTTTGCTATAATCTTCCGGTGCTGCAAAGCATTCTCGATGAACCGGAAACGCGCGCCCTGTATTTATTTCCGACCAAGGCGCTGGCCCAGGATCAGATGCATGAAGCGCACAGTCTGATTACCGATCTTGCAGCCGACATCAAAACATTCACCTACGACGGCGATACACCCGACGACGCGCGCCAGGCCATCCGCAGGCAGGGGCACATTGTGATCACCAATCCCGACATGCTGCACGCGGGCATTCTGCCGCATCATACCAAGTGGCAGAAGCTCTTCATGAATTTAAAATACATCGTCATCGACGAACTGCATATTTATCGGGGCATCTTCGGCTCGCACTTTGCCAACGTCATCCGCAGGCTGGTCAGGATCTGCCGTTTCTATGGGGCCAATCCCGTGTTTGTCTGCTGTTCGGCCACAGTGGCCAATCCGCGCGAGCATGCCGAGAAAATACTGGAGCGCGAGGTTGCCTTGCTCGATAAAAGCGGCGCGCCCACGGCCGCCAAAACGTTTGTGCTTTATAATCCGCCCATCGTCAACCGCGAACTGGGCATTCGCCAGAGCGCGATGACGCCGGCGCGCAAGATCGCTTCCGATCTGATCGACAACAACATCCAGACTATCGTTTTTGCCACCAGCCGCCTCAATGTCGAAGTGTTGACCAAATATCTCAAAGATAAATTTGTCAAAACCAAACCGAAGGACGATCATTTTGTGACCGGCTACCGCGGCGGTTATCTGCCGATTCTGCGTCGTGAAATAGAAAGCGGTTTGCGGACGCGCGACGTGATGGGCGTGATCAGCACCAACGCCCTGGAACTGGGTATTGATATCGGCAATCTGGAAGCCTGCATCATGGCCGGCTACCCCGGCTCGATTGCCAGCACCTGGCAGCAGGCCGGACGCGCAGGAAGACGCACAGGCAGATCGCTCGCGATCCTGATTGCACGAAGCAATCCGCTCGATCAGTTCATCATGGAAAATCCCGATTACTTTTTTGCGCTCTCTCCCGAACATTGCCGCATCAATCCCGATAATCTACTGATTCTGCTGCACCACATTAAAAGCGCGGCTTTTGAACTGCCCTTCGAAAAAGGCGAAAAATTCGGCGGTGAAAACCTGGAAGAATTTCTGGAATACCTGGAAGAAAAGGGCGTCCTGCACCGGACGGACGACCGCTGGCACTGGGCGGCGGAAAGCTATCCGGCAGACGAGGTCAGCCTGCGGGCGATCAATCCGGAAAATGTGGTTGTGGTGGATACCACCGACGCAGGCAACCATAAGGTCATTGCCGAAGTGGATTGGAACAGCGCATTTACCGCCGTCCATGATGAGGCCATCTACATGCTGGCTTCCGAGCAGTATCACGTGGACAAGCTCGACTTGGAACGCAAGAAAGCCTATGTTCATAAGGTAGATGCCGACTACTACACCGACGCCATGACCTACACCAATGTGCAAGTAATCGACTCTTTTGAAAACCATAGGGAGGGCGGAGCGATTGTGGAGCATGGCGAGGTGCAGGTGGTGCGCAAGGTGGTGGGCTACAAAAAAATCAAATTCTACACGTCCGAGAATCTGGGTTATGGCGATGTGAATCTACCGGAAAAAGACATGCACACGACGAGCTACTGGTTTACGATTCCACGCGACCACCTGCGCAAACTCGATTTTACACCTGCGGAAATTATCGACGGCTTGTCGGCGCTGGCCTATACGCTGCAGCATTTATCCGCCATGTATCTTATGGCGGATACGCATGACATTGACCGGTCGCTGGGGGATAAAAGCGGTGAATGGTTTGTCAGCCAGGGAAAAACCGGACGCGTCATCACATCGTTTAATGCGGGGAAACCGGAAATGACGGATAATAAAACCGGATCAAGAATTGACGAATTTGACCCGACCATTTTTGTTTTTGATTCCTATCCGGGCGGCATCGGCTTTTCCGAGCTGCTTTATCATGAGCACGCCAATCTGCTATTGGCCGCCAAAAGCCTGATTGAAAAATGCCCCTGCGCCTACGGTTGCCCGTCCTGTGTCGGGCCGACGCTGGAAGTCGGCAAAACCGCCAAGGAAATAGTGCCGAAAATTATCGAACTGATATTAAAAGGTCAACCGTGAGGCGTAGGGGCACGATGCGTCATGCCCCTGCAACACCCCCGCTGGCGGGGAACAAAAAATGGGCATATATGAAATCAATTGACAAACTAAAGCGACTGACCGGCGAGGACGTTGCTCCAAAAAAGGAAGATCCGGCGCAAACCGCTCCTTCGTCATCGGAAAGGCAATCGCAGCTCGATAATCTGCGTCACAGGATTGAAAACGTCCTCGCGCGCGCCCAGACCCGAAGCCATACCGCGGCTTCCGAAGCGCAGATCCGCGGCAACCAGGGACTTTGCGAAATTATTTCCGGAGAGGAAATTGAAAACGAGCATGGCCGTTTTTTTCTGGCAAGCGATGTTGTGCGCGGTGGAAGTTCTCACGGTCACCACAACATCCGCGAAGCATTTGACTTTGACATGACAGCGGCGGCCATGCTGGCCAATAACCCCATCATCGGCTCGTATACCTCTTCAGACGCCCTGTTTCTGGATACGGAAACCACGGGACTGGCCGGCGGCACGGGCACGATGGCATTTTTAATTGGCCTGGGCTGGTTTGAAGAAGGTCATTTTCAGGTCCGGCAGATTCTGGCGCGCGATTTTGGCGAAGAGAAAGCGGCGCTGACTTATCTTAAAGAGATTGCCGCACATAAAAATTTTCTAGTCACCTTCAACGGCAAAGCCTTCGACGTGAATCTGCTCACCACGCGTTTTATTATGAACCGGATGCACAGCGATCTTGCCGCTCTGCCGCATCTGGACTTACTGCATCCGTCGCGCCGCATTCTGGGGCATCGCCTGGAAAACTGCCGGCTGGTCACGCTGGAGTCGGATATCCTCGGCGTCCAGCGGGAAGGCGATATCCCCGGCTGGGAAATTCCGCAGCGCTATTTCGACTGGCTGAAGAGGCGCGATCCCCGTTTGCTTGCCGAGATCTTTGAACACAACCGTCTGGACGTTATTTCCATGGCGACGCTCACCGCACATCTGGTCGAAATATTGACTGCGCAGGCCATGGCACAGTACACACATACCGATGATTACCTGGCCGCCGCCCGTCTTTTATTGAAACGCGCCAACGAGCAGGGCGTGCAAAAAATATTGGACATCTTTCTGGAAAAGACATGTTCTGATTTTTCTCTCCAGTCGAAAAAGAAACTGGCGCAATTATACAAACGCACCGGCAAAGTAAATGAAGCCGCGCACCTTTGGCAACAAATGGCCGCCTGTGAGCCTGTCGAGTTTTACGCCATTTCGGAACTGGCCAAGTGGCTGGAACACCACGAACGGGATTATCCTCAGGCCAAGGCACTCATTGAAAACGCATTGGCGGGAAGCAACACGTTTTCAGACGATGAAAAAGAGTCTCTGTCACATCGTTTAAAACGGTTAAATGCCAAATTGAAGACGTCACGGTAGCCTTTTTCCGTACCAGTTACCCGCCCACGGGTGACGGTGAAACATCGCACGGCACGAAACAAACCGTCACCTCTGGGGAGTTGACTGTCACACAACGTATCAGTTGCCTTCATATTTCTCCAGCTTCTTGCGCAATGTCTTGCGGGTAATGCCCAGGCGCCGCGCCGCTTCGCTTTTATTGCCGCTGCAGTCGTGAAGCGCCTCCAGAATACTTCTTTTTTCGACCTCTTCCAGCGGCAAATTGCCTGCAGCACTTGCCGATTGGCTTGCAGCGCCGCTTTGATCCTTGCTGCTTGAGCCCCCATCATCCACCATCAGGAGCGTCAACTCGCCTCCGTCAAGATATGTGTTTCGCGACAGTACCACGGCCCGCTCAATGGCGTTCATCAACTCCCGTACGTTGCCCGGCCAGGGATATTGCACCAGCTTCTCTATGGCCTTTGGCGTAAAGCTTGTCACGTTCTTGGAATTCTTCACGGCAAATCCTCGCAGGAAATGCTGCGCCAAAAGCGGAATATCTTCCTTTCTTTCCCTCAGCGGCGGCACGGTGAGCGCCACCACATTGAGCCGGTAGAATAGATCCTCGCGGAATCGACCCTGCTGAATTTCTTTTTTCAGATCCTTATTGGAAGCGGCAATCACGCGGACATCGACTTTGAGCACTTCCGAACCACCCACGCGAGTCAGCTCCCTTTCCTGTAAAACCCGCAGGAGCTTGACCTGCATGGCCTGCGACATCTCGCTTACTTCATCAAGAAAAATACTGCCGCCGTCGGCCTGAAGAAACTTCCCTTCCCTTTTGCGGTCCGCTCCGGTAAACGCACCTTTTTCATGGCCAAACAACTCCGATTCCAGAAGCGTCTCGGTGAGCGCCGCGCAGTTGATTTTCACAAACGGCGCCTGCTTGCGGTTGCTGTTGGCGTGAATGGCGTTGGCGATCATTTCCTTGCCGGTGCCCGAATCTCCGGTGATCAGAATCGTGGCCTCCGTTGGGGCCACCTGTTCCACAATCTCCAGAAGCCGGACCATGGCGGAGCCCTGACCAATCATGTTTTGCCTATCGAACTTTTCGCCTAATCTCTTTTTGAGATATTCATTTTCTTTTTTCAGCAAACTGTGCTCGGTTACACGTTTAATCACGATTTGCAGTTCGTCAAAATTCAGCGGTTTGGTCAGATAATCATAAGCCCCTTTTTTCAGCGCGCTGACGGCTGTTTCCACTGATGCGTAAGCCGTCATGATAATCACCGGGATGGCCGGATTGATCTTTTTGATTTGGTCCAGTGCCTCGATGCCCGACACTTTCATCATACGGATATCCATCAGAATCAAATCAAAGGATCGCCTGCGGACTTCTTCAATGGCTACAGCGCCGTCGTCCGCCTCGGTCACGGAATAGCCCCAGCCGCCCAGCAGTTTTTTCAGCATCATGCGATGGGCCAGATCGTCATCCACAATTAAGATTCCCAGTCCTTTTTTCATTTTTCCATCTTCTCCTTTGCCGATAAAGAAAAGCGCAACGTGACCTTTGTGCCGAATCCCGCTTTGCTCTCCGTTTGAATCATTCCGCCGTGCGCATCCATAATTTTTTGCGCGACCGCCAGCCCTAAACCGGTGCCCGCGGGTTTCGATGTGAAATACGGATCGTATATCCGCGGCAGGTCTTCTTCTTTGATGCCTGAACCGGTATCGGAAACCACCACGTCCATAAAACCTTGTTGTGTTGCCAACTCAACCGACAACCGGCCGCCATCGGGCATGGCCGACAAGGCATTGAGAAAGATATTGAGCAGCACCTGCTTTATTTTGTCCGGATCAATATCCGCTTCGGGCAAATCTTCACCCGCCCGGATGTCAATCGCAACACCATTCTTCCGGGCCTCAGCGTCCACCAGCCTGATCGTGTGCCGCACCAAATCCGTCAGGTTCGTTTGTTCTTTTTTTAATGTGAGCGGCCGGGCAAATTCAATGAGCTGGCTGATCACCCGGTTAAGTCTTTCGGTTTCCGCAATCATAATATCCGCCGTCTCTTCATCTTCTTTATTTCCGGACAGCCTTTCTCTGAAATAAACGGCAAAGCCCTTGATGGAGCTGAGCGGATTGCGAATTTCATGCGCCACGCCGGCCGCAAGCGATCCAATGGCGTTCAGGTGACGACTGCGGGTAACTTCCTGCTCCATCTGCCTGATGGCCGTTACATTGCGGGCCAGCAGAATTTTCCCTTCGTGAACATCTTCATCGGCAAAAGCCGCTGCAACAACTTCCCAGATTTGATCTCCATCTTTCGCGGATGAAATGACGACATCCTCTTCAACCATTTGGGTTTGTTCATTGATCTTGCCCAAAACCCGTGAAACAGTCACAGGTAAAAACAAGGATGCCTCCTGTCCGGCCACATCAAGACAGGAACCTGTAATCAGCCCCTGCGCCTGTTCATTACACGTAACGACTTTTCCTGTTTTATCTACCGCCAAAAGCGCGATGGGCATGTTTTTCACAAGGGCTTCCGAAAAAACCGTGACCCGAGAGAGAGACGCACGCGCCAAACGATACGCCTGTGCCAGAAAGAGTGATATAATCGCCAGCGATCCGATCAGAACTAAAATTAGCGCCGTTATCATCATACGGAATGTATCTTCACGCGACGCTTTTTCGATTTTATCCATGTTAAAGCCGACGAAAATAATGAAAGAAGGAGGGCGCTCTCCCGTCGCGCGATCACCGCGCCGCGGAGAATACTCCCGGTAAACCTCAAACGTGCCCGCGCCTTCAGGATTAGCTGTCTGCCGCCAGCGAATTTCCGTACCGGCAATTTTTTTCATATCGAGGTCCAACCCGTAAGATCTGCCGAGCATGGAAGGATCGCTGTCTGCCAGAATTTGTCCCTGCCCGTCCGTCACAATCATGTAATCAATATCCGGTTGCTGAGCAGTTTCCATGAGGAGCTTCTGAAGATAAAATGAATCCTGATCCAGACCCAATCGACCGCGCAATCCCGCTTCAAACGACTGGATCAGCGTCGCGCCTTTTTCGACAAAAAGGGTAACCGCCTGATCTTTTCTTTGCTGAAACTGCATGAAAATCATCATGCCCAGGATCACAGCTAAAACCGCAGCAGCGCTTATGGCAACCCAGACAGAAATATCAAAGCGATTTTTTTTCTTCTTTTTTTTCTCCATACTTCTTGCACCTATTTTTCCTGGATACAATTGGTCCATTTGGATACCCTGATTGGGTACCTATTATCCATCTAATGACATCAAAAGGCAAATTCTATTTGCTTCGTTTTTAGTATTTTATCACAATAACAATAGCTTATGGATCATGGCATAGGCCTTGCTCTGTAATTGCGTAACTGATCAATAAAAAATATAGAAAAAGGAGATGTACCATGAGAAAATTAACTATAACATTAACAGCCGTTGCAGTGGGCTTGCTTCTGACGTCACAAGCGTTTGCCTGGGGTCCCGGACGCGGGCCTGGGGCGGGAAGAGATTGCGGATATCGCAGTGAAGCGGGCTATGAGAAATTAAATTTAACCGATGAACAAAAAACAAAAATTGAAGCAATGCGAGATGCCAATTTCAAGGCAACAAAACCCGTGCGGGAAAAAATGTTCGATAAATCTGTAGAATTACGTCGACTCTGGCTGCAGGCCAATCCTGACAAGGACAAGATTACCGCCGCTCAAAAAGAGATTCGGGTATTGCGTGATGAAATGCAGGATAAAGCAACAACTATGAAATTGGAAATCCGCAAGATTTTAACGCCGGAGCAGAATGAAAAACTGGCTAATTCCCGCTGGGGCAGAGGGTCCGGTTTCGGACCGCGCGGCGGCATGAGAGGTCAGGGCGAATTTGGCCCCGGCCATGGACCTGGACCCGGTTTAGGAATGGGTATGTGTCAGTAACTAAAGTTTCACCCCTCCTTGAAAAGGGGAGCCACAGGCTCCCCTTTTTTATCCGGAATAAAAAACATTTTGACAATATTCAAGTTTTGCATTAATGATCACAATCGATTTAATATGTTCTTTTGAAGGGTAAGATAAATGTTCAGTTTTACGGCAACGACGATTATGGCAAGCGCGCTACTGACCCTGCTTCTGGGCCTCGCCTTGTTGAGCCTGTTACTTAAGGCCGTCTGCCCGTCGTTTTCAGGTCGTCACTGAACTAGTAAAACAACTGATAACCTGAAAGGCCGTGGGCAGCAAAACCCACGGCCTTTTTTATGAGGCTCCAATTATGCAAACGCAGTCCCGCAGAATTGATAAGCCGAACAACTTCGCGTATGCGGGGTCCGTGACGTGAAATACTGATTATTATATTTGAGTCTCACAAGCAAAATGGAGTTAAAATTTTTATATATTTGAAAGGAGTCCTCTATGAAGAAGGATAAAAATCGCGTCTATATTTTCGACACATCGCTCAGAGACGGTGAGCAATCGCCGGGCAACAGCATGAACCCGGAAGAAAAACTAATTCTGGCCCGGCAGCTCGAAAAACTCGGCGTCGATATTATCGAGGCGGGCTTTCCCATCGCGTCCGAAGGCGATTTTGACGCGGTCCGGCAAATCGCCCGCGAAATCAAGAAATCGCAGGTGGCGGGTCTCGCGCGCGCCAACAAACAGGATATTGACCGCGCCTGGCAGGCCATCAAACACGCAGTCAAACCCCGCATCCATACGTTTATCTCTTCGTCGGATATTCATCTGAAATACCAGCTCAAAAAGAGCCGCGAACAGGTCCTCAAAGAAGCCATCGCCGCCGTCAAGCTGGCGTGCTCTTATACGGACAATGTTGAATTCTCACCAATGGACGCCACCCGATCGGATAAGGATTATCTCGTAGAAATGGTTTCGGCGGTCATTGACGCCGGCGCTGTCACCGTCAATATTCCCGATACGGTCGGCTACACCATCCCCGAGGAGTTCGGCAACCTGATTGCCTACCTGTTCGCCCACGTGAAGAATATGGGCAACACGATTATCTCCGTTCACTGCCATAACGATCTGGGGCTGGCCGTCGCCAATTCGCTTGCCGCGATTCGCAACGGCGCGAGGCAGGTGGAATGCACGATCAACGGCATCGGCGAGCGCGCCGGCAATACAGCCATGGAAGAAATCGTCATGGCGCTCGCGACGCGCAAGGATATGTATGGCCTTTACACCAAAATCAAAACCGAACAGATTTACAAATCATCGCGCCTGTTGACGCAAATCACCGGCATCCCGGTTCAGCCGAATAAAGCCATCGTCGGCGCTAACGCATTCGCGCACGAATCCGGTATCCATCAGGACGGGCTGATCAAGGAAAAAATCACCTATGAGATCATGACGCCGCAGTCCGTCGGTATCAGCGATACCCACATCGTCCTGGGCAAGCACTCCGGGCGGAATGCTATTTCGCATCATTTAAAAAAAATGGGTTATACATTGAATGAGGAACAGATTAATAGAGTGGCGATAAAGGTAAAAGACCTGGCCGATGTTAAGAAAGACATCTATGATGAAGACCTGGAAGCGATTCTTTACGAAGAAATTTACCGGGGAGAAGACAAGTATAATCTGGTGTATTTGAATGTGGTCAGCGGAAATGTCGCCATTCCCACAGCGACCATGGAAATGCAGGTGGGAAAAGAAGTCATGCGCGACGCAGGTTTCGGAAACGGTCCGGTGGACGCGACGTTTGCGGCTATCCGTAATATTACCAAAACCAATTATCCGCTTTTGAAATACGCGGTCAACGCAATCACCGGAGGCGCGGACGCCCAGGGCGAAGTAGCCGTACAGCTTAAATACAACGAACATTCGGTTGTCGGGCGAGGCGCGCATCCTGACGTGATTGTCGCGTCGGCCAAAGCTTACATTAATGCGCTCAACCGCCTGGAATTTTTGAAAGACAGCGTCAAAAAGGTTAAAGTTGAATTTAGCTGAAAAATAGAGTAATTACAGCTTCTCATTTTTAACTTTTTTAAAGAAGCACTTTTGTCAGTCAAGGAGTCTATGACGTGGGAAATACGATAACGGAAAAAATTTTAATGGCGCACACGGACCTCAAGGGAATCGCGCCCGGTCAATTGATTAACGCTCATGTGGATATTGCTTTAGGCAACGATATCACCGCGCCCATCGCCATCAGCGAATTCCGGGCAGCTGGTGGGAAAAAGGTTTTCGATAAGGATAAAGTAGCGCTGGTTCTGGACCATTTCACGCCGAATAAAGACATCAATTCCGCCCAGCAGTGCAAGACGGTGCGTGAGTTTGCCATGGAACACGGCATCACGCATTTCTTTGAAGGCGGGCAGGTGGGCGTGGAGCACGCGCTCCTGCCGGAAAAAGGCATCGTGCTCCCCGGCGATCTGGTCATCGGCGCGGACAGCCATACCTGCACCTATGGTGCTCTGGGCGCTTTTGCCACAGGCGTGGGCAGCACGGATCTGGCCGCAGCCATGCTCACGGGTGAATTATGGTTCAAGGTACCGTCTTCGATCAAATTTGTCGTTTATGGAAAACTCGCCAAATGGGTTTCGGGCAAGGATTTGATTCTGAATGTCATCGGACGCATCGGCGTCGACGGCGCACTTTACCAGGCCATGGAATTCACGGGCGAGACGATCAGTAATCTGCCGATGGCCGACCGGCTCTCCATGGCAAATATGGCCATCGAGGCCGGCGCGAAAAACGGCATCTTCGCCCCGGACGCGATTACAGAAGAATATGTCAAGCCCAGGGCAAAACGGCCCTATAAATTCTACGCTTCCGATGCCAACGCAGTTTATGCCGACATCATCGAAATCGACGCAAGCAAACTTGAGCCGCAGGTGGCCTTCCCGCATCTGCCGTCCAATGTCAAAGGGGTGAGCCAGGCGGGCAACGTGAAAATCGACCAATCGCTGATCGGGAGCTGCACCAACGGCCGGATTGAAGACTTGCGCATCGCCGCGCAGATTTTAAAAAACCGCAAAGCCGCACCTGGCGTCCGACTGATCGTGGTTCCGGCCACACCGCTCATCTACAAGCAGGCCATGCAGGAAGGATTGCTCGAAATCTTTATGGAAGCCGAAGCGGTTATCTCGCCGCCGTCATGCGGCGCGTGCCTGGGAGGGCACCTGGGCATTTTGGCCGAGGGCGAAAAGTCGGTGGCCACGACGAACCGCAATTTCGTAGGACGCATGGGGCATCCCAAAAGCGAAGTCTATCTGGCCAGCCCCGCCGTGGCTGCGGCTTCCGCCGTTCTGGGCCGGATTGCGTCGCCTGAAGACCTATAAACAAAGCCATAAAAGGATTATCTGAAAATGATATTTAAAGGAAAAGTCTGGAAATTTGGAGACAACATCGATACCGACGCGATCATCCCCGCGCGCTATCTGAACACATCCGACCCCAGGGAGTTAGCCAAACACTGCATGGAAGACGCGGATCCCGGTTTTGTCACTAAAATGAAACCAGGCGACATCATTGTCGGCGGCGAAAACTTCGGTTGCGGTTCCTCGCGGGAGCACGCGCCCATCGCCATCAAGGCAGCGGGAATCTCGTGTGTTGTCGCTAAAAGTTTCGCTCGTATTTTCTACCGCAACGCCTTCAATATGGGTCTGCCGATTTTCGAGTCCCGCGAATTTTTCGACGCGATTGCCGAAGGCCGGGAAATCACCCTGGACAGCATCCGGGGCATCATCACCCTTGGCGGCACGGATCAAAAATTCCCAATCAACCCGATACCGCCCTTTATGGAACAGCTCATCGCCGACGGCGGCCTGATGAAACATATCGCCAAGAAATGAGGGAAGTATGACGAGCAAGGCATTTCAGATCGCTGTTTTCGCCGGAGACGGCGTCGGCCCGGAAATCATGAAAGAGGCCTTAAAGGTTTTAAAGGTCATCTCCGATAAAAATCATATTAACCTCGGACTAACAGAAGGATACATCGGCGGCAGCGCTTATGACCTCTTCGGTGTTCCGCTGCCGGATGAGAGTTTGAATCTTGCGCTCGCCAGCGATGCGGTATTGCTTGGCGCCGTGGGCGGCCCCAAATGGGAGGCACTGGATTACAGCGTCCGGCCCGAGCGGGCGCTTCTGGGCTTGCGCGAAAAGCTGGGGCTTTATGCTAATTTGCGGCCGGTGGTTGTCTTTGACGAGCTGCTGGATGCATCACCGCTCAAAAAAGAAGTGGTTCAGGGCATTGATATCATGATTTTGCGGGAGCTGACCGGCGATGTGTATTTCGGCCGGCCACGCGGTGTGACCATCGGGAAAGACGGCAAGCGAATCGGTACTAACACGATGATCTACACGGAAGAGGAAATCCGCCGCATCGCCGTGCGCGCTTTTGAGCTGGCACGCGGACGAAGAAATAACCTTTTGTCGGTGGACAAAGCCAACGTTCTGGAAACCACGGAACTCTGGCGCACGGTCGTGACGGAAGCGGGCCGCGATTATCCCGACGTAACGCTCAAACACATGTATGTCGATAACTGCGCCATGCAGCTCATCCGCAATCCGTCGCAGTTTGACGTGATTGTGACGACCAATTTGTTCGGCGACATCTTAAGCGATGAAGCCGCGATGCTGACTGGCTCCATCGGTATGCTGCCGTCGGCAAGCCTGGGCAGGGATAAGGCATTATATGAACCGATTCACGGCTCCGCGCCGGATATCGCGGGGAAAAACATCGCCAATCCGCTGGCAATGATTCTATCGGTCGGAATGATGCTGCGTTATTCGCTGAATCGGCCTGCGGAGGCGGCTTTACTTGAAAAAGCCGTGGCGGATGTTTTAAAAGACGGCTTCCGCACTCAGGATATTTATTCAACGGGAAGCCGGCTCGTCGGCACCCAGGATATGGGAAATACCGTCGCCCGGAAACTTGAGACCCTAATATCCTAAAATAAAAATACAACCTGCACAGGACCGGCCGACATGTTCGATTCCGTCATTTTTCTGGAAAAGATAATTATCGAACCACCCGCGGCGAAAATCTATTCGCGGCTCGGCTTTAAGAAAAAGATTACCTCCCTTTCCTCCTTCCACCGCCAGGAAACAGATCACCATATCGAAGAAGCAGCCTCAATCATCAGACTGCAAGGTTCCTTCGTGCGCCTTCCCATCCGTAAAAATGACGGGCAGGATATTTCTCTTGACGAGCAGACAAAATTCAGCAGCGCAAAGCTTTCCGTTTTTCTTGGCGGCTGCCGGGAAGCCGTGCTTCTGGGAGCTACCGCGGGCCATCCGATTATGGAAGCGATCCGGGAAAAAACCAACCGGGGGGATTTAACAGCCGCCGTTGTCTATGACGCCACGGCCAGTGAAATGGCCGATGCCGCCCTCGACTGGATGATGACTTATATCAACCGTCAACTAAGGCGTGAAGGCAGGCAACTTTTGTCACGGCGCTTTTCGGCTGGCTATGCAGATTTTGCGCTGGAAAATCAAAAAATAATTCATGAAAAGCTGCAACTGGCAAAAATCAACGTGAGCATCACGCCCAGCTTTATTCTCCTTCCGGAAAAATCAGTTACTGCAATCAGCGGAATCGCATGATCATTATTCAGTATGGAGATCGCAATCCCTTCGTGGTTCAGGTCTTTGGCGTCTAAATCTTAACTTTAGGAACTTGAATCCCTATTGCGTAATCTGGGTTTATCCATTCCCCCGTTGAGAAAGGAGAATGGATTCATGTTTCCATATTTCTTTAAAGACAAACGCAGCAATCACTCGCTGCCGCCCTTATACATCGATTCGATCAAATCGCCATACTGTTTGTTAATGGATGTTCTTTTCACTTTCATGGTAGGCGTCACTTCACCGTCTTCCGTATAGAGCTTCTTATCGAGTATTGCAAACTTCCGGATGTTCTCAACACGGGCAACCTGCTTGTTCACTTTGTCGATTTCCTGCTGAATGAGCTCAATAATCTCCGGGGCCTTCGTCATCGTAGCAAAGGTTGTGAATTGAACTTTATGGTCCTGTGCGTATTTCGTAACGTTTTCCTCATCGATAACGATGATGGCTGTGAGGTACTTTCTTTTGTCCCCGATGACCACGGAATCATTAATGTAGGGTGAAAATTTCAGCAGGTTCTCAAGGTACTGGGGAGCGATGTTTTTACCGCCCGCCGTAATGATCAGATCCTTTTTCCGGTCGGTCAACTTGAGATATCCTTCCTCGTCAATCTCCCCCACGTCACCCGTGTGCATCCATCCGTCAACGAGAACTTCCTTCGTCAGTTCCTCGTCCTTGTAATAACCCTTGAAAATCCCCTTGTGCTTGACGAGGATCTCGCCGTCTTCAGCAATCCTTACTTCCGTGCCGGGCAGTGCCTTTCCGACGGTTCCAACCTTATATTCCTTTTCACTCGACATGTGTGTGATGCCTGTTGTTTCGGTCATGCCGTATCCTTCACGAATCGGAATGCCGATACTCTGGAAAAACTTCAAAACGTCAGGCGAAATCGGCGCTGCCCCGGACGCTCCGAGGCGAACCCGGTCAAAACCGAGACGTTTTTTGAGTTTTCTAAACACTATAAAGTACAATGTATGGTAGGCAAGGGCAAGGTGAACAGGTACCGAATTTCCGGTCAGCGCCCTGTCGTTATATTTTTTCCCGACTATTATGGCGATGTTATAGAGTGTTCTTTTGAGCCAGGTGGCGTCAGCCATTTTCAAAACGATCGCAGAGTAGTATTTTTCCCATATCCGCGGAACCGCATGAAACAGCGTGGGAGATACATCACGCATATCCGCCATGACGGTATCCGTGTTTTCTGTAAAATTTACAATATGCCCCTGGTACAAATGGAACATGATGTCGTATATCTGCTCGTAGACGTGGTTGAGGGGAAGAAACGATATCGTCTCATCATCAACATTGCCCTGCATGACCTTGTTAGCCGCCTCGGCGATCCAGAGATACCCCTCATGGGCAAGCATCGCTCCCTTTGGTGGTCCGGTTGTTCCTGATGTGTATATAATGCCTGCTACATCTTCGGGTTTGGCAAGCTCTGTGAGCTCTTTGAACAGATTCGGATTTTTACGATCCGCTTCCCGTCCCATTTCGAGGAGTTCATCAAAGCTCATAAACATGGGATCATTGAAATGCTTAAGACCCTCCATCTCCCAGACAATCAGTTTTCTCAGTTTCGGTGTTTTATCTTTGAACTCCAGAGCTTTATCCAGCTGCTCCTCGTCCTCGCATATGTAAACCACCGCATCGGAATGATCCACCACGTATTGGCATTCCACCGCCGGATTGGTCGTGTAGATACCGACCCAGGCACCGCCGGCACATACCGCACCGATTGCCGAATAGAGCCACTCCGGCCTGTTTTCCCCGATGATCGATACCCGGTCACCATATTTAACGCCAAGAGCGTTCAGCCCCAGGGCGACATGTTTCACGTTTTCGAGATACTGCGCCCACGTCACGTCACGCCAGATACCGTAATTTTTCTTTCTCATGGCGACTCGGTTTGGCTGTTTTCCCGCAATATTTAACAATGCTTTGGGCAACGTATTAATTGCCATTCTCTTTCCCCCTTTAAACTTGTAAATCGACAAAAACGGTTTATAGCAATATCCTTAAGGCTATGGACACACAGACTACCGAAACCGGACCTTGCGTCTGTAACGTTTGTAACCTTTTACAGACTGCTCAGCCGCTATGCCAAGGTAAAATTCCTTAATGTCCTCATCCTCGCGAAGCACTTCTGGTTTGTCGGCCCGGACGATACGTCCGTTTTCCAGCAAATACGCAAAACTGGAATATTTTAATGCCATATTCACATTTTGCTCGACAAGAAGGATCGTCACACCGTCTTTCTCGTTGATGTCTTTGATGATCCCGAATATTTCCTTGGTCAATATCGGCGAAAGGCCCAGCGACGGCTCATCCAGCATCAGCAACTTCGGTCTGCTCATTAAAGCACGGCCAATCGCCAGCATCTGCTGTTCACCACCACTCATCAGCCCCGCCTGTTGATTCGATCTTTCCTTGAGTCTGGGGAAATGACGGAATACGTTTTCAAGATCGCTTTTTATGCCCTGACGGTCATTTCTCGTATACGCCCCGATGGTAATATTTTCCAAAACGGAAAGTTCGGGAAAGACTTCACGTCCTTCAGGTACATAACCGATTCCCATCTTTACAATTTCATCAGTGTCTTTTCTGTCAATGCGTTCACCCAGAAATTCAATCGTGCCTTTTTCAGGCTGTTCTTCTTTGAGATCGTAAAAAAGGCGCATGATGGTTTTCAGAATCGTTGTTTTGCCTGCGCCGTTGGAACCCAGCAAAGCTACCACATCGCCTTGTTTTATCTGAAAGGAAATTCCGTGCAGCGCCCGGATTAAATCGTACCATGTTTCTATATTGTTCACCTTGAGCATCAGCCGATTTCCTCCTCTCCGAGATACGCTTTAATAACCTCGGGATGTTTCTGCACCTCCTGCGGTGTCCCCAATGTTATTTTCTGCCCCTGCTGCATTGCGAAAACGCGATCCGATATCCCCATAATCATATTCATGTCATGTTCGATCAACAGAATCGTCATATTATAGTCTTCCCGAATGTCTTTGATCCAGATGTTCAGGTCGTCTTTTTCTTCCGTGTTCATGCCCGCGGACGGTTCGTCCAGAAGCATCACCTTGGGTTCCAGCGCCAGTGCGCGACCCACTTCAACGAGCTTACGCTTCCCATAGGCAAGACTGCCGACAAAGGAATCCCGAACGGATTGAAGTTCGAGAAAATCGATGATTTTCTCCACTTCTTCCCTGTGCTTGACTTCCTCTTTGGCGGCTTTGGACCGCTTTCCAAACATGAAGGCGCCGCCGAATAACCCCGTGTTCATGTGCATATGCCTGCCCAGCATGAGATTATCCATGACGGTGGCATTCTTAAACAACTCAATATTCTGAAAGGTGCGGGCGATACCTTTTAGAGCGACATGGTCGGGTGTTTTTCCAACCATATTTTCTCCCTCCATCATGACCGCGCCGCTATCCGGTTTGTAGATACCGCTGATCAGGTTGAAGATGGTTGTTTTGCCCGATCCGTTAGGACCGATAATCGAAAAGATTTCATTCTTCTCGACACTGAAGCTTATCCCGTCAACCGCCTTCAGCCCACCGAAACTGATGCTTAAATTTTCAACGCTGAAATAGCCCATGAAATATCATTCCTTCTTTCTCAAGTTCTTTTTTCGCATGAAGACAAATCTGTCGTAAAAACCGCCTTTCGGAGTTTCAGGGCGCGGCATCATCAAATGCCGCACCCTGAAATATGATTTCTATCTCTTTTTAGGCAAATCGTTCTTGGTCCAATCTTGAAGCACGATAACCTCTCCTTTGGGACCGCACTGCCAGATACGGAACTCCGCCGGAGGTAAATGATTCGTGGCCGTCCATGTCACTCTCGGGCCGATACCTTGGAAGTTGTTTATATTATTTAGTTCCCTGACAAGGGCTTCCGGGCTCAAATCTCTGCCCACCTGTTTGAGAGCCTGCACCAGTGGCTCGCCCGCGGTAATGCCAGCCGCGTAAAAGATGCCCCAACGTTCGCCCGGAGCAAGCCGTTTTGCGGCATCGGCATATTCTTTCATCTTCGGTATCTTGAAATCAAGAATATCTTCCGTGAACGCGGTCGTCATCACGCCTTCTTTGGCCCACAAACCGTCCGTGATATGGTTCATGAGGCTAAAATCGGTAAGGTTGTAGGAATGAATCCACTGCGGCCGGAAACCAATGGCCACAGAGCTTCTCAAGGCAATAGCCGCTTGGGTGGGAGCGACATAGCCGATCACCGCCTCCACGCCTGCCGCTTTGAGCCGGGAGATCTGCGAAGACAGATCCCGTTCGATCGGCTCAACCGGAACCGCAATCGCCAGTTCCATGTTGTAGGTCTTCAGGCGCCGTTGAACTCCCGCGAGGGGGTCCAGTCCATAATCGTCGTTCTGGTATAGCATGCCGATCTTTTTAAATTTCTTCTTTTCCACGAGAAACTTCGCCATTACCGATGCGTCATCATCGTACAACGGCCAAAGAGCCCACAGCCATGGATTATGAGGAAAATTAAGATGTTCAGCGCCTGTCATAACGGAAACCAGGGGAATTTTGTTCTGAGCAAGATATCTCCTCACGGCAAGGGCAGGCGCCGTGCCAACACCGCCTACAAAGGCTAAAACCCCCTGGCGGTCAACCAGATCCCTGACGCCAGCCATGGTCTGTGAAGGGTTGTATTGGTCATCACGAATGAATAGGCGGAGTTGTCTCCCATGAATACCACCTTGCTCATTGACTATGTCGAAAAGGAGTTTAGCACCGCGTGAAGTTGCTCCCCAGGGAGCGGCCGGTCCTGTCTGGGGTGACCATGAACCGATTCTTATTTCCTTGTCATCAAACCCCTTTTTCTGCGCTAACCCTTCGGAAGCAAACAGAAAAACGGCAAGCAATGGAACGATCATTGTTACAAGAATTTTTTTACTGATACGCATAAACCTTCCCCTTTCTAGATGTGTTATTTACTGCATTGTCTTTCCTTTGCTGTCCGATTCCGATGATCATGATCAGCGTCCAACTTGCTCTAATCACCGCACGGTCACCGAGGACTCATGAATACTCCATAAATCTGACAGCTAACTTTTATACCACTTGCCCCGCTCTTTAAAAAAAACAAATCCGATATTAATTTCTGACAGATCCTGCGTATCTTCCTGCAGGAACTTCAATTCCACCTCGACCTGGGCAATCTTTTCGATTGCGGGAAACTTTATTCTTTCTTCGTTATCTTGCATATAGTTCACCGAAACGATACGGTACCCGACAAGCCGGTGTGGCAGCGCTTGAACGTCCGCAAGATACTGCTCATAACTGTGCGACCGGACATACGGAGAAGACGATGCAAAACAGGCGTAAATCGCCGGATAATCGCGCCGGACTTCCGCATCAAGGAAATTGCGGGCAGCCTCCAGCAAAGCCTTTTCCTCCGGATCGCCTGACGACCCGCAAAAACCGTTTCCGGGAATGCAAAGCACAAGCATCATGGCGATAATAAAACCAACCATCGAAGCATGCCGCATTCCTTTTTTCACGTGGTGCCCCTCTGCCATCATGGGTCAAACCTTTTTCACATAGTGTTTTGCAAACAGACCGCTGGGACGAACACATAAAACCAGAACGATGACCACAAAGGCCGTGATCGGCTTCCATGACGGCCAGACATAACCAAAGAAGTTTTCAATAAGCCCCATGATAAAGCCCCCGAGCAGCACGCCGGGAATGCTCATGAGCCCGCCCAGCACGGCGGCCGCAAAGGCGCGGAGAAAAGGCTCCATCATAAACCCGGGATCAAGAATGGTCTTGGCGGATAAAAGCAGGGCTGTTGTCGCGCCGATGACCGAGCTGAAACCCCAGGCAAAGGCAAAGACACGGTCGGTCTTGATCCCCATAATTTTCGCGGCATGCTTGTTTTGCTGCGTCGCCCGCATGGCGGTTCCCATCTTGGTGTACTTGAAAAAAACAAACATAAAACTCACGATCACGATGGCCGTAATGAAAACGGCCAGAGCCCACTGGCTGATAATAAATCCCGTAATAGGCTCATAGGTCACTGAGTATGAAACAGGGATGGAAAACTGTTTTTGTTCCGCTCCCCATTTCCAGCTGGCCAGACCGGCAAGCAGCATCTGCGCACCGATCGTGATCACGATGAGGCCGAGAAGCGTAGGATTCTTCGCGGGCCGCAGGAAAAAATAATCCACCAGCACGCCCAGAAGGGCCGCAAAGGCCAGTGCCGCGATAAAGGCCATCCAGAACGGATAACCGAAAATATTCAATACATGAAAGGCGACAAATGTCGAAAACATCGCCATCTCACCCGCGGCAAAATTGATCACGTCCGACGTCTTGTAGATAATAACGACCGCCAGCCCGAAAAGACCGTAACAGGCGCCCATAGCCAACCCATCGATTAACAACTGTCCAAACGGCATATCTATCTCCCCTCTTATTTGCTGCTACTTTCCTTTTCCGATTTCCGCGGACATTGCAGATCAGAAGTCCATCGTAAATATAAGGAACGTGCTTTTAACTCATTTAATTCATCATCTCCGGCCTGTTTCCGCCGATCTTTAGAAAGGCCATGTCTTCCAGTATTTCTTGAGCCGGATCCATCCCCCGAACAGCCCCAGGGGCTCAAAGAGCATGATTCCGATCATAACGAGGCCCACGGCGATATAATTGAAATTGTCCATACCGGTAATCGTCATGAACTGCTGCGAAAAGGCGACCAGCAATGCTCCCACAACAGGAACCTCATCGACATTCTTGAAGAGATCATACATCAGATAGGTGATCAATATCGCTCCCGATATGGATCCCATCACCGAACCGAGCCCGCCTACGACAATCATAACAATAAAGATAACCGAAAGGATCAGGTTAAACGTGAAGGGATCAAAAAACCCGAGTACAAAGGCGAAAAGCCCGCCGCCGACTCCGGCAAAAAAAGCGCTCGTGGCAAAAGCCAGGGTCTTATACATGGTCAGGTTGATGCCGATCACCTCGGCGGCAATGTCACTGTCCCGGATGGCGACAAAAGCTCTTCCTGCCTTTGTCTTCAAAATATTGATGGCTACCAGAACCATGATGATGGTGAAAATCAAAACCAGATAATACTTACTGATCATGGAGTCCAGAACATAGCTCCATCCCAGCTGGGGCACCCCGATATCTAACGCGGGGGCCACCAAACCCTGCCTCCCGCCGAAAAACTCCGTGTGCCCGATAATGTGCATGATGGCCAGACCGAAAGCAAGGGTGGCGATGGTAAGATACGGCCCCTCCAGCCTCAACGCCGGCAAGCCTAATACAAAACCAAAAAAAGCCGCGATAAAGGCCGCGGCGATAATGGCTACAAAAAAAGGCAAACTCAGGGAGGTCATCAGAATCACGGTCCCATAGGCGCCTATCGCAAAAAATCCCGCGTGCCCCAGCGAGATCTGCCCTGTGGAACCAACGAGAATATTGAGCCCTACCGACACAATCACATAAACCATCATCAGGCTGAATAAATACAGGTAGTAATTTGACATGTACAGCGGAAATGTGACCAGCACGGCAAGAAAAACAATCGTCCAGAAAACAATCGTACCGCTTTTGAAAAGCTCAATATCCTCGTAATACGCACGCTTCATGTTGATCATTGGAAACACCCCTTAAATGCAGATCTGAAATTTTACAAATTCTCGCAACAAGCCGGCAAACACGCATGAGCCGGCTTTACGGCCTTTTGTCCTGAATTTTTCCCATCATCTCCCCCAACAGGTTTTTAATTCCGTCGACGATGGAGGGATCTTTGATGATAAGGGTTGTTTCCGAAGACTGACCTGAAAGCATGGCTGTGGCTACGACTTTATAGACGCCGGCCGGAATTGCAGGTTTTGTCAAAACAACAAACTGGTCATATGATCCGTCTTTCTTATAGGTTCCGCTGATATTTGCGTTCAACATCCCCGTAACCTTTGCAAGCAGTCCCGCAGTGGCCGTGAATTTTCCATCGGCCTGAACCTTTCCGTCGGCGACAGTCGGTTCGACGCCTTTGGGACCATACAGTGTAACAAAAACATCATCGCCAGGGGGATAACCCGATCCTTCAAAAACAATTTTGGTTCCCAGCAATGTGGCTGCGCCGAGACTGACGGAATCTGGATTTACAATGACCTGCGGACCGGCAACGGCGGAATTAAGCGTTTTGGGAACCGTCGCGCAACCGGTAAACAGAAAAGCACCCGCCACAATGACCATCCCTGTCAAAAGCAATAATCTGGAAAAACCCTTTTTTTGCACTCTAGACATTCGACATTCCTCCTTAATTGTTATTATTTTTCTGATAAAACTCTGCTTCCATCTGATTCTGATATCTCGCATGTCTATTTGATATCTATCTAATATCGCATAAGAACCTGTTTTCAGTGGGCGTGAGTATAGGGAAGCCACGCCTGTATGTCAAGGGAATATTGCCACAAAATTTGGTAGCGGGTTAAAACCCGCGAACAATCCGGAGAAATTGGCCACTGTCAACTCAAACATAGTGCAGGCCCCCTGAACATAGCAGCTTATCACTTTCGCTGTTATGTTCAGGGGGCGTCTTTTTAATGATTAATTTATTCCTGCTCCTATTCCTTCTATTCCTTCTATTTCTTCTTCTTTTTCCATGTAGCAAGATCGTTCGGCGTCCAGTCCTGCAAAAGCACGTGAGATCCTTTGGGACCGCATTTTGCAATCTGAATGGAATCGACTCCCTGCCGCTGATCCGCAGTCCACGTAATAGGGGCTCCGATACCACCTTTCCATTTATCAAACTTCTCAAGTTCACTGATCACAGCTTCCGTACTGAGATTTGGTCCCACACGCCTGAGTGCCTCGATCAAAGGTTCAACGTATATGATGCCAACGCTCATAAACACACCCCACCGGTCGTTGGGGGCCAGCCGTTTTGCAGCGTTGCGGTATTTCGTTACCAGAGGATCCTTAGAATCAGGCTCCGGTGCGGCGGCTGACGTAATCACGCCTTCATACAGACCATCCGACAGTTTGTACATGAGCGGATAATCCGAAAGACCGGTATGAGAAATCCATTGAGGCTTATAGCCGATGCTGGCGCTCGTTTTCAATGTCATAATCGCCAGCGAGGGAGCAACCCACATGAAAACGGCTTCGGCTCCGGCATTTCTGAGCCGCAGCACCTGCGATGAAACATCGGCGGTCGTCGGTTCGACCGGGATTTCCAAAACCAGTTTCATTCCAAGCGCATCGAGTCGCTGCTTGGCACCCTGCAGTCCTACTTTACCGAAAACATCGTTCTGATACAAAAACCCGATTTTCTTGATTCCCATTTTTTCCACGGCGTACTTCGTCAGCACGCTTGTCTCGTCCTGAAAGAGCGGATAGGCGTGGAATCGGTAACGGCTGGGCGGATCGTCAATGGGATTGAGCGCGGCAGTACCGGGCACAACCCACAGCACTTTATTGCGGTCCAGATACTGCTTGACGGCATGGCAGCCCGCGCCGGAAACACCGCCCGTAAAGGCGAATATCCCGCGCCGATCTACCAGTTCCCTGACCGCCGACATCGCCTGCGACGGGTTATACTGATCGTCGCGAATAAAATAATTGAGCTTTCTGCCGTGAATTCCACCTTCTTCATTCACCAGGTCAATCAGCACGGAGGTTCCCCTCGCCACGGCGCCCCAGACCGCCGCAGGCCCCGTCTGAGGACTGAACTGGGCAATGCGAATTTCTTTGTCGTCAAAACCAGGCTTCTGGGCAAAAGAAGCATTCACCGCGACAAAAAAAATCATGATTACAATCATTGTCGAAATACTTACCATTTTTCTCATACTCTCTCCATTAACTCCTTCTTGTTGAATTTATAATAAACTAAATTTATTTAAATTTAATTTATTTATAGGAACTTTTTTTGTGACTAATAGTCATAACATGTGGTGTTTTGTGTGTCAAGGGGATATTTGGAGGCAGACTCAGTCGGGATAATCACTCAAAAAGGCATTTTCCGCGTCGTAGGTACCGATCAGAATCAGCTCGTCATCTTTGCCGATCTGCCGCGACGGTTCCGGGTTAATGAATGTCTCGCCTTTGTGGACAACAGCCACCACCGTGCATCCCGTTTTCTCCCGGATGCCGGATCGGGCCAGTGTCTTCCCCTCAAGGGATCTGGGGGCTTGCAGGTGAAAGAAATTCAATCCTTCAGCCAGCAGCAGCGTTTCCTCATTCATCAGATAATTAAAAATGGCGTTGGCGCCGAGCGACGCGTAGGACATGACAAAATCCGCGCCGGCGCGGTGCAGCGTAGTGACGTTGCGATCTTCGCTGGAACGGCTCAGGATCTGCATATCCGACCGCAGGCTGCGCAGATACTTGGTCAGATAAATATTCGTAGCGTCATCATGCGAGGTGATCAGCGCGGCGGGCGCCTTTTCAAACCAGGCCTTTTCCAAGGTCTGAATATCCGCCGCGTCGCCGAATACAAAGTGCGCTTCGTCCTGATTGCGGCGGCGGTTTTTTTCTATGATCAGGTATGGAATATCCGATTCTTTAAACCGGGCGGCAATGGCCTTCCCGACACGTCCGCCTCCGACGATGATGACCGGATCGCCGGCCACCTTGCAGATCTGATAGAAAGAATACACTTCGTCGTATTTCATCAGCGCGTCTTCCGTGCCGGCGAAAACCAGAACGCTGGAACGGTTGATAACCGTGTCCGGTCCCGGGACCAGAAACTTTCCCCGCTCCCAGGTACCGACCACGGTCAGGCCGAAGGTTTCCCGAAGAGAGCTCTGCGCGATGGTCTGCCCGACCAAGGGCGTTCCGATGACCGGCGCCTGGGCAATCACAAGCTGCTTATAGCGACCGATGACGTTGGATTTACAATCGCCGGCCACCGTCCAGGACGCGAGGGACCGTCCGAGAAGTTCATGGAGCTGCAAGACGCGTGAACTACCGGCCAGTTGCAGAATATCCACCGAATGCGGCGAATCCGCCGTCGTAATGATCGGCAAAAACTCATAATCCTCCCGCAGCGTCAGCGTGATGTTGGTGTTCATCTGATCGGAGTTGGTGGCCACGACCAGCGCGGCGTTTTGCACGCACAGCCTCGAATAGGTGTCTAGATCGTCGATGTTGCCCACGACCGCATGAATGTTTTTGTCATAGAGTTCAAGCGCCCGCTGATATTCTTCCACTACCACAACGTACTCTTTTTTATAGCTTTCGAGTTTTTCAATGAGCGACGCCGTTACGGGGTCATAGTGCGTGATGATGACGTGGTTGTGCGTGTCCGACGGCAGTTCCCGCGGGGTCCGGCTTCTGGCCTGCGCGTCCATCCAGGGCGCGAAGAAGAATTTAATAAAAATAAAGGGGAGCATGATCAAAAGCAGAACCACGCCGGAGAGCAACACCAGAATGGAAAAAGCTCGTCCCATGTCGCTTATGAAAGTGATATCGCCGAAACCGAGTGTGGACATGGTCACGATGGTCCAGTAAAACCCCGTCAGCCATGAGTGCTGCTGGCCTTCCGCCGCCATAATATAGTGAAAAAGAACGCTATAGAGCGTGATGAGCGAGACAATTAAAATCAGATACTTCACAACCAGGGCAATGTTGGCTTTTATGATCTTGCTTGCAAACACAGTGCTGATAACAGCCGGTAGAAATTTCATAGTGCAATCGCCTTCAAAAAGTTCAGGAATTTTGAATCGGTTAAATCCGTGCCTTGGGAGGAAATATAGAAATATAACCTTGGGCGGTGAACTGGTATAGCCATAGCGGACACCTAGAAAAGCCTGATGTAGAGACTAAACTATTTGAGGATATTTTTTCATTGTACTGCGCATCAGCACGCCAATGCCGTTTTCAGAGTATCCGTTTTCAGGTTGCCACCGGACATGATCATCACTACTTTTTTACCGGCCAGGCGATCCTTAATTTTGTAGGCAGCCATCAGAGAAACAGCGCCTGCGGCCTCGGCCAAATTATGGGTGGCTGTCAGCGCCATTTTAACGCCTTCCAGTATCTCGTCTTCGGTCAGCAGGACGACATCATTGATAGTGTCCTTGAGAAGAACATAGGGCAGATGGAATACCGTTCTGGCGGCCAGGCCGTCTGCAACCGTATGGGCATCATCGAGCGTGACAATTTCTCCCTTTTTCCATGAATTATAGAAGGATGGTGCGTTTTGAGGCTCCACACCAATGATCTCGATGGCAGGCTTGATGGCACGGGCGATTTTCAGAAGTGATGCACAGCCGGCACCGCCGCCGATAGGACAGATGATGGTATCCACTTCCGGCAGGTCCTCCAGGATCTCCAGTCCCATGGTGGCCAGGCCGTTTAAAATTTCCGGTTCGTTGCCCTGCTGGACATAGTAATAACCCGCGCTGTCCACAAGCTCATCGCAGTAAGACTGGGCATCGTAGAAGTCCTCCCCGTGGACAATGACTTCCGCACCGTAGCTTTCGATGATTCTGTTGATTTCCAGATTGTTGTTTTCCGGTACGACAACCGTGCAGGGCACATGGAACCATTGTCCCGCCCAAGCCATCGCCAATCCGTGGTTGCCTCTTGTCGCAACAAGGATGCCCGCTTCCAGCTCTTCCTCAGACATGTGATAAAAGAAATTAAGCGCCCCCCGAATCTTGAATGATCCGGTCGGGTTGTGGTTTTCATGCTTGACGAAGGCCTTGCAACCGATGAGCCGGGAGAGTTCTGAATAACAGATCAGGTTTGTTCTGTTCAGGTACTTGTAAATAACCGATCTCGCCATGAAAGTTCTTGTCAGGTTGACCTGCTCGCTTAGCGCCTCGTATTTTTTCTGCATAAACAAACCCTCCCCAAGTATTACAGCCAGTATTTTCTTACCATCTTTTCATCGGCTGTCAAGATAACTTCAGCTTATAAACCTTCAGCCTTCAGTCTTCGGCCTTTGGTCTATCCACCTAATAGCCATTTCTGCATACCGTTCAGCCGCACCCATGTTTGCACGGACAACTGCCCGGCCTTTCTCGCCACGGGCGCGCAAGTCCTGCGGATCAGACAGTAATTGCGTAATGCCTGTTAATAATTCCCGCGTGTTGGCAATGCGAATGCCCGCGCCTGCATCCTCCAGAAGCGCCGCCTCCTGGCTGAAATCTTCCATCGATGGGCCGTAAAAAATCACTTTGCCCCAAGCTGCGGCCTCCAGAATATTCTGTCCGCCTTTTGGAACCAGCGAACCGCCGCAATAGACAATGGTCGCCAGAGAATAAACCTTAAAGAGCTCGCCGATCGCATCGACAACAATCACTTTTTCATCCTGACGAGGACGCCCGCTATTGATCTCGGTGACGGTGATCATCTCATTTAAATCCGCCTGTCGAAGAAGATTAATCACATCTCTGGTTCTTTCAATATGTCGCGGCGCAAGAATTAATCTGAATTCCGGATAACGCGCAAGCAGTTCTTGATATACTTGAATAACAGCGTTTTCTTCGCCCGGGTGCGTACTTCCTGCAACCAGAAATTTTTCATCTTTGCGAACATTAAAGCGGCGGGCGATGTCATCGTGCAGAGCAGGTGAGGCCATCGCTGCGAGAGCGTCATACTTGGCGTTGCCCAGCACCCTAATCTTAAAGTCGCTCAAGCCGATCTGCTTGATCCTGGCCGCATCAACATCCGTAATCATCCCTGCCTCGTCTATATTACGCAGGACCGATTTCCAGAAAAAACGAGTGCGGCAGTATTTCTTAAAAGAGCGGGGGGAAATCCGGCCATTCACGATCAACGATAAGACGCCGCGTTTACAGCAAGCAGCCAGAAAATTCGGCCAGAGTTCCGTCTCCACCAGAACGAAGACATTCGGACGGACAAGATTCAGCATTTTATTGACAGCAAATGGAATGTCCAACGGAAAATAAATGAGTGCATCCGCTCCGGCTATCAGCCTGTGCGCCATACCCTGACCGGTTTCCGTGGACGTTGAAAAAATTATCCGTAGCTCCGGCCTAAGCTTTTTTAAAGCGGTCACGATTGGCGCGGCCGCGGTCACCTCGCCGACGGATACCGCATGAATCCAAACCCGCTTGCCTGCCGGAATGTCAGCCAAAAGATGTTTTTGTCGGGCGCCGAGTTTTTGGAAAAAACTGTGGCGATATTTACCTGTCATGAGCATCTTGAGTAAAAAAAATAAAAGGCCTGGAATCGCGACCATCAGCAAAAGAATGTTATAGAAAATTCTCATGTGCGCATATTCAATGTTTTCACTGACGGTGTCAAGTAGAAAGGCATATAGACTGACCCCCTTTCAGGGGGCGCGAGGCTGAAGACTGAAGGCCGAAAGTTCAACGGTTCACGAGATACGAGATACGAACAACGATTGTAGCGATTGACAGCGGCAAGTCATTAGTATATTTAAATGGGGACGATAAGGAGAAATATTCAATGAAATTAATTGCCCCTTCGATTCTTTCCGCCGACGGCGGAAGGCTGGGATTGGAAATTTCTGCGGTGGAAAAGGCCGGCGCGGACTGGATTCACGTGGACGTCATGGATGGACACTTTGTCCCCAATATCACAATGGGGCCCGCAATAATCGCTGCTTTGCGCAAGACCACGAGGCTGCCTTTTGACGTGCACCTGATGATCAATAATCCGGACAATTATATCGAATCATTTGCCGCCGCGGGCGCGGATTATATTACCGTTCATGTAGAAGCGGCCCGTCACCTTCATCGCACCGTTGAACTTATTAAAAAGGCGGGGAAAAAGGCCGGCGTTTCTTTAAATCCCGCAACCCCGCTTTCTCAAATTGAGGAGATTCTTCCGGACATCGATCTTGTGCTCATTATGTCGGTAAACCCCGGATTCGGTGGGCAGCAATTTATCAAGAACACTTTAGCTAAAATTAAGCGGGCAAGCAAGATGCTGGCCCAACTGCCGCAAAAACCTTTGCTGGAAGTGGACGGAGGCATCACCCTCTCGAATATTTCCGCAATCGCCCAAGCGGGAGCGGATGTGCTGGTCGCGGGCGCAGCGGTTTTTGGCACGGATAATTATTCACAAACCATCGCCGCTTTGAAAGCAGCGGCAAACAAAACCTGATCCGATCGTCCAATTAAAGACTATTCTAGTAGCTACTTGCAAAAGTCTGCATTCTGTCATTTCGACCGCAGGGAGAAATCTTTTCAAAGATATTAAAGATTTCTCAGTCACTTCGTTTCTTCGAAATGACAACTTATTTTCGCAGGTAGACACTAGGGAACGGTCTTGCCACCCGTATGGGTGGTCGTGACCGTTCCCTGCACATTGTATTATTTCTTGCTATAGTCATAGACGCCGCGTCCGGATTTGCGTCCCAGATTGCCGGCGCGAACCAGTTTCCGCAACAGCGGCGACGGGCGGTATTTATCGCCTAGCTCCCTGTGCATGCCTTCACATATCCTAAGCTGAGTATCCAGACCGATCAGGTCGCCCAGAGCCAGGGGTCCGATGGGGTGGTTACAGCCCAGCTGCATGGCTTTGTCAATGTCCTCCGGTTTTGCCAGGCCCTCATCCAGGACAAAGAAAGCTTCGTTAATCATGGAGCACAAAATACGATTCACGACAAACGCCGGCGCTTCATTCACCATGACAACTTCCTTGCCGATTTTCTTGCCCCAGGCTTTGGCGATTTCTACCGTCTCGTCCGAAGTTTGCTGACCGCGGATGACTTCTAAAAGACGCATCACCGGAACGGGATTGAAAAAATGGGCGCCGATAAAACGCTCCGGCCTTTTCGTAATCGCAGCCATTTCCGTAATGCTGAGACCGGACGTATTGGTGAAAAACAGACAGTGTGACGGAACAACCGCTTCGAGTTCCGCATAAACTTTTTTCTTCAGATCCATCAACTCAATGACCACTTCTACAACAACATCGGCATCCTGAGCGGCTTCTTTTAAATCCAGCGTCGGCTTGATCCTTCCTAAAATCGCATCCATCTGCTCTTGGGTGATCTTGCCTTTTTCCGCATCGCGGCTCAGGTTCTTTTTGATCGTGTTCATGCCGCCGTCGATGAACCGTTGCTCAATGTCTCTGAGGGTCACATCATATCCTGCCGTGGCGCAAACCTGCGCGATGCCATTGCCCATCAGGCCCGCGCCCAACACACATATTTTTTTAATTTCCATATAAACCTCCCAATTATTTATTGTCAAGCAGGTGCTCCCGCTTTGCAGCCGCAACCAGACTGTTCAACAGCCGGCTAAAGTCAGTGGACGGTAACAGACCGGCAACCATCAAGTCAAGAAAAATACGCATCCTTTTTATTGAATATGAATCAACAATATGTCACAATTCAGCCATGCATATTTTAATTGACGGCTATAATCTGATCCGGCAGTCCATCAATCTGCGGCGCTTTGAACGGCAGAGTCTCGAAGCGGGACGCAAAGCTCTGATTGCCTGGCTTTCGGAATACCGAAAAATGAAAGATCACCGCATTACCGTGGTCTTTGACGGTTGGGAAAGCGGCCAGCCTCAGGAAGAACGCGACTATTCCTCAGGCATACACATCATCTACTCCGGCCGGGGTGTTAAGGCCGATGACGTTCTGAAAAGAATCACCGCTTCCACTGATGAAGAAATCCTTATGGTTTCTTCCGATCGTGAAATTGCCTCTTACGCGACGCGCAGGGGCAAAGCCACACTATCATCACTTGAGTTTGAATCCATTGTTGATAAGTTATTGGCAGCACCGGTCGATAACGAATCCCCGGACCCAAAAGATGAGGACGAAGAAGAAGACAACCGCCCCATGACCAAAAAAGGACCCGCCCGCAAACTTTCCCGCGCCAAAAGACAGACTCAAGCAAAAATTAAAAAACTTTAAAGAAAAAGTTTTAACTTTATTTTCACAATAATATTCAAGAAATATATTGATATTTCATTATGTTTTTGTTAAAAAAATGACATACGGTTTAGAAAAGCATCCCCCTTTGAGAAAATTAAGGAGAAATAAAATGAACAAAAGCAAAACGAGAAAGTTGCGCCTGCCCTTATTATCAATTATTTTTTCTCTGTTCTGTCTTGCCGTTCTTTATGGATGCGGAAACGCACCGGATTCAGGCACACCACCAACTCCCGGCGCAGCCACTCTGACGTTAAGTTTCTCGGCTAACACCGTAACGTTCGGAACACCGGTCACGGCTACAGCGACGCTCAAGAACGCGAGCGGAACACCAATACCTAATACGGTTGTTACCTTCACGGCGGATAGCAACCTTGTCGTATTTACCAATCTTCCGGCAGCAGCATTGACTGACACCGATGCCGCAGCAACAGTATCAACTGATGCAAACGGCAACGCTTCAGTCTTTGTGAATGCAGCAAGCTTCGATTCTTCCGGCGCTACAAGCATTACGGCATCAGCGTCCGTTACCACGGGAGGGACCACCTCAACTGTAACCAGCACACCCTTTGGAATAAACGTACGGGGAGCGACGGTTACTATTAATTCACTTACTTTGAGTAACCCAACAATCCCTGCTTATGGCAACAGCAGCGTAAGCGCAGCGGTATGGATCAATGGCGCACCGGCCACAGTGCCTGTCTCCGTAACGTTTACTTCCCCCTGTGTAGCCAACGGCAAAGCAACGCTTTCCACACCGGTAAATACGGTCTCCGGCACGGCAACTTCCACCTATACGGACAACTATTGCGCTTCAACAACAGACTTGATAACGGCATCTGTATCTGGAGGTAATAATGCCAAAACAACAATAAATGTTACTCTGCCGGCCATCAAGCTAAATGTCTCGTCCAACATTGCAACGTATGGAACACCGGTCACAGCTACTGCAACACTAAAGGATTCCAACGGAGCAGCAGTGCCAAATACGGTCGTTACATTCGCGGCAACGAGTAATCTTATCGTGTTTAGCCAGACAACAAAATTGACTGACGCCAGCGGCGTCGCTTCAGTCACCTTGGATGCGGCAAGTATTAGTTCTTCAGGCGCTACAAGCATCATGGCATCAGCGCCGGTTACCACGGGAGGGACCACCTCAACTATAACCAGCAAAGCTGAAGGTATCAGTGTTAATGGGGCGGCGGTTACTATTCAATCGCTTACTTTGGGTTCGCCATCCATTTCCTCTTATGGCACCACTAGTGTAAGCGCACTGGTATGGTTAAATGGCGCGCCCGCAACGGTACCTATCTCCGTGGCATTTACATCATCATGCGGCAATAAGGCAACACTGGACACTCCGGTAACGACTAACACGGCCACAGGCATAGCGACGTCCACCTATAAGGACAACAACTGTGCTTCGGGATCAGACATGATAACGGCATCGGTAACAGGGAATACTAAAAGCGTAACAATAACTGTTGTCCCCCCTGCCGCTAGCAACATTAAATTTGTGTCGGCAACACCGGAAATCATCGGGACGAAGGGAACGGGTGCATCAACATTATCACAAAGCTCTGTCGTGAAATTCAAAGTGATGGACAGCAACAATAATGCAAACCCAAATGTAACTGTTAATTTTAGTCTAGTGCCAGTCAGTGCGCCTGGCGGCATTACACTGTCTTCTACCTCGGCCACATCGGATGCCAATGGAGAAGTTACGACCGCGGTTACTTCGGGTACGGTGCCGACGCCTGTTTGGGTTGTGGCAAAAGTAAGTGACACCATCCTCACTCAGTCCAACAAGTTAACGATTACAACAGGCCTACCCGCGCAGGAATTTTTATCGCTGAGCGCCTCAATCTATAATATCGAAGGTTTGACCTTCGACGGCACGAAATCCACATTAACCATTATCGCTTCGGATCGTATGGGGAACCCCGTCCCCGACGGAACCGCAATCAATTTTATTACAGCGGGCGCACAAATTACGCCGTCTTGCACAACGACCAACGGCACCTGCTCCGTTACATTCACGAGCGCTCAATATAAGCCGCCAAACGGCCGGGTGAAAATACTGGCTTATACTCTGGGTGAAAAAAGTTTCATTGATGCAGACGGCACCAACAGCTATACGACGGGAGAAACATTTTACGATCTTGGTGATCCTTACGTGGACGCCAACGAAAACGGCCAATGGGATACCGGCGAAAATTTTATCCCTTCTTCTATAGCAGGGTCTTTAGCATGCCTGACCCAACCCGCAGGCACACCTCTGCCCGTCAGTTACGTGGATGCACCCAGCAGGCAAAATACCTGCAACGCTCTGTGGGGATCAAACTATGTACGTCGAAGCACGGTCATGCTTCTTTCAGGCTCCACTGCTTACACATCGTCACCGACTACGGTTTCTATGGGAGCGCTATGTGCGAAGACGTTTTCCTTTTGGTTGCGTGATATAAACAATCACCCCATGCCGGCTGGATCGAAGGTGACTTTAGAGAACGAGGCTATCTACTATACTTCATCATCGGGGGCGACTTGGACTACGACCAATACCATTAGCGGTACACCTGTTTCCAACTCCAGCGATACCGGGGGAACACAAGTTAGCCTTACAGTAGATGGGACGTCATTATTATGCGAAGGAGTGGGATCTATTCCCTATCCTAAAGGAACGGTGAATATGGTTATTACGACTCCTAACCTTGTTAAATCCTACATACCCATAACAATAAATTGAAGACTTCACGTTTGAAGTAATGCTAGAAAAGCCGGCCAAAAGCCGGCTTTTCTTTTTCACCACAGCGATACTTTTGTTAACTTTACCGTATCAAAACAACTATCTGCTCAGCATAACAGCCACCGTGACACATCCACCCCCTACCCCCGCCAGCGGGGGATAAGCAAAGAGTCGATGCCCATCACTGCGTGCAGGCTTTGATCAAGAAGCGCTCCAGAAGCAATTGCGGGTCCGTGGTCGAAGATTTCATGGCGCGGTCCATATCCAGCAGATCATTGAGATAATTCACCAAAACAGGGTAGGAAAACCGGCTGCAATTGCGCAATGCGTTGTAAATAACAAAGGGGTGCTTATTGACCAGCAAATCTTCCTTGCGGGAGACGTCCGGCGCCACTCCTGCCACAGCGGGATAGATTTTTTTCTGAAACGAGCCATAGTCCATCTTCGGCGTGATTCGGGGCAGTTTTTCTGAACGAACCAGAAGGGACGCCTGCAAAAGCAAGCGGATTTCGCGGCTGATCATCGTCAGAATCATCAAATGATGCATACCCTGATCAAGCAGGGCTTTCAGGGCTGTCAGAGCTGCTTTCGCATTTTTTTCAGCCAGCGCCGTTGTTAAATCGAAGATCGAATCTTCCCGGGTCTTGCCAACGACATCCTCGACATCCTTTTCTTCAATAACGGACCGCTCGCCAACAAACGATATGAGCTTTTCTAGTTCATTTAACGAAGGACGCAGTTGAAATCCTGTCTTTTTCCCCAGCGCAATCCAGGCCGCAGGGGTCAGACTTTTGCCACACCGAATCAGCAATTTCTGCGCTTCGTGCTTGAGCGTTTCTTTGGTGGCTGCCTCCCCCTTGATCTCACCAAAGTGTAAAACAATCCCTGCTTTGTCGATCACTTTAAAAAGCTTTTTTCTTTTGTCAACTGCTTCGGCGGTCAGAATTAAACAATTCCCCGCCGGAAGGCCCTCAGCAAGGAGTGCTTCAAATTGCTCGGATGGGTCGGTAACGCTGCCGGATGTCCATCCCCGGCTGGTACAAATTTCGATCATCCGCGGCAACCACTTGTTTCGGTCATCTCCTGAATCTTCCGCCACGGCCTGACGCCATTGCTCATCAGTTATCTTTTGCCATCCGGCGCCTTGCATGTCTTCCCAGGCAAAGCCGGATATTTTCAGAAAGGTCAGAAAATATTTGGCGGCGCGATCGGGGTGCTCATCGATGTTGTCTCGAATTTTCTGAATCAGATCGCTCAGATTTTCACGGGATTGAAAAATCGTGGTGTTTTTCACCACGACAACTTTTCGGCCGCCTAAAAGAGACGGCGCAAGAAGATGATCCTTCAGGAGATCAAAGTCCGCATTTTCGCCGTCGAGAAAAAAAAGGCCGAAATCACGGTCGGCCGGAGGAATGATTATGTCCAGTATTTGATGGAGCGTTTCATGGAGCAGATATTCCTCTTCGCCGTACAAAAGATAGCAGGGCGCAACGTTTCCCTTCTTTAGGTCAATGATTGCTTTTTCCAGGGTCATACATGACTCTCAATAAAATAGAATTCAGAATACAGAAGTCAGAATTCAGAATGGCCTGCTACTAAAGCGGCTCGGTAGATTGAAAGCGGCACTCCGCATTTTCCCGACCTCAGGGATGTCCGTAGCCAAGTCTCTCATTCTGACTCCTGACTTCTGACTTCTGTCTTCTGTCTTCTATCTCTTAAACGATGACGTATTTCTTGATGTGCTTCACAACGTCTTCTGGTTCGTCAATAATCTGTATCATCTCTATATCATAGGGTAGGATCATATTCTGTTGCAGCATGCTGTTTTTCAGCCAGTCCAACAGACCCTGCCAGTATTCACGGCCCATCAGGATGACGGGAAAGCTTTTCACGCGTTTAGTCTGGATCAGGGTTAATGCTTCAAAAAACTCGTCCATGGTCCCGTAGCCACCCGGCATGATCACATAGGCAACAGCAGATTTGACAAACATGACTTTGCGAATGAAAAAATATTTATAATCAAGTTGAAGATTGGCATAGGGGTTGGGTCTTTGCTCAAAAGGCAGCTTAATATTCATTCCCACGGATTGACCACCCGCTTCCGCCGCGCCTTTATTGGCCGCCTCCATAATTCCGGCACCGCCACCGGTAATGACGGGAAATCCATTTTGAGCTAAAAGCTGTCCCAGCTTTTCCGCCATATGATAATACTTGTCGTCGGGTTTGGTACGGGCTGAACCAAAAATAGTCACGGCATTATGGACATTCGAAAGAACCTCGATGGATTCGACAAATTCCGCCATAATGCGAAAAATCCGCCACGATTCTTCCTTGGATAATGCATCGATAAGATATTGCTTTTCCATGGTTAATCACTAATTGGTGCGGCGTCGTTGAACCTTGGCCAGTCTGCGGCGCGCTTCGATGGTTTTTCTCTTCTTTTTGACCGAAGGCTTCTCATAGGCCCGGCGAACTTTCAATTCCTTGAATAATCCGCTTTTCGAAAGTTTGTTTTTCAGAATTTTGAGAGCTTTTTCCACATCGTTATCAATGACTTTTACTTCCAATTTTATTCCTCCTCATTCTTATTAATGCTAGCGTGTAATAATATTTACGTTATTTTTGACTTTTAAACACAAAAAAAGGGCAGCACGACACAAGCATAATCATCTTGCGCCGTCAACTACCCCTAAATTTCCAATAAACTTTAAATCACGCTCCTTGCTCGGAAACCACTCTTTGCAGAGCCTTTAAAAAAGTCTCATTTTCCTGGTGATTTCCCACGGTTACCCGCATACAATTTGTCATCCGCGGCGGCACATTCAAATTTTTCACCATGATACCCTGCGCGGCGAGATTTGCATATATGTGATCCGAATCAAAATTGCAACTAAAATAAATAAAATTAGCCTGTGATGGATGTGGCGTAATTCCGGTGATCTTCTTTAAACCGGCAAAAAGCTCCTCGCGCCGGTGCACAATGTCATCGACTTGCCGGTCAAATTCATCAATATTATCCAGAAAAAAATTGGCGGTAAGTTGCGATAGGGCATTAATATTATAAGGCAATCTAACTTTATTGAGCTGCTCTAAAATCTCCGGATGGCCGAGAAGAAAACCCAGACGAATCGAAGCCATTCCCAGTTTGGACAATGTCTTTAAGATAAGCAAATTATCGTATTTCTTGGTCAGAGTCAGCAGAGTTTGCCCGGAAAAAGCTCCATAGGCCTCGTCCACAATAACCAGACCCGGTGCTTTTTTAATCACGGTCTCTATTTTATCCCGATCAAATAAATTTCCCGTGGGGCTATTGGGATAACTTAAAAAAATCAAAGACGGAAAACCGGCGCTGACCTTCTCCAACATGGCGTCAAGGTCGAGATCAAAATTTTCATCCAGTGGGACTTCCATCACCTTTTGTCCGGCGTTGACGGCAATAATTTTGTACATCACAAAAGTCGGGAAAGGCGCCATCACACCGCTGATCTTGCCTTTCATGGTCAGGCAAAGTATTTGAATAAGCTCATCGGAACCATTTCCCAGCATGACCCTATCCTGATCAACACCACAGTATTTAGCCAACCTTGCACGCAATTCGGGATTGCCGGCCTCGGGATAACGGTTGAGTTCAACTTTTTTGAGCTCTTCCATCAGTTTTCTTTTTAAGGGCTCCTCAAGGCAAAACGGATTTTCATTGGCATCCATTTTGATCGCGCCGGAATACACAGGAGCTTTATAACCGCTCTGCTGATAAATTTTGTCCGCTACTAAATCCTTTAAAATCATCATACCGGTTAACCTAATTTAAATGCGTCCCTTTTTCGTTCCCAATTCCAGGCGTCACTCTCATATTTTTTGACCAGTTGACTGCTCAATGCCTTTTCGGCGGGTGTTAACGGCCCTTCTGAGAGATCAATACCTAATTCGTCGATAAAACCCTTTTGCAAAACCGAGCAGAGAGTCTCTGCGCTGACAGGTGAAGGAATCACTTCATTCACGGCCGTGACGGAACGTCTGAGTTTTTCGGTCGAGTCCGTCACCTGCGACATCAGGATCAAGGCGGCGGTTTCAACCGGATCAAACGTCATCAGCAGCGACCCGTGCTGCAAAAAACCTCCGTGCGTTCGCATTTGTGCGCTGCCGCAAATTTTTCTGCCGCCGACCAGCAGTTCATTGCCGGACGGTACGGAAAAACAACAGGACGTCATATCCGGCTTTTTGCCTGAGGCGCCTGAGGCGGCTTTCGCGAGATGAGCCTTGATCCCCAGCCCAGATAATCCCTGCGCCAGACAAAGACTGATTATTTCATACGTCCCGATAATAGAATCAGGAAACAGCTTTTCCGAATCTCCGGCCGTAAGGGAATAGGTAATTTCATCGCAGTGATAAACGGCTTTCCCTCCCGTTATCCTGCGGACTATATCAACCCCGGACAATCGGCACCGGTTAAAATTGACTTCGTTTTTCAATCCCTGAAAATAGCCGATAGAGACAGCCGGTCGGCGCCAACCATAGAAACGTAACGTCGGCGGTCTTTTATTTTTTATCGTTTCTTGAAAAACAGCTTCATCGATGGCCATGTTTTCAGAGGCGCTGTTGGACCGATAATTGAGTAAACGCCATACCATAAGAGGGCTTCAGTCAGCTTCCTGCTGCATGATAAAATCATGATAACCTGCCGCATCCAGAAGCTCATCCAGTTGCTCCATATCATCCATCTCAATGACAACCAGCCAGCCGGTATCATGAGGATCGCTGTTGATGATGCCGATATCATCATGAATATCTTCGTTGATGCTGACAATCGTCCCGTTGACCGAAGCAATCAGATCCACAACCGCCTTGGTGGATTCAATAGAACCGAAAGCTTCGTCACGTTCCACATACGTGTCAATTTCAGGAAATTCTATAGACAGGATTTCTCCCAGACTTTCCTGGGCATAATCCGTAATCCCCAGCGTAGCCATGTCCCCGTCAACACGCACCCAAATATGTTCGCGACTGTAAAGTAGGTCTTCTGGAAATACCTTCATAACAGCATAACCTCAAAATTTATTTAATGATGATGAGCTTTTTATTCATCTTTGTAATTATTTCGCAACTACTTTCTTTCACAAAAACTGTGTCCTCAATGCGAATGCCCCACCGATCAGGATAATAGAGACCAGGTTCAACCGTGACAACCATTCCAGCGGTCAAAACGTCCTGTGAATTCGGCGCCAGACGCGGCGCTTCATGAACCTCCAGACCAACGCCATGACCTGTTCCATGAACAAAATAACGGCTGTATTTTTCACCCAATATGCCGCGAACCAAAGCATCGACATCAGCCGCGTCTACTCCTGCCCGGATGGAAGCGATGGCCTCATCATGAGCCCGCAGAACGGCACGATAAGCATTTTTTTTATCACCTGTCAATTCCCCAATTGCGAATGTGCAAGTTTCATCGGAACAATAACCCTGATATTTAACACCAAAATCAATAACAACAAAATCTCCATTCCTGATTTTCCGATTCGTAGGCCTGGCGTGAGGAAGCGCCGCATTCTCTCCAGAAGCGATAATCGTCTCAAACGCAATCTGCTCGGCTCCCGCCCGGCGCGCCGTCATTTCCAGCTGCAGAGCCGTTTGAAGTTCCGTCCAGCCGGGTTGTATTTCGCAGGCCAGCGCAGCTAACGCTTTCGATGCGATCGCCGCAGCTTTTCTCATCAAATCTATTTCATGCTTATCCTTGTAAGCCCGAAGCAATCTCAACTCATTACCCAGTGGAACAAGCTTTGTCTGTTTTAACCTTTGCTTTAAATCATCGTACATTTCCACATTAACAAAAGGCGCTTCAAAACCGATCCTGTTCAGCCCCAACTCCTTCACGGCCTGTTCAATTCCCTGAACTTTATTTTGATACTGGACAACGGAGATCCGTTGAACTTCGGCAGCAGCTTGTGTCGTGTAACGGCCATCGACAAGCAGCCAGGCGGCATCTGAACTTAAAACCAAAACGCCGTCACTGCCCGTAAATCCCGACAGATAGCGGATATTGCTCATGCTGGAAAATAGAATGCCATCGACCTGATAGTTGGAAAAGTTTTCCCGAACTGCATGAATTCTGGAGAGGGAAGAATCATTTATTGCTTGCGGCATGAGTTTTGATCCTATGAATATTGGCCATCCATCCCGATCGAGTATCTGTCACTTCAAAGACTGTAAATACTCTCGCGCCTTTTGCCCAAAAGGCGATTGCGGGGCAAGCTTCATGACTTGCTGAAAGGACTTTTGTGCACTTGCCGTGTCTTTTGTTTTCAAATAGATCTCAGCCAGAAAGAAATGAGCGTCATAAAGAGAGGGATTCAAGGCAACAGCTCTTTCCAAATGCTCCTTTGCCTGGACCAGATTAGATTGCTTGATATAGATTAATCCGATATTTTTTTCGATTTGCGGTTGCCAGGCGGACATCCCGTCTTCTCGCAATGCCTGCTGATAGAGGGACAGGGCCCTATTATAATTTTGCAGGTTATAATAAGCCCAACCGGAATTATAAAGAGCAAACGCCGGCGTCGCATAAAGATAATTCTTCAACGCTTTATCAAAAGAATCAATGGCCTTCTCCCATTGTCCCATGTCCAAATAGATGGCGCCTAAATAATTATGGGCTTCAGAATAATCCTTCTTCAAGAATATCGCTGTCTGAAAGCGTTCCATGGCCATGTCTCTGAGACCCCGGCCGTGATAGGCGATACCCAAATAATAATTAATCACGGGATCATTGGGCGCATTCTTATCCGCTTCCAGTAATTCTTTGAGCGCACCGATATATTGTCCGGCCTCAAGTAAAGCCATCCCTTTTTTCAAATATACATCTGCCTGATCTCTGTGCCAGGGTGTGTTGGTACAGGATATAAGAAATAATTGACAAAGTAACACGGATAGAACGATCAAGATTTTCAGTTTCATGGTTTAATCAACCCGATAAAAGCGCAATGAATTAATTTTGTTCATTCACCGATAAAAATCCCTCTGCAAATATATATGGAGAGGGATTTTGTGTCCTGAAGAGTGTTTTTCTATTTCCGGTTGCGGCAACGATCTAAATTATCGAGATTCGTCGTATCGCACTCATCTTCAACATATCCGGCTTCAGACAATATCTTCGGCGTAATAAATATCAGCAATTGTTGTTTATTCTTCGTGATGTTTTCCGTTTTAAACAGCCATCCCAGAACGGGGATCTTATAAAACCAGGGGATACCGCTTTCTAGTTTAGACTCATCATTTCGGGAGACACCGCCAATAACAACAGTGTCTCCATCTGAAACGACAACCGTGGATGACAATTCATTCTTACGAAGGGGGGTAGGGATCCCATACTTGACGCCTTTTGCATAATCCGGTGTGTCATTCTTCGCTGTAATTACCATGGAAATCCGTCCCTCACCGGTAATTTTCGGTTTGACTTCCAATAGCAACAGAGCTTCTTTGAACGTAACGGTCGCAGGCGAAGTGCCCGATGCCGGCGTGACGTAGGGTACTTCCTCACCTTGTTTGATAACGGCCTTTACATCGTCCATCGTCACGACTTTGGGCGCTGAGATTACTTTACCTTGAGCGGTCGATTCCAGCGCTGATAATTGCGTTTCAATGAAACCGCGTGCATTGCCGAAAACAAGGCCAAAAGTCGGACCGAGTATAGCGGAGGGCAAATTAATGGCCGCCATTGTTAATGGTAATGGTTCTTTGCCCCCCGTGGTCCAGTTAATTTCCGGTGGATAAGTCTGTCTACGGGCATTGGTTTGTGTAAGGGGATTGGTTCCACCAGATAAACCCAGTCCATAAGATCCCACTGATTGCGAATTGCCGAATCCCCATTGGACGCCCAGGTTTCTGACAAACTCTTCCGATGCTTCCACAATTTTTGCTTCAATCAGTATTTGCCGTAATTTCCCTTTCTCGACCAGCGCTTGCAGTTCTCTTGCCTTACGATTATCTTCTGCTTTACGCATCTCCTCTTCCGCCATCTTTTTGTTTTGTTCATCTTTTCTCTGTCTTTCCAAGGTCATAACCGTGATGATATCACCCGTTTGCTGTTTTGCCAAACCGTGAATTTTCAGGATGGCGTCCAACGCCTGATCCCAGGGCACATTTTTCATGGATAAAGTAACATTGCCCTTAACATCATCGCCGGAAATAATACTGGCCTTGCCGTATTCAGCCATTAACCGTAAAACGCTCTTAATATCCGCATCCTGGAAATCAAGCGATATCATTCTATCCGTATATCTTTTTGTTGACTCGCGTCGCGCCGGTATTCTTATCTCATTTCCTTCATAGGTAGCGTCGCCGGCTGAAACTTCTCTGGATTTTATGGAATCTTGTTGTTTCATGGCGCCTAATTTTGCCTCTATGCTGGAAATATTAAAATCAATAACAACAATCTTTCCTTCCTGTCTTATGGAATAAGGAACATTTTCTTTGAGATTAATTTTCAAATTAACCCATTGCTTGCCTGCTGCCGCCTGCTGTTGCGCCTGCACACCAGTCACATTAAGCAGTTGCCCAACCCCGAGAGTTTGCCGCATGTTGTCGGGGGCAAACAAATTTTCCAGTCTGATGAGTAAGCTATTATCTAATTGAATGGAGGGAGGAGCAATCAAGGGCTGCTGAGAAACAACAAGACTGACCCTTTCCCGACCGGATAACTTTTCAAATAATATATTTTCCAGATAACCTACATTTGCTGTTTCATTTTTAGCACCTGTGACATTATTTTGATCTGCACGTAAACCCGTAACCACGCCAACCGGCATATATAAAAAAATCCAAAGGATGATGAAAACAGGGATTATTTTGGATAAATATTTTTTCATGATATTACCTCAGTGTAGGTTTTTATGCAGTTGCATGATAATTCTTTTTACTTTTTTTCCGTCCAACTCATTCACCACTACCCGGTCGGCCAGGATATCCGTTACTTTTCCATTATGAAGACCAATGCGTGTTCCGATAAAAAGCGGATAAAACTTTTTGGCTGAATCTTCAACCACTGCGACGCGACGGATTTGGTCCCCCATAATTCCAACAAGTCTGAAACTTTCTACTTCCTCTCTCTGTAGCGGGAAAATAGATCCCCCTTTACCATCTTTTCCTTTTCCCACGGCCGTAATTTGCACATCAACAAAAGGTTTGAACGGATCCGGTTTACCCAACGGATTGTAACTATAAGTATGATCCCGTGTCTGTAAAACCTGCGGCAAAGAGGGCGTCTGCGTTTGCAAAAATGGTTTATTTGCTTCAGCGCAAAACGCATAAAAAACTGTCGTAAAAAGAATCAATAAATTGCATAAAATGATAGCTTTATTTTTTTTCATTTTTCTTTTCACTTGGTTGCTCTTTTTTATCTACAAACATGTACGTTTTTACAGTACAAGATGTAGTAATGAGATATCCCCGCCCTTTAACTTCTTTGCGATCACCCATGGAAATATCGGAAATATTGACAATGCGCGGCAACTTGGCCACTTTTTCGAAAAAACGAACAGTATTTTGAAAATTACCTGTCACGGTCACTTTTACGGGTATTTCCTCGTAAAAAGGTTCCGGCGTCGGTAGATTCTTTCCGTCACCGGACTTAGCCGGCGGCGTAGCCGGTTTTTGAGCTTCTGCTTGTTTCTGACCGGAAGGTTTAAGCATTGCGGAAGCCTTGGGAGATCCGGCAGGTTTATCCAGAACTTTAGGCACAGCAGCTTTCGGCTCAAACAATAAAAACTCAATACCCGCATCCCTGCCCGCCAGCGCGACAGAATGAAAAAGGCCTGGGATTTCCCGCTGGTCGGGAAGTTTTAACAAAGCCATTTTATAATTTTGCTTCAGCGCTTCGACTTCAGCTTTGTACTTATCGAATTGCAGCGCTATTTTTTCTTTCTGCTTAATCTGTAATTGAACGTCCTGATAATCTTTATCAAGCTCTGACATTTTGGATAAAATATCGGATAAAAAATAGAAGTAATACAAGTAAGCGATGATAAAAACGATTAAAATGATAATCAGGGCTTTGGCCTGTGGAGACAATTTTTTAATATCGTTAAGGGTGATGACCATAATTTAAAAGCCCTTTTTCATTTTGCAGGAAAAAATAAACTGCTGCAAGGTTGTACCGGAAATCTCCACTTTTTTTGATGAAACTAAATCGACCGACATGATGGGGGGAAAATTTTCGATGGTTTTCATGAAATCAGCAGCGGCAATATTGTCACGGCCAATTCCCTCGATCATCAAACTATCATTATTTTGCGTAATTTTTGTAAGCCAAATGCTTTTTTGCGGAACCAGCATAGATAAATCATCAAGCGTTTTTACCGGTAATAATCGATTTTCTTCCAGCGTCCCAATCACCCCAAGTTTTAACTCCAACTCCGCTTTTTGTTGTTTAAACTTTTCCAAATTGCCGACTTTTTCATTTAAAACTTTTAAAGTTTGCCTGGAATCCGTAAGCTTTGCTTCTAAACCTTTTATTTGAGAAGCCATATGGAGCTGCAACCAGACGAGACAAAGGATAAAAATGATAAATGAACCCGCAATAATCGTTATCTGTCTTGAAAGATTTTCTTTTTTTTCTTTTTCACGGTAAGGTAAAAGATTAATCTTAATCATTTATCACCTGTTTTCCTTAACCCCAACCCAATGGCCACAGCACCGATTGTTTTGATGCTGTCGAGCTTTTCCGTATCAATATTTTTCTTGTTATATCCGATTTTTAAAAGTGGATTGATTAACTCCGTCTCTATATTTAATCTCTGCGACAAATGGCTTTTTAAACCGACAACTCTTGACGATCCACCGGATAGATAAACATGTTTGATATAATCACCCCCGAAGGTTGAACGGAAGTAATCAATGGATCTTTCGATTTCTGAACATATCGGATCGGCACAATCTAAAATGGTATTTCTCAGATCCATGTTGTCGGGCTCAGCACCGGGAACACCTTCTATTTTCATTCTTTCCGCTTCATCCGCCGACACATGGTATTTTTTCTGCAAACCTTCAGTGATCGCGTTTCCTGCAACAGTAAAATCTCTGGTGAAGATGGACATTCCGCCTTTAATAACATTAATATTGGTCAAATTCGCACCAATATTAACAATGACGATGATTTCATTATCTTCAAATGCATAATTGGCTTCATACATGGTTTCCAGCGCAAAAGAATCTACATCCATGATCTTCACGGTGAGACCGGCTGCGGTAACCGCATTCAGGTAACCGTCGACATCCGCCTTTTTAGCGGCAACAATCATGATATCCATTTGACTGGGATTATATTCATTGTCTCCCAGAATCTGGAAATCATAATTCACATCATCCATGTTATCAAAAGGGAGGTACTTACCGGCTTCGTCACGAATTAAATCGCGCAGATCCGTCTCTTCCATTTGGGCAAGGGTTACTTTTTTAATAATAACAGAACTACCGGAGAGAGAGATGACAATTCCTTTTCCTTTGCAACCGGAATTACGGAATAATTCTTTGATAATCGCTGATAAAGCGCCGGCATCCTCTAAAACACCATCAACAATAATTCCGGGAGGAACAGGCATCTGAAGGAACCGGTTAAGAATATGGCCATGAGATGCACTAACGATCTCAGCGAGTTTTAGAGAGCTTGAACCGATGTCCAAGCCGACAAGTTGCTTTGTCCCTGTAAATAATTCTTTTAAATCCATTGAAGCACCGTCATATTATTTTTAACGTAAAAAGGTTTTCCGTCATTTTGCCAGTCGGTAAACAACGTCTCCTTTTTTTACCATCCCCAACTCATTGCGCGCTATAGACTCAATGTATGCCGGATCACTTCTTAATAAAAGTATTTTCCCCCCCAGTTCCTTGTTTTGCCTTTCCAGGTCATCATTGTCCACTTTCAGTTGCGAGAGCCTTTTGCCCATTAAATAATTATCAACAACCCCCCTATTGCCGAAGGTAATTAAAAGAGTCATTAAAAACAAAAAAATAACTAAATATCTGCCAATCTTCATTATTTACAAGCAACGCCTCCATCTGAAATATCATAAAAATGCCGTTTGCCCTACTGAGAAAAAACTTCCTCATAAGCTTTCTGCAAAGCTTTGGCCACTTTTAGCTCTGAATGCTTTCGTGTAGGTAACCCCTTTTCCATTTTGGCAATCGTTTGCGGCGTCAATTCAGCCTTACGGGCAAGTTCGGAAATGCTCAGCGGAATGGACTCTCTAAACTTTTTTACTCTGTTTTTCTTGATATTTTCCATAATGATTTAAAGTAACACCTTTTAGTTTGTATCTAAAAGACGATAATCAAAAGAAAATGTCAAGAAAAAACTTAATTATCATTAATGTTCTTTAATCTTAATTAATATTAATATAATTACAATGTCGAAACTGGATTAAGGCAAAAGAGACACGCTTTGAAAGAATCTTCGGGAAATTAAATATTAACAGAAGGCAAGCACTGTTGCGGCTCGCCGAGCAGGAATTTGCCGCTTTCGATCCAGTCTTTCAGGATATTGGCAATTTGATTGGCCTTGTAATAACTGGACAAAGGAGCGGTGATGACTTTTTTATCGTCGATGATAATCGCGCCGCTACGCAGATCCTTATAAGTAACCTCCGCTATAGGTTTGGAGTTGCCTTTGGGATAGTCCATACTGTAATCATAAACCTGAGCGTAAATATCTGCGTCTTTCACAGCGGTGAAGCGCGCCATGCCTTCATCCAGAACAGGAATGGGAATACCAATACCGACAAACAGCGAAATACCGTAACCTAAAATACTGGCGCCGGTCAGCCATTCGGGGCTCATTTCCTTTAAATTACCAATGACGGCTATGGTGCCTGCGCCCTCTTTGGGTACACCATTAGGACCTCTTGCCACATTGGGATTATGCTGCGTGCCCGGCCAGGCCACAAACCCTTGCGCTCCACCTAAAAATATCCGCGTGCCGATACCAATCGTGCGGTAGTAAGGATCATTAAACAAAGGACTCAACTGGCCTGCCGTCGCATAAGATGCATTGGCCATTCGCGGTCGCAGCATGCCCATATAGGTATAGATGGTGGTATCCGACATGTTTACGGCACAATTATAGTTTTGATAGGCATTACGCGGATTGAATAAAACGGCGTCTCTCAGATCGTTGATGGTGATATTTTTTTCAAATTTGCGTGACGGGTAGCAATCAGTGCCATAGCCCTCAGCTCTTAGCTTCACAGCGTTGCCAGCCACCAGGTCTTCAATCACATGGCCGCCGCCATAATTGAACTCGCCGGGATAAACACTGTTTTGCGGATCACCCTCCACCACTTCCGTGGCGCCCAAATAACAATCCACGGCCGCGATGCCGCCGTAAGCCGGCACATCGTTGAGCCATACTTTGGAAGCCCGGATACGCGGAGAGGTATGGCCGAAATTGAGAAAAGCCCCCGAAGAACACATCGCGCCGAATGTTCCGGTGGTAACAACGTCAATCCGCCGCGCCGCTTCCACGTCGCCATGCTTTTCCACGACATCGATCATTTCTTCAGCGGTGACGACAACGGCGCGTCCCTGCTTGATCTTTTCATTGATTTCCTGAAATGTTTTTTTAACTTTGTGTTTTTTCATGAACCAGTCTTATTGATACGATTTTGTTTTTCATACCACTGTTTAAAGACAAATGCAAAATGCTAGAAACACTCAGGTATGCCCAAAGCCTCCTTTGCCCCTGGTCGTTGCATCCAGCTCGGCTGATTCGACCCATTGGGCCTGGCAAACCCTCTGGATCACCATTTGAGCCATGCGCATACCTCTTTGAACTACAAAAGACTCAACGCCATGGTTAATGACAATCAAAGCGATCTCACCCCGGTAATCCGCGTCAATCGTGCCGGGTGAATTCAGAAGCGTGATTCCCTGATGAATAGCCAAGCCGCTGCGTGGTCGGATTTGCGCCTCATATCCTTCGGGCAAGGCAATAGCAATACCAGTCGGGATTTTCTTGCGCTGACCAGGCAAAATCGTTTCAGAGAGTATAACCGCCGCAAAGATGTCCATCCCCGCTGCCTGTCCGGTCATGTACGCAGGCAGAGGAATATCCTCGTTACCCGCGATTTTCTGAATGTGAACTTTTATTTTTTCCATGAGAATGAAAGAATCCATTCCGTGTCCGCTTTTTTGCGGACACGGAATGGACAAACTATTTTATTTTACTTCAGCATCCATCGCTTCTTTGCGGCTGAGACGAATCTTGCCCGTTTTGTCCACTTCCAGTACTTTGACCATGACTTCGTCGCCTTCCTGCAGGACATCCGTCACTTTGGCAATTCGCTCCTTGGCAATCTGTGAGATATGCAGCAAACCCTCCGTTCCGGGCAGAATTTCGACAAACGCACCGAAATCGACGATTTTCTTCACGGTGCCGCGGTAAATTTTCCCGATTTCAGCTTCCTCGGTCAGCCACTTCACCATCGCCACGGCACGGGCGGCCGCTTCGGCGTCGGAGGACGCAATCGTCACGGTACCGTCGTCTTCCACATCGATGGTCACACCGGTTTCACTAATGATCTGGCGGATATTCTTGCCGCCGGAACCGATCACTGTGCGAACCTGATCTGCCTTCACCTTAACGGTCGTAATACGTGGTGCGTAAAGTGAAATATCCCCGCGGGGCGCGGTCATCGTCTCGCGGATCTTCCCGATGATATGAATGCGGCCCTCTCTGGCCTGGGCCAGAGCCTTGCGCAGAATGTCCTCGGTCAGACCATCGATTTTAATATCCATCTGCATGGCAGTAACACCTTTTTCCGTGCCGCAAACTTTGAAATCCATATCACCGGCATGGTCTTCATCACCGAGAATATCGGATAAAATGACCACTTCTTCACCTTCTTTGAGCAGTCCCATGGCAATTCCCGCGACTATGTCCTTCACCGGCACACCGCCGTCCATTAAAGCCAAGATACCGCCGCAGACGGAGGCCATGGACGATGATCCGTTGGACGCCATAATTTCCGACACTATACGGATAGTATAGGGAAACGTTTCAGCAGACGGCAGGATAGGAACCAGCGCCTTACGCGCCAGCGCGCCGTGGCCAATTTCTCTCCGGCCGGGACTGCGTAACGATTTGGCTTCACCCACACTGTAGGGCGGGAAATTATAATGCAGCATGAACGATCTCCGTTCTTCACTGGCAATATAATCCATCCGCTGCTCATCGGCGGAAGTGCCCAAAGTGAGCACGGCCAGCGCCTGCGTTTCACCACGGTTAAACAAGGCCGAACCGTGAGCACGGGGCAACACACCGACTTCCGAACTGATCGGACGAATATCGGTCGAAGACCGGCCGTCGATTCTCTTCTTTTCCTGAAGAATCATATCCCGAAGAATTCGGGATTCCAGATGTTCGATAATCGCCGCTACTTTTTTACTCAGTGCCGCATCTCCATCGCCAATGCTTGTGATAACGGCTGCTCGAACATCACCCAACTTGCTGTAGCGTTCCAACTTACGCGGTATGCCGTAACCTTCCTTTAAACCGGGTAGAGCCTGCGCCCGTACACGCGCGATGAGTTCCTCATCCACTTCCGCTTCTTCCACCGGTCTCTTAGCTTTGCCAATCTCCACACGCATCTTATCCTGCAAATCTATGACCGGACGGACAGCTTCCAGTCCAAAATTGATGGCATCGACAATAATGTCTTCCGCAACCTCTTTGGCTTCGCCTTCCATCATCACGAGTTCCACATCATAAGGACGGCCTGTTTTACCAGGTGTGACTTTACGTCCCACCAGGAAAAGGTTCATCTCACTTTCCTGCATTTTTTCCGCCGAGGCATTGGCCACCAGTTCGCCGCCAATCCGACCGACGCGCACACCGGCAATCGGTCCTTTAAACGGGGCATCGGACATTTCCAGAGCGGCGGAAGCGCCGATCATCGCCGCGACATCCGAATCGTTTTCCTTATCCACGGACAGCACCGTGGCCACGATCTGTGTTTCTGAATAATATCCCTTGGGAAACAAGGGACGAATCGCCCGATCAATGATACGCGACGTTAAAACTTCGCGTTCATTGTTCCGCCCCTCTCTTTTAAAAAAGCCGCCGGGAATTTTTCCGGCCGCAAATGTCTTTTCCTGATAGTCCACCGTCAGCGGCAAAAAATCCACGCCTTCCCTGACGCTCTTTAAAGAGACCGCCGTCACCAGCACGACCGTATCGCCATAATAAACCAGCGCCGAGCCGTCCGCCTGCGCGGCCACGTAATTGGCCTTAATCGAAAAATTACGCCCCGCAAAATCCGTACTAAATACGTTACTCATTAATTTCCTCCACCTTCTTTTGGTTGTTGCCTGGAACAGGAACTTCAAGGGCGAAACGCAAAAGCCGATTGACGCAGGTATTGATCAATACTTGTCCAATCGGTTACACTTTTGCCTTCCGCCCTTGAATGGCTCTTGTTATTTCCTGAGACCCAAGCGTTTGATTATGTTTCTGTAACGCTCCACATCGTCTTCTTTGATATAATTGAGCAATCTTCTTCTCTGGCCGACGAGCTTCAACAGACCGCGCCGTGAGTGATGATCTTTCTGATGCGCCTTAAAGTGCTCCGTCAGATATTCAATTCTGGCGCTCAAAAGAGCAATCTGTACTTCCGGTGAACCGGTATCTTTCTCGTGAAGCCGGTAGTCCTCAATTAATGTTTTTCTCTTTTCCAAAGTTAACACGCTTCTTTCCTCCCTGTTCATTCCTTGTTTATTTCAGTCGTTCATTTATTTGTACTTTTAAATACCCTGAGTATCGTGGCTGCCGGGGTTCTTCCCTCCTGATTAGCCATCTCGCTAGCCGGTATCAGCATTTGGGCCACCGCCACCAAGTGGCCGCCGGGGGTGATGAACTTTAGCATATCTCCCGCCGCAAGAAAAGGAAGAACATTTTGCCGCACCATTTCCACATCCGGCTGAAATCCTGCACGCAGTTTGTCGGTCAGCGATTCACTGACTTCAATGGCGGCAAATGTGGGCAGGGCTTTTGCCATCGGCAACATTTTAAACAGCAATTCCTCTTTTTTCTCCGCCAGAGCTTTATTGTCCAGAGATATAGCCATGTCTTCGGTAAAAAAGCCACTCTGGAGTCTGCGCAAACCTGATAAACACGCCCCGCAACCTAACGCATTACCGACATCGGAGCAGACGGTCCGGATATACGTGCCCTTGGAGCAGGAAATATCAAACGTCACGTAAGGCAAGGAAATATCCCTCACATTCAAACGAAATATTTCCACTTCCCGCGCCGGTATTTCAGGAAACTCTCCTCGTCGCGCATACTTGTACAAAGGCTTGCCTTTGAGCTTCAGTGCCGAATAAGCGGGCGGAACTTGTTGTATCTTCCCCACCACTCGCCTGAGCGCCTCCCGAATATCTTCTTCGGAAGCAACCCTGTCCGATTTTTCAGTTACCTTCCCTTCGGTATCCTGCGTATCCGTCCGAATCCCCAACAACATGGTCGCCAGATAGGTTTTCTTTTCCGCCAACAAAAACTGAGCCAGTTTTGTCGCCTCATTAATACAGACCGGCAAAACACCTGTGGCCAGCGGGTCCAGCGTTCCGGTATGTCCTGCTTTTCGGGCACCCAGAATTTTTTTGATTTCACTCACGACATCGTGGGACGTATACCCTGCCGGTTTGTCAATCACTACAATACCGTCCATAAGCGTCTATAATTCCCTGACCGCTTCGAGCACCCGCCGCTTGATCTCATCGATATTGCCCTCGACCCTGCAGGCCGCCGCATTGATATGTCCCCCGCCGCCGAATTTTCGAGCGATTTTTTCCACGTTGACCTTACCCTTGGAACGCAGGCTCAGCTTGAAATGGTTTCCCTCCGTTTGCGTGTAGAGCATCGCGATGTCAATCCCTTTAACCGTCCGGGGAACATCAATAAAGCCGTCCGTGTGTTCCATCATCGCGCCTGTGTCCTGCAAATGTTGCTGAGTAACCACCAGTGATGCGGTTTTGGTTTTCATATCCAGTGTCAATGTTTCCAGAACTCTGGACAACAACTGAAGTTTCACCGGCGGATCGCTTTCATAAATATTTTCGGAAATCCACTGCGGGCTGGCGCCGCCTTCCACCAGATCGCCTGCGGCCCGGAGCGTTTCCTGATGTGTGCTGGAATAGCGGAAACCGCCCGTATCTGTTAGAATGGCCGCATAAAGGTTCGTACAGATATCTTTCGTCATCTTCACGTGCATCTTACGCATCAAACGGTAGAGGAGTTCACCTGTGGAGCTTGCCTTCGGATCCAGCAGCTTCAATTGACAAAATCCGCCATTGGACACATGGTGATCAATATTAATCAATGTCTTAACCCGGACAATATCCCCGGAAATTTTGCCCACGCGGTCCAATTCGGAACAATCGAGAATAAAAGCGACATCGTATTTCTCGATATTCTCCAGTTCATGAACAATACGCTCAGCCGCCGGCAAAAACCGGTAGTGCTCAGGCGTGGCATCCTGATTGCAAATCACCGCTTCCTTACCTAAATCCTTTAACATCAAATACAGCGCCAGTTCCGAACCCAGCGCGTCTCCATCCAATCGAACATGTGCGGTAATTAAAAATTTTTCTCCTTGGGCAATTGCTGCAAGTATTTCTTTAATCATTAACTTTTTCCTGTTTAGCGATCTCGGCGAGCAGTTTTTCAATACGGTTGCCATAGCCGAACGATGTGTCATGCACAAAAACAATATCCGGCACTAAGCGGAGCTGCAGGCGATGGCCCAACTCCCGCCGCACAAAGCCCTTGGCTTTACTCAAGGCCGACTGAATCTCTTCGTTTAATTCGTCTTTGCCCATTTCGACAAAATAAATTTTGGCATGGCGCAGATCATCCGTCATTTTGACCGCCGTGATCGTCACCGCGTGCAGGCGGGGATCTTTGATAACTTTGAGCAGAATATCGGACATTTCCGCCAGAATCAATTCGCCTACTCTATCCGCCCTTTTAAAATTCATCGTACTTGCCTGATTCCCAATCCACGGCTTCGAGAAAATTCGAAACCACTATAATTTTCTTTCCAGCGTCTCGATGATATACGCCTCAATGACGTCCCCCACACGAATATCATTATAGCCTTCAATACCGATGCCGCAATCGAAACCGGTCTGCACTTCCTTGGCGTCGTCTTTAAAGCGCCGCAGGGAAAGGATCTTACCGTCAAAAACGACCACACTATCGCGTACCAGTTTAACACCGGCTGAACGTGCTATTTTGCCGTCGATCACATGACAACCGGCAATGATGCCGACTTTGGGCACCTTGAAGAGCTCGCGAACTTCAGCCCGTCCCTGGACCACCTCTTTGTATTCCGGATCGAGGAGGCCTTCCATCGCGGCGCGCACATCAGCGATGACATTATAGATAATATCATAGAGTTTGATTTCCACGCCTTCCTGGGCCGCCAGTTCACTCACCCGAACATCCGGTCGAACGTTAAATCCGATAATGATCGCGTTGGACGCAGAAGCCAGCATCACATCTGTTTCACTGATGGCTCCCGTTGAACTGTGAATCACTTTCATCTGAACATCTTCTGTGGAAAGCTTATGGAGAGCGTCGGAAATCGCTTCGATGGAACCCTGCACGTCGGCCTTGATAATGACGTTCAAATCCTTCACACCCTCTTTGATCTTCTGATACAATTGCTCCAGGGTGATTTTGGAGGAAGCGGAGAGCTCTTTTTCTCTGGCTTTTCTGATCCAGTATTCAGCGATATTGCGCGCCTTCTTTTCATCTTCCACACAAACGAATTCCGCGCCCGTCTGGGGCACGCTGGAAAATCCGATGACTTCCATCGGCATGGCGGGTCCGGCTTCCTTGACGCGACGTCCCTGATCGTTGTTCATCGCCCGGACACGACCAAATTCGGTTTTGGAAACAAAAGCATCTCCTTCGCGCAACGTTCCCTGCTGAATCAGGACGGTGGCTACCGGGCCGCGGCCGCGGTCCAGCTTGGCTTCGATGATCACACCGCGTGCGGATACGTCAGGATCAGCCTTAAGTTCCAGAACGTCCGCCTGCAGCAGGATCATCTCCAGCAGTTCTTCAATGCCGATTTTTTTCTTGGCGGATACTTCACTGAAAATCGTATCACCGCCCCACTGCTCGGACAGCAGCCCGTGTTCAGTCAGCGACTGCTTGATTTTTTCAGGATCGGCGCCCGGCTTGTCTATTTTATTGATCGCCACGATGATCGGCACGCCGGCCACCTTGGAATGGTTGATGGCTTCAATGGTTTGGCCCATGACGCCGTCGTCCGCGGCCACCACCAGAACCACGATGTCCGTGACCTGGGCGCCTCGAGCGCGCATGGCGGTAAAGGCTTCATGGCCGGGTGTATCCAGAAAAACAATGTCGCGGCCGTTGATGTGCACGTGATACGCGCCAATAGCTTGCGTGATGCCGCCCGCCTCGCCGTCAATGACATTGGTTTGGCGGATCGCATCCAGAAGCGAGGTCTTGCCGTGATCGACGTGACCCATAATCGTGACGATCGGGGCTCGCGGCTTGAGGTTTTCTTCAGAGGATTGAGGCTTCAACATCGTGTCTTCAAATTCCACTTCCGCCTTTTCCACCTGAAAACTGAATTCGGAGGCAACCAGTGTGATAATATCAAAATCGATGGACTGATTGATCGTGGCCATGACGCCCATCCCCATCAGTTTGTTGATCACTTCGCCAGCCTTGACACCCATTCGTTTGGCCAGTTCACCGGTGGTGATCGTTTCCCCCACACGAATGCGCCGTTTAATGGCCTTGGGCACCGTAATTTCGGTTTTCCTCATTTTGACGGGAGCGGCTTTTTTCTCTTCCCGCCATTTGCCGTACATCACGTCCCTGTCTTCATCGACTTTTTTTAACTTCTTTTCAATTTTCTTCTCTAAGACTTTGCGGCGCGGGACTTCTTTGTCATCCTCAATCAGGACCTCGACCGGCCCTTTACCTTTTTTCTTGGGTTTTTCGAATTCTCTTTTGATTATTTTTTCCGGCGGCGGTGTAACGAGTCTTTCGCCCGGCTTCAGGGGAACTCTGGCCGGACTTTCCTTTTTTTCATCCGGCCTGGTAATTTTATGTCGGGACATCATCGGCGGCCTTACCGGAAGAATCACCGGCGGCTGTTTGGGTTTTTCCGGCTGAGCCAAAGGCGTCGGTTGCACAGGTTTTGTTTCCGGCATTGGTTCAGCAGGCTGGACTCCCTTGGCGGGCGGCGTTGTTGCCTCGGCGGCAGGCGGTTTCATCGTTTCCGCAAGCGGCTCTTCTTTTTTGACTTCCGCAATAGGAGCAACCGGTTGCGTGACCAGCGCCTCTTTTTTTTCCTTTTTAGCTTCGGTTATTTCGGTCGCGGCAGGGGTTGTCTCCTTTTTCGGAGCGACAGACGGCGTGGCTTTTTCGACCACCTGTTTTTCTTCTTCCTCAAGGGCTTCCTCGGCAGGAGCAGCCTCGACCGGCGTCCGCACCGCGCGGCGGCGAATGACCGTGGTTTTAATTCTTTCTTCCACAATTTGCCGCGGCGACGTGGCCTGCAAGTCTTCCTTGACTCTTTCGATCTCGTTATCTTCCAAAGTGCTGGCATGAGATTTGACTGTAATGCCTAACCGCTCCAGATGAGAAATTAGATCCTTATTCTCCAAACCTAGTTCTTTGGCTAACTCGTGAACTCGCTTTTTCGCCATTCCCGAAACTCCCTCAAGTTAAATATTGGGTCCCTGAAAAAAATTACGCTTTTTTATTATCGTTCATTTCCTCGTCCAAAAGCCTGACGGCTTCTTCAATCCATTCTACGCTGGTCTTTTCACCGACGCCGGGTATTGCAGACAGCGCTTCCGGCTCCATCGCCGCCAGCATCGCGATACTTTTAATGCCCTGGGCAAAGAGTTTTTCCGCCATCGCCGGTCCGATACCGGGAATTTGCATCAGCGCCTTATGCCCGTTGTCGTCCTTTTCAGCGGCCATGGTTTCGCTCTTCACGTCGATTTTCCACCCGGTCAGTTTGACCGCCAGACGAACATTCTGACCGTTCTTCCCAATGGCCAGCGACAACTGGTCATCGGGAACAATCACCGTCATCGCGCGGTTTTCTTCATCGACAAACACGCGATTGACCTTGGCGGGAGACAGGGCGCTCGAGACAAACTTGGCCGCATCTTCCGTGTAGGGAATAATATCAATTTTTTCGCCGCGCAATTCCTGCACAACGCTTTGCACACGTGAGCCTCTCATGCCCACACAGGCGCCCACCGGATCAATGTCCTTGTCTTTGGCCCTCACGGCGATCTTTCCACGCTTGCCCGGCTCGCGGGCTACGCTGACAATGTCAATGAGCCCTTCGGAAATTTCCGGTACTTCCACTTCAAAAAGCGCCTTGAGGAAAGCGGGATGGGTACGCGACAGAATAATCTGCGCCCCTTTTGTATTTTTTTTCACTTCGAAGAGATACGTCCGGATGCGTTCGCCGCGTTTGTAGGTTTCGCGGTGAATCTGCTCCGCGGGGGGCACTACGCCTTCAGCGCGTCCCAGGTTCACAATGATGTTGCCGCCTTCAAACCGCTGGACAAAACCGTTAATTAATTCGCCCTTGCGGTCCTTATATTCGTCATAGATATTGTCACGCTCCGCATCTTTAACGCGTTGAATAATGATTTGCTTGGCCATCTGGACGGCGATACGGCCAAAGGAACTGGTTTCGATCTTCATGCCCAGGGAGTCGCCCGGTTCCGCACCTTCATCGAGGGTTTTTCTGGCTTCCTCTTTGGAAATTTGTGTTTCGGGATCGAGCACTTTATCCACAACCGTTTTAAACTGAAATACCTCAATTTCTCCAACGTCGTCATTGTAGTGTGCTTCAATATCCACGTTGGCCCCCAATTTTTTGCGCGCCGCGGTCAACATGGCGGCCTCGAGGGCTTCTGTAATGATGAGCTTGTCGATGCCCCTGTCCTTACCCATCTGCTCAATCAGACGTTTAAGTTCTTGCAACATTTACAAATTCCTCCCTTTTCTTCTCTTGGGCTGTGTCACATTTCAGCCTGTCGGCGTTTCTTTTATTCTAAGATCACAGCGGTTTCATCAATCAGGTTAGCTTTGGCGATTTCATTTTTTGGGATACTGCTTATGTTACCCGCCAAATCAATCCGTACAATCTTCCTGCCGTTTTCTTCCACGTAATCCACCAGCGTCCCCTGAAAATTCTTCACGCCGTTGATCTTTATATGGGTCTTGATTCTTACTTGAGCCCCTCTGAATCGCTCAAAATCGCGGTCGCGCGAGATGGGACGGTCGAGGCCCGGCGAGGATACTTCCAATGTATAGGGTCCGTAGGACAAATCATGAACATCCAGAATATCACCCAGTTGATTGCTGACTGAGGTGCAGTCGCCCAGCGTAACACCGCCTTCTTTGTCCAGGAAAAGCCGAAAAACCCAGCGCGAATGCATTTTCAGGCATTCGACATGAATCAGTTCCATCCCTTCGGAGAGCGCAACCGGTTCGGCCAATTGCCATATTTTGTCTTTTAAATCATCGCTCATAATCAATCGCTTCAGAAAATAAAAAAGTGGGCAAAAGCCCACTTCAGCATACTACTTTCAGTGATGGTTGGAAATGCAACTACCATATAGAAACAGGCATTGCAAGCACTATTTACTGGCCAAAGCAAGCCTGCCTGCAGGCTAAAAATGGAGCGGGCGACCGGGCTCGAACCGGCGACGTCCAGCTTGGGAAGCTGACATTCTACCACTGAATTACGCCCGCTCACGGCCTGTGACCTTTATTCAACATGCTTTTTTTGTCAAGGATTTTTTAGGGAAACCCGATCATATGGCCGCATGAGACATACATTAAAGTTGATAGGGTTTGTTTTCTTGTCTGTTGACAGGAGGGAATATATTGGTTAAAGAAGGTTTAAAGACGGGCATATGCCCGCTTTTTTTATTTAATGCCACAACTTTTACAGCTAAATGCGAAACGGCAAAGAGGTAATTTTGAGTAAGCAACTGCAAAAAGAAATCGAACGGCGACGTACCTTCGGAATCATCAGCCATCCTGACGCGGGGAAGACGACGCTTACTGAAAAACTGCTGCTTTTCGGCGGCGCCATCCAGATGGCCGGCGCGGTAAAAGCCCGTAAAGCATCAAAACACGCATTGAGCGACTGGATGTCCATTGAAAAGGAACGCGGCATTTCCGTCACATCGTCCGTTATGAAGTTTGAATATGCCGATTGCGAAATTAACCTACTGGACACCCCGGGCCATCAGGACTTTTCCGAAGACACGTTTCGCGTACTCACCGCAGTGGACAGCGCACTGATGGTAATCGACGGCGCCAAAGGCGTAGAGACGCAGACACAGAAGCTCATGGAAGTCTGCCGTCTGCGCAACACACCCATCATCACCTTTATCAACAAAATGGACCGCGACTGCCTGGCGCCACTGGACATCCTGGCGGATATCGAAGATAAGTTGCAGATTGAATGCTCCCCTCTGTCCTGGCCCATCGGCATGGGCAAGCGATTCAAAGGCGTCTACAATCTGTACGACAAAAAGCTGCATCTCTTCACGCCGGGCAAGGCAAAACGTTCGGAAGGCGGGATTGTGATCAGCGATTTGTCCGATCCGTTACTCGATGAACTGTTGGACAGCCAGGCCGGAGAACTCCGTGAGGAAATCGCTCTCTTGGAAGGCGCGGCCAATCCTTTTGACATTAGAGACTATTTAAAGGCCGGCCAGACACCGGTTTTTTTCGGCAGCGCCATCAATAACTTCGGTGTCAAGGAACTGCTCGACGCCTTTGTGGAAATCGCCCCGCCGCCGGTCGCGCGCCCCACAACCACCCGACAAGTCAGTCCGGATGAAGACGATTTTTCCGGCTTTGTTTTTAAAATTCAGGCCAACATGGACCCGGCGCACCGTGACCGCATCGCCTTCATGCGGATTTGTTCGGGCAAATTCGAGCGCGGCATGCACGTGATACATCATCGGATCGACAAGGAAATCTCCTTATCCAACGCCACCATTTTTATGGCGCAGGACCGAACCAATATCGACGAAGCCTATCCCGGCGATATCATCGGCATCCACAATCACGGCACCATCAAAGTGGGCGATACGTTCACACAAAAGGAACCGCTCAAATTCACCGGCATTCCGCATTTTGCCCCGGAGCATTTCTGCCGCGTGCGGCTCAAAGACCCATTGCGCCTGAAACATTTGCAGAAAGGACTGACGCAGCTTTCTGAAGAAGGCGCGATTCAGGTTTTTAAACCTTTATGGGGATCGGATAATATCCTGGGCGCCGTCGGCGCGCTGCAATTTGATGTGACCATGTCACGACTGAAAAACGAGTACAGCGTTTATGCCGACTATGAAAAGACGGACTATGCCGCCGCCCGCTGGGTTACCTGTGACGACGCCAGAAAAATGGAAGACTTCCAGAAAAAAAATCTGACGAACCTGGCGATGGACACGGAAGGGAATCTGGTTTATCTGGCAATGAGCGATTGGCGGCTTTCCCATACCATGGAAGAATGGCCGCAGATACAATTCCACAAAACCATGGAAAAAAGCTGAAATATTCTTTGTGGCTTTAGAAACGTCCCTGCCTGATGCCAGCAGGGCCCCCCGAAACTGCGATAACCGCGATTTTACATTTATTTCATTGACTGGCAAAACAGATTCTCCTATACGGATAATTCATATGATCTTCGTTAAATACCGCTATCTGATATTCGGCATTCTGAGCGCCGCTTACATGCTTGTTTTTTTCCACCGGCTTGCTCCGGCGATAGTCGCCGTGGACATGATGCGTGATTTAAAAACCGGCGGTGCATTGATGGGCGTCCTGGCATCTGCTTATTTCTATTCCTATGCTTTGATGCAGATTCCCGCGGGCCTGTTATCCGATTCCTGGGGACCGCGCCGGTCGGTAACGTTCTTTTTTATCTTTGCCGCAGTAGGATCAATCCTTCTGGGTTTTGCACAAACCGTGGGCATGGCAATTGCCGCCCGGATTTTGGTGGGCCTCGGTGTGGCTATGGTTTTTGTGCCCACATTGAAGATTCTTACCAACTGGTTCGAGTCGGAAAAATTCGTTCGCATGAACGGGTTCCTGATCTCACTGGGCGGAGTAGGAGCCTACACGGCGGCAACGCCCCTGGCATTACTGAGTGATAGTATTGGCTGGCGCGGCAGTATGATTTTTATCGGGGTAGTCTCATTGGCTGTTGCCCTGGCCGTATGGCTGCTGGTCAAGGATACACCACAGGAATCAGGTTTTCAGCCCTTAAATGATTCCGTAAAATCCACAAAGCCCACAGACAGAATTGGCATACTGGCAGGAATTGTAATGGTAATCAAAATGCCCTGGTTCTGGCCGCTGGCATTATGTAGTTTTTTAGGCGCCGGAGTATCTTTGAGCTTCGTCGGCCTATGGGGCGGTCCGTTTTTGATGCATGTTTACGGAATGCCGAGAGCACAGGCGGGCGCCGTCTTATCAATGTTTGCCATTGGTCTGATTATTGGCGCTCCGACCATGAGCTGGCTTTCCGACCGGGTACTACACTCCCGTAAAAAAGTAATCGTTCTCAACCAGATTTTCGCGCTGCTTGTGTTTATCCCGCTGGCCTTTTTTACCGGCAATTTCCCCAAGGGTATGCTCTATGTCTGGTTTTTTACTTACAGCTTTGTGTTATCGGGCATGGCTTCGCTTGGCTATTCATCCGTCAAGGAATTGTTCCCGAAGCAGATTTCAGGCACAGCCACCGGCTTGATGAACATTTTTCCCTTTGCCGGAGCCGCTTTGGGCCAGCCACTGATAGGCTGGTATCTGGATTCTTTTGGATCTGTCGACGGTCGATACAGTGCTGATGGTTATTCGGCTGTGTTGAAGGTTTGCTTAATTGTTATCATTGGCGCGCTGGTAGCCAGTACTCTGGTGAAAGAAACACATCCCAAAGAATCTTCCATTCTATAAAAGCATCCAATAAATCTTTATTCCTGATTATATGGGCAGCGACGCAACATGCCCGGCGGCGCTTTCGCCTGCCACATAGCCTGTCGAAAAAGCGGCCTGTAAATTATAGCCGCCCGTGTCCGCGTCAATATCCATCACCTCGCCGCAAAAGTAAAGACCAGGTCGTTTTTTGGACGCCAGCGTGCGCGGATCAATTTCATCAAGAGCGACGCCACCCGCCGTCACAATAGCTTTAGTCAGCGGCAGGGGGGCTTTTACGTTGAAACGCAGTGCTTTGAAAAGATCGATCATTTTTTCCCGCTCGCCGGCGCTGACCTGATGCGCCAGTTTTTCTTGGTCCATACCGGAAAGAACAACAAAAGGGTCAATCATTTTCGACGGCAGATATTCTTTCAGAATACTCGCGATTTTTCTTTTGCCGAAATTGTTTAAATCCGACTGCAACCGTTTCCGTAATTGTTCTTTCGTCAAGGCAGGTTTTAAATCGATCAGGATGGAAACAGGTCCGTTTGCCAGAGCTTCAACAACGGCCAGACTCATGAGCAGGATAATCGGTCCGCCCAGACCGAAATGCGTAAAGAGCATTTCACCGAAGCGGCTCTCAAGAAGAGGTGACCGAGGAATTTTCTTTTCGCCGCGGCCATAATCGCAACCGGGCGTGAGCGCGGCATCAACCGTCGCGGCCTCTTTCTGCCACGCGGTGGCGCGGACATTACGCAAAGAGACACCCTGCATGGACTTGGCCAGCTTTTGCTCGAGGACAACCAAAGGTATCAATGCCGGCTTGGGCAAAACAATGGTGTGGCCAAGCGTCGCGCTAATTTTATAGCCGTCGCCCTCGGAACCGGTGCTAGGCCAGGAGGCGCCGCCGGTGGCGATAATAACGGACGGGGAAAGATAATGACCACCCGTTGTTTGAACGACGAATCTGGAATTTTTGTCCGGGATGATGGAGCTAACCCGGGCATTGAAAATAGTGCGTACTTTATTTTCAGTCAGATATTTTTGAAAAGCACGCACCACGTCGCGGGCATCATCGGAAACGGGAAATATTCTGCCGCCACGTTCCACTTTTGTGGTCACGCCATAATGTTCAAAAAAGGCCAGCAGTTCCGGACGGAAGAAACGGGAAAACGCGCTGTGCAGAAAACGGCCATTTTGCCCGTACATGGCAATGAACGCTTTGAGTTCGGCGGCATTGGTCAGATTACAGCGCGTCTTGCCGCTGACCAGGATCTTTTTACCGCAGCTGTCCGTTTTTTCCAAAAGCAACACGCGGGCACCCAGCTGGGCGGCCCGTCCGGCGGCCATCAGGCCTGCCGCACCCCCGCCGACGACCACAACATCGGCATCTATGCCTGTTTCATTTTTCATTTAATTTTCACACCATTGGCGTGACAGCTATCACAGATCGGCAAGAACGGTCAATTGATCAATTTGCCTGGTCTTGTTATACGAGCGCGCCTGTGCTAAAGACTTGCCAACTTAATGGCCAGGACAAAAGGAGCGGGACTTGCAGGTACCGACCAATTTCATATCGCTGACGACTAAAATGATCCTGAAGGTACAACCGGTGACACATTCATGTCTGCGGCAATGGAAGGAGCGGGCCCAAAAAATTCCCGATCCGGAATTGCGCAGACAGGCGCTTGCCAGCATTGCAACCAAAACATTTCACTGCGAAGGCGGCTCTCTTTACGGTTTGCTGGCACGTCACCATTATAAAGACGCGATTAAATTTATTGTCGCCTATCAAACCATCAGCGATTATCTCGATAATCTTTGCGACCGCAGCACATCGCAAGACCCGAAAGATTTCCGCGCGTTGCATGAATCGATGCTGCACGCCCTGACGCCGAAAGCACCGCTTACCGCCTATTATCGTTTCCGGCGGGAACAAGACGACGGCGGCTATCTGGCCGCTTTGGTACAGGCCTGCAGGGAAGTTCTCGGGCATCTTTCCAGCTATCATCTGGGCGCGGCGGCCCTCCAGGAATTGGCGAGTGTCTATATTGATTTGCAGGTGCACAAGCATGTTCGAAAAGATGAGCGCCTGCCTAGGCTGCAAGCATGGTTTGCCGGGCACGAAAAAGGCTTGCCTCAGATGGCCTGGTATGAATTTGCCGCTTGCGCCGGTTCAACGCTGGGTATTTTTTGCATCGTCTCGCAACTGTTCAATCCGGCAACGACTGCCGAGCTTATTGGCAGAATCAAAAACGCTTATTTCCCCTGGGTTCAGGGATTGCACATCCTGTTGGATTATCTGATTGACCAAGAGGAAGACCGCACCGGGTCGGATTTGAACTTTTGCTCTTATTATGAAGACAGCGAGCACCTGTCTTGCCGCCTCAGTCATTTTTACAGCCAGGCGCAAGCGAGTGTTGCAAGTTTGCCCAACGCAAAATTTCATCATTTAATTACTTGCGGTCTCCTGAGCATCTATCTGGCCGATCATAAAGTCTCCCGGCAAAAAGACGTCCGGGTCATTTCCAAAAAACTGCTGAGTCTGGGCGGGAGCGAAGCATTTTTCTTTTATCTGCACTGCTGGATTTATCGCAGGCTAACATAATCAATTGATGCATTTTTCTCCATCGTCTGGGGCGTTATTCCCCCTTTTGGCCAATTTTCAAAAAAGAGCAGGCCGCTGAGAAATAATTTCATTCATAATTACAAGTGAATAGACAACCGATAGGCTGATGCTAAAGTTGGCATGCTCATTGCTAATTATCGGCCAGCAAGGATCGGGAGATCGCAATTGATGAAAAAAGCTTTGGTTTGCATAGCAGGACTGATTTGTATTTTGGCCGCGTTTAGTTATGCCGCCGATAAGCCTGCAGCAGAGACAAACAAAAGCGCTGCATTGAAAACGGCTAACGTCAAAACGGCTAAAATGAATGCCAGCGGGAAGGTTGTAGAAATTTCCAGCACGGCCATTAAGATTGAACGAAGTATTAAAGGCAATGCAGAGATCATGGAATTCGCTCTGGAAAATCCGGTGCAGGGTGTCGTGGTAAACGATTCCGTAAAAATTGATTACAGCGTTAAAGACGGGAAGTTGACGGCATCCAGAGTGGCCAAGCCGGGAGCAGCAAAAAATCCCGGTAAAAATGGACCGAAGCAGACAAAAGAGAAACCAGCATCCGCTATGAAGTAATTTGTGCGATGCCTTTCGATAGGTGGAGTCCCTTAAAAAAATTTAGGGGTTAATCAAAGAACTATTAACAAGGAGGATTTTAAAATGAAACGTTTAGTATTGTTAGTTGTAGCATTGATGTTCGCATTCAGCACCGCAGTAATCGCCGCTGACAAGGTTGTCGCTCCCGCAAAAGCAGATGCAGCAAAGGTTGAGAAGAAGGCTGATGATAAGAAAGCCGCCGCCGATCTGAAAGCTGATGAAAAGAAAGCAGCCGCCGATAAGAAGGCAGCAGACAAGAAAGCAGCCGCCGACAAGAAAGCAGCAGACAAGAAAGCAGCCGCCGACAAGAAAGCAGCAGACAAGAAAGCAGCCGCCGACAAGAAGGCAGAAGCAGCTCCGGCTCCCGCAGCAAAATAAGTTTATTACGACTTATATAATGCAAAAAAGGGATGGATGAAAATCTATCCCTTTTTTTATTCGTGAAACGCCACTGCCGAAAAGTCATCGTGGTTTATTTTATTTCTTTCTGTTATAAGTTCTTTATTATGTTGAAAAATTTGCTGGCAAAAATTATCGATTATAATAGCAATTTGACCGTCCGCGTCAGGGTCATTGCGTTGACGGTCGCAGGGCTCGCCGTGACCATGGCCATCTGGGGCATTATTCAGCTGACCGCCTTGAACAGAATTCTGGTCGATCAACAAGTTAAAAGACTCGAAGGCGTCGCCGAAACCGTCAGTACTTTTTATCAACGATTTCCGACCAGACAAGGCATTGCCACCCTCGATTCCGCGCTGAAAGACCACATCCAATCCGATGTGCGTCTGGCCAGAATCGATATTTTTGACATCCGGAGTAAAAATGTCGATTATATCGCCGGCGCCAGCCGCGTTCAATATGAGTGGCCGGATAGTATCGTAGCCGAGGTCAGAGCCAAAGGAAAATCCCGTTATGTCAAACTGGAAACAGAGGCCGGACCGTCGCTGGGGCTGCTCTATCGCGTTTCCGGAGAAACCAGGGATTCCCACATTATTGTCGGTATCATTGCTTTTTCACGGGCGAACACGGAAATCATGAGCCGCGCACGGCAGTTGCTGTTTTTTAGCAGTGCCGGACTTTTGCTGGCCATCCTTTTGTTGTTGGGAATCAGCTATGGCTGGATAATCGGCAGACCGCTCAAGCTTATTATCGGAACCATTGATGCTTTTCAGAAAGGACAATACGTGGAGCGTATTCCCATCATTCGAGAGGATGAGTGGGGGCAGCTGGCCGATCATTTCAATCAGATGGCCGACGAAATTCAAAATGTTATGGCCAGGAATCTTGATCTGACCAGACATCTGGAAGAGCGTGTCCGCGAAGAGACGCTCAATGTGGTTCAACTGCAAAAACAAGTTGATGATTTGAAGCAATTAACCGCCCTGGGACATTTAACAGCCAATCTGGCTCATGATTTAGGGACGCCGCTTCATTCCATTGCGGGACTCGCCAAACTGATGCTGGAGCGGGAAGGCTGGCCGCCAGATGTCGTGCATAAGTTAAGTTTGATTGTCGAACAGACACAAAGGCTGGACAACGTCATTCAAAATGTTCGTAAAGCCACGCGCCTTCCGGAACCTCATTTTGAATTGATGACCGTTCATAAAATATTAAGTGACACACTGCCGCTGGTCGAGCCTCTGATACAAACAAACCATGTAACCATCGATGTAAATATTGACCAGTCTGTTGCATCTTTATACGTTGATCGTTACCGGATTCAGACAGCGCTTCTAAATATCATTCAAAATTCCATCGATGCTATGCCGGACGGCGGCAAAATCATCATATCCGCCGAAGATGACCGCGCAACAAAGACCATCAAAATCTTGATTGCCGATGACGGACAGGGCATTCCCGCTGATTTTCTGAAAAAAGTCAGCGAACCATTCTTCAGCTCCCACAAGGATGAAGGAATGCGCGGTCTGGGGCTGGCCATTGTTCGTGATATCGTCAAGGCGCATGGCGGTCAAATGGAAATTCAAAGCACACTTGATAGTGGAACTTCCGTCATCCTTTACCTGCGGACGACGGATGAGATGATTGATTAAGGCAAAAAACTGTTATTTTGCATCTTGCAGACCATAGCGGCGGATTTTCATACGCAATGTTTTGCGGTCAATGCCCAGAATATCGGCGGCTTTGGACTGATTCCAGGAGGTTGTTTTGAGGGTCTGGAGAATTTGCTCCCTTTGCACTTCTTCCAGCGGCGTCATCTCCAGCAGATCGATGCCCTTTTTGGCTTCCACCTTGTGTCGGAACCGGTCCGGTAAATTTTCCGGCAGAATGACCACAAAAGGAGAAAGTAGCAGGGTCTGCTGCAAGACATTTTCCAGCTCGCGTACATTGCCCGGCCAGTCATAGGCCATGAGTAGCTCCATGGCCTCTACCGAAAGACGCACGCCGAGATAGCCCAATTTCTTCAGCATGGCTTCGATCAGCAGAGGGATATCAGCCCGACGTTCCCGCAATGGCGGAATGCGCAGACGCACAATGAAGCGATACAGAAGATCCAGGCGGAAGCGGCCAAAACCGACCTCTTCATCAATATTTTTATTGGCGGCCGCGACCACGCGAACCGCGACGTGGCGAACTTCATGTCCGCCGATTCTGCGCACTTCACCATCCTGCATGAACCGCAAAAGTTTGCTTTGCAGCGCTGTGGACATTTCCGTTATTTCATCCAGAAAAATGGTGCCGCCCTGGGCGGATTCAATCAGCCCCATATGCTGATGATCCGCGCCGGTAAAGGACCCTCGCTCATAACCGAAAAGCTCCGATTCGAGTAAGTTATCAGGGATAGCGCCGCAATGCACGACCACAAAAGGTTTAAGGCGACGCAACGACATAGAATGCAGGGACCGCGCGGTCAGTTCCTTGCCGGTGCCGCTTTCGCCCTCAATGAGCACGCTTGCGGGGGAATCGGCGACTCTGGCAATTTGTTTGTAGAACTCAACCATGGTGGATGAAGAGCCTATCAACTTCGCCTCTTCGATGGCTTCCAGCGGCCCATTCGACCGTCGCTCACGTAACTCCCGGACCTCCAAAACTTTTTTAACGAGTGTGCGGCAATCTTCAGGCGAAAAAGGTTTGCTGATATAATCCCACGCGCCCAGACTGATTGCTTCCATAGTGGTTTCCAGAGACCCGTACGCGGTCATCAAGATGACGGGCATGTTCGGCCATCTTTTTTGAACTTCGCTTAAGAATTGCAGGCCGTCCATGCCGGGCATACGAATATCAGACATCAATAAATCATATTCGGACAGGTCTTGTTCAAGAGCGGCCAGAGCGGAGGTAAACGCGGCGACATCATAGCCGTCGCGCAGCAGAACTTCCTGGAGAAATTCACAAGCGACAGCGTCGTCATCAATGACTAATATGCGGGCTTTCATAAAAAAACCTGCCATGCTTTGCGAGGGGGAAAAATATCAGGGCAGCGCGGCCACGAAAAACCCCGTGAGCTTTCTGCTGCCTTGCGCGTCCTGGGCAATAATATCGCAACGGATTCTTTTCTCGCCATTTTCTTCGTACTTTTCAATCACTTTGCCTCTCACGGTGATGGTTGCCCGGCCTTTTGTGTTCTCAAAATCATCCAAATTAACCGTTTGGGTCATACTCAGGAAATGCACGGAAAATTTTCTCAAATATTTGTTGTCGATCCAGGAGGTGATGGCTTCACCCGCGATACCCATAATAAACATGCCATGGACAATAACATTATCCATGCCGATCATTCTGGCAAAGGTCTCATCGTGGTGCAGGGGATTGAAATCGCCGGATGCGCCGGCATAGCGCACAAGTTGTGTTCGCGTGATAGGCGCGGCCGTATAGGACGGTATCGCATCTCCAACGGCAACCTCATCGAAATTAATCGTCATATCGTCAGGCCTATCTTTCCATAAAAGTCGTGCGCGCCTTGAGAACCAATTCCCCTCTTTGGTTGATTAATTCCGTCTCCAGAATCGTCACCTGGACATGCCAGCCTTTTCGCCCCGGCCTGCCTCTATCATACATATCCACAACCTTCATTTTGCGGGTAATCACATCCCCCGCACAGATCGGCGCGTAATATTCGTATTCTTCTTCACTGTGCAGCAGTTTGTTCAAATCAGCGCCCACAGCTTTGATGGTGGCCAGCAAACCGCCGCCCGTCCAGAATGCAAAACTGGTGGGAAAAGTAGGCGGGATAGGAATGTTTTCATAACCGGCGTTTTTGGCCGCCTCGACATCGCGATAAATCTCTTTGATGTGATCCGTGTCTTCTTTCTGTTCGACAGCCGCGGCAAATTCTACGATCTTGTTTTCTGCAACTTTAATGGAATAAAGTGGGAACTCCATGCCGAGTTTCGACTTATCCGCCATAGCAACCTCCGGAGGAATAGTGATGTATGCCATATCACATCCCGACTGGAATTTCACGTTTAAATGACAGAGGGGTGTAGCAAGAAGCACAGAACCATGAAAGTCCCTTGACAAGAATCACGCATTGCCTGTATTTTTACAACCATGAAAATCTGCCAGCATTGTAAAAAAGAAATTCCCGCTGATTGGTTTGTCGGCAGACAGGGGCAATGTCCTTTTTGCGGAACCGATCTTCATAGCTGCCTCAACTGCGTTTTTTATGAACGCGTCGCCTATAATGATTGTCGGGAGGGACAGGCCGAGAGAGTCCTGGATAAAAGCTGCTCCAATTTCTGCGACTACTTCAAATTCAAAGTGAACCCGGGAAAATCCGGTACACCGCCTGCTGATCCCAAAGATAAGCTGGAAGTCTTATTTAAATAAGAAACGGCAGTCATCGATCGGTAAAACCGGCCAAATAACCGGACGTTTTACGGATTTAAATTCCGCTGAGACCACGACAACAAAGACCCGCTTTCAGCCGGCTAGAGGTCATACAACGTTTCATTTTTGCGAGGTTTTCGCGAAACAGGCATCTTGATCTTGCTGCCCTGCTTTTCCCCAAACGGATCTTCACCCGACAGAATATCTCCCATTTCTTCATCGATCTTATCCGGGTCTTCACCCGCCTCCAGGCGCTGCAAGGCTTCCTGAAAACCGTTGCCCAGCTTCATCCCTGTCGTTTCCGACAATTTTCGCATCAGCTTTGCTGCGGCTTGCGGATCGTCATCTTTCATTTTTTCCGCTTGGGCCGCAAACTGCATCATGGCTTTTTCCATTTTGCTTTCATCAAAGCCTTTCCAGGGATCATCTGCGGCATCGTCTTTTCCTGAGCCGGTAATCGCCGCGAACACGGACATCTGGCGCACAAGCGTTACATTTTTACATGTCGGACAGGAAGGAACAAGGCTTGTGTTGACCGATTTGGAAAAGAAATTATATATCGTGTTACATTTTCTGCAATAAAATTCGTAAATCGGCATACGGGAGGCTCCTTGAAGGTTTGCCGGTTATATAATCCATTGCTTGCAAATAATCAACCACCTCGCGAGCTCGCTACGGAGAATGAACGCTCGTCCCGCTTAAGCGGGATTCAATACGTACAGTAAGCGGTAAAGGGAGTCAGGCGTTTTGTAAAGTTATTTATTGTTCCCGGATATGCCGTGGGATTGGCGGAGATGTTGCATGCAACGTCTTCACGGATTTGAATTTGATCATTGCAAAGACGCCCCGAAGTTTTTCAACTTCGGGGCGTCTTTTTTATAATCGCCCGTAAGACCACAATAGTCTAGGTGGGCGCCCTTAGAGAATTTATTTCTTGTAGCTGTACCAGCCTTCGCCGGTCTTCTGGCCGAATTTGCCTTCGGTGTACTTCTTGACGACACTGGGGGACGGGAGGTCTGCCGGATTGCCGGACTCATAAAAATGGCTCATGCAGATATCGTAGGTCAGATCGATGCCTGTCAGGTCGTTGAGTCGGAAGGGACCCATGGGGTGACCGGCGCCATAGACACAAGCCTTGTCGATATCTTCGGCTGACGCAACGCCCATTTCGAGCATCCAGAGGGCTTCTTTTGAAATGACGCTGAAAATACGATTCAGAACAAAGCCGTCCACTTCCTTTTTGATCAAAATGGGCACCTTGTCAATCTTCAGACAGAAGGCCATCATACACTGCGCCGTTTCATCCGAAACATGGGGACCTTGCACCACTTCAACCAACTTCATCACGAGGGCCGGGTTGAAGAAATGCAGGTTGCATACCTGAGAGGGACGATTGGTGGCACTGGCAATTCTTGAGCTCACAATGAAAGAGCTGTTGGAGGCCAGAATTGCTTTAGCCGGAGCAATCTTGTCCAGATCGGCAAAAATTTTGCGCTTCAGGTCGATTCTTTCCAGAACGGCTTCAATGACGACATCGGCATTACCGGCGGCTACTTTCAGATCACCGGTGAATGAGATATTCGCGCGGGTAGTCTTCGCGACCTCTTCCGTTAGTTTGCCTTTCTGTACGCGACCGGCCAGGTAGCTGTCGACAAACTTTTCGGCTTTTTCCAGAACCGCCGGGATAACATCCGTGCAAATAACTTTGTACCCGCTGAGAGCACATTGCAGGGAAATCTGGTGACCCATGTTACCTGCGCCAACGACACATACATTTTTTACATCTTCAATCTTCATGTTTCATCCTCACTTTCGTTTAATAATTTTATACAATAAGCCTCTTTTAATAATGGCCCTTACCCTGATATCTCTTTGTCGCGGTCTGTTTCCGGCCGGAAAGAAATCTATCGATATATTAATGGTCATAATATTGTCAAGACAAAAAACGGAGTTATCTTTGACCACCCGATGCGCGCCTGGGCTTCAACCTAGGATACAACAGGCCCTCGCAGGTCAGAATAACAACCGGCCACTCCACGCCACGAATAAAGGCTAACTGTGCAGAATATTTGCCTTCTCCGGGTTGCCAATTTTGAGGCGTCACAAATTCCATTTGCCACAAAGGCTGGTTATCCATTAAAACCAATCCCAGATATGATTCATGGCGATTTGATTCCGCGTCGGTCCACTGATGAATGCTGATCTCGACGGCACCCTCTTGTTTCAGGCCCTCCCTTAAACCCCTGGCGGCATTGCTGATGTGCGGGGTAGTCTGCCAGATGGCGAACGCGATGAGAGAAAAGGCCAGCGCAATGCCATAAAAAACTGGATTGCAGGTTATCGCGCCGACAAGCACCAAACCCGCAACCAGTGCCAAAACACCCGGACGGGCCAGATGCATTATTTTACCCGATCCCATCCGGGTCAATTCGGCAATTTGTTCCTCAAGGGTCATCGGAAAGGAATATAAGATAGCTAAAATACAGTCAAGTGGCAAAAGCGAGATTATTTTAGTTCCAATTGGTACAAAACAGTTTGGGCTTAGTCAGAACTTCCGACGTTTGTGAAAAACATTGACAAAAACAGTAATCAATATATAGGTAGGTCTCAATATTTAAAGGAGCTGTCCATCCATGTTTGGTATCGGAGTTCAGGAACTGATTATCATCGCGATCATCGCGCTTTTGATCGTTGGACCCAAAAAACTGCCTGATCTGGCTAAAACCCTGGGCAAAGGCTTTAGAGATTTCAAAAATGCAACCGAAGGCGTCACAGAGGATCTGAAAGACGCCTTGAAAGAAGAAGATAAACCCAAACCCGATGATGGCTTGAAAAATTCTCTTCTGTTTAAAAAGTCCGAATCGGAAGAGGCAAAAAATGAAGCATCCGGTGATGCTGCCAGGAAAAAACAAAATCCAACATAACTTCTACAATTCAAGTATCCAGCAAAACGGCACATTATGGAATCCAACGAAGATCTAAAAATGTCTTTGACTGAACATCTGATTGAATTGCGCAAAAGACTGACTAACTCATTGATTGCCTTGGGGCTTGGCTTCTTCGTCTGCTATTATTTTAAGGACTGGCTGTTCAGCGTCTTTACGAAACCTTTAATCGACGCTCTGCCAAAAAGTAGCTATCTGATTTACACCGGCTTGACTCAGGCTTTTTTCACCTATATGAAAGTCGCTTTTTTTGCTTCCCTGATTCTAACCAGCCCTTTTATCTTTTATCAGGTATGGAAATTTATCTCGCCTGCCTTGCTTCCCAACGAAAAAAAGTATGTGTTGCCCTTTGTCTTGTCTTCCACAATACTTTTTTTGAGCGGCATCATTTTTGGTTATTTTGTCGTCCTGCCGCCAGCTTTTGCGTTTTTTGTAAGCTTTAACCATCAATATTTACAGGCAATGATTTCATTCAATGAATATCTTTCTCTTTTCATTAAGTTTTTACTGGGATTCGGTGTGTCATTCCAGTTGCCTGTTTTAATTTTCTTTCTGGCAAAACTCGGCATCGTCAACAATAAAATGCTCTCCAAGAACAGAAAGTATGCCATCCTGCTGATATTCATTACTGCCGCAATCTTGACGCCTTCACCGGATGCCTTAAGCCAGATTTTGATGGCCGTCCCCCTGCTGTTTCTTTATGAAGTGAGCATATTTGTGGCGAAGTTTGCCGCCAGGAAAAAAGAACTCCCTGAACCCCATAAAGACGATGATGAAGAACAGGAAGCATAGGGATTAGATTATGCCTGAACGCAAAAAAAAGAGGGGACCATCGGGACAAGGCGTTAAGCTGCCCAAAATCCTCAAAATTTTATTGGTTGTGTTTTTTTTAGTTTTGCTTACGACCGTCGGCGGAACCGTTACCTACTACGTTATGACCATGGACTTACCGGGAATTGACGCACTTAAGGATTACCGGCCCAGCATTGCTTCCCGTGTCCTTGCCGAAAATGATGAACTGATTGATGAATTCTTTCTGGAAGACAGAAAGATGGTTAAGATTACCGACGTTCCGAAAATCGCTCAGCATGCTTTTGTCGCAGCCGAGGATTCACGGTTTTATCACCATCAGGGGTTCGACCTGCAAAGTATTTTCCGCGCCATGTTTAAAAATGTGGAAGCGGGTAAAATCGTGCAGGGCGGCAGCACCATTACACAGCAAGTCGCCAAACTGATGTATCTGACACCGGAAAGAAAATACATCAGGAAATTCAAGGAAGCCATCCTTTCTTATCGAATTGACAAATATCTGACCAAAGATGAAATTCTGAGTTTGTACCTTAATCAGATTTATTTGGGTCACGGCACCTACGGAATCGAATCGGCGTCGATTGGTTACTTCGGCAAAAGCGCCAAGGATCTGACGCTGCCGGAAGCCGCGCTCATTGCCGGTTTGCCGAAAGCGCCCACCACCTACTCCCCATTTCTCTATTTCGACCGCGCGAAGCAAAGGCAGGTTTACGTTTTGACCCGCATGAAGGAAGACGGTTTTATTACCAAAGAACAAATGGATAAAGCCGTCGCTGCTCCTCTGAAATTAAGACCCATGAAGCCAAAGGACAAAGTCGCCGCCTATTTTGTCGAACATGTCCGCCGTTATGTGCAGGAGAAATACGGCGCGGACGTACTCTACAAAGAAGGGTTAACCATCTACACGACCCTGAATTTATCGGCGCAAAAAGCGGCCCGCGACGCACTCATTAAGGGTTTGACGGAAATGGAAGAACGGGGCAAATACGAGAAAGGTCTGGTGCAGGGCGCGCTTTATTGCATGGAGGTTAAAACCGGTGCAATTCGCGCTCTGGTCGGAGGACGCGATTTCAGCAAAAGCGAATTCAACCGGGCGATTCAGTCACGCCGTCAGCCGGGCTCCGCTTTCAAACCGCTGATCTATACGGCGGCGTTTGATAAAGGCCTGAATCCGTCCACGCGGTTTGTGGACTCTCCGATCGTCTTTGAAGACCCGTCGCAGGAAGATGGTCTGTGGAAACCGAAGAATTTTGACGAAAAATTCCTGGGGCCGATTACCATGAGGACGGCTCTGGTACAATCCCGAAATGTTGTAACCGTTAAAATTTTACAGGATATCGGCATTGATTACGCCACATCCTACGCTGCCAATATGGGCATTGAATCTCCGCTGTCCAAAAATCTCTCCCTCGCGCTGGGATCGTCGGGCGTTACCTTACAGGAATTGGTTCGTGCCTATGGCGTTCTGGCCAATTCGGGTAAAAAAGCCACGCCCTACTTTATTCGCAAAATTGTTGACCGCACCGGCAATGTTTTTGAAGAGACCAAATTGCTCTCGGAGCAAGTGATTGACCCCCGCATCGCCTTCATGACGTCCTATGTAATGCAGGACGTCGTGGAAAGCGGCACAGGCCGCAGAGTGAAAAGTATCGGCCGACCGGTTGCGGGCAAGACGGGAACAACTAATGATATCCGTGATGCCTGGTTTGTCGGGTTTACACCATCTCTGGTTACCGGTGTCTGGATTGGTTTTGATCAGGAAAAAACTCTGGGGAAACATGAGGTTGGCGGTCGCGCCGCAGCGCCGATCTGGCTCTATTTTATGGAAAAAGCCCTGCAGGGCACACCGGTGGAGACCTTCCCCGTTCCGGAAGGCATTGTTTTTGTCAAGGTGGATCACAAAACCGGACGGCCTACGCAAGGATCGGGGGCAGGAACCATCTATGAATGTTTTTTGGATAACGCGTTGCCCGGCGAAAAAGAAGACGATGTAACTGAGGAAAAAGAAGAATTATTCCGATAAAATTATACATCGGACTGAGAATGCCTCTTGACAAGCGGGGCTTTTTTCGTTAAAAGAAAGACAAATTCAACAGGAAGTCATTATGTTTCTTAAAGATTTAGACAGTGGCAGAATTCAAATACAAGCCTATGTAAGATTGCTCGTCGTAGTAGTCGTACTTATGGGGTCTGCCGCCCGGTATCTTTAAGAAAAAAGATATCAGCCGCGGGCCCCGAAAAGCCCGCGGCTTTGTTTTATAGACACAAAGCCGCTTTTTCCTAAAAGAAACTGGCGGCTTTTTCAGTTTTTAAAGGCTGTTGGATACATTTGATAAGTAAAATATAATGGAGGAGTCAAAAAACATGAAGTTGAAAGGCACGCAAATCCTGCTGGAGGTGCTTAAAGAAGAAAATGTTGACATTATCTTTGGCTATCCGGGCGGGACGGTCCTGGACATTTATGATCAACTATATAAAAGCGACCTCAAACATATTTTAGTGCGTCACGAACAGGGCGCGGTGCATGCCGCCGACGGCTACGCACGCGCAACCGGTAAGGTCGGTGTCTGTCTGGTAACATCCGGCCCGGGCGCCACCAATACCGTCACCGGCATTGCCACGGCGAATATGGATTCCATCCCCCTGGTGGTTTTTACCGGACAGGTGCCGACCGGCCTCATCGGAAACGACGCATTTCAGGAATGCGACATTACCGGCATCACGCGACCCTGCACCAAACACAATTTTCTGGTGCGCAACATCGAAGAGTTGGCCTCGACGATTAAAGAAGCTTTTCATATCGCCCGCTCCGGAAGACCGGGACCGGTGCTGGTTGATCTGCCCAAAGACGTTATGGCCACGCAAACCGACTATGATCCGGCCAATGTCAAATTCCGTAATTATGAAGTAGCGCACAAACCGGCGCCCAAAAAAATGGCCAAAGTGTTTGATATGCTCCAAGCCGCTAAAAAACCATTAATCATAACCGGCGGCGGCGTCATCCTCGGTAAGGCATCTGAAGAATTAACCCACTTATCGCGAAAATACCAGATTCCCGTGACCGGCACACTGATGAGCCTCGGGTCGTTTCCGGGCAGTGATGCCTTGTGGCTGGGTATGCTGGGCATGCACGGCACGTATTACGCAAATATGGCGGTCAGCCACTGCGATTTCCTGCTGGCCGTGGGCGTCAGGTTCGACGACCGCGTGACCGGCACGATTGAAACTTTCGCCGCCAACGCCAAGATTGTCCATATTGATATTGATCCTTCTTCCATTAATAAAAATGTTACCGTTGATCTGCCGATTATCGGTGATACCAAAGCGACGCTCAAGGATCTCCTGCGCTTTCTCGAAGAACATCACTATGCACAGGATGCTGCCTCGCGGAAAACGTGGCTTGACGAAATTGACGAATGGCGGGAAAGAGTGCCCCTGACTTACTGTCAGAACGGCGAAGTCATCAAACCGCAATACGTTATTGAAACCCTGCATAAACTCACCTGCGGCGATGCCCTGATCACAACGGAAGTCGGCCAGAATCAAATGTGGACGGCGCAGTTTTTCCAGTTTGATCGTCCCAATTCTTTTATTTCTTCCGGGGGCTTAGGCACCATGGGTTTTGGACTGCCCGCGGCTATCGGCGTCAAATGCGCATTCCCCGATAAGCACGTGGTGGATATCGCCGGCGACGGCAGCATCCAGATGAATATTCAAGAACTGGCGACGGCCGCCCAGTATAATATCGCCGTGAAGATCGTCCTGTTAAATAACGGTTATCTGGGAATGGTGCGTCAGTGGCAGGAATTGTTTTATGAAAAACGCTATTCACATACCGATATGACTTACGCGCCGGATTTCGTGAAGCTGGCGGAGGCTTTCGGCATCATCGGCCTGCGCGCGACCAAGCCTTCCGAAGTGGAAGCTGTGTTGAAGCAAGGACTTTCCGTCAACAAGCCCGTATTGATGGACTTCCGTGTGTCACGAGAGGAATGCGTCTATCCCATGGTGCGTCCGGGCGAGTCGATCAGCCAGATGACGCTGGGATCGAGAGAAATGATCAATTAAATTTAATATATAGAAAGGAAAAAAGAAATGGAAAAAAAGGCGCATGTCATTTCAATTCTGGTGCACAATAAACCCGATGTGCTGGCCAGAATTGCCGGCACATTAGGCGGCAAAGGCTATAACATTGACAGCCTTTGCGTGAATACGACAACACAAAACGACATATCGAAAATTGTGATGACCACCGCAGGGTCACAAGCGACCATCACCCGGATTGAAAATCAGCTGCAAAGACTGGTTGATGTAATTTCCGTCGATGACCTGACCAATGTTGAATCGATTTATCGCGAAATGGTTCTGGTCCGGCTGAATCTGACGGCCCAGAATTCAGAACCGGTAAAAAAGGCTATTGACATGAATAAATGGAAAGTAATAGTGTCGGGCGACAAGTATGTTATTGTCGAAATAACGGGAGATAAAACACAAATTGATTTTTCTCTGGCACGCCTGGAATCGCTCGGCATTACGGATATAACTCGAACAGGCCTTATCGCCTTGAAATTGGAAGATTAAAATTAACATTCAACAATAATAACTGATAGCAACATTATAAATAGGGGGGTTTATGGCAAAAATTAATTTCGGTGGTACGATGGAAGATGTGGTGACCTCAGAAGAGTTCACGGTGAAAAAAGCACAGGAAGTTCTTAAAAAAGAAGTGATCGCGGTGCTGGGTTATGGGGTTCAAGGTCCCGCGCAGGCTTTTAATATGAAAGACAACGGCGTCAACGTCATTATTGGCCAGACCAAGGAAGATAAAGTATATTGGGATAAGGCCATTGCCGACGGCTGGGTGCCCGGCCAGACGCTTTTCCCGATTGAAGAAGCGGTGGAGAAAGCAACCATCATTCAATATCTGGTTTCCGATGCGGCGCAGATGATCCTCTGGCCGAAAGTCAAACCGCACCTGAAAAAAGGCGATGCGCTCTACTTCTCGCACGGCTTTTCCATCGTTTATAAAGAACAGACCGGTGTCATTCCGCCTGATTTTGTCGATGTGATTCTGGTCGCGCCCAAGGGATCGGGAACCAGCGTCCGCCGTAATTTTGTTGACGGCAGCGGCATTAACTCCAGCTTTGCTGTTCATCAGGATGCAACCGGCCGCGCGATGGAACGCACGCTGGCTTTGGGTATCGCCATCGGCTCCGGGTTTTTATTCCCGACCACTTTCCAGATGGAAGTTTACAGTGATCTGACCGGCGAACGCGGTGTTCTCATGGGTGCGCTTGCCGGCATGATGGAGGCGCAATACGCCGAACTTAGGCGTCACGGCCACACACCCAGTGAAGCCTTCAACGAGACGGTGGAGGAACTCACGCAGAGCCTGATCCGCCTGGTCGGCGAAAACGGGATGGACTGGATGTACGCCAACTGCTCGGCTACCGCGCAACGCGGCGCTCTGGACTGGCGGCACAAATTCCGCAAAGCGGTAGAGCCCGTCTTCGCCGAACTCTATAATTCCGTCGCTACCGGCAAGGAAACCGAAGTGGTTCTGCGTGTGAACAGCGCGCCGGACTACAAAGAAAAGCTCAACGCCGAGCTCAAGGAAATGCGCGAATCCGAAATGTGGCAGGCGGGCGTGGCCGTGCGATCGTTGAGACCGGAAAAAAGAAATAAGGGAGATAACCAATGAGAAGCGATCTCATGAAAAAAGGACTGGAGCGGGCGCCACACCGGTCGCTCTTTAAAGCCATGGGTTATACTGATGAAGAAATTGCGCGCCCGTTGATCGGCGTGGTTAATTCCGCCAATGAAATTATACCCGGGCATATCCATCTGGACTTAATTACCCAGGATGTTAAGGCGGGAATCCGCATGACGGGCGGCACGCCGGTGGAATTTCCGGTCATCGGTGTTTGCGACGGCATTGCCATGGGGCACGCGGGTATGAAATATTCACTCGCCAGCCGCGAGCTGATCGCCGATTCCATTGAAATCATGGCCATGGCCCACCCGTTTGACGCGCTCGTTTTCATTCCCAATTGCGATAAAATTATTCCCGGCATGCTGATGGCGGCGCTCAGACTCAACATTCCCTGCATTTTCATCAGCGGCGGACCGATGCTCGCGGGGAAGCTTCATGGCAAAGCCGTTGACCTCATCTCGGTGTTTGAAGGCGTCGGCGCGGTGAAAGCCAAAAAGATGACAGTCTCTGACTTGCAACAACTTGAAGACTGCGCTTGTCCCGGCTGCGGGTCCTGCTCCGGCATGTTCACCGCCAACTCTATGAACTGCGTTACCGAAGCGCTGGGGCTCGGGCTTCCCGGACACGGCACGATTCCGGCCATACTTGCCGCGCGTCATCGCCTGGCTAAATACGCGGGCATGAAAATTATGGATTTGTTTAAAAAGGGCGTCAAGCCACGCGATATTGCGACGCTCGCTGCGTTTAAAAACGCCATAGCTGTCGATATGGCGCTGGGTTGTTCCACCAATACCGTCTTGCACATTCCGGCCATTGCTCATGAAGCGGGCATCAGGCTTGGTTTAGATCTCTTCAATAAAATCAGCGAGAAAACACCGAACATTTGCAAATTGAGTCCGGCCGGTCATCACCATATCGAAGATCTGGATTCGGCGGGCGGCATTCAAGCGGTGATGAAGACGATCAGCCCGTTGGGCGTCATTGATGAAAAGGCAATGACCGTATCGGGAAAAACAGCAGGGGCAAATTTTAAAAGCGCCCGCGTTTTGAATAATGATGTCATTCGGCCCTTAAACAATCCGTATTCCAAACAAGGCGGTATTGCTATTTTGCGCGGCAACCTCGCACCGGACGGCGGCGTGGTGAAACAATCCGCGGTGGCTCAAGCCATGCAGATAAACGAAGGCAAGGCCCGCGTGTTCGATTGCGAAGACGACGCTATCGCGGCGATCTTAGGTGGAAAGATTAAAGGCGGTGACATTGTGGTTATCCGCTATGAAGGTCCCAAGGGCGGCCCGGGTATGCGCGAGATGCTTTCGCCCACCTCGGCGATTGTCGGCATGGGTTTGGATAAGACCGTTGCGTTGCTCACCGACGGACGTTTCAGCGGCGGCACCCAGGGCGCGGCTATCGGCCATATCTCGCCGGAGGCGGCGGAAGGCGGTCCGATTGCGCTGGTTAAGGAAGGTGATATCATTGCCATTGATATTCCGGCCAAAAAGCTGAATTTGAAAGTCAGTGAAGCAGAACTTGATAAACGCAGAAAAGCCTTAAAACCTCGTCAACCCGCCATTACCAGCGGCTATCTGGCACGCTACGCGAAAATGGTCACATCCGCCTCGACGGGAGCGGTGTTTAAAGATTAACCCGATTCCAAATAAAAAAATCATATCCCGCATCAAAATCAAAATCGTAGAGACAGGTTTAAGACCTGTCTCTACGATACCGGTACCTGAAAATTATCAGTTCCACTCCGCGATCATAAATCCCGCGCTGATCCGGTTGATGCTTTTGTTATAATCCATCAGGCCCTCCCCGTAGCCGTTAAAATACTGGACGTACAGGCTAAACTTATCGCTGAGGTATTTATCTATCCAGGCTTGGGAAATCAGCCGCCCCAGCAGCATCCTGCCTAAAGTAGAAGGCGGAATGCTCCAGTCCAACTGGACGGCGCCCAGATTATCCCGTCGGAAGTTATTACGCAGCATCATTGCAAAGCGCATGTCTTTCCAGTAGAATGTTGTCCAGAGTTCGCCATATCCCATATAGCGGGTCAGATCGGGATTGTCATCACTGTCTTCATTATCCGGCAAACGATACCAGGTTTTCAACTGCAATCCGAAATTATTTCTTTCCAGGCCAATATTGGCCACAATGCGGTTCCAGCTGCGGGAAAGCGGCCTCGAACGGCCGTTGGATTGATGGTTGAATCCGACATTGATAAAGCGTCCCTTGAAGCCGAGTAGTTCATAATCCGTTCGGAAGTTGATGAGTAATTCCGGCTCATAATTTATATCCCGGAAAGGCGCAGAGAACGCAGAATTATAAAGCTGCCAGAAGGACAGCTGTGAGTAGGCCACCCAGACATCCAGACCTTTCAACACTTTCATCTTGTCATAGACACCCTGAAGCGGTTCCTGCAGAACATCCTCCCAGATTTTTGCCTTGAAACTGAGCTGGAACTTGGCTTCATTGAACTGCGCTTTAGCCGCAGGATCATTTTCCAAATTTGTTTCATCATTTGGTGACGAATTGTAGGCCACCGGCAAAAAATAATTCACGCGATGAGGTCGGAGAACAAAAGAATGCCGGCGGTTGGCGGAATTTAAATCCCAGTTTTTTTCCATAACGGAACGTTTATCCGGTTCTGAAGAAACTTCTTTGGCCAAAGGCATTGTTGCCGTTGCTGCCTTGGCAACTTCCGGCACTGGATTCTTTCTTCCCGCAAGCGTATCGAAGCATTGCAATCGCGCCGTATTATTTTCAATTTTGGAACAATCGGCCAGGCGATCATTCATTTCAGCGGCAGCAGAAGGCCCCGGGAAGAAGACCGGCCCTAGTACCAGAAAAAATATGCCGCAGAGAAGCCATTTACTGAATTGACATCTTTTAAAAAAGATCATCATTTTATCCTCCCTTGAAGAGCTAATCGTTTTTTGTGCCGAGGCAAAGCCGACAAAAAACATTGGTAATTTGACATTGAATCCACCTGATAATTCTGATAGCGTTATGATCAGTATTTAAGCAGATGATATTGGATAAAGCAACAAGCTTATATCTCCTTGTAATCAGATCATAAAGGATTTATTCATGAGAAAGTATATCAGTATCATCATCCTGTTTTTTATTGTCTGGAACCTCGGCGGCTGCGCGCTCGTCAAACTGCGGGAAGATGTCCAGTTTTCTAGAGATTCCTGCCTGCTGATTGGTGAAATCGTCCGTATTTCTCCCCTGAAAAACCCAATTGTTGTCGTCGCTTATCGTAATCAGAACGGTGTTGTAACGATTGCCGATTACACGGTATTATCCGGGTCGGGACAATATGAAATGTTGGTTCAGGAGGGAAATTATGAAATTTTTGCCTTTGAGGACAAAAACGGAGATCTCTCTTATAATCAGGACGAATGGTCGGGCTATTACGGAAAACCCGATTCAGTGAAAACACAGGTGGGCGGCGTTGTCTTCGGGCTGGATATCATCCTGACGCCAAAAACAAAAAAACCCGCTTCATCCTTTGCCAATATGCTGGTTCAATTTTCCGCTGGAAAAAGAAAACCATCGACTTCAGCCGGAACTTTGGCAAATCTCGATGATCCGGTATTTTCCGCCGAAAATGGACTGAGTGGTTTCTGGACGCCATTGGAATTTTTTAAACAGATAGGCTGCAATATATTTTTTATAGAACCTTATGACTCCAAAAAGACGCCGATTCTTTTTGTTCACGGTGCTGCGGGCTCACCTCAGGATTGGCGTTATTTTATCAATCATATTGACCGTTCGCGTTATCAGCCCTGGATTTTCTACTATCCGTCCGGCGCCCGTCTGGACACAACATCTTTCCTGCTTCGGACAAAGCTTTATGACCTGTACAGGAAATATCAATTTGAATCTTTGTATGTTGTCGCGCACAGCATGGGAGGGCTGGTATCCCGTTCCGCCCTTATCGCCAAGGAGGATAACTACCACGATGCCATACAGCTTTTTGTTTCGATTTCAACACCCTGGGGCGGGGAGCAGCGGGCGAAAACAGGTGTGAAACAATCACCCGCGGTTATTCCCAGCTGGAAGGATGTGGAACCGGACAGCGAATACATTAAACGGGTGCTGGGCACGAAACTGGACCCCTCAATACGTTACTACTTGTTTTTCGGGCATAAGGGAGGCGGCAGCCTGTTTCGGCAAAATAATGATAATACGGTCACTTTGGAAAGCATGCTGGATTTAAGAGCTCAGGCCGATGCCCTTAAAACGACCGGACTTAACGAAGACCATGTCAGTATTCTTTCCAGTCCGGAAATGATGTCCCAATTTAAATCAGTCTTAGCCGGCACGGAAGCCAATAAAGATAAAACATATGTTCGTTCCAAAGGATACCTGCGTGTTGGACATGCTTTTGATCCGCTCAACACAAAAATTCCTTCGCAGATGGCTCTTGTGCTGGCTCCTACCGGAACGGATGAAAAGGAAACACAGCTCAAAATTGATCCTTTTCTGCCCGAGCAGGAAACGGGGGCTATTGTACCTAAAAAATATGATGTCAGTCTGTGCGCTTTGGGTTTTAAAACCGAACCGGATAAAATAACACTGGATATAAAACCGGGGAAAATAGAGGAAGCAAAATTTGTTTTAAAACCGCAGGGAATGGTTGCCGGTTATATGACGGCGGCGACATCTGCCGATGACAGTTTCTGGGGCTTTTTCAAAGACTTGCCGGAGCACGTGAAAATCCGCGCTATTAAATTAACCGGTCCGGGGATCTCCCGGTCGCTTGCGCCCAACGACAAGATGAGTGACAGAGAAGCGCTGACCACCTTTCTTGCTTCCCGGGATTATGCGTTTAAGAATTCTTTTGCTTTCTTTGATCTTCCGGCGGGTGATTATGATGTAACAATTGAAGCCGACGGTTGCGAGACATTTTCGACAAAAATTAAAGCGCAACCCGGCGAATTCATTCCGCCACCGTTGTTCCGCCTGATTTTGAAGAAATAGAGGAAATAATCAGAAGATAGAATATAGAAGTCAGAATGAGAGAATCGGCGAAGACATTCGCGGATTTGGTGGTGCTGCAAAGCCCTCTGTGCAAAAGGTTCACCTTGGTAGCGGTCAGCAAGTTACTTGCGGCTTATTCGCATGCTATGCTGGCTTCTGACTCCTGACTTCTGTCTGCAGCATTTTTTTCTTTCCGTCAGAATCCGGCGCACGCGGTTGAGTTCCTGCTCGTTATCCACTTCCACTGAATCGTGCGGCGTGACGACGCACTTGATTTTGTAACCATATTCCAGCGCGCGCAATTGTTCCAAGGCTTCGAACTTTTCGAGTTTTCCTTCCGGTAGTTGAGTAAACGTGTCCAGGAAATCCCGGCGATAAGCGTAAATGCCATGATGCTTGTAATAATCGGCTTTGAGCTTCTTATCGCGCACGTACGGAATCGTCGCCCGCGAAAAATAAAGAGCGAAGTTCTGATGATCGAGAACAACTTTGACGGCGTGCGGATGCGTGATTTCTTCATCCAAGATAATCTTGTAAATCAATGTGGACATAACGACTATGGGATCATTGATTAAAGGCTGGATCACTTCATCAACCTGCGCCGGCTCAAAAATCGGCTGATCGCCCTGAATGTTGACGACGACGGCCTCAGCAGAGAGATTCAGAGATTTTACTGCTTCTGAGATTCTGTCTGTGCCGGAGCGGTGCGTTCGCGCAGTCATAATGGCATTGCCGCCGAATTTTTTTACCGCGTCATATATTCTTTGATCGTCGGTAGCTACCGCCACATAAGGCACGGCTTGCGCTTGAGCGACCCTCTCATAAACGTGCTGAATCATCGGCTTGCCTAAAAGATCGGCCAGGGGCTTTCCCGGAAAACGGCTGGATTCATAGCGCGAGGGAATGATGCAAACAATATCTCGTTTCATTCTATCTCCATAGGGTTAATCACGGGTATGAAACTCCAAAGCATGCTGCGCGGCATTACGCCCTCCGCTTTGCGGGATTGTTCGACTTACAAATTTCAATTCACTTCGTTTTTGAAATTTGAGTCTCACAATAAAGATCGGCCAGCAAAAGAACGCTGCCCAGCTTTCCGGCCTTTTTCAGATACGACGCGTCTGCGGTTAAAAGCGTTCCTTTTCGTTCCAGAGCAACTGCATGATAAACGGCATCATAGAACGTCACCCTGCATTGGTTCATGATCGCCAGAGTGCGCCCTGCAATCTTTGCTGTGACGGGCGACTCTTCAATCCGATACTCGATAAGCATCCCTAAGAAATCAGAGGCCTTTTCGGGGATATCTCTCCCGACAATATTGCCGACCTCATAAATCCAGAGGGACGGAAGCAAAAGGTCGCATTGCCCCTTCGTCCAGTTCTCGAGCAGCGCAAGCGCCGCCTCGCGGTCTGCTTCTTTGGGGGTATCAAAAACCCATTTGAGAATCACGGATGCATCCGGAACATAGAGGCGGGAAGATGTCATTTCAGTTCCTTTGCCTGTCTGCAGCTAACCGAGAGAGCAGTTTTTTGCCTGATGCCTTAGGTGCCTGTGACCGAAGGTTAAGAAGGCGATCCGTAATGTTTTTTCGACGGTGCAGGGCCAGTTCATGGACAATCGCCTGAGTCACAACCTTGCTTCTTTGCCCGGCGGGCACAAGCTTTTCCAATTCGCAGGCAACGTCGTTATCAATCATGAAATTCAGCTTCCGGGAATTATGTGCCATAAATATACCTCCATCATATAGGTTACATTTGTAAGTATATATTATAGCGTCAATGCAGTCAAATCTCTTTTTATAAATGCGGATCGGATTTTTGCAGATAATTGCAGACGTAATCGCGCACGGAATCTTCCAGCGTTGAAAAATCCACCGGGCAACCTGACTGGCCGAGCTTGTCCATTTCCGCCTGTGTATAGTACTGGTATTGATTGCGCAGCCCCTCGGGCATCTCAATATACTCAATATTCGGCTTGATGCCCATCGCGGCAAAAACGGCGTTGATCAGATCATTCCAGGTTCGGGCCTTGCCTGTGCCCAAATTAAAAATGCCGTTGACGTCCTGATTCTTGAAAAGCCACCACATAACGTCAATACAGTCTTTGACATAGACAAAATCACGCAATTGCCCGCCATCGGGATATTGGGGCAGATAGGATTTGAAAAGGCGTACCTTACCTGTTTCCTTAATTTGATGAAAGGCTTTAAAGATAACGCTGGTCATGTCCCCTTTGTGGTATTCGTTGGGGCCAAAAACATTGAAAAATTTAATGCCGGCAATGTTGTTTTCCCAAGAATGTTTCAATGCTTTTAAATCAAACACCTGCTTGGAATAGCCATACATGTTGATGGGTTTCAGCTTATTGATTTTGCCGTGGTCGTCCGAAAAGCCCTGCGTTCCGTCACCATAAGTCGCCGCCGAGCTGGCGTAAATAAAGCGGATACCGTGTTCAATCGCGTATTCGGCCAAAAGGCCGGTATACACATTATTATTTTGCCAGAGGTAATCGGCATCGCGCTCCGTTGTGGATGAGCAGGCGCCCATGTGGACAATCGCCTCAACGTCAAAGCGCACCGTGTCGTTATAGATCATTTCATGGAAATCGTCTTTATGAATGTAATTAACAAAGCGGAGATTCACTAGATTCTTCCATTTATCCGTGGTTCCCAGGCGATCAACAATAACAATGTCGTCGATGCCTTCCTGGTTGAGTCTCCAGACAAAAGCACTGCCGATAAACCCTGCGCCACCTGTCACGATAATCATAGTGATCGCTCCTGTGATTTTATTAATCCGATTTTCTAGTAATACCGAATAGACATGCTGTCAATAAGGAAATCGGCAACTTGACCAAGGCCAATGAAGGATTCAGCAATTAACCATTTTTGAATTCCTGCTTCAATATCCGCCTTAAGAGTTTCCCTGCCGGGTCCCGAGGAATAGCATCGCGGATAAGAATGGTTTTTGGCAATCGATAGTCGGGCATGTTTTCTTTGCAATAATTGAGAAATTCTTTTTTGTTGCCTTCCAGGCCTTCTTTTAAAACGATCACTGCCACAACAGCCTGTCCCTTGGTTCGGTCAGGAATACCAATAACCGCCGCATCTTTCACTTTAGGATGCAGCTTCAGGATGTCTTCGATCTGGCCGGGGTAGATGTTGAAACCGTTGGAGATGATTAAGTCATCTTTCCTGTCCACCAGGTAGAAGTATCCCTCTTCATCGACACGCGCCATATCGCCGGTGTAAAACCAGCCATCACGCAAGACTGCGGCGGTAAGGACCGGGTTATTCCAGTATCCCTGCATGATCTGCGGCCCTTTCACAACAAGTTCGCCAACCTCTCCCACACGGCATTCTCTTCGGCCGGTTTCCATGTCCAGAATTTTTACATCTGTGTCAGGAAGAGGCAGCCCGATAGAGCCTCTTGGCGCGCCATTGGGACAAGGTGTTATGTGGGTAGCCGAAGAGGCCTCGGACAAACCATAGGCTTCCATAATCTTCCTGCCGGTGATCTCCTCATACTTGTCATGGACTGAGGGCGGCAGCGGCGCTCCTCCGCTGATCGCAACCCGAATGGAAGAAAAATTGGCCCTGGCGGCCTCGGGAGGAAGGGACATCATGGCCGCCCACAGACTGGGCACAGCCGGAAAGGATATGGGTTTGTACGTCTCGAGCATCTTCGTCAGGGAAAGAATGTCCATCAGGTCAATGCGGGGCAGAAGGATCATCCGGTATCCCTTGAGCACGGAAACCAGCATACAGGCCGACATCCCGAAAACATGAAAAAAGGGGATCACGCACATGACGGCGGCATTTCCTGCGCCCGTTACGCCCATCCAGATATTGGATTGGAGCACACTGGCCACAATGTTGGCATGGGTCAGGGTTGCCGCCTTGGGCATTCCGGTGGAGCCGCTGGTATATTGCAGCACGGCAACATCCCGGGGGGAAATTTCACCTGCCGGCTCTGCGGCGCTTTCAATCGAATTGAGCAATTCGAGGAATACTTGTGGATGAGGCATGCCTTCTTCCAAAGACAGTTTTTTTTCCAGACCGAAAACAGAGTGAAGGATGACTTTTTTGACGGATGTTTTTTTGACCACGTTGTAGAGATTTGGAGCAAACAGATCCAGAGTGATGACGGTTGTTACCTCCGCATTATTCAGACAGTGGATGAGTTCCTCGCCTGCAATGCCGACGCTGATGTTGACCACAATCGCGCCAAGCTTCATTGCCGCAAAAAAAGCGATGACATAGGTGGGGGAATTCACCATGATGAAAGCGATTCTGTCGCCTTTTTTCACGCCGCTATTTTCCAAGACCAGGGCAAATTTATTTACCTTTTCATTGAGCTCCCGGTAAGAAGTATTTTGATCGTTGAAGGTCATGGCCACATCATCCGGATGTTTGGCTACAGTGTCTGTCAGAAAATGGTGTATGGGCGTCTCGGGATAGCGGATGGTATGGGGAACGTGTTGTTCATAATGTTTAAACCAGGGAAATTTCATGATTCTCGTATTCCTTCACTTTTTTATTTTCAGGCTTACCGGTTCATTCAGTTTGGTTTACGACTATCTGTAATACTGAAAGCAATACTCTGTCAATAAAGAAAAAATATTATCCGGCTTCGTGGAATAAGAAATCCCCCCAAGACAATTGCCTTGAGGGGATTTCTTATTGAAACAGATCATGTCGACGCTTATGAAACTATCAGGTCACGATAATTTTCACAATGTCAATCACGGGGTTTGTGAACAGCGCCATCAAAATCGTGTAGAGAGCAAAGACACCGACTGCTTCAGTTGTGTACATCTTGTTATACCGTCTTTTTAATCCAATCAGAAACAATCCGCCAAGAATCAGCATGCCCATTTGGAAGTAAGGGAAATTGGTTGTTCCCGTTGCCGCGTACTCGGCAAATCCGAAAGTTGCCGTCAAAAGAACCACTGCCGCCGCTACCATCATTGTTCCTAATGTCTTTTTCATGATCTGTTACCTCCTTAGGGTAGTTTGTGTTATTTGCCTTTATACTAATGAAATTTGCGTGCCAAAGTTTCCGGCCAAATAAATATATATTTTATTCTATTGATATTACTGAAGAATATACGATTTTATCCGCAAGGAGTGAAGGGCAGAAACCCGTTTTTTGTCCGGTTTGTTGAAAAAAACATTAAGATGAATTTTACGAAATATGAAATGTTAGTGCTTTCCTCTTTTAAGCATTGTTAACCTTTAATGATCCCCGCTTCCTGAAAGCTTAGGTGGCCGCGACGGGAAATGATAATATGATCCAGAACGCGGATGCCCAGAATATTGCCCGCCTCCGTTAACTGTTCATGCATCCGCAAGTCCGCGTCACTCGGCTGAAGGTCGCCGGACGGATGGTTGTGGACAAGGATCACTGCCGCCGCACGATCCAGAATTACATCGGCAAAGACCTCACGTGGATGCACAGGGCTCATGTTGAGGAGTCCGATGGTGACAATCCGTTTTTCGATGACTTGATTCGCGCCGTTGAGCGATATGCAGATAAAGTGCTCCTGATGTTTTTCAATCAGGTCGGAAACCAAGGGCAGCACATCCTGGGCGCGGCTGATTTTTACTGTATCCTTGATTAAATGCCTGCGCGCCAGTTCAAAGGCGGAAAGAATCTGCGCCGATTTGGCAAGACCCATTCCCGGCACATCCATTAAATCATCAAGCGAAAGATTTTTCTGTTTCTCACGAATCAGCGCCGCCACCTGTTTGGCAATCGCGCGCACGTCGCGCCCTGCTGTGCCCATGCCTAAGATTGCCTGCACCAGTTCTTCATCGGTCAAGGCCTCGACACCTTTTTCCTGCAACTTCTCACGCGGACGGCTATGCACGGGCATGTCTTTGATCGTTTTCATATGTGGCCCTCCCATTACAGTCAGCAACAGAAAGATTTTTTAAAAATTTGAAATTTGGAGATGGTGGAATAAAAGCGTATTGTGCAAGTAATGTCAATAGGATATTGTCTCGTGAATTCATCATTTTTCTTGACACGGATTGGGCATAAACCTATACTCGCCGCGCAAAGCTTTTCGTCCATATTTCGGATATGTCATCTGGCAAGGAAGTACACTGCCGGCATATTTTTAATCCCCCTCTTTTCTAAAGAGGGGTTAGGGGAGATTTAAGCTGGAAAACCAGGTTGAAAATCCCCCTCAACGAGTAACCTTCAGGTTATCCCCCTTTAAACCCACCTGAAGGTGGCGCGAAGGGGGAGGATCACCGTGTCCAATAGCTCGGTTTCTTTTTGACTAACCAGTCCGAAAAACTGGTAAAGCACGCTCAGAACAGGAGCTCAATCATTCATGCCCAAACTCACCTGGATCGGCAAAGAGGCAGTAGTCAACCATCACCGTGAGGTGCCGTTTCACCTGCTTAAAAACAATGACGAGCTTTCCGTGGGTGACCCTGGCTCGGGGAACCTTTTGGTGCAGGGCGACAACCTGATTGCCCTCAAGGCCCTGCTGCCCTATTATGCCAAGCAAGTTAAATGCATCTATATCGACCCTCCTTACAACACCGGCAATGAAAACTGGGTGTATAACGATAACGTCAACAGTCCCGAAATGAAAGCCTGGCTGGGTCGCGCCGTGGGCAAGGAAGCAGAAGACCTTTCCCGTCACGACAAGTGGCTTTGCATGATGTATCCGCGACTAGCGCTACTGCATGAATTTCTTCGCGATGATGGGGCGATATTTATCAGTATTGATGATAACGAAGCGCATTATTTACGTGTGCTTATGGATGATATTTTCGGGGTAAACAATTTTTTATGTGCCTTTGCCTGGGAGAAACGCTATTCTCCGCCGCCGGACACAAAGGATATAGGCTATCTTCACGAAACGATTTTGGCATATCGTTGCACATCAAAATTCCAACGCAACCTTTTAGCCCTGACAGCTGATCAGACGGGCCGTTACAAGAATCCAGACAACGATCCACGTGGGCCGTGGAAAGCAATGGATTACACATGCCGTCCTGACTTCGACGGTTTTGATTTAAGAACACAAAGATATCAGTTAGTTAAAAAAACACTGGGGCACTACATCTGGCGAATTAATAAAAAATCAGGTTAGCTCATAGGGCACCTGGGATCGTTTGAGGCCAAAGGCTTGGTAGAGTTTCTTTTGGTTGACGGTGACATGGGACGGGATCATGTATTTTTTTTGCGAAGCCAGATCAATGACTACACTCGATTGAGCATGCAGCAACTCATTGCGGATCTGTTCGAAGCTCATGGGTTCTTGCAGGGTAACCGTCTTGCCCACCCATCTTTACGTATGCCGCCGGTCGGGGTATGAGTTTCGCCAGTAGTGAAAGAAGACTTTTTCAACTGGAGGCGGGATGAT
>WRPE01000026.1 GCA_009773315.1 Syntrophaceae bacterium
AATGAGTAAAGGGAAAAGGATTTTTTAAACAACGTGCAGGCTTATTGAACACACCTTAACTTTGTATATTTTTTGTCTTGACAATGGGGAGGGGTTCATTTTGCAACATCCCGACCGTAAAACACTCATCGAAAAATTGCCCGAAGAAATCTGATAGTCAGATTCTTATCATCCATATGTCCGCAGGAGGTGTAATATGTCAAGATTCACCGAATATGAAAAATATGATGGTCTGGGACTGGCCGAACTGGTCAGAAAGAAAGAAGTCACCGCGTCGGACTTGTGTGAAGAAGCGATCACGCGCATCGACGGCATCAACCCGAAGATCAACGCGGTCATTTACCGCATGGATGATGCAGCGCGCGCGGCGGCCGCCGGCCTGATTCCGCAAGGGCCATTTACCGGAGTGCCCTTTTTGTGCAAGGACCTTGTCTCCGCCATCGCGGGCATCCCTATGAACAAGGGCAGCAAATCCTGCCGCAATTATGTGCCGACTGAGGACAGTGAAATGGCCAGGCGCCACAGAGCCTCAGGACTCATCGTTCTGGGAAAAACCAACACGCCGGAATTCGGTCTGATGGGTGTTACCGAGCCGGAACTGCACGGCCCGACACGCAATCCCTGGAATCTCGATCATACGCCCGGCGGTTCCAGCGGCGGATCGGGAGCAGCTGTCTCTTCAGGCATTGTGCCCATGGCCTCCGGGGGCGACGGGGGTGGATCGATCCGTATTCCCGCGTCATGCTGCGCGTTGTTCGGCATGAAGGTCACACGCGGCCGCAATCCGCTTGGGCCCGAATCGGGAGAAATCTGGCAGGGCGCGGTGGTGGAAGGCGTGCTTACTCGTTCAGTACGCGACTCGGCAGCCGTGCTGGATGTGACCAATGGCGCGGACCGCGGCTCGCCCTACATTATTCCCCCGCCAAAGCGGCCTTTTCTGGAAGACACAAAGCAAGACCCATCCCGGTTGAAAATCGCTTTCACGGTTCAATCGCCCTTAAAAGCCGATGTTCATCCCGAATGCGTAGAAGCCGTTCTCAACACGGCAAAGCTTTTGGAAAGTCTCGGGCATATTGTGGAAGAAGCCGAGCCCGGCATTGACGGAGAAGTTTTGGGCAAAAGCTACATCATGATGTACTTCGGCGAAGTCGCGGCGGACATCGAGGAACTGAAAAGCGTCGTCGGCAGGCCGCTCAATCATCATGATACCGAAGAAGCCACCTGGGCGTTAAACCTGCTGGGGCAGGCTTTTTCGGCGGGTGATTTCGTCCTTGCCATACGCCAGTGGAACACCTTCTCGCGGCAGATGGCGAAATTTCACGAAACCTATGATCTTTATCTGACGCCCACCATCGCCTCCCTTCCGCCGCGAATTGGCGAATTTCAGCAGAAACCCGCTGAACAACTCTTTTTGAAAATCATTAACACCATGAATATGGGCAAGCTGCTCAAGGCAACAGGCATTGCCGATATGATGGCCACCAAAGGCCTTGCTAAAATGCCTTTTACTCAACTGGCCAATCTGACTGGCCAACCAGCCATGTCGGTGCCGCTGCACTGGAGCCGGGAAGGACTGCCCTGCGGCGTGCAATTTATCGGACGTTTCGGAGAGGAATCGCTATTGTTTCAACTGGCCGGCCAATTGGAGCGGGCTCGGCCCTGGTTTGACCGCAGACCAACTTTTAAGTAGAATGAATTCGGACAGACTTATCTCTACCGGCTCAGGGGTTCACCGCTTCGTTCCAGATATCCCGGGCGATCTCCCAGCTGCCGTTTGGCTGTTTTTTTGCGTGATAACTCTCACATAAAATTAATTGACAGAATAAAAAAACAGGCTATACTCAACCCAGTTTACGTTAAGTGGTTTTAAAATAGCTCTCAATTGAAATTAAACATTAAGCCGAAACTAAACAAGGTTCGGAGAAGAACTTAATGCTTAAAATACACTTTATGGCGAGGTGCTTTATATGTCGGGTTTTGTGAACAAAACGATAGGGGAAGTGATCAAAGAAACGGCTAATCATTATCCAGACAATCCAGCTCTTATATGTCCTCAATTTAATGTTCGTTATAGTTACAGTCAGTTATATGATCAATGCCGCAGGACAGCCAGAGGTCTCCTGGCGTTGGGCATTAAGCGCGGTGATCACGTTTCCGTCTGGACGACCAATGTTCCGGAATGGGTTTATCTGCAATATGCGCTGGGTATGGTCGGAGGTGTTCTGGTCACCATCAATACCAATTACCAGTCGCATGAACTGGAATACATTCTCAAGCAATCCGATTCCACCACATTGTTTCTCATCGATACGTATCGCGACACCAGTTTTTACAACACGGTGCGTAAAATTATACCGGAACTCGACGCTGCCGAGCCGGGGAAGCTTGTTTTCGGCAAATTACCGCTTTTGAAAAACGTCATTTATATTGGGGAAAAAGAAAATCCGACCGGCATGTTCAAATTTTCCGATCTAATTAAAATGGGGGAGAAAATAACGGAGCAGGAGCTTGACGACCGGATGAACTCTCTCACCGATGATGACGTGATCAATATGCAATACACCTCCGGGACAACCGGTTTCCCAAAAGGTGTTATGCTGACGCATCACAACATCGTCAACAATGCCCGTATGGTCGGCGATGTGATGGGCTTGACCGAAAAAGACAGCCTGTTGATTCAGGTGCCTGTCTTTCATTGCTTCGGCTGCGTCATGAGCACACTCAACTGCGTGTACCATGGTTCGGCCATGGTTCTTCTGGAATTCTTCGATCCGCAAAAAGCGCTGGAAATGATTGCGCAAGAAAAATGCACGGCTGTCAACGGGGTGCCCACGATGTTTGTAACCATTTTGCATCATCCCGATTTCGATCACTACGATTTGACGTCTCTGCGTACCGGCATTATGGCAGGCGCGCCCTGCCCCATCGAAACCATGAATCAGGTAAACACAAAGATGCACTGCTCCGAAATTGTCATTGCCTTCGGCCAGACCGAGTCATCACCGGTCATGACGATGACGCGGCGCGATGATCCGGTTGAGCTGCGCGTCGCAACCGTTGGCCGTCTGCTGCCGGATATCGAAGGTAAAATCATTGATCCCGAAAGCGGCAAAGATTTGCCCGCAGGCACGCAGGGTGAAATCGTCACACGCAGCGCCTGCGTGATGAAGGGATACTACAAAATGCCCGACGCCACGGCTAACACCATCGATCAGGACGGATGGCTGCACACGGGCGACTTGGGCGTCGTGGACAAAAACGGATATTTTAAAGTAACCGGCCGGATTAAAGACATGATCATTCGGGGCGGTGAAAATATTTATCCCCGCGAGTTGGAAGAATTTCTCTTCACACATCCAAAGGTCGTCAACGTCCAGGCCATCGGCATTGCCGACAAAAAATATGGAGAGCAGGTTCTGGCAGCCATCCAGTTGAAAAACGGACAGACGGCAACGGCAGAAGAGTTTGTAGAATTCTGCAAAGGAAAAATCGCCCGGCATAAGATTCCGAAGTATTGGGAATTTGTGGACAGCTACCCGATGACGGCCAGCGGCAAGATTCAGAAATTTAAGATGAGAGAGCTGTTTGAGGAAAAATATAAGCAAGACTGAAGGCCGACCCCCTTGCTCACCGAAAGGTGATTCGAGGGGGCACGAGGCCGAAGGATAAAAGATCACGGGAAGCTTCGCTTAGACATCAAAAAGATCATTCTACAGGGAAAACCCCAGTATAGGGAAACCGAAGGCTTTCGCATAACCTTCAGCCGTCAGCCTTCGGCCTTTGAACCTAAAAATATACTGAGAGAGGCACTATACATGAGCAACATTTGCTACAGAGACACTATCGGCGATATGGCCCGGAGGGCCGCAACAAAATACGGCGACAAAACTGCCATCATTTTCCGCGACCTGAAACTTTCTTTTTATGACCTCGAGCGGCAGGCCAGGCGCTTTGCCAATCTCATGACCAGTTATGGTGTTCAGCAGGGCGACCGGGTGGCGGTCTACGCATACAACTCGCACTACTACCCCATCAGCATGAGAGGAATTGCTTTACCAGTATCCGGGCATCGAAGAGGTGGCTGTAATCGCCCTGCCCGACCCCAAATGGATAGAAATCGTGGCGGCCGTCGTTGTTCCGAAGAAGGGTGTAGTGCTTGGCGAGAAAGAAATTATCACCCATTGCAAGGAAAAACTGGCTGGATTTAAATGCCCCAAGAAGATCATCATTGTCGACAAACTGCCTAAGAATCCGTCAGGAAAAATCCTGAAGCGGGAACTAAAAGAAAAATACAGCGCATCCTAAGAGGCAGGGGCACGCAGCAGCGTGCCCCTGCGGTGTGCCCCATATACAAAATATTTCAAAAATCTGGAGCAAACCATGAGTGATGAATTTACGTCCATTGGAGAGATGTCTAAAAATCTGGAGATGAGCCAGAGAACCATCCGCTATTACGAAGAAATCGGCCTGCTCAATTCCATCAAGCGAGTCGAAGGAGGCCGCAGAATTTATACGGACGCAGATCTGCGCCGCCTGAAACTGATCAAACGATTGAAAATCATGGGCATGACGTTATCGGAGATGCAGGAACTGGAAGCGATGTGGACCTATGAAAAATCAAGCGAAAAAGTACTCAAACGCCTTCTGGAGCTGCTCGGCAGTCACTTGAAGCGACTCGATGACCGCATTGCCGATCTGGATATTCTGCGCCACGAAATCAGCGAATATCAGGGCCGGATTCAAGCAAAATTAGAAAAATAGGCTGTAGGCTTAAGGCTACAGGCTAAGATGAAAGGCGCAACGCGCCGTCGTTATTCCATATGTAAGTAGTTTAACCGTAACAAACTAAAAGGGAACGGTCGGCATTTTCTCGCAACCGCCCCCTCTGCTTGTTATCTTCAGACTATCGCCCATCGCCATAAAATATGGATTGCCTGTTATACACCCTTTCGGTATAATCAACAAAAATGCCTTTAAACGAAACGTGAAACAACCTATGGAAAAAAGAGATGTACATCCCTACATTCAAGGTGTGCTGGATCGGGACCGGCGAATGCTGGCCAAAACGATCACCCTCGTCGAAAGCTCTTTGCCTGCCGATCAGGAATTATCAAGGCAAATTCTGGATTCGCTGATGCCATACACGGGCAAGGCTTTGCGTCTGGGCATCACGGGGCTTCCGGGCGCGGGCAAAAGCACATTTATCGAAAGCTTCGGAACCATGCTGACGCAGAAAGGTTACCATGTGGCTGTTCTGGCAGTTGACCCCAGTTCTCCCAAAACGGGCGGCAGCATCCTGGCCGACAAAACGCGAATGGAAAAGCTGGCCGTGAACGATAAAGCCTTTATCCGCCCTTCTCCCTCGGGTAAAACCCTGGGTGGCGTCGCCCGCAAGACACGTGAATCTTTGCTGGTCTGTGAAGCGGCCGGATTTAACGCCGTGATGGTCGAGACGGTCGGTGTTGGCCAATCCGAAGTCACCGTGGCCTCGATGGTTGATTTCTTTCTGGTGCTGATGATTGCCGGAGGCGGCGATGAATTGCAGGGCATCAAAAAAGGCGTTCTGGAGTTGGCCGACGCGGTCGCCATCAACAAAGCCGACGGCGATAATATCGAGCGGGCCAAGATGGCCCGACGTCAATATGAAATGGCGTTTCACCTGCTTTCGCGCCCTTACCAGAACTGGTCGCCACCGGTTGTAACCTGCAGTTCCATCACCATGGCCGGATTGCAAAACATACTCAAAATCATACTTGAGCATCGCGAAAAACTAACGGCAAGCGGCGAACTACAAAAAAACCGACAGGAACAAGCCAAAGAGTGGTTGAAATTTATGGTACGTGAAGGGGTTCAGGAATGGTTTTACGAAAGCCCCGCCGCCGCTATAATGGCCGCCTCACTTGCAGAGGTTGAAGCAGGAACGGTGACGCCTACCACAGCCGCCGCCCGCATACTGGCGTGCTTGAAGGGGCAGAGGTTTTAAAGAGGCTGAAGGTTAAAGGCGGTAAGACCGATCCCCTGATGCCCTAAAGGGCACAGGAGAGGACGCGAGACTGAAGGAATAAAAAATAGGGAGAAAAGAATGAACATTTTGAAAGTTGATCACATCGGCATCGCGGTAAAAAATCTGGCGGAAAGCTCCAAGCTTTATGAAATGCTGGGCATCAAATCGGCGGGTGTGGAGGAAGTTGCCGAACAGAAAGTAAAAGTATCTTTCTTTCCCGTGGGGGATTCGGAAATTGAACTTTTAGAATCCACGTCGCCGGATGGGCCTATAGCCAAGTATATTGAAAAGAACGGGGAAGGCCTTCAGCATCTGGCGCTGCGCGTGGATGATCTGGAAGCGGCGCTTATCGTACTTAAAGCCAAAGGCGTTCGCCTGATTGATGAAAAACCGCGCTACGGTGCGGGCGGCGCAAAAATCGCTTTCGTGCATCCCAAATCCACCGGCGGCATTCTGCTGGAACTGAGCGAGAAGAAATAGAGATTCTAGGCTCAAGGCTCAAGGCTCAAGGCTCCGCTATTCTCTTATCCTTCTCAATTCCATAATCAATGGGTTTAGGGGGTCAGGGCAGGCTATAGAGGCTGTATCCTTATCTTCTTCCCAAGGTAGTTCCCCGCCAAAACGGAGAACCCGCCAGTTTGGAAAAGCGGCATAAAACGCAGAAGGGCAAAGAGCCTTCCCGCTGCCTGAGTATCCCAGGACAAAGTCTTTACTTAAATCAAATTCATCCCCTACTTTGTGCCCTGCTGCACAAGTTCCCTTTACAGACGTAATCTTTAAGACTACTTTCATTGGATCGGCCATGGCGTTCTCTCCTTGTTAAATTTTCTTGCATCAAATGGATCGGTTCCTTTCAAATTTTAACCATTGGTGATTGTAATCTTGCATGGTTTTCAAAAGCCGTCAATTAGCGAGTTCAGAAATCTAATGTTTACAGTTCCAGCTTTATACCTGCTGACCGGATAACGTCGTCCCGTCACCCATAATTCATGACCCGTTTTAGATTTACAGAATAATTTTTTCTCTGCCATTCACGACATAAAACCGGCCGTTCACTGCGCGGATAATGCTCAGAATGTTATACTGCCGCAGGAGCCTGACGCTCAGCGTAGTTGGCGACGCACGCGTGACCAGAACTGGCGCATGGGCGTTAATGAATTTAAAAGCGATTTCGCTGGAGATGCGTCCGGTCGAGCAGATCATCTTGTCTTCAGTCGTTAGGTGATTGATCGCTGCATTGCCGATGACTTTGTCGATGGCGTTGTGCCTGCCGATCTCGTCGAAGAAAACCAGGCGCTTGCCTGTGAGCGAATACAGCGCGGCGCTGTGGACACCGTGCGTGGACTCATGTTCCCGTGAATAGGTCAGGAATTCACTCATGGATTTCAGGATAACCTCCGCCCGGACCTGCGGCAGATCTTTGCGGATCAGGTCACAGGAAGGCAGATTTTTTCTGCTTCTGCCGCCGGCGGCGGAAATGGTTTTAATGCGTTCGAGTTTTTCATTGATGATCTTATCTTTGGCCAAAACAGCATTGACTGTTAAATTGGCTTCGTCAATTTCCATTTTTTCAATTTGATCAATGCTGTTGATAATTCCTTCCGTTATTAAATAACCGGTAATGTGTTCCTGCAGGTAATTGCCGGAACAGGCCATCGTAATGTAAGCGCTGCCGTTGATTTTGAGGAGTACAGCATATTCCGTGGAAAACGGCAGCGACACTTCAGTTAAAGCGCCGTCACGGTATTCATGCAACAGAACATTTTCACAAGTCGGTAAAGTCATTTCTCTTCCCCATTTTTTTCATTCTTTTACCAGCAATAATAATGATTGACAAGAATTAAGCAAATTAACTAGATTGTCTCGTCAACACGAAAATAGATAACGATGGAGGAACCATGCTCAGCCGCACCGCCGCCGTATTAATTATGATCGATTTTCAGGGCAATCTGGCCCGGGCCATGGTTGACAAAGAAAACCTTTTTGCCAACAGTGTCAAGCTGATTCAGGGATTCAAGGCGCTGAATCTGCCAATCATGGTGACGGAACAAATCCCCGAAAAACTGGGGCCGACCATTCCCCAACTGTTAGGAGAGCTCGAAGGCGTCCGGCCGATTGCCAAGGAATCTTTCAGCTGCTGGGCCAACGCCTTATTTCATGATCAGTTGGAATCCCTCACCCGCCGGCATGTGATCCTGACCGGCATCGAATGCCACGTTTGCGTTTATCAGACCGCATTGGATTTAATGGCCAACGGTTACACGGTTCATCTGGTCGCGGACGCCGTCTCGTCGCGCACGCCGGAAAACCGCGAGGTAGGCATTCAGGCCATTAAAAGCGCCGGCGCGCAGATCACCTCTACGGAAATGGTTTTATTCGAACTCCTACGCACTGCCGCCGACCCGAAAGCCAAAGAAATTTTTAAAATTGTGAAATAAAGGAACCAACATGCTCAACATTGAACAGTTTCGATACGGTGACAATCTGGCCTATCTTCTTTACGGCAAGACCGACGCCCTGGCCATCGACGGCGGCGCATGGCAGGAAATACTGGCTTTTCTGAGCAAGTATTCCCTGACGCTGACTTATGTCACGAATACTCATCAGCATTTCGATCACACACCGGGTGACGACTATCTGCTCAGAGAAACAAAAGCCCAATTTCTGGATTGCACAACACTGGCCGATAACGAAACCATCCTGATTGACCATGAGCCCGTTGTTGTTTACCGGACGCCCGGCCATTCCAAAGACTCGATTTGCTTTTACGCAGGCAACAATCTGATTACCGGCGACACGTTATTTAACGCGACCATTGGCAATTGTTTTTCCGGTGACCCGAAAGGTTTCTTTGAATCAATCAAACGTCTGATGACTCTGCCGGATGATACCCGGGTTTTCGCGGGACACGACTATGTCCGCGATTCACTGGCCTTCGCCAGACATCTGGAACCGGATAATAAAGACATCGAGCGTTTCCGGAAATCCTACGACCCGGACTTTGTCTATTCCACGATGGCTGATGAACGCAAAATCAATCCCTATTTGAGGTTCAATGAGGAACCCATTTTAAAGCTGATTAAAGGCCACGGCCTGCCGCACGCAACCGAATGGGAACGCTGGCAGTCACTGATGGCAATGGAATAATAAGACTGAAGAGGAGAGGGCACCATGAAAAACACGCTTTTAAAACCAATTAAGATTGGCCACATGGAACTTCCCAACCGGATTTTCATGTCGCCCATGACGCGCAGTCGCGCGGACAACCCCGAAAACAAAGCCACACCGCTGATTGCCGAATACTATGCCCAGCGCGCTTCTGCAGGCCTGATTATCTCGGAAGGGTCCCAAGTTTCCAAAGAAGCGGTGGGATATATTAACACGCCGGGTATATATAGCCCCGCGCAGGTGGAAGGCTGGAAGCTGGTCACGGGCGCAGTCCATCAGAAAGGCGGCCACATCTTTTGTCAACTCTGGCATGTTGGTCGCGTATCGCATCCCGATTTTCATGACGGCAAGCCGCCTGTGGCGCCTTCGGCGATCAACCCCAAGGATAAGGCCTTTACGGCGGAAGGCTTCAAGAACACAGTAGAGCCGCGCGCTCTGACCGTTGCGGAGATTCACAACACCACATATGATTTCCGCAGGGCGGCCCAAAACGCCCTAGCTGCCGGATTTGACGGCGTGGAGATTCATTCGGCCAATGGCTATCTCTTCCATCAGTTTTTCGCCAACTGCGCCAACACCCGCACGGACGAATACGGCGGCTCACACGAAAACAAAACACGTTTCTTTTTTGAAACATTACAAGAAGTCGGTCAGGCCATAGGTTTTGACCGCGTCGGCGTCAGGCTCAATCCCTCCGCGCACGGTTTTTTCGGCATCACAATCGATCAAGACACAATCCCGACATTCGAACATATCGTCGAGCGTCTCAACGATTACGCCAATCTGGCTTATGTCCACTTCACGGAACCTATGGCGCCAGTGGACAATGTTCCCTACGCCGTCAAGGAAGTTGCCAAACATTTCCGGCCACGCTATAAGGGCAAGTTGATTATCAACTGCGGATTCCGGGCCGAAAGCGGTAAACAGGTCATTGAAGAAGGCCGTGCCGACGCCGTGGCTTTCGGTAAAGCATTTCTGGCCAATCCCGATCTGGTTTTGCGCATTGCCACCGGGGCCAAATGGAATAAATGGGACGAGACCACCTTCTACACGGCAGGACCAAAAGGCTATACGGATTATACGATACTCGAGGCTGAAGACCGAAGACTGAAAACTGAAGACTGAAGGCCGAAGGTCGAAGGTCGAAGGTGGAGTCCCGCCACAGTGAGACAGAATCCGGCGACTGCCGAACACAAATGTCAAAACACTTGTTCATTCAAACAAAGGAGAAAATAACATGGCCAGAATTCAAGTCGGTAATGTATTTGGGGATTTTTCATTAAAGAGTCATACGGAAGCGGCAGTTGATACGGTACAGCTTTCAGGCAAAAAAATTCTACTCTCTTTTCATCCGCTGGCCTGGACGGAAGTTTGCGCCAAACAGATGCAATCGCTGGAAACCAACTTTGAAACCTTTCAGCTGCTCAATACCGTGCCGCTGGGATTTTCAGTGGATTCCGTGCCCTGCAAGAAAGCGTGGGCGAAAAGTCTGGGAATTGAAAAAGTCGATCTGCTGGCGGATTTCTGGCCGCACGGCGGCATGGCCGCAAAGCTTGGTTTGTTCATCGATAAGTTCGGTTTCTCGGAACGAGCCAACGTCATTCTTGACGAGCAAAGAAAAGCGATTTTTGTGAAAGTCTATCCGATTCGTGAATTGCCGGATATAAATGAAATAATAGAGTTTCTCAAAAAATAGGACCGCTTTCAAATACCCTGAAGGGTACACGGTCAAATATGTAGTGCGAGTCTCGTGTGACCTTTAGACATAATGGTTGTTATCAGACCCGCCGGATTTGGCGCGCTAAAGGCACGCACTACAATTATCATTATCCTTTGCGCAGATCTGTCGGCATGATGGGTTGATTCGGAAATGTAAATTACGCCATGTAGCTGTGTAGGCTGGGCAGGAAGTTCACGCCCAGATAGGTGAACAGCACGCAGGCAAAACCAACAATCGCCATGATGGCCATTCTTTTGCCGCGCCAGCCTCGCACCAGCCGGGTATGCAGCATCATGGCATAGACGAGCCAGGTAATCAATGACCAGGTTTCCTTCGGGTCCCATTGCCAATACGCCCCCCAGGCATAGTGCGCCCAGACGGAGCCGGTCACAATGCCCAGCGTAAGGAAAATAAATCCCAAAGCGGCGCAGGAATACATCAGTTCGTCCATTTGATGTTCAGAAGGAAGCAGGCGAATAAAAACACTGGATTTGGAAGAATTCGTCCCCGCCGCTTTCTTGACAAAAAACATAATGCCCAGCGCAAAGGCCACGGTAAACGCGGCATAGCCCATAAAACAGGTCAGCACATGCGAGATCAGCCAGTTGCTCTGCAGCGCGGGAATCAAAGGCTCGATTTTCTGGTTAATGCCCGGGGCGATGGAGGCGTAGGCCATGATCAGAAACGCCACAGGCACCACAAAAACGCCGATACTGCGATTTTTCAAACGCCACTCCATCAGCAGATACAAAAGCACAATCGTCCAGGCAAAGAAGACCAGCGACTCATAAAAGTTGGATAGAGGCGCATGCCCCATGCCTAGATCGTAAGATGCTATCCAACGGATGATCAGCGCGGCACTCTGGGCGACAAGCCCCGCGAGTGCCGTTCCCGTCGCGAGCTTTCCCCAGAACTCCCGGCCCAGAATCATCCGGAATAGATAAAAAACAAAAGCGGCAAAATAGACGAAGGTCACCCAACTCAGAATGGTTGTATTGATCATTTGAAATTCCCCAGATTATCTTTGAGCTCCGCAATCAGATATCGAACTTCTTTTTGCAGTCCCGCCTGATTTTTATAACTACGTCCCGCGACCCGAATATGCACTTGATCTTTTTCCCGGTCAATCCGTATCCAGATCTGGCGAGCATACGAAAACAAAATAATCAGCAGGCCGCCAATTAAAAGCAACGCGGCTGTGGCAACCACCGGCGTCCCCGGATCGCGGCTCACCTGCAGGCCGGTGTAATATTTTTCCTCCAGGCCCAAGAGCACGAAGGTATAAGGACGAAACAGACCGGGGTTGAAAACCGGCGTCTGTTGAATGATCTCCGGGTTTGCTTGTTTAATCTCGTCAATCTGCTGAAAAACCCAGAAGGTCACTTCTTCTTTTTTGGATTGAACGGCAACTTTAATAGCTGGTCCCATTTTCATCAGGTTTTCTTCCACCCGCAAAACCTGAAATGTCCCCTCTTTTCCCGGAAGATCAAACGCATAGCCCTGCCCGACATTGATCACATCGCGGCGGCCGTCCGATCTTAACAAAGCCAGCGTTGCCTTTCCTCCAGGCGCGGCACCGTAACTTGACTGATAAAAACGGAATCCTTCAAACTCGATGGGATGATTGACGAGAAGTTTTCCCGAATGGGCCACTTTGTTGTCCTTCAGAAAAGTCAGATCCGACTGAAAGGTCTTGGGAGCGCCGGTTTTGTAGAACTCAACGGTAAACTTGTCGCAGCGCACAGAGAACCGCAGGGGAAGGGCTTGTTTGCCATTGCGCAGGTTGACGACACTCACTGTCTCGCCTTCCGTGATATTGACATAGGCTTCGATGCCGAAAACCGATCCGATGAGGGCGCCAGCAATTAAGATCAGCAGGCTCAGATGGACGATATAAACGCCGAAAGAGGAAAAGCGGCCTTTCTGAGCGCAGAGGAAAACGCTGTCTGCCTCATCCGCCCGCGCAAAGTTCCGGTATTTTTTCTTCAGGAGCAAGGCAGCGATATCCGCTGCTTTGGAGACATCCGACTTGGACAGAAAAGCGCTCTCTTCTGTCAGGTCTTTAAAGGCGTTTTCATTTTGAGGCTCCGGTCGCATACGGAAGCGACGCCAGACCATCGGCAAGCGATCCAGCGAACAGATGATGATGCTCACCGCCAGAAGCGCCATCAGAAGGAAGAACCACACAGAGTGATAGAGATCGAAAATCTGCAACTTCTGCAGAAAAGAAAACAACCCCGGCGACAGATGTGCCGCCAGTTCCCCTGCGGCTTCCCGCTGCGGGACAAGGGTTCCGATCAGGGCAAAGAAAGCAAGGAGCGATAAAAGGACGATAGCGAGTCGAACCGATGAAAAGAATGACCAGATGCCGGATTTGTTTTTGCTCAAATGAATTTTCTCCTGAAGATATTAATATCTAATTCTTGTGGCATCTGGCGCAATCCCGCACGGTAAATGCTTTGCTTCCGTCGTGACACATGCCACAGGTCTTGCCTTGCAGCATCTCGGACATGACCATTTTCGTCTGGCCTTTTTTAACGGCAAACGGTTGAGGATGACATGAATGGCATGAAAAGACCGCATGGCTGGCGTGGTGGAAATAGACATTTTTCATGGGTGTTTTATATTTCAGCGCATCCGGATAATAAGCCGGAGTTTTGGCGGCCGGCTTATCCTTGTGGCAGCGGTTGCAGTCGTAAAAAGCAGATCCGCCTTTGGGGGCATGACAGGTAAAGCAGGATTTGCCGCCCACATGATCATTGAAATCAATTCTGGCATCACTTCGGCGATAGGCAAAGGTTTGCGGATGGCAGGCCTTGCAGCCGGTTTTCATCTGATGGGTTTCATGCTTAAATGAAACGGCCTTGGCGCCTTTGCCGTACTTGATCGTTTCCGTCGGAGCCGCGGGTGACTTCTGATGACACCGGCTGCAATCATTAACGGAAAAACCTTTCTTTCCCTGCTGATCGTGACAGCCGAAACAATATTGCTGCCGGTTGTGATCGACCATCTTAATTTTGGCCGCTCCCTCTTTCGGCTGAAACAAAGAATTGTGACAGGTTCGGCAGTTCGCTTTCTTCAGGTGTTTTTCATGATGGAAAACAACACCTTTATCGCCCTTGCCCAACGTGACGGACATTTTATAGGCCTGCGTTTCCTTTTGCGGCGCCTGGGCGTTGGAACCGATATGGCAGCGCGCGCATTGCGTGTCCGACGCAAACGCTTTTTTACCATTGTGACAGGCCCCGCAGTATTTTCCTTTGTACAGGGAGTCCATGTTGAAATCTTTTTTATTCTGGACATGCAGGGCTTCCATTTCAAACAGCCCGCTATGGCAGGTGGCGCAGGTTGTCCCTTTTTGTGCATGTTGCTCATGGCTGAATATGACGGATTCCAGAGGCTTGGTATAAAGGATGCCCTTGGCCGGTTGGACCGCCTCGGCAATGAACGATACGGAATAGATCAAAAGCAGATGGATGATGACAATAAATCGTTTTCGCATTGTTCCCCAACTACCCCTTCATATAAAAAATATTGGGCCTGGCGTCTGTTTCTTTTTTCAGAACCCAGACGGGCTTCTGCAACTGGTGAATCAGCTTATACACGCGATCCTGCGGATTGGACAGATCGCCGAACACACGGACATCTGCCGGACAGTAGACCGAGCAGGCGACGTTTTTCTCGCCTCGCGAAAGTCTCGTACCAAGGCAAAAATCACACTTGTCGATAGCGCCTTTTTCCTCATTGAAATACCGGGCATTGTATGGACAGGCCACCATGCAGATTTTGCAGCCGATGCATTTCTTAATGTCCATCATCACAATGCCATGATTCTTGTCCTTGTAAGTCGCCGTGACGGGACAGGAGCGGACGCAGGGCGGATTGTTACACTGGTTGCAAAGCACCGGAATAAATTCTCTTTTCTGCCCGATCGCTTCGGGAACTTCTTTCTCCAGAACCTTGGTGCGCCAACCATAGTCCGGCACGGCATTGGCGGCGATACAGCCTTTTTCGCATTGGCGGCAGCCGATGCATTGATCTACGCGGATCACCATGGCATAATGCGGCCTATAGGGGTACTTCTGGACAATTGAACCGCGCGGGAATACCTTTTCGGCGGCGGATGCCACTGACAAAATCGATCCTCCGGCAAACACGCCGGTGATGGCCAGGCCGATTTTCAGGAATTCCCTGCGATCTATCTCGGAAATCTTTTCAGATTTCCCAAGCATATTTTCTGTGTGCAGAGTTTTGAAAATCATCATTCGCTCTCCGGCTCTGTGCTTTCAACCGCTTCAGCTTCACGGTTTTCGCTGAATCCATTAAAAATCTTTTCTCCTAGTAAAAACGCCATGCCGCAGAATCCAATACCGCCAAAAGCCACAAGAATCTCTTTCCATTTGGGAGCGTAGGTATGCAATTGAGAGAACTCTTTGACACCCATATCCCAATACAGCGGAACAATTTGCGCCATCACCACCAGATCCAGGCGCATAAAGAAAATACTGAAGATCATCAAAGCGGCGGCAACCGTCATCAATCCAAGCCGCCTGCCTCCGGCAAGCAAAAGCAGAAAGAAGGGAATAATTAAGCCACAGGCCACTTCCAGCACCCAGAAACTGAATGCATGGGACCCACTGATCGTTTCATGCAGCGTAATCAGTCGGGTTTCGCCACCGGTCGTCATGGTAATCATTTTCCAGATGGTCAGAAAAGCCACAGCGGCAATCATCAGCATGGCCAACTTACTCACGAGCGCAAGCGACTTTTGTTCGTCTTCATTCATGCCTTGCCCGCGGAGTTTCTGCGCCACGATACTAAAAAGGATAATGAAAGCACTTCCCGTCATCATCGCCGACAATATAAAATAGACAGGAAGAAAAGGCCCGTACCAGACGTCTCTGCCGCTCAGCATCGCAAAAATGCCGCCCAGATTGCTGTGCGCCGACACACCGGCAAGAACGCTTAAGAATCCAAAAAAAGCGGCAATCCGATGAGATTCGCGCATCAGCAAAACAAATTCCACCGCCATGAATATCATGTACAGCATATACAAAGTGCCCATCCACCAGATGTTTGAGGATAAATTAGCAGAAGTAAACAGATAGAGCATCATGCGGAAGGGGTTTTCGATCTCCAGGCCGATCACGAGAAACCCTGATATGATCGTAATCAGGGCCAGAAGCACGGAACGCTTGGCAATCGGCAGAAAATCGCGGTTGCCGAACACGTGTCCGATGGAGGAAACTAGGCAAAGCCCAGTGGACGCCACAACGAAAAAAATATACGTGGCAATTAAGAGCGCCAGCGGAATTTCGCGGTAGGTGCCATAAGCATGGCGGCTGCCTTCAATAAATAAAGAATAAACGCCTGAAACGACACCGGCGAGAAATAGAACAATAAAAAAACTCAAGAAGACAAGATACACCGGGCCGCCGTGTATCACGCGGCCAGCTGCATCCTTAACACACCCCGGAAATGTTGATTTTTCCGAACAACCCATGATCTTTTTCCTTATGCCGATTTAGATCAGACTCCAGTTAGGGAACAATATAGTCGAACTTGTGGCACTGGGCACAAAGATTCTCCGACTTTGCATGCTGATGATGACAGAGATTGCAGTCGGCGGACGTGCCATAGTGCGGCGATTCGTGCGGGTTCTGCGGCTTTACCTTCGCCGTCTTTTCCGCCAGTTTAGCCGTCTCGCCATGACAGGCCACGCATTTGCTCATCTCCACCGGCGCGGGCTTCTTAACCTTGCCGTGGCACTGTGCACATTTAACACCTTTGAGCGCATGAAGATGGCTGCCGGGTATTTTGGTTCTGAGTGTACCCGCGTTTTTTTCACCCGGAATATGGCAGACCAGGCAAGCTTCATAAGGCATCTCCTTGATCGGCACATGACTATCGGGGAGAACCTTTTTATCCTTGTGGCAGCCTGCACAATCCCAGGCTTTCACGTCGACAGTTTTGGCCTTGGTAACGGATGCCTTTTTTTCTTTTGGCGCTGCATAAATGCCGCCTGACAAAACAGCAAATAGCAACACTGCGAGCAAAACGGTCAGCAATGGTTTTTTTATTTTTTTGTTTTTCATCGTTTACCTCAATGGATCATATTAGCCACATGATGCTTCCAGGGTTTTTATTGTACTTTTGCCGTACAAAAAAAACAAGCGTCAATGGATGATGTTTCTAAAGTCTTCCTCCATTGACGCCATAGCGCTCCGTTCAACCCCATGGTTTTTCTTTTGCTGCGTTGGTACCAGCAACACGGCCGAAGACAATGCAGTCGGCCATGGCTACGCCGCCCAGGCGAACAGCGCCATGCACACCGCCGGTCACTTCGCCGGCGGCATAAAGGCCTTTGACGGGTTTGAAATCAAAGCCAATGACTTGGGCGTCTGTATTAATGTTCAATCCGCCCATCGTATGATGAACCTTGGGCCAGAGTCTCGCGGCGTAGAATGGCCCGACGACGGTCGGTTGGGCATCTTTGAAGATCATACAATCAAAATCATCGTCCTTCTTCTTTTCCACATAGGAGTTCCATCGCTCGATTTCCTTCAGGAAGACGTCAACGGGAATGTTATATTCCTTAGCCACGGCTTCGAGCGTATCAAATTTCTTAATGGCGCCAGCTTCCACCCCCTTCTGCAGCGCCATGGGGAATATCTGCTTATTGACAGCATAAGAATCCCCCATAATGATGACCGGGTCGCCGATCAGAATAATGGCGTCAGCCCGTTCCTTGCGGTTTCCCGTTTCCTTAAAGAATCTCTTGCCTGTTTTGGGATTGATCATGGGACCATAGCCGACCAAACGTTCGCAGAAGAGCGGTACATATCCGAAGCCTTTTTCATCCGGACTTGTCCAGGGACCAAGTTGAATCCAGTCCATCTGAACATCCATCGCACCGGCGATACACGCAGCCAGCAGCGCCTCGCCCGTTGCGCCGGGTTGATTGGTGGATTCAAACCGGTCCGTAAGGCGGGGGTCATGAATCTGACGCAGCTTGATATCCCGTGAAAAACCGCCAGAACTTAGCACGACGGCCTTCTTTGCTTTGATAAAAGCGGGTTTGCCTGAATTATCATCAGGGAATTTATAGTCCTTGCGGACTTCGATACCGACGATCCGGCCGTCTTTGTTCGAGAGGAATTTTACCAGCTTGGTGCGAAGCTGAATTTTAACACCAATTTCCTTGGCCTTTGCCAGCTCCTTGTTAACCAGTTCAGACCCCGAAGAATTGATTGTCCCGTGGGCTCTTTTGACGGAATGGCCACCGTGAAAATTGAGTTTTGCATATTTAGCGCCGATGTAAGACTCCGTCCATTCCAGAGCTCCCTTGGCGTTGTAAGCCACCATTTTGGCCAGATCGGGATGATTCAGGTATGCACCCGCCCTGAGCATATCTTTCAACATTAGCTCAGCTGAATCCTGAACGCCATTTTCCTGCTGCAATTTTGTGCCGGGTGCGCAGAAATCTCCGCCGTTGATGATCGAGTTGCCTCCGTGGAGGACCATCTTATCGATCACCAGCACGCTGGCTCCCGCGTTTTTCGCTTCAATCGCGGCGGCCAGTCCCGCAAAACCGCTGCCGATCACCACGACATCGTATGTATCATCCCACTTCTTCGGCAGGGCATAGCCAGCTGCTTCGGCTTTCGCAGGAAGAAGATTAAGGCCTCCCACCATAGCAGCCGCTGTGGCCGCTACACCGCCCGTTGTCTTTAAAAAATTTCGTCGTGATAATGTTTTTTCTGATTGATCGTCTTTTTTCATATGAGGCCTCCTCAATGTATTGTTCTTTAAGCAACAGACGGTTAAGAGCTGACAATGCGTGACGTGAGCGTTGAATTACGACATGCTTTGCATATGATGCAGGCGCTCAAATTCAAGATCGCCTAGTTTGTAATGATATACACCCTGATCTTTATTTTTGTCAACGGCATTCTCATGAAACGTCACAAAACATATCATTTAACAAACACTTGGAATCAGGAGAGACTGTGCCGACATTCAGGCAAGATGCATTTTGGGATTGGTTAGATTCTTTTCCAGATCATCCGTGGAAACAATTGGGTCGACAATCTGAATCAACGCCACCACCGGTAATAAAATTAAACACAGACAAACTTGTCCATAATTTCTTTTTTTATGCTTTTTCTCCTATCGCTTAATTGGTTTCGGTACTATGATTAAAGCCTCATTGGCCTTGGAGCCGTCTTTGATCAGCGTTTCTTTGGTCAGGAAATTATTCCTGTCAACATGACAGGCATCACAGGAACGGGTCCGATCCGTTCGCTTGCGAACATTGTGGGCAGGGGTATCCCAGTAGTTGGGCAGCGCGTCAAAGTTTTCCATTTTGATACCGTCCTTGGCAAAAGTGTCGCGAACCGTCGGCACAAGCCGCAAAGTGGTCAAAACCTTTTTATTCCTTGGGCTCAAACCCAGGATCATTTGCGGTTTGGCTTTCGCGCCTTCACCTGCGTGGCACTGCTGACAGTTGCGGTATTCGCCGCCGGAATGACAGCCATAACAGCTCACCTTACCCGCATGGGTCTGATGCGACACCCTGGCTGCCGGATTTTTCTCACTGCCCGGTTTATGGCAGTTGCGGCAGGACGGGCGGTCTTTCACCTGGTTTTTTGAAGTATACGCTATGCCATCGCCATGAAGTTGTTCCTTCTTGTGGCAGTCCACACACAGCATGCCCTTCTGATAATGGACATCCGGCGCGCCGCCGTATTCTCCCGTAAACTCGGGATAGACCCTGCCGCCGTGGCACGATGAGCATGTTTTGCCCTCATCTTTCCTCACGAACTTGTGCTTGGCCAACAACCCGGTGCTGATACCGCCCACCGCCGGGGACTTCACATGACAATCTCCGCAAGACGCGTGGCAACTGCGGCATGATTTTTCAAAGACTTTCCCATCAAATTTCTTCAGCTCTTCTTTGGAGAAACGCGGCATCACGCCATTTCTCTGGCCAGCCGTTGTATAATGGAGCGACTTTGCATACTTGTCCGTCACCTGCTTGTGGCACATCGCGCAGTTGGACATATTGTCCGATGGTCTTTTGACCAGGCCTTTATGAGCCTGTTCCTTGCTTAAAATTCCACCGTTTCCCTGATGGCACTGTGGACACGCCAGGATAAAATGTTGATCTTTCTTGAGAAGGCCACGATCTACAATATATCCCTTATACATTTCTTCCGGCCGAACTGGCGGAGGAGCGCCCGCTCACCCCTCGCCTTCTTCTGCGTGAAGTAAAGGAGGCGCCTTGTATAGCGACTTTATCAGAGATTCGTTCGTATGACAGGTGACACAACTGCTGCTATCAACAGCAGCCAAGATTGCCTGAGTGAAAAACAGTTGCAAAAAAGCGATAAACAGAAGGCTGAATACAAATCGTCGTTGATTCCTCATAAAAACCTCATTTAAATGATAATCATACGAAATATAACTTATTGGCGATTCCGAGCGAACCATCTGTATTTATGATATAATATCTTTTATCTGAAAACAACCCTTTTGTTCCAACAGTCTCTTCCTGTTACGAACTTCATCAGATAAACGTCAATATGTCTCCAAAATAATCTGATTATCCATGCAATACTTGGGTCGATCGGATATCTGTCGATCTGATATCTTGCATTATTTTCTGTTTATGCTACAGTTACTGCAAGGTTTATGTTTATGTATATGAAGTCATCTCGTTATCACCGTTCGTCGTTATGGCAAGAAGATGTTCTTTAGCCATCTAACCACAAAAAATAAGATATCGGGAGGAAATTATGGCAGAAGACAAAAACATCACAAAATCATTAACCAGACGGAATTTTCTAAAAACCGCAGGCACAGCGGCAGCAGTCGCCGGACTGGCTTCGAGTGGCGTGGCTTTAACGCCATGGAAGGCGGAAGCAGCTACCCTGCCGAAAAAATGGGACGAAACGTATGATGTCGTCGTTATCGGCAGCGGGTTTGCAGGCCTTGCCGCCGCCTATGAGGCAAAAAAAGCGGGGGCATCCGTCGTCGTTTTGGAAAAAATGCGGACACCCGGCGGCAATTCGATTATCAACGGCGGTGTTATTTCTGCGGCAGGTTCACCCATGGAAGAAAAAGCAGGAATCAAGGATTCACCGGAACTGCTGCTCAAGGACATGTTGACAGCCGGTCTAAATTTAAACCATGTGGAGCTCGCCAAAATGGTTGCCGACAATTCCAATGCCACCGTTCAGTGGACGATGACGGAACTCGGTGTTCAGTATAAGGATAAGCTGTCGCAGGAAGGCGGACACTCAGTTCCCCGGATGTACAGCACTTACAATCAGAGCGGTTCGGCCATTGTCACCCAGCAACTGGTCAAACTCAAAGCACTGGGCGTCGAACCCAAAACGCAAAGTTTTCTGACTCAGATTTACCGCGATGCAGACGGCCGGGTTAAAGGCGTTCAGATCCGGGATAAGTACGTTTTCCCGAATGCAGACAGCGGCAAGTTGAAAAACATAAAAGCCAGAAAAGCCGTGGTCCTGGCCACGGGAGGTTTCGGAAACGATGTTGCGTTCAGAACCATTCAGGATCCCCGCCTGACGGCTGACTTCCCGAGTACGAATCAGCCCGGTGCAACCGCGGAAAGCTTACGCGAAGCTCTGCGCATCGGCTGCACGCCGCTGCAGCTGTCCTGGATTCAGCTGGGTCCCTGGGGCAGCCCGGACGAAAAAGGCATGGGGCTGTCGCCTTTCTTTGCCCAGCTCTGCGCCGCCATGTACGGCCTCTGGATTGACACAAAAACAGGCAAACGTTTCGTTAACGAATTGGCCGACCGCAAAATCCGCGCCGATGCCATCATTCGCGTCGGCAACAAATGTATCGCCTTTACGGATGCCTATGGCTATTCTTTAGGCGAGAAGCTGATTGCGGAGTCTCTTCCGAAACTGATGGAAAGAGGCGTGGTCAAAAAATATGAAACCCTTGAGGAAATGGCGGCGGCTCATAATTGCCCTGTGGAATCCCTCAAAGAGGAGATCGAAAAATTCAACAAGGGTGTTCTGGCGGGCAAAGATGCCGAATGGGGCAGATATTTGCAAAAAAACCAAAAACCTCTGGGCCCCGGCCCTTACTATGCTCTGCGGCTTACGCCCAAGATTCATCACTGTATGGGCGGTGTCCACATGAATGTCAAAGCGCAGGCCCTAGATATCATGGCGGATAAACCCATTCCCGGACTTTACGCGGCCGGCGAAGTTACAGGTGGCGTGCATGGTGCAGTCCGTCTGGGCAGTTGTGCTACACTCGATTGCCTCATTTTCGGCCGGATCGCGGGTCAAAACGCGGCCAAGGATAAAAGCTGGAGCTAGCAACTGATCAGGAAAACTAAAAAGAGCTCTTCCCCCGTGAGGGTAAGAGCTCTTTTTCTATAGGTCTGTTTGGCTGGCGCTTTTCTTCTCGATAGGAACAGTTTAAAGCTATTTTCATGTTCCCAGGTAGGCTTTTTTCACTTTATCGTTATGGATCAAATCCTTGCTCAATCCCTCCAAAACCATATGTCCGTTTTCCAGAACGTAGCCGTGACGCGTAATCATCAGAGCAATTTGTGCATTCTGTTCAGATAAAAATATCGTAATACCCATTTTATTGAGTTGCGTGATCGTATCGGCAATGCCTTCCACAACCAGCGGCGCCAACCCCATGGATGGCTCGTCCAAAAGCAGCATCTCCGGCTTGGACATAATCGCCCGTCCAATGGCCAGCATCTGCTGCTCGCCGCCGCTGAATGTGCCGGCCATCTGCTTGTATCTTTCCTTTAATATCGGAAACAGTGTATAAACTTGCTCCAGCGTCCCCTGAATTTCCTTTTTGTCCTTGCGATGAAAAGCGCCCAACATTAAATTTTTATAAACGGGCAGCTGCGGGAAAAGCTGGCGCCCCTCAGGACAAAGCGATAAACCTTTGCCCACTATTTTGTGGGCGGGCAGATGGCTGATTTCCTCCCCCTTGAACTCTATTTTCCCTTTCGAAGGCGGCAGCACACCGACGATCGTCTTGAATAATGTTGTCTTTCCAGCGCCATTGCCTCCGAGCAGTGCGACAAAATCACCTTGGGCAATCTGCATCGACACGTCGTTGATGACCTGGTGTTCGCCTATCATCGTGGTTACATTTGTTAATTTAAGCATCCTTTTTTCTTCCTAAGTAGGCTTCGATTACTTGCGGGTCCGCGGCGACATCCGCCGGTTTTCCTTCAGCAATTTTTTTACCGTAATTTAATACAATAATTCTGTCCGCCAAATCCATAACCATCCGCATTTTGTGCTCGATGAGACAAACGGTCACACCCTTTTTGTTGATTCTCTTAATAAGTTGCGTGATCAACTCCGTATCTTCCTGAATCAAACCGCCCGTCGGCTCATCAATCAAAATCATTTTGGGTTCGCTGATCAGCGCGATGCCAATCGATAAGAGCTTTTGTTCACCCTGAGAGAGCGTCGATACGAAATCGAAGGCCTTAGCACCCATCCCGAGGAATTCCAGCGTCTCCAGAATCTTGGCTTCCATTGCTTTTTTATCGGAATTCCAGCGCGGCGAGTGAAACAGGGTTCCCCACAAACTGTTTTTGGTCTTTTTCTGATAACCCAGCGCAAGGTTATGCACGACCTGCAACTGGTCAAAGAGAGCCGTAAGCTGAAACGTCCGCGCTATCCCCTTACGGGATATCCGATTCGCACTTAAACCGGCAATCTCTTCACCTGCAAACTTGATACTGCCCGATGTTGGTTTGCCCGAACCGCTAATCAAACTGAAGAGAACGGATTTTCCAGCGCCATTGGGACCGATAATGGAGAGGATCTCTCCCTCATTGACTTCGAAGGTCACATCATTGACAGCGATTGTGCCGCCAAAACTTTTGACCAGATTTTCACCTTTTAGCAGCACTTTACGCCCCCACCTTTGTTTTCTTTAACTTGTCCCGTAATGTTGTAAACAATCCCATAAAGCCTCTGGGGAAGTAAATAATCACGATGATCAGCAGCACGCCAAACAGGATCATTTGATAATCCTGGAGGAACTGCAGATATTCCATCAAAATCGGCATAACAAACGCGCCAATGATCGGGCCGGCCAGCGTTGCAATACCACCCAGCAGCGCATACATCAGGAAGTTGAATGTTATCGCAATAGAAGCGACACTGGGACTGATGCTGCCGATCAGGCTTGCATAGATGCCCCCCGCCAGAGCGGCAAAAAAATTGGCGATCACAAACGAAAGCAGCTTGGTGCGAAATGTATTGATTCCCACAGCTTCCGCCAAGTCTTCATTATTGCGAATCGACATGAAAGTTAATCCTTTTAAAGACTTGACCAGACGATTCATGACGAATAAAGTGACCAGCAGGAAAAATAAAACCAGATAGTACTGCATGATTTGAGTTTCAAAAGTAATCCGGCCAACTGCTGGAATAAAAATTGGACTGGGCACCGGAATTCCCACAATACCGTTGTGTCCGCCCGTCAGCTCTATCCAGTTACCCGAAACAAGATAAATGATTTCCCCCAGACACAGCGTAGTAATGGCAAAGTATGATCCCCGCGTACGCAGCGCCGGCATCCCAACCAGAAAGCCGATAAAAGCTGATAACAGCGCCGCTGCCGGGAGAGCCAGCCAGAAATTCCAGCCCAGTGTCTGGGTCAGGATGGCGACGCCGTAAGCGCCAATGGCGAAAAATCCGCCGTGAGCCAACGAAGCCTGCCCCGTATAGCCCATGATCAGATTTAAGCTCAGAGCGCCGATGGCGAAAAGGCAACTCATGGTGATGACCTGGGAGTAATACCGATTCGTTATAACAAAAGGAATGACCAGGGCGATAACCAAAACCATCAGATAAAACCAATTTGCTTTCAACCACTTCATCATCTGCCCTTAATCTCCTTCCCGAACAAGCCGGTTGGCTTTATAGCGAGGATCAGCACAAGCGCACCAAATCCGAACACATCTTTGTATGCCGCCGAAAAGTAGCCGCCGCCGATGGCTTCAATCAGTCCCAAAATAATACCTCCGACAATGGCGCCCGGAATGCTGCCCATTCCGCCGAGGATAACAATTACAAAAGCTTTGACGCCGACCAAAGAGCCCATACTGGGTGAAATCATAAAGATCGGCGCGACCATGCAGGCGGCTACCGCGGCCAGACCGGTGGAAATGGCAAAGGTCATCGCGGATACGCGGTTAACATTGATACCAACGAGCGTGGCTCCTTCTTTGTTCTGGGCAACTGCTTCAATAGTGCTGCCCATTGTCGTCTTTTTGATAAAAAGCTGAAGTAGAAAAATCATCGTAAACGCAACGGCTATCACCAGCAGTCTCTGCTGCGACATGGTGATGCCGATGACGTCGATAATGCCGGGATACGGATTCGGGATGCGGTGACCCTCCGGTCCCCAGAGCACCACGACTGCGTTTTCCAGAATAATCAAGGCTCCGAGCGCGGCGATAAAGGGATTAAGAGCCGGCGCATTACGCAACGGTTTATAAACCAGAAACTCCAAAACGACTCCGGCCAAAGCCAGTACAATGGCGGAAATCGCCACGGCAGGCCAGTATGCAAATCCGAAAATTGTAATGAGAAAGAAACAGACATATGCACCAAGCATATACATATGCCCGTGGGCGAAATTCGGCACATGCAGAATGCCATAAACCATCGTCAATCCCAAGGCGACAATGGCATATGTACTGCCCAACATGACTCCATTAAACACCTGTTGTAAAAATAGTTCCATTGAGACTCCATCGACCATCATAACGCATCCTAGCACCTTGTCGGTGAATCATTCAGGGGCATGCAGCGTTCAATTTTTGGCCAAGCTTTAGGTTAAACAACTTTGGCAGCGTTCATAAATGATTGATGATTTTTTGTCAAGGGGGAAATTTTTTATTGTAAATTTTTTTATTGACATTTTTCACAAATTTTCAAACCCCACCAATCTCAGAGCCTGCCTGGGATGGGGCGTGACCAGTGGTCAACAAAAATCTGCTCTTGCTCCCCTATTTCGTGTTAAAATGAGATGGAGACAAATATAATTCACAGTTGACTTCAACCGCGTTATCAAGTAAAAAATACAACCTCAGTTTTAAATAACAAGGTCGAGGAAAGAATGTAGATGATTCGTTCGGCACTCTTAGTCACTTTAGGCGTAGCGATTACCGCATTTGTCTCATTCTGGTGCGTCGTCTTTTCTTTTTTTGCCAACGCGGAAAACAACGTCCATAAGGTTGCCAGCCTGTGGAGTAAAATTCTGCTTTTCATTTGTGCCACAAAAGTAGAAGTCATCGGTAGAGAAAATATTCTGCGCGGCAAACCGCAGGTGTTCATGGCCAACCATCAGAGCGATTTTGATATTCTCATTACGCTGGCTCATGTCACCTGCCAATTCCGCTGGATTGCGAAAAAAGAATTATTCACAATTCCCATCTTCGGCCAGGCAATGAAAGCAGCGGGCTATATTGAAATCGACCGGCAAAATCACGAAAAAGCCATGCAGAGCCTGGATATGGCGGCACTGCGCATCCGTCAGGGCAAATCTGTCATGACTTTCCCCGAAGGCACTCGCAGCCGGAACGGCGAAATCAAAGCCTTCAAACAGGGAACCTTTCACCTGGCCATTCAATCCGGCGTGCCGATTGTCCCGATCAGTATCATTGGCAGCGGCAACATTATGCCGAAGCGATCGCTGAAGATCAAACCGGGGAAAATAAAACTGGTCATTGATAAACCGATTGCCGTGAAAGGCTACACCTTGGAAGATCGGCAGGAACTGATCGATAGAGTCCGGCAGGTCATTATTAAAAATTATGACGACTATCGGAATGCCGGCACAGTGAGTATCAAAGACGTCCAGCCAGAAATTAAGACGGCGCTCTAAATGGAAGAAAACCCCAAGGATCATCATAAAAGAACCAGAGAGATCAAAGGCGTCGTCTGCCTGGCCCTGGCCATCTTTCTTTTTTTATGCCTGTTTTCTTACTCGCCGCTGGATCCTTCTTTCACGCGCTTTGTGACGGATGAGCCCTCGACGCATAATCTCACGGGCAAGGTTGGGTCCTATACCGCTGATTCCATCATCCGCCTGCTGGGCGTCGCTTCTTTTCTTCTACCTCTGGCGCTTGCACTCTGCGCGTTTCAATACTTTCTGCGTCCGGCTTTTGCAGTCAACGCCCCCCGCCTCATCGGCTTCTCCTTCTTTACGCTGGCGTGTGCCGGACTGTTTGGCGCATTGATCAAAGGAGGTCTTATTTTTTACGGAGAAACACTCAAAGCGGGGGGATTGATCGGCGCGGTCATTGTCCAATTCCTGCTTGGTTATTTCAATCCGGCGGGAACCTATATTATTTTGATTTTTATTTTTATTGTTTCGCTTTTCTTTATCATCGAGTTTTCTCTCGTCACCGTTACGGAAAGATTCTCGCAATCGGCCCACGAATTTATTAAAGCAATCAAAGATCGGATTTTTTCTTTTTTCCTCCATTTTTTTTCCCGGCTCAAAATTAAAAAAAACCCCCAGCCCGTAATCGAAGAGGTCGATCCACCGCCCAAAAAAGCAAAACCGAAGAAAGTCGAACAAACGCATTTTGAATTTTCCAAACTCAAGTCCGACGGCAAGTTTCAGCTGCCGCCTTTCACCCTGCTTGCAGAAGCTCCCCAGAAGGATACGCGCGTCAAACGCGATCATCTGGTTACCAATTCGCGCATTCTCGAAAAGAAGCTGGCGGATTTTGGCGTTGAAGGACGCGTGGTGGAAGTGATGCCCGGTCCGGTCATCACCATGTATGAACTGGAACCCGCGTCCGGTGTCAAAATCAACCGTATCACCAACCTGTCAGACGACCTGGCCCTGGCGCTGATGGCGCCCAGCATACGCATTCTGGCACCGATTCCCGGCAAATCCGTCATCGGCATTGAAATCCCCAACCTCAAAAGAGAACCGGTTTTTCTGAAGGATGTCCTGGACAATGACGCTTTTACCGCATCGCCCCTGCGCCTGCCCATCGCGCTGGGGGTCGATTTTGTCGGTACACCGGTCATTGCCGATCTGGCTAAAATGCCGCATCTGCTCATCGCCGGGACCACCGGTTCCGGCAAGAGCGTCGCGCTCAACGCCATGATTTGCAGCATCCTTTTTAAAGCGCAGCCCGACGACATCAAGTTTCTGATGGTCGATCCCAAACGTCTGGAGCTGTCTTCCTATGAAGGTATTCCTCATCTGATGCACCCGGTGGTGGTGGACCCGAAAAAAGCATCGCAGGTGCTGCGCTGGACGGTCGAAGAAATGGAACGCCGCTATAAAGTCATCAGCGCGCTGGGCGTGAAAAGCATCGATGCATACAACGAAATGATTCTCACCGGTCCCAAAGGTAAAATGAATGCCGTATTTAAGGATATCAAGAATGAAACCCAGCCGGATGCCGATGTGGCGGATAGTTCCGCCCAAAATACGCCACCGTTCCAACACGTCAAGCTTCCCTATATTGTTGTGGTGATCGACGAACTGGCCGACCTGATGATGGTGGCATCGCGGGACGTGGAAGAATCCCTTACCCGGTTGGCGCAGATGGCTCGAGCGGCGGGCATTCACCTGATTCTTGCCACGCAGCGTCCGTCCGTGGACGTCATCACCGGACTCATCAAAGCCAACTTTCCTACGCGTATCTCTTTCAAGGTTTCGTCCAAAATTGATTCACGCACCATTATTGATCAACCGGGCGCGGAACAGCTGCTGGGCGCGGGCGATATGCTCTTTATTCCGCCGGGCACGTCCAAGCTCTCCCGAATTCACGGCGCGTATGTGTCGGATGATGAAATATCCCGAATCGTCGATTTCATCAAGATGCAGGCCCAACCAACTTACGACGCCTCCATTGAAAAATTTGAATTCGAGTCCGCGCAGGCTCAGCATGACGAAGACGGGGATGACGAAAAATATGACGAGGCAGTAGCCTTAGTGGGCGAACTGGGACAGGCCTCCATTTCGCTCGTACAGCGTTACATGAAGATTGGTTATAACCGGGCCGCGCGCATGATCGAACAGATGGAACGCGAAGGCATTGTCGGCCCCTCCGATGGCGCGAAACCCCGCAAGGTTCTCATCAGAAAGCTGCCAAAGTGAAAAATAACATCTCGTCCAGGCTTCATATCATTTCATTAGGCTGCTCTAAGAATCAGATTGATTCGGAAGTCATGGGCGGCCTGGCTTTTTCGTCCGGCATGACGATTGTGGACCATCCCGATCAGGCCGACGTCATCATCGTCAACACCTGCGCTTTCATTCAACCGGCAAAGGAAGAGGCTCTGGAAGTTATCCTGTCGCTGGCCGAAGAAAAAAAGAAACGCGGGCGCGATCTGAAGCTGGTCGTGTCCGGCTGCCTGGCCCAACGCTATGGGAAAGAGTTACTTGCCGAAATTCCGGAAGCCGATTTATTTATCGGAACAGGCGAAGTCGGAAACATCGTCAGCCATTTAAAAAAATCAAAACGCGCCGCCGTAATCACTAAACCTGATTTCTTAATGACCTCGCGGCATGAGAGACTATTGTCTACCAATGCGACAAGCGCGTATTTGAAAATATCGGACGGCTGCTCCAACTGCTGCGCATACTGCGCCATTCCTTCCATCCGAGGCTCTGCCCGCAGCCGAACGCCTGCCGATATCCTGCGGGAAGCACAAACGCTGGCAGACAGAGGTATCAAAGAAATTATCCTGATTGGCCAGGACACCACCGCCTATGGCCGAGACTTAAAGAACCGCCCGAAATTGTCAGACTTATTGGGCGACATGGCCGCCATCGAAGGCATTTCATGGATCCGCCTGCTTTATGCGCATCCGGCGCATATTACGACCGGTGTGCTCGAAGCCATCGCCGGCCATAAAAAAATCTGCCGCTATATCGATCTGCCGATTCAGCATATTGACGACAACATCCTTACCGCGATGAACCGTAAAGTGTCCGCCAGCCGCATTGTGAAAATTATTGGAGAAGCCCGAAGCATTATGCCCGACGTTGCGCTCCGCACATCGTTAATAGTGGGTTTTCCCGGCGAAACGCAAAAGCGGTTTGAGCGTCTGTTTGATTTCATCCGCGAAATACGATTTGACCATCTGGGTGTTTTTATCTATTCGCGCGAAGAAGGCACTGCCGCGGCAGCACTTCCGCCACGGATTTCGGAAAAAGAAAAGGAAAGCCGACGTGATATCATCATGAGCGAGCAGGCCGACATCTCACATGCGATCAATCAGAGATTAATAGGGACTATTCAAGAAGTCCTGATTGAAGAAATAAACGACCGTGCCGATGACCCGTTTGTCGCGCGCTGCCGCAGGCAAGCCCCGGAAATCGATGGTGTTACTTATATCAAAAAAACCGGCGATAAAATCGGCAGGATGGTAAAGTGCAAAATCGTATCCGCCGACGACTATGATCTGTTTGGGGAGATTATAAAAGACTAAAGCTAATAATAGGGAAAACTAAAATATGCAAATTGCTGATGTCTTCGCCGCCTATTCCGATGAGATGCGCCAAATCGAGGTCCACCTCGACCGCTACATCACGTCCGACGTCAAATTGATTCCCGAAGTCGCCCATCACCTGATTGACAGCGGGGGTAAAAGGTTTCGGCCTCTGTTGCAGTTGATCAGTTCCAGACTGTGCGGCTATTCGGGAGAACATCGTTTTCCGCTTGCTGCCTCTATTGAATTCATCCATACCGCGAGCCTCCTGCACGACGACGTCATCGATGAAGCCGTCATCCGGCGCGGCAAAACCTCCGCCAACAACGTCTGGGGAAATGCCGCGAGCGTTCTGGTCGGCGACTTCTTGTATTCCAAAGCATTCAAGCTGCTTTCCGAAATCGGTGATATTAAGATTGTTCAGCTCATGTCGAAAATGACCAACATTATGTCGGAGGGCGAAGTATTCCAACTGATGAAATGCGGCGACACAAGCCTCACGGAAGCGGAGTATTTGAGCATTGTCGAAAAAAAAACCGCCGTGCTCATTTCCGCCGCCTGCGAAAGCGGCGCCGTCCTGGGCGGAGCGTCACCAACGCAGATTGAAGCGCTTGAACAATATGGTTACAAAATCGGCATGGCTTTTCAGATCACGGACGACACACTCGATTACATGGCTAAAGAAGAAGATTTCGGTAAGTCCATCGGCAAGGATCTGGAAGAAGGCAAAATGACGTTGCCGCTGATTTACACACTAGCTAAATGCACTGAGGCCGAACGCGACAAAACGAGAACGATCATCGAGAAAAAGGCTTTTTCCCCTGATACCATCCGGGATATTTTCACCTTGATACAAAAAACCGGTGGCATTGATTATTCGCTGAATCGTGCACAGCAGTTCATTGGGGAGGCAAAAGGCGGGCTGAAAGTCTTTGCCGACAACCCGGGAAAAGACCATCTGCTCGCCGTCGCCGAGTATATCCTTTCTCGAAAGATATAATATCATACCTCTTTAGGCATGGCGCGTTTTTTTATTCCAATGGCAAACAGGATTGCAAGAAAACTCATTAAGGCCAGTATAGTAAAAGCCAGGCGATAGCTTGAAGTCGCATCAAATATTTTACCGGCGACAAATGGTCCAAATGCTCCTGCCCCAATTATAAATAATGTAAATCCGAAGATAGTTCCATGATATTTCAGGCCGAAGAGTTCAGCCAGATAAGGTGATTGTAAAGCTGCAAATCCCCCATAACCGAAAGCAAAGAATACGGCAAAGACGTAAAGCACCCAGAGGGAATCTGATAGTTGTATGATGATGAGGGATATAAACATCAGCGAGGCAATTATGATGGCGACCGGTTTATTGCCCAAACGGTCCATAGCTACGCCTAAAGATACTTTGCTGATAATGCTGACGCCGCCAATTACGGAGATAATAGTGGCGGCTGTTACTTCCGCTATACCGACGTCTGTGGCATGAGGAACGATATGCACCAATATGGACTGCAAACATGCTCCCATCATGAGAAAGGCTCCACAGAGCAACCAGAATTGCCTGGTCCGGAGTGCTTCTTTAAAGGTAAAGTGCAGAGAGCTATCTTCATGTTCTATGGACATGCCCAAAGCGGATTGTCCGATTTCGGATGGGTCACGTTTTAACATCTGTGCACTAATAATGACCAGTGTCATTACAGTGAGGCCGATAATGATATACGAAGTGCGCCAACCGAAACTTGATATAAAGTAGCTGGATAAGGGTGGCACAAGCATGACTCCAACACCAACTCCGGCAGCAGTAATGCCGCTCATCAAGCCTCTTCGGAAAACAAACCATCTGGCTATTGTTGAAAGTAGGGGAACCCAGGTGCCGGCGGCACCAATACTCGCAAGAATTCCAAAAATGATATAAATTTGCCAGGCTACCTGTGCCTGGGACATCAATAAATAGCTGATTCCGAGAAGCGACCCGCAGATAGTCACGACTAACCGAGGCCCGTACTTGTCGCAGAGCTTACCCGTGAAAATACAGGCTACTGACTGTATTACGAGGTTTATTGAATAGGCGCCGGAAAGGACTGCTCTGGAGAGCCCAAATTCATTCAGCATCGGCTTGAAGAAGACACCGAAGCTGTATTGTGCTCCCCAAACTATCATCAGGATCAGGAAACTGCACAATACGATTATGTAACCATAGAAGAGTCCAGGCTTGTTTATTTCAGAAATTGAGAATCTCCTTTGTCTTCCATTTTATTTAGCCTCTCTAAGCAAGACAAGTCTTTCAAGATTGTTGTTCTTTCAGAAAATGTCAGGTCCTAAATAGATGATTGATCAGCATTGCTTTTTACAGTTAGAGTGTAAAACAAAGCGGCATTATATGTCAATGAAATAATAACCAACGATTACCAATTGTAATAGTGGAGATAGATAAATTACCGGGCGCCTGTCTGCTATCTCGCGGTGCTTTGACCTGTCCGCGCTTTGCAAAAAAGTGTAGTTAAATAGAATATACTCATTGAAGCGATAATCACCGGCGCGGCGGGCAAATCCCAGCGGTATGACGCAGACAGTCCCAAGAGACTCGACAACCCGCCCAGCGTCCATCCCCAGACTAAAACGGAAACGTTTCGCGCCGCTATAATTCTTCCGGTCAGCGCCGGAACAATCAGAAAAGCGAAAACCTGCAGGATGCCGGCTATCTGGATGGATTTGATCAGCACGGCGGCAAAGCTTAAGAAAAAAAGAAGCTCCCAACCGTATGCGCCTTTCCCGTAGGCGGAGAGGTTCCAGAACTTTGTCCTGAAGATGATATGCAGCGCGCCGACGAACGCATAAAGGACCAGTGTGGAGAGAAGTTCCTTGGGCCCCGTCCAGATGATGTTTCCGTTTAAAAGTGTTTTCAACGCTTCAGTGCCGTGCGGCGAGCGATCCAGAATCAGAACGCCCGCGGACAGGGAAAACACGTATAGTACACCGATAAAGGCTTCGATATTGGTGTGCCGTGCGATGCGTCGGGAAAAGGACAGGATGAAGGCGCCCAGGGCGGCAAATACCGCCGGATAAATCTGTTTGGTGATGCCTTCCACGCCGAAGAAAACGGAGCAGGCGATGCCAATGCCGATAAACTGGGCCAGCGAAAGATCGACGAAGATCAACCCTCTCTCCAGAATATGCATGCCGAAATAAACGTGAATCAGAATCAGCAATACACAGGCGGCAAAAGGGTAGAATAAAAAAAAGAGCGCTTCCATCTTGTTCCTCTCTTACTTGAGTGTGTCCATAATCCGATCCATCAGAGACACCCAGTCTTGTCCCTCGGGGTCCGCCCCGACATCATGAGGGACAACCAGACTTTTAATACCGGTTCTGTTGGACAGAGCCGCCACATCCCGAGCGTTCTGATAACTTGTTGTGATGATTGCATCGGGTGGAGATTTCTTCATGCTCTCGACCAGACGGCTGATATAACCGACCGACGGCGGAATGCCCGGTTTCTCTTCAACATAGGCAACGATCTCAAATCCGCGTTCCGCGGCCAGGTATTCGAAAAACCTGTGATACGCGACAAAGCGCATGCCGTTGAGCTTGACGAATGCCCACCGCTTCTGTCCTTCCTGAACGCGCGCCCAGAAGGTGGCCAGGTTTGACCGGTAGAATGCGGCATGATCCGGGTCCAGACGGATCATTCGATCGGTCATGCCACCGGCTGCAGCCAGGATGTTGCGGACGCTTAAATGGTAATGCGGATTGCCATGCGGGTGCACATCGCCCAGGCTCCGATCCGCCGAGGCGAGCTTTTCCATCACGTTTACAAACTGAGAGCAGTCCAGGTTTCCGGCTTTCCCCGGCGCAATGCGCGGATTACGGGACGATTCGATGAGCACCGGAAGGTAGCCCGCCTCCAGGTCCAGTCCATTATAGATGAGCAGATCGGCGTTTCTTGCAGCCAGAATCATGCTGGGCCGCGCTTCGATCTGATGCGGGTCCTGTTGAGGTTTCACCAGCGTGCGAACTTCCACACGGTCTTTCCCCAGCTCTTCGGCCAGGCTTCCGATCCAGGGAAGCGTCGTCACAACCGAAATTCTGGCGTAAACCGGATGCGCCCAGATCAGCGCCATCAATAAAATCAGCAATATTTTTTTCATTGTCGTTGCTCCTGTTTAAAATGCGTGAGCGCCGTGAGCGCCGATGCTGAATACCACCTGCAGGAACAGCTCGTCATTGACTTTTCCCGCGATATCCGACTCGTCATGGTTATACTGGAGGCGCAACAGAGCAAATTCGGAAAACTTGTAACTGACCATGCCGCCGGCTCTCCAGGGCTTTCGTCCTGCGTCCTGGCGGACTCCGTCGATCAGGTAATCGTTTTTAAACAGTCCCAGCGTATCGTACCTGGCTCCGATTTCAAAACGGTCCCACAGAAAAACGCCCTGCAAGTAAAGGCCATCCTGATTGCGGTCGAGACGGACAGACTCCCCGGTTAAGGAATCATTAAGCCGTCCGAACTGAGTCCGGTACAGATATTCGCTTTGCAATTTGAACCCCAGATGCTTTGAGGGGCGCCACTTCCAGGTGAGCTCCAGACCCGCCAGCGTGCTGTCGCCTGAAAAAATAGTCTCCGCCACAACCGAATCGGTCAAAGTCTTGCCCGTGATTGCGGACGCGCCGACCAGCAGTGTGCTGGAATCACCGATATCGAAAGAGGCTTTGACAAAGGCCGAAAAGGCATGAGCGCCAATGGATGCATCCGACCCGAAGAGGACTTCGTTTTCGCCTTGCAGGGCTTCAACGCCCAGGATCGTGTAGAACGGAAGTGGCGTTAGATAGGTGTATTGCACGCCTTTTTCAATAAGGCCTTCGTCGCCCGTAAAGGCCCGGTAGGGCAGCGGCGCATCGACAAAATCCCAGGCATGAGGATGCAGGGCGTTTTGCCTTCCGAACCCGCTTTTAAACTTGCCGCCCTTGATCTGATGCCCCTTCGGCAGAAATGTTGTGACAAAATACGCTTCTTCCAGTTCAGCGCCTTCCTCCGTAACCGGAACGGTGACATAGAGATTAAAAAACGGATCAACGGGAGCGTAGATAAACAGCTCAGCCGCCTCCAGGTTAAATCCGTTTTTCCGTTCCAACCCCAAATGCGTGTAACCGGATATTCCCCTGCCCGCCAGCTCTTCATCCGACAGACGCGACGTGTAAGCATAGGAATTGAGCACGACCGAGAGGTAGGGATTCGTCATTATGGCGCTCATTGACGGAAGCGGCGATGCCTCTTTCGTCTGAACGACTGCCGACTCAACCTTTTTTTCAGGCTCGGCCGCTTTTTCCGCAGCCGCTTGATTGCCTTTCATGATTTGACTTTTCAGCTCGTCGATCATGCGCTGCTGCGCTTTAATCGTTTCTTCCTGTTTTTGAATAGCTTGTTCCAACCTCTGTAATTTTACGGCCACATCATCGCTTAAGGCCTGACCCGGGCACACGAGCAAACCAAGCAGCACGAAGGCCAAAATGGCTTTTTTCATGCAATAACTCCTTTTGTCTTAAGAAAGATTCAATATCATAACGGACGTCTCGGGAATGTAGAATCAGGTCTTAAGCGGGAGGGGCTCTTGGCGGGCCGGTTAAGAAAAGTGCCGTTGAAATGAAATGGACACGGTCAATTGAATATACGAGGCCGACAGGCCCGTCAAAGTCACAGCATACCTTGTTTGGGGAATCAGCCGCGACTGGTTGAGCCAGAAAAACGCAGACCGGACAATCCTGATGTTGATCGGTATCTTTATGATGGTGAAGCGAAGACACAAACAAAGCCAACAAACAGATCACTACCATAAAAACCGATATTCTTCTGGTCATGATCCGCGAAGCGCTTACTGTTTTGCTCATGTTGTTCATCATCCGATTGCGATAGTGCCGATTACTTGCAATTCTATATATTATTTAAATTAAGAATAACACGGCAAGGTAATCATTACCAAATAAAATCTTCGATAACTTTCATGATTATCATATTGTTGACTGCAGGAAGCTATACGTGCCAACCGGATGAGCCACAGTTGATCCCTTTTTACGGCCTTGTCGGATTGGCTCAAAAAGGCTGGCAGATGGTTACCGTTCTTCTGTTGTATGCCAGATACGCGACAAATAAATCTTGGATTCCTGGATTTCGCAACGCATCTCGAAATGATTCACAAGGATGCGGCGAACCTCACGCGGTTCTAACTCTTCTAATTTTTCTCCGATGCGTGGATACTCCTTGAGACGGGCCTGTGCGGCGGTCAGTGATTGCACGATGCGGGCGGCGACCTGCTTGTTTACCTGTGCCAGGAAATCGTAAAGTCGCACCAGATAGGAAAGCGCCTTGCTGGTCCATTTCAGTTCCATCATTACGGTAACGGCAGCGGAGTTTCGGTGCTAAGACTTTCCGCCCACTCCTGTACAGCCCGTTGAACTGCACGTTAGCCACATAGAGGCACAAATTTTGTATCCCTACAAAATTACCGGCGGTTCATAATATTTTGCATCGATATTCCCCGTCCGGTCATCCTTGAGCGCCAAGGGTAAGTATTCCAAAATATCAGACGCGGTGATGCCGTCCTGGCCTTTTGCTGCTGCGGCCAGATCCCCGGCATAGCCGTGCAGGAAGACACCTTTACGCGCCGCCAGTTCCGGGCTCAATCCCTGGCCATGCATGGCCGCGACACAGCCGGTCAGGACATCACCGCTTCCGGCTGTCGCCATGCCGGGATTGCCGCTTAAATTGACATACACCCGCCCGTCCGCCATGCCGATTAGCGTATGCGCACCTTTCAGCGCGATGACGGCGTTGAGTTTTTGAGCGGTCTGGGTCAAAACACCGATTTTATCAGCATTCACTCCCGTAATCTTTTTGCCGGACAGCCGCGCCATTTCCCCTGCGTGAGGCGTCAGAATCGTCGCGGCTTTTCTTTTGAGCAAAATTTCGGGCCGCTCTGCGATGGCCGTCAAAGCGTCGCCGTCAATCAAAAGCGGTCTGGAAATAGCCGCTGCCAGCTCCCGCACCAGCTTCGTCGTTTCTTCCTGTAAAGACAGGCCGGGACCTATCACCACCATGTCGGCCTTTTCTGCATGCGCGAGCAACTCCGGCTTGGATTTAAGCGACAGACTGAACGCCGCCGTTTCTCTTTGCGGCAGATAAACGATTTCGCGGCCTGACTGTGCGACAAATGGAATAATCGATGCCGGTGAAGCAAGCCTTGCGTAGCCTCCACCAGCCTTCAAAAACGACATGGCGGAAAAATACGGCGCACCAAAGTAGTTGGCGCCTCCGGCAATAAACAAAACATCCCCCGTTGAGCCTTTGTAAGCTTCGGCAGATCGGGGTGGCAACGAAACCCTGTCATTGGTCTGCACCGTCAGATTCTGCCGGTCATAAAGCGACGGCGGAAAAGAAATATGCGTCACGGTGAGCGCCCCGCAATGATCATAGCCGGGGTAGAGCAGATTACCGATTTTCGGCAGGCCAAACGTAACGGTGTAATCAGACTTGACCGCGACGCCCATGACGCGTCCCGTATCACCGTTGATGCCGGAGGGGATATCCAGGCTCAGCACCTGCCGTCCGGAAGCATTGATCAGCGCGATCACCTCGGCGGCCAGGCCTTTAACATCGCGATCCAGGCCCGTGCCGAAAATCGCATCAACAACGACATCGCAATGTAATGTTTCGATTCTTGCTTCTTCAGCTTTTGTCAACAGTTGAACATCCAGAGAAATATTGCAGGCTATCTCATAGTTCATTTTAGCGGCACCGGTATATTTTTTAGGCGACGCCACCAGAAACACTTTTACACGTCCGCCGCAGGAGTTGATCAGGCGCGCCACCGCCAAGCCGTCGCCGCCGTTATTACCCACACCACAGAAGATCACAAACTTCTTGCCGCAAATGCCGGTTTGGCTTTTCAACAGCGCCGCGGACGCCAACGCCGCGTTCTCCATAAGGATTTCTTCGGCAATGCCCAATGTTTCGATCGCGTGGCGATCCATCCCGCGCATTTGTTCAACGGTGGCCAGTTTCATATATCTGTGTTCCTCCGCATCAAAGAATGGTGATGTAAATTTTCGTATTTAGTATAGAGTACTAAGCTGTGTGCAACGGGAAAAACGAAATTTTCCAATAGAATCAAATACTGCGCATAACCGTCCGGCAAATCGCAGCCGGTTGCTTTAAAATCCGTTCAGTTCTTCAGTGCCGCGGGCATTTTCAGCGGCACATCGACCGGCTTTATATACTTGTCCAGGATCGGACGCGTTCCGTTAACTTTCAACTTGTCAAATAGAAAGGCAAATTGATGCTCCAGTTCGGCGCAGATTTTACTGCGGGTTCCCGCCGGCAGATGCCACAATTCCAGTTTGAACGGTCCGAATCCTTTCTTCCGGGTTTTGTAGATGAACTGCTCTTCCGTATCTTCTTCCTTCCATTCATTTTTCATGTTGGTTTTCAGATGATCATAAATCTTCGCCCGTAGCTCTGCCGGGAAACCTTTGCTGTCATAGATCATATTCTGAAAACCGGTCGCCAGATGAATCTCGGCTGTGCCGGTAGCGGGAAAACGGTCAAACGCTTCGTCGGGCAGTGTGGAGGCGCCATGCTGAACGGCACCGGACAGACCATACTGAGCGCGGGAGGTCTCCGACAATTTTTCCAAAACGTCGAAATCAATTTTAACTTTCGCAACCGTGCCATCGGCCAGCGGCACGCCGCCATGCGTCGTCCCGGTTTGTACGCTGATCTTACTGATACCCGCAAACCCGTCGCCACGCTTTTTGAGTTCTTCCAAGTAGCCGTCCATGAAAACCTGCAGCTCTTCGACCGTGCTGTTCTTGCCGCCGACTTCGCCGATCTCGCCGCCTACGGATATGGTAATGCCTTCCGGCTCCAGATCGCGGATCATGGTGGTCAGTTCCGCCGCAAGCGTAAAGTTGGTTCTTTGTTGATCCTTGACCGTTGGCTGAGACAAATCCACCAGCGTGGACGTATCAATGTCGATGTTGTAAAATCCGGCTTCGATAGCCTCCCAGATCAAGTTCTTGACCGTCTGTGTTTCCTTTTCCGCGTCCGCGGCAAATTTTTTGGCGTTCAGCTGAAAGTGATCGCCCTGCAGAAAAACCGGCCCTCGCCAGCCGGATTTGACGGCCGCCGCGATAATGGCGCATGTATATTCATGCGGTCTTTGCTCCGTGTAATCGATTTCCGAACGGGCTATTTCAAAGAGGACCGGTCCCACTTTTCCTTTCAGCGCGGCACGAAAAACGGCCTGCGCGACATCATAGCTGATGCCGCGGATATTGATTGCGGGAACAGTGAAACCGCCGATTTCCTTTCGTCCCATCGCCTCATAAAGCGATTGAATCGACGCAGACACAATCCCCAGCGAGGCGGCGCCCCGGCGAATCAGAAAGCCCGCTGCTTCCTTCGTTCCCGGATCGGGACTAAACACGACGGCATACATCAAATCGTCAATCAATTTATTCCGAAATCTGCCTTCATCTAAAACACGGACCTCGTCGCCGTCGAAGGCCAGTATCGATTTGCATCCTTTTTTCAACTGATCTTTGTTTTCGTAAATCATGGTTGCTCCTTATAAACTGTAGTTATTGCGACAGGAATTGCCCCGCCATTTTCACTTCCGCTGCAGAGCCGATGTAAATCGGCGCACGTTGATTAACCGAAGTGACTTTCAGGGACAAAATGTCTTCTTTGCCGTCTGTGGCAAGGCCGCCGGCCTGCTCCATAATAAAAGCCATCGGCTGCAATTCGAACAGCAGCCGCAATTTCCCCTGAGGCGATTTTTTCAGCGCGGGATAAGTGAACAGCCCGCCCTTCTTAATCAAAACCTGATTGATGTCGGGAACAAACCCGCCGCTGTAGCGCAGCTTGTAGCCGTCTTCCTCCAGCTTATCAATGAACTTCAGATGCGCGGCTGTCCAGTCGCGGCGCAGGCCACCGGGTGAAAAGATAGACCCCTTGTCCTTGAGTTGAATGTTTTCTTCGGAAAGGACGTATTCCCCTTCACGATCCAGGACAAACTCGTGCGTGCCCTTGCCCGCCGAATAGATCATCGTGATCAGCGGACCGTAGGTGATGTAAAGAGCGGCCACCATCGAATTTCTTCCGCTATCAAAAATGGATTTGTTGTGAATGCCGATGATCGTGCCAATGGACAGATTGGTGTCCACCAGCGAAGAACCGTCAAGCGGGTCGGCGGTGACAATGTATTTTTCCTGACCGCAGCCTATGGCGACAATGTCTTCCAGTTCTTCGGAAGCATAGTGGCTGACAAATCCGGAATGCTGCAATTTATTTTTCAGGATGTCGTCGGTCACGCGATCCAGTGCCAGCTGTTCTTCACCGTAGATATTTTTAAAACCGGCCAGTTTGCGGTTTGATTCATGGATCTTGGCGGAAATGTACTTACCGACCACGGCAATCTGCCAGATCAGTCGGCGCAATTCCACTTCAATGCCGTCCATCCACATGTGGCGTCTCAAATCAACAATGTTTTTTGTGTAATCATTTATACCTTCGCCCATAGCTTCTCCTCAATTTCTGTCGTATATTATTAATCAAATATCCATGGCCTTTACAAGAAATATTTACAAAAACTTGACTTTCTTGAAAATACAATATTTATGACCTCGTAAAAAGTCATTTTTCTTCACTTTCGTCATTCCGATGAAAATCGGAATCCAGTAATATCAATGAGTTCTGGATACCGGCCTCCGCCTTTGAGTAAAAACCGCTTTGAAAAATATAACAGGTTTATTTTAGACTTGACTAGGAACATCCTTATTTGATGAGGCCATAAACAACACTCAGTAAAATTAATTTTCGATTTCATGTTTATTACATTGACAGATAAGATTGTTTTTTTTATACTTAAACTCAAATGTAATATACTGAATTAACCTGTTGATAAGATTAAATTTCAAAGAATTTACCGTGGATGCCAAGACAGCTGATTTTGTTCAATCCGTAAATTTATTTGACGCGTACAGAATTGTATATTGGCTTTTTTATTGATTTTTTTAGATACTGAAGCAGGGGGACACTAAACAAAGAAGAGGAGGAGAAGAAATGAAGTATTGGAAGAGTATAGTTCTTACACTGGTCAGCTGTTTGGTGATGACATGGGCTGTAGCAGCCAGCGCCGATGACATCTTAATCGGATTTTCAGGGCCATTGAGCGGTCCCGCCGCCGAGTATGGTCAGGACTGCTTCTTTGGTATCGAAATGGCCGTCAACGAAATTAATGCGGCCGGCGGCATCAACGTCAAAGGGAAAAATTATAAATTCAAACTTGAAAAATTAGACGACCGGAATGATCCGACGACCGCCGTGAACAATGCCCGCCGGCTGCAATCCGCCAAAGCCGTCGCCATTTACAATGCCGTATTTACAACCATCGCGGCCATGTCCAAAATCAACGAAGAAAAAGGTAACGAGTTTCTTTTGATGGCCTATACCAGCACACCCAAAGTCGTCCAGTTAGGCAACAAGCTCTTAATCGGCACCACGGCACCTGCCTTTACCGTTTACATTCAGCAGTTTGTGGAAATCGCCCTGAAAAAAGGCTGGAAAAATGTGGCCATGGTCACCACGACCGGTGCTTATGGAGAGGAATGGCGCAAGGCTTTTGGTGATTACTGGGTAAAATCCGGCGGAACCATCACAATCGACAAACCGGCTAATTATTACACGGAAACAGACTTTTCCGCACCGCTGACGGCGGCGCTCGCCACCAAGCCGGATGCACTTCTGATAGGCGGCCCTTCGGCCACCACTGCTCTAGTCATCGAGCAGGCGCGCGGCATGGGCTTTAAAGGCGGATTTATCTGCATCGATCAGTCCAAACTCGACTACATGGGCAATCTTCTCAGAGGCTATAAGCTGATGAACAACTCCATTGGTGTCGCCGCGCCGCCCAGCGTCCCTGTCCCGGTTTCGGAAGCATTCGACAAGAAATACAAAGCCACGTACAAACGACTTGTAACCTCTGAGTGCTATAGAAATTACGGCGCCACCCATGCCTTGGCGAAAGCCATTGAAGTGGCAGGCACGCCCTCTGATGTTCGGGCAATCCGTGCCGCATTCCCGAAAGCTCTGCCGATTCTCGGCGACAAGATTCCCACGGAAATCTTCGGCATTAATCCCAACGGCAGACTCCTGATCAATGGTTCCGTCCAGACTATTGAAGACGGCAAGCTGACTCCGCCGAATCAGTATTTCTGGTGGATCAAAAGCGATAAGGAATGGGAAAATATCAAAAAGATCTCCAAGAGCAAGGCTAGCATGGTTCGATTCCAACCGAAAATCGATAATGTTGAATAAGTAACAGAGACATCCCTGCGGTTTTGGCAACGAAAGCCGCAGGGATGTTTTTTCCTGCATCCATCCTTCATCCTTTTGTCTTTCCGAGATTGCTTCCCAGCCATACAGATCGACTATTGGGACGATCCAATTTTGGTAATGGTGCCCTGGGCTGTCGCGCACAGGCTCTCTTTTGCGTCCTTGACGGCAAAAACATCGCAACGGCAGACAGCCTGAGTTTTTCCGACGTAAATCGCCGTCGCCCGCGCGACAATGTAGTCACCCATCGCCGGCCTCACATAGTTGATTTTAAATTCCGATGTTACGACACCCGGTCCCAATACACTGCCACCCACATAGGTGAGTGCATTGTCCGCAGCGTAACTGACAACGCCGCCATGCAGGAACCCGTGTTGCTGTTTAAGTTCGTTTTTGATGGGCACTTTTAACTCGGCGCTGCCCACGGCAAAACCGATCAGTTCCGCTCCGATCAGCATACTGAAGGGTTGGGCCGTCAGGACCTGTCGGCCCATTTCAAGCATTTCGTCCATAAGCAATTTATCTTTCATGAATTAACGACCGCTTTGCGCCGCTTAACCATCTGCAAGAAACGACAAAGGATTTTACTCATAAAGCGCCATGTGGAACCTGGTTTGCAAACCTGATTTTGCCCAAATCCGGAAAAATGATTCGTTCACCCTCCAGACGGTACCCGAGCACTTCAATGTGTATCCGTTGCATTGGCTGAACATACATATTCACTTTATCTTCCGGCATGACCAAAATTGCAGACGGATGACCTGCCTCGGCGGATTGCTGCAAAAGCAATTTTGCCGTTGCAGACAGCAGGTTTTGCTCATGGCTATCAGCCGAAACAGCGAAAACGTGAGATATTTTGTCAGAACCAGGGTGCATCAGAAATAACTCGGAATTCACGTCATTGCCGACTTTAAATTTCTGGCGTCGCAAAAGCGCCGCCAGATGGCTGACAATTAGGTTATGATCGCAGGCGTAGGTTTCATTATCAAGAGGCGGAGCAGGCGGGCTCCCGACAAGTTCCTCATGAAAAGATACTTCAGAAAAATTGAGCAACGTCTGGGGAGATAAAAACGCTTTTGATTTCAGCTTTTCAATTTTGCTGACAAATTGAGCGGTTTGCAAGGCAAAACGACTGCTGTGGAGGGCGCCAATTACCGCGACCTGCGTCAGTGAACCGCCGTCTTCCATCCAGGCCCAGATACCACGATAGCTCTCTTCAAACAGGGATTTGCCGATCCCCTTTTTCCCGCCGCCAATTTTACCACGATGAATCGCGTAGATGCGGTCCCACGCGTCTCGGGCAAAAGCCGCGCCGGTTTTACGGTCGATACCCACCCAGGGGAAATTTATTTCGGCGGTGATGGGCAGATGGCTGCCGGTCTGCGGTTTCCCGATGCCGAAAACGTTCCAATAGCGTACGTCTTTTGTCGCCTGAGAAAATATCCAGATCCCCAGTCTCTTCGACCAGGAAACTTTCGCCACAAAACTCGCCCCTTGATGCCCCAATTTTACCTTAATGGATTCATCAATGAACGGCTTGAAGTTTTTAGCAAACAGCCGCGCATATTTGGCAATCAGTTTTTCATCTTCAATAACCTTCAGCATCCCTATAACCTATCGCCTCTCGCCTCTAGCCTGTAGGAAGCGGTCACGACCGTTCCCTACATCTTCCTTACACTAATCCAGCCGTTTTTTGAAGCGGGCAATCGCACCCGAAAAAACGATCATCCCCAGGATCGCCAGGAAAAGGTATTGAGGCCAAAGGACATTGAGCCCGACGCCTTTGATAAATATGCCCCTCAGGATCACCAGAAAATATCTCAACGGGTTAAGATAGGTAAGCCATTGGACAATGACCGGCATGTTGGCAATGGGAAAAACGAAACCACTGAGCATGAAAAAAGGAAGAATAAAAAAGAATGTTGTCATCATGGCCTGCTGCTGCGTCGTGGATATGGTGGAGATAAAGAGACCAATGCCCAACGTGCTCAGCAGAAATAAGCAGGCGGCGAAAAACAAAAGTGGAATGCTTCCTGCCAGCGGTATTTGAAACCAGGTGATGGCGATGATAATGACCACCGTCAGCTGGAGTAGTGAAATGATGATATAGGGAATCGTTTTCCCAAGAATGAATTCATGGGATTTCATAGGCGTGACGATGAGTTGCTCCATGGTGCCCGCTTCTTTTTCGCGAATAATGGCAATAGAAGTTAAAAGCAGGGAAATCAGCATGATGACAAACGCCACAATACCGGGCACAAAGAAATACTGACTTTCAATATTGGGGTTATACCAAGTGCGCACGCGCGCGTCGATTCTGCCGTAGCGCATAGACTGCGGATAGAGTTCACGGAGTGTTTCACTGTTAAATTTCTCGAGGACACTGACCGTGTAGGCCATACGCAGCGCCGCCATGTTGCTCATGGAGCCGTCTGCGATAATCTGGATGGCGGACGTCTCCCCCTGGCGGATGACCGCTGCAAAATCGGGGGCTATTTTTATTCCCATATCCACCTGGCCGCGCAGCAGTAAATCCTCAAGCATTCGTTCATCGGTTAAAGTATGGGTGATGGAAAAAACACGGCTGCCTTCAAAAGCATCAGCGAGTTTCCGGCTTTCCTGCGTATGGGAATAATCAACAACCGCAACACGGATATAACGAATATCATAATTGACGACATAGCCGAAAACCAGCATCTGAATGAGCGGCGCGATAAAGAGAACCAGTCGGTTCCGCTTATCCCGCAGCAGTTGAATAAATTCCTTGCGCACTAATTCCCGAATCCGGAGCCAGCTCATAAACCTTCCTTTTTCAGCATGAGGTAGTTGAGCGCAATCAGGATGAGACACATGCCGCTTAATACCGCCATATCCGGCCCAAGATAGCTCATGCCGGTATTGCGCAGATAGACGCCCACCAGAATATCTATGTAATATCTTGCCGGAACAAGATAAGTTATCCATTGCAACACCGTCGGCATATTGAGAATCGGAAAAACAAAATTGGACAAGAGCAATGACGGCAGATAGGTCAGCATGACCGCCGCCTGGTTGGCCATCAGCTGCGATTTGGTCACGGTTGAAATGAGCAGCCCCAGGGCAAGCGCGCACACCAGATATAAAGATGTGGCAAAGATCATCAGCCAGAAATTCCCTTTCAGCACGACGCCGAAAAGAACCTGCCCCAGCAGCATGGCGATGAGCACATCGGCCAGCCCGATGAAAAAATAAGGAATCGCCTTACCCAGAAGCAACTCGCCCGCGTGAATCGGCAGAGACTTGATCGTCTCCATCGTACCGCCTTCATATTCCCGCGCGATCACCAGTGACGTCAACATGGCACCGACAATCATAATAATAATGGCGATCATTCCCGGGAGGATAAAGTTGCGGCTCTCCAGATCCTCATTAAACCAGATACGGATTCGGCCGTCCACGGGAGGCCTGATGGTCTTCTGTCCCTGGCGGTTGAGGAAAGAAATCAGCAGATTTGAATTGTACGATTCGGTAATGGCCGTCAAATACCCGCGCACGGCGCCGGCAAAAATCGGATCACTGCCGTCGATGATGATTTGCATCTGCGCTTCCCGATCCGCCCCGATATTTTTCGTGAAATCAGGAGGAATAACGACGGCCACGGAAGCTCCATCATGATCGAGATAATTGGCTATCTGTTGCGATGAATCAAGATTCGCGACAATATGAAAGTAAGGTGAGGCATTCAACTTACCCGCAAAATCGCGGCTAAGTGGGGTCTTGTCATAATCCACGACGATGGTTTTGATATGATCTACGTCCAGACTCAGCGCGTAACCAAAAAGGATGATCAAAAGCAGAGGAATGGCAAACGCCAGATACAGGCTGCGGTAATCCCGGATCAGGTGATAAAATTCCTTGCGGACAATGGCTTTCAATCTTAAGGGATTCAATCCTATGTCCTCTTCATCAACGTAATGAACGCGTCGTTCAGATCAGCGTCAGGCTCACCGGGACAGGCCGCCGCGATAATTTCAGAAGGAGAACCTGCCGCCACAATGTTACCCGCATTGATCATGACAATCCGTTCACAAAAGCGCGCTTCATCCATATAATGTGTGGTCACGAAAACCGTAATGCCACGGGCGGCAAGTTGCCGGATAAAGGTCCAGAAATGCTCACGGGTAATCGGATCAACGCCCGACGTCGGCTCATCCAGAAACAGAATTTGCGGTTTATGCAAAAGCGCGCAGCCCAATGCCAGCCGTTGGCGCCACCCCGGAGGCAATTCCCGCGTGAGGCGATTGCGAACCTCCTGCAGGCGCGTCATATTCAATATCCAGTCCACGCGCTCCGGCCATTGATTTTGCGGAACGCTGTAAATACCCAGATAAAAACGTACGTTTTCGTAAGGCGTCAAATCTTCATACAGAGAAAACTTTTGCGACATGTAACCGATGGCCTGTTTAATGTCTTCGGGCGCCCGCATCATGTCGTAACCGGCGACTGTGCCCGTACCGGATGTCGGCGTGATGATGCCGCACAGCATGCGGATGGTCGTCGATTTGCCGGAACCGTTCGCCCCGAGAAAACCGAATATTTCGCCTTTTTTGACGGAAAACGTGATTTTATTGACCGCGACAAAATCGCCGAATTTTTTTTCCAGTTGAGAAACCACGATGGCGTCAGAAGGAGAAAGTGTCATGAGCGAGCTCCTTATCCACTTTCTTGATCCGCGCAATGATGGCCGCTTCCAGCGATGGGTAATTTTCCCGCATGGCGGCAGGTGAGCTTTGCTCCAGAATAACACCCGAATGCATCAGGGCCAGCTGATCACACTTTTCGCCTTCATCCAGATAGGCGGTCGAAACCAGGAGCGTCATGCCCGCCTGTTTCATATTACCGAGGATATCCCAGAATTCACGCCGGGAGACCGGATCGACGCCATTGGTCGGCTCATCCAGGATCAGCAGTCGGGGCTCATGGACTAAAACACAGGCCAGTCCCAGTTTTTGCTTCATGCCGCCGGAAAGGTTGCCCGCCAGCCTGTCCACAAAAGGCAGCAGGTTGGAAAAGCCCAGATATTTCTCCTTCAGTTTTTCCCTTTCAACGCGCGGAATACCGAACACATCCATAAAAAAATCCATGTTTTCTTCAACGGTCAGATCCGGATAAAGGCCGAAGCGCTGAGGCATGTAGCCAATGAGGTGTTTTATTTTTTGCCGCCCGGTGGCCGAGTTCAAACCATCAATATAGATTGCACCTTTTGACGGTTTGATCATACCGGCAATGAGCCGCAGGACACTGGATTTGCCGGCCCCATCGGAACCGACCAGTCCGAAGATGCTTTGGCTTTGCACGCGAAATGAAATATCCCTGACCGCTTCCACCTGTTGGAAAGTGAGAGAAATATTTTTAACGTCCACCACAGAGCGCCGGCTATCGGACAGGTCAACCATCGCGTTCCTCCGTTACGGACGCAGGCGGGCGTCTGCCGGCATGCCCGCTTTGAGCTCGTAGTCGGGATTGGGAATGGATACTTTCACCAGATAGACCAGTTTGACTCTCTCTTTTTGCGTCTGGATGATTTTGGGCGTGAATTCACCTTCCGGTGAAACGAAGGAAACCGTTCCATGGTAAATCTTGCCTGGAAAGGTATCGACGCTGACTTCAACTTTCTGTCCAGGTTTGACTTTGCCTATCGCGGTCTGCTCTACAAATATTTTCAAATCGACACGATGAAGATCGGAAATCGTGATCACTTCCCGTCCGATATTGACCGTCTCGCCCGGCTCAATATTGCGGCTTACGACCACGCCGTCGAGCGGGGATTTCAACTGCGTGTATGTGAGCTGGATTGCGGCCTGGTTAAGCGATGCCCGAGCCACATCAATCTGCGCGACGGCCGTGGCGATGTCACCCCTGGCCGCGTCAATGCGCGCGAGGTTGCCCCGAGCAAGCCTCAGTATCGATTCGCTTTCTGCAAGCCGTGATTGAGCGACATCGGCGTTGAGCTTCAGCGTATCGCGTTCCTTTTCCGTGACAACGTCCTGACGGAACAGGTCCTCAAAGCGCCGGTAATTCTTTTCGGCATCGGCCAATGAATCCCTTGCACTCTTAACACCCGCTTGCGCCCGGGCGACTTCCGCCGGCAATGTTTTTTTGCTGATTTCGAGAGCCGTTTCCAGTTGCTGTTTCACCTTTTGCGCGCGATCAAGATTGGCTTTGGCCTGTTCATAACGCGATTCAAATTCCGCCCGGTCCAGCGCGGCGATTATCTGGTTTTTCATGACGGACTGGCCTTCCTGAACGTTGACGTACGCAACACGTCCCGGAATCTGAAAAGACAGTTTGGCCTGCGTTGTTTCGATGGTGCCGGAATAAAATAATTCTTTGGACTTTTGATTATTCTGCCCGATATAAACAAATAGCCCTACACCGATAAAAAGCAATGCAAACAGAATAATAACCAATTTCTTTTTCACATCGCCTTCTCCTTTTCATTTATGATCAAAGTGCTTACTTTTGTTTGTCGACCTGAATGAAAGGCACTGCGCCGCCGGTGACGTTAGGCAATTTACCATCCCCCTTTTCGATGGCTTTGATCTGCGCCTCAATCTGACGCAACTGGAGGAGCTCCGGCGAAATAACCTGCCGCTGCAAGCGCAGAGCTTCAGCCTCGGCTCTGGCCGGTTTGAGATTATAGTTCAAAACCATCGTGGTCTCAACCACCTGAAGATCCCGGCTGGCTGCTTCCGTCTTGGTCGTGGTTTTCTGAACGCGCACGGATATTTGCACCACTTGTTCCACCAGAGGTATTTTAAAATGAGCACCCGGATCAACCACGCGGTTGACCTCTCCGAAACGCAGCACGATGCCGCGTTCTCCCGCATCCACTTCAAAATAAGTCGCTACGATCAACAAGAGAAGCGGAAGCCCCGCAATACCGATTAATTATCGTTTCCCCCGGGATTTTCTGTCCATCCATCAGCACGCCTCCTCTGTATATATTCAATGATTTATTTTGTAATTTTGTAGCTTTTCAACGATAAAAGTAGCGCTGCCGAACAACTGCCAACAACTTAGCAGAATTCACTATCGTGTCAATATTTTTCAGATGGCCGTAAACCGCATGAGAAGACTCTTATGATGAAATATTGCTTTCCGGACGGCTGCTTTTCAAACAGGCAATCTTTTTTGCTTTTGGCACCTTTTTGACTTTCATTTCCAGACGCAATGCTCCACTTTTATTCATTTCGACGCTTGTCGCCAGTAAGGTTACCGGCCTTCTGGATCGGGTATACTTGGAGGCCGTTCCCCGGTTGTGGCCCATGAGTCTCTTTTCGAGACAATTCGTGGCGCCGGTATAAAAGCTGCCGTCCGAGCAACGTAGGATATACACCAGCCATTCTTCACGCTTTTGTTCATCTTTTTGCTTCATATGGATAACTTTATACAACAGGAAGAAAGATATTACTATGGAAAGCGTGATGTATAGTAATGCTTTGACCAATCCGATAACCCGTGTTAAGATTTATACATCGCATATGGGGGAGTTGAAAATGTTGAATTTCCTGCCCGACCGGTTGGTGGGCTGTATAGCCATATTCTTACTGGCTTTGAACGTCGTGTTCTGGGTATCGATTTTGTTTGTTTTTTCCTTTCTGAAATTCCTGTTGCCTCTTCGTCCGCTGACCCGTCTGTTCGATAAAATCCTTCTGTGGATAGCGGAAAACTGGATTGCCGGAAACGGTTTGTGGATGAAGCTTACCCAAAAAACAACTTGGGATGTGCAGGGATTGGACAACTTAAATTACCGGGGCTGGTATCTGGTGGTCAGCAATCATCAATCCTGGGCGGATATTTTTATTCTGCAAAAGCTGTTGAGCCGGCGCATTCCGCTCATGAAATTTTTTCTCAAACGCGAATTGATCTGGGTGCCGTTTATGGGACTGGCCTGGTGGGCGCTGGATTTTCCCTTTCTGCGCCGCCACAGTGTTGAATATCTAAAAAAACATCCCGGGCAAAAAGGCAAAGATTTTGAAACCACACGGAAGGCGTGCGAGAAGTTTACACACATTCCGACCAGTGTAATGAACTTTCTGGAAGGAACACGATTCACTGCAGCCAAATCCGCCCGGCAGAAATCACCTTATCAGTACCTGCTGAAGCCGAAAGCCGGCGGCATTGCGCTGGCCCTGAGCGTGTTGGGAGACAAATTCCATTCGCTGTTGAACATTACGATTGCTTATCCGGACGGCATCCCGACTTTTTGGGGATTTTTGTCCGGCAAGGTGAAAAGGGTCGTTGTGCGGATTTCTTCAACGGAAATACCACCGCATTTTCTGCACATGGATTATGAGGGTAATAAGGAGTTCCAGGCCGCCTTTCAGCAGTGGGTGCAGGATTTGTGGAAGGAAAAGGATGCACAGATTGCAGTATTAATGCAGGAGGCCAAAGCACGATAACGCTTTGGGCCTCCCGTATGGTTTGATTTTTTTTAGGCCGCTTGTGGGGCGCGAGACCAACTCATCCGTCCCGCATCTTTAAACGACCGTTGACTGGGCCGTCTGGTGGACGGTGTCCGCGATGAAAACAGTTTCCTTCCGTTATTGTTATTAGGTCGCGTAAGCTGTGGGGCGCGAGCTCCCATCGCTTCACAGACCGACGGGCTGACGGTTAATCCCTCAACATTCTGATATTGTAGCTTATTTCCCAGCATTTTCTTCAGCGAGCGCAACAACTCGCCATCCTGACCGGTAATAAAAGTAAACGCATCCCCTGTCTTCATGGCGCGTCCGGTTCTGCCGATGCGATGCGTGTAAGCATCCGCGGTAGCCGGCATATCGTAGTTAATCACATGGGAGATCCGGGTCACATCAATGCCGCGCGCAGCGATATCCGTGGCGATCATCACCTCATAGCGGCCATCCCGAAATCCATCGAGGGACTGCTTGCGTTTCTGCTGCGTCAGATTACCATGCAGCGAGGTCACTTTATGCCCAACTCTGTTTAATTGCTCGGCCAGACTTTTGGCGCGCGATTTTGTTCTGGTGAAGACCAGCACCGACTGGGTTTGCGTCTTCTCGAGAATATCCTTGAGCAAAGCTGTTTTCTGCTCCATTTGAACCGGATAAAAACTATGAGAAACCGTCATCACCGGAGCGGTATCTCCAATCTGAATATGGACAGGATCAGAGAGCAGATCGTTGGCTAGGCTGCGAATCTCGCTGGGCATGGTTGCGGAGAAAAGCAGGGTCTGGCGATGAGCCGGCAGATGCTTGACAATTCTGCGGACATCCGGCAGAAAACCCATATCAAACATATGGTCTGCTTCATCCAGGACCAGAACTTCCACCCGTGACAAATCAAGCGTGCCGCGCCCGATATGGTCAAGCAGGCGACCGGGACAAGCCGAGATGATATCGACACGGGAGCGCAATCGGTTGATCTGGGTGTTGATACTGACACCACCATAGATGGACGTGCTGCTCAGCCCCGTTTTTCGTCCCAATTGCATAATTGATTCATGGGTTTGTTCACTTAATTCCCGCGTCGGCGCAATAATCAGGGCGCGAATATGGCCCCGCTTGCCCGACATCAGGCGTTGTAAAATCGGCAAGACGAATGCCGCCGTTTTCCCGGTTCCTGTCTGAGCCAACCCCATCACATCCTTGCCTTCCATAATGGGAGGGATGGACTGCACTTGAATAGGCGTCGGCTTCTTGTACCCGGCTGCCACAACACCGGCCATAATTTTTTCATCTAACTTAAACTTCTCAAAACTCATTTCTTATCCTTCATTGTATGTTACCAGCATCTATTATTTAAATTTAAACCCGATGCAAACCGTTGTAAGGCTGGTAAAGGCAAGCCCTTGCATACGCAAATCCTGCGTCTGAAAGACAAGTCTCAAATACGGCATCCCATCTGGATTCTATAAATGATTAGCGGGATTATCCTTAGCAAATTTCTGATTAAGAAAGGTGGGAAGGTCACAATTTATCGCTATTCCTGAGGGGTTTCTACAGGCAATACGGATAAATAGCAAGCAATATCTTTTTATTTTCTTCGCCTGCCGGCGCTGGAAACAAGCGGCAGAACTTAGGCGCAATAATCATCCCGGAAGACAGTCTTACTTAATGATGGCGCCCCGTCCCTGATTAAGGAAGAGCCCTGGCATTCCTAATGTTTCTTAAAATCAGCCGGGAATACCGATAGCTTATGAACCCCCGCCGGTTCGCTGGTGAAGACAATCATGAAAGGCATTTGTCCTTTGGGCTGAATTCTGTCTTCCATCGTTTTCACGTCTTTAAGCGCCGAAAGAATTTCATTCGCATCCAGACTTTCCAGTTTCTCATCAATAATGATATTACCGCCGAAAGATTCCGTTGACACCAGCAAGGACCCTTCAGCGTTATAAAGAATCGCAGTAATTTTTATTTTTGAAACAGGATAAGGCGTTGAATTTTCAGCGATGCCTTCAAGCACTCTGATGCTTCTTCCCAGCTTTACATTGTAAATCAGTTTTTGTTGGACATTAATCAGATTTATCCCTTCCACGGATGAAGATGTGGCCCCCTGATCGGTCTTAGAAACGTGTATATACGACTGGATGATCTCCATCGCTTTGCCACCTCTCTCAGGGTAAAGCCAGAAATATCCGATAAGTAAAGCAACCAACAGGATGATTAAAATCCATATCCACTTGCCTGCTCCAGCGCTTTTCTTTTCGGGCTCGCAATCATATGCACCGTCCTTATCCATTTTCTTTCCCGGCGCAGGTTTCGTTGATTTGTCTTCCGCTAAAGAAGAAGGAGTTTCTTTCGGTTGGACGGCGCCTTTTACGGGAAGAGACGCCGCTGTTTCTGCAACTGTGGACAAAAAAGCATCCAACTCCCGCTTCTCTGCTTTTAAATCAAACAACTCTCTTTTGTTTTCCATTCAAGCGTCCTTCTTTGCAGTTCGACCCGAATTAATAGGGTACCCGCCTTTACCTTTTAACTCAAAAAATATTGACTTAACTTATAGATACAAATCAACAATTTACTCAACATCAGTCATTTAAAAGGTTCATGCCGACGTTTGTTTATTTGGCATTTTTAAGGATGCGAATCTCTTTCTTTATAGCATCAAGCTCGACCTGGAACGTCTTTTTCATCTCATCGAGCGCATAGGCAAACGCTTCATGAGGCGGTAGATCTTTCATGGCCGCAATCGTTCTCTCCACATTCTTCTCACGTAAAGACGGCATGTCGGCAATAGGGGTTGGCTGTATGGGAATAAGAACGTCTTGAACATCAGCCTCCGGGGCTTGAGTCTCTATCTGGTCATTAAGATCAGTGTTTTCCACCCATGATCTATATTGCTTGATACTGTCGATTAAAAATATGTATTTTTTGGCCTCGGTCATTCCTTCCGAAATCATAACCTTCTCTAGATGGTCGTAAACAGACAGCAGCAGGTTGATGGCATCCTGATTGGAACTGACACCCCTGATTCGGACATACCTTCCCACAAAGCGCAGAATTCTTAAAAATCCCTGGATAATGCAATCGCCCGTATATAACAGGTCTAATTTATTGACCTCATTTTCCAATTGTTCCAGAATCTGATCGTTGATCTCCCATTTAATGGAAAGAAAAATGCTTTTCATGTTTTTCAAAGGTGCATGAAGTGCAGACGACGCAGGCAAGGAGAGAACCCCCAAGGATTTGTCAGAATCCTTGTTTTCTTCCTTATCGCCCTGGGTAGTAACTTTGATATTATCCGTTTTTTCAGTCTCTGTAACAGCACTGACGTTTTTGTTGTCATCACCGAATATCGCCGAAAAACGTTTTTCGATTTCAGAGACAAAGGATGATCTATCTTGCATCTGGCGTTCGCCCGAAAAAACTTCAGCTTTGCCGTCTGCTTCTTTGATGTCTTTAATTTCCCTTATATTCTGGTTCTTTACATCGGCGGAACCTTCTTCCACAGTCGTTTGGAGAGGATTGATGTCTTTTTCTTTAATCGGTTTCGTGTCTTCAGGAAAAAGACTATCGAGACGACTTTCTACTCCCCGAAGAAATGACGATTCTTCCTTAATTGTCATTTTATGGCTCCTGTCTCAGTTGCTTTCCAGATTAGTGCATCAGGACTGTCTGGACTGTCTGGTCTCTATGCTCTCCCTGCGAGTTAAGAAAAGTCATGGGCTAATTACCCTAAATAACTTACGCAAAAAAGCCAAGAAAATTAAACACAGGCGACCAGATGAGTCAAGGTTATTTTTGTTACGAGCTTGTCCGTGAATAACTACCCGATATTGACGAAATTGTACAACGCTTTTCATCATTACCAATACCGTACCCCCTATGTTGTGGTCATAATTCAATTGACAGACATGACCGTTCTTCATATACTCAAGCACCAAAAAGCAATGCCTTATCCATTATAAGTGAGGAAGAGAGGAAGAAAACAGCTGAACTGGCGGTATAAAGCATGTCCGAAAAAAACACTGATCCATTACCGAAAAATGCAACAGAGGCACAGGGGCTTTTAATCAAGGCCTTCCATGAGAAATGCGGCGATGAAATTTTGCCGGCAATCGACAACATTCTCGGTCGTCAGGGACGCGCTCTGGGTCTTAAGGTCAGGAGCAAGCTGCCCAATTGTCATCTATCGACTGTTGCCGCGGCTTTTTCGAAAAACTTCGACCCGACAACGATCAATGTGGTCTCCATATCCGATGAAAAGTTCCATATTCAGGGGACAACATGCCCTTTCGGACTGGAAAACACATCGAGGCAACTCTGCGAAGCAGTCATGGCGATTGATCGCGAATATTTTCTTGCGGCAACAGACGGCAAGACCACCCTGGAGATTATTAAAACCAGGGCCGCTGGAGATCCGATCTGCGACACCCTTTATACCACCAAAGATTAAAAGTGTGGCGACCTCTTCTTTTACCGACCCGACCCGAAAAAAGGCTCAAGAAGTATTGACCTGCTTGTTGAGCCTTTTTTTACACGCCTTATCAGCCTTACAGTGTGGGGAAGAGTAACTGCATCTTTTCCTTCATGGCAGAACTCAATTGCACGAAAAGTTCGGCATTGTACGAACCGGTGGGCATTGGATGGATACTCGTATCTGTCCCAACTCTAGCTTGTGTAGCTGGATCTATAAGAGGGGCATCGGCCTGGTATATATCCGGGGAGTTGACTATCTGCATCGCCGCAACGGCATACTTGCGCGCTGTCGCGGCGGGCGTTCCTTCTTTGACTGCCGGATCAACGTTGGTCGCAACGATTGAAATGGAATAGTCGCTGTTGAGTTTGATCTCAAACGTGCGCAACTGTTGTGGGAAATCATGCATCGATGAGGTTTCAACCTGCCAAAAGCCCCTTTCAGGCTTGCCGGCATCATCTGTGGCAAACGCTTTAACGGCATTGACGTGGCGATGACCAGCGATCCACATCAGGAGATTCGGGTGGCTGTGCAGTTCGGCAAGCAGACCCGGCAGGGTTACTGCATTTTGAATACTGGAAGGATTAGCAGAATTATCAAACCACTCCATGCAGGAACCCGTAATCGTGACGCATAACGGTACGTGCGCGGCGATGATCATCAGTTGACCGGCAGCATCGCCATCGGCAAGTTCCGATTTCAGCCAGTTCCAGCGGGCTCGATCAAGAAAGCCATGGCCATGGATGCTGATAGAACCATCGTCTTCCCTTTGGGTATTGTCGAGTACAATAACCTTGATTGGAATCGTTGATTTCGGCACGAAGCTGTAGCAGGCAAAACCATCTGCCTGGCCGGAGGGAACCAGATTAAAACCATGACCTACCGGACCAGTGGATGTTTTAAAAAATTCGTTCACCCACTCTGGTTTGGTCAGTGAGCGGCGGTTCCGGTCGGGTACAACCGTTGGCGGGCTGGTGAAGCCGGGGGTTCCGACTTCACCGGCTTTAATAATATCACCGTACGAAGTAGCCCCATCGATAACGCCCATGTAATAGTGGGGAGGATCTGTTTTGTATATGTTATGAGGGCTGTACAGAATGTTTGGCAGGGCAAGGACTTCATGGCTGGTGCAGGTTCTACGCATGTCTCCAGCATCCGGTGGTATTGAACCGAGCCAGAAATGGTCGTGATTGCCGATGGCCTGATACCAGGGGATTGCCCCATCAAGTCCTGCCGCCTTGAACGGTTTCTGATAATCGATGCTATCGGCTCCCGCATGAGCACCGGAACTGGGGCTAATAACCTTGCCGTCAAGGACGTCGATATACCACCTGAGTTCGTTATACTGGGTACTGTTGCAGGCATCCCCCAGTGAAATGCCGAAGTCGATCGGATTTTGTTTGTGCAGAGCATTGACGGTCTGAACGGCAGCGTCGAGAACCTGCGTTGTGTACATCATGGTTGGAGAATATGATGATGTTTCCAGACCCACGAGTTGTTGTAAATGGATCGACTGGGAAGGGGACTCCTTGTCGGTGATATGGATATCGGTTATGGCGAAAAATCTCAATAATATTAGATAGTTATTGCCTGCCGGATAGACATATGTCCCCGACATGATGTCTATCCGCTTCTCGGAAGCAAGAGAACCGCCATCACTCCAGACGCCATATCCTTTTGGGTCGTATTCTGAAATCTTTCTTAGATTAAACTTATTAATCGTTATCGGATCTATCAGAGCCGGTTTGATCGTCTCATCGAGCGTTGTAAAAACATTGGAATCAATCGGATATCCCGCGACCTGGGCGTCACTGTTGTTGCTTCCACATCCGACGCTAATGGTTCCCAAAGAAATGCACACAGCTGTTCCTGCGGTAAGTTTGATAAAATCTCGCCGCGTCACCTCGCTGCTTATTTTTACGTTTTCGCTCTTTTCAGGATCATGGTTAGACATACTACTCTCCTTCCAGTTTTGATCGTTGCTTGTTCTAAATTGGCAACGATATTAAAAATTATCCGTTTACACAGATTGGTTTACAGCCTCGATGTTTTTCGTCATTCGTAAATGATTTCGTCCGCGGCTTCCGCTTCGGCCGCATCCAGTGCGTAGTCGCGGGTCAAGCCCGCCGCTTTTGCCAGGAAATGCTCCTGGTACCACTCGTGGGCGATGATCATAGACATGACCTCGCTCGTTCCGGTCCAGATCGAGGCCAGGCGTATGTCACGGTGTATGCGCTCGATGGGCAGAACGTTCGTGTAGCCGATTCCGCCACAGACTTGCATAGCGTTGTGAACAACCTTCTGGCAGGCCTCCGTGATGAATTTTTTTGATTCCGACACCATGCGCCGGACACGGTTCATACCGACACCGCTGTCCACGGCGCGGGCCGTTACATAGGCCATGGAACGGGCCGCATCAAGGAGCATCACCGCCTCGGCCACCTGAAAACTGACTCCCTCGAACTGGGCAATAATCTGGCCGAAAGCCTTCCTCCGTGAGGTGTAGTTTGTCGCCACATCCAAGGCGGGGCGGGCGGCCCCGATGGTCATCGCCGCCGTGCCGAGCCGTTCAGGGATCATCATGGTGTTGAAAACGTCAAACGCGCCGTTTAGTTTTCCAACGATATTGGCCTTCGGCACTTTGACGTCCTTGAAGACAAGGCGGGCGGTTCCGCCGCCCCGACATCCCATGAGGCCATAGAGATACTTCGTCTCCACACCCGGTCCGCGGTCCACAATGAACGCTGTAATAGACTTCTGTGGTTTGGTTTTAGGATCAAAGTCAGTCTTGGCGTAAAGAAGAAAGAAATCCGCGCCCTCGCCTCCGACGATAAAGCGTTTTTGCCCGTTAATGAGGAAATAATCTCCCATATCATCGGCTTTCGTAGTCGCTCCGAAGAAGTCGGATCCGCCCCGGGGTTCCGTCAGGCATTCGGCGGCGAAAATATCACCACGCAAGAGGGGCTTGACATATTTCTCTTTCTGTTCGTTCGTGCCATGCAGCATAATCGCGTCGCAGACCAGTTCGCCCCCCACACCGAAGACACAGGCAAATTCATAGCCGAGGGTCCCGATTTCCTCTGTGAGCATGCAGGTCGTGACCCAGTCCATGTCCCGTCCGCCCCATTGCTTCGGATAACGGCAACCCAACAGATTCCTTTTCCCTGCTTCACTGAGGAATTCCTTGGGGAATTTGATCTTATCCGCGTCCATGTCGAGAATCATCTGACGGGGAACCCACTTAACGAGATCTCGTGCCTCATCACGGATTTTGAGTTGTTCCTTGGATAAAAGATAGTCAAACATGATATTGTTCCTTTCTATATAATGGCTTATTCTTGCTTGTATTCCTCACGCAGCTTGTATTTAATGATTCCCCTTGGCAGTTGGCACTGTCGGTCGTATATCACGGCTATTTCCCACTGCTGACGAGGGTGTAACCCAGCCTGTGCGGCGAATATGTCGAGACTATCGAGACTATGGAAGCAATTGTTTACATAATACGATTTAGCACATTTCAGTAAGCTTATCAATGATGTTTCCCGGCGGCAACTATGATATGAATGACATGTGCTAGTGGCACATTTTGTGATTAGTCTTACATTGACATATTAGCGAGGCTTCCCTATAATAATCCTTACAATGGAATGGAAAGGGGGTTCTTATTAAATTAAACCACTACAACACAGATTAGGAATGTCGAGTTTCTTTTAGTAAAACTTTTCCCTTCGGTAACGAATTTAAAAAATAGAGGAGGCAACAAAGATGAAGAAATATGTTTTGCAAAAATGTTTGGTCGCGTTTTTAGCTATCTTCGCCATTCAGGTTTTCCTACCGGCGCTTCTGCAAGCACAAGAAGTTCAAAAAACGGATCCCTCCAAAATTGTCCAGAGCGGAGCGATTCTGACTGTAGCCGAATCCAAGAGGCTGATCGGCAAGGCTGTGGCACAGATGCCGATTGTCAAGAATGCCCTTGCCAACGGCATGGTTATTATCATCAAGGGGACAACCAATGCCTATGTGGCAGAGGAGATCACTGGACAGAAACCATCGCATGCAGCATTTGTGACGGGAAGAGTTGAGCCCGAGAAAGGGGCCAAAAACCTGCCCCAGGTGAAAGCTGTTAACCACATCATTCTGGAGAAAGGCAAAGTAGTTGATATCTCGCTTGAAGATGCCGCGAAGAAGCTGAAAGCGGGCGACGTTGTCATGAAGGGGGCGAATGCCCTGGACTATAAGAACAAACTGGCGGCAGTTAATATTCTGCACCCGGCAGGGGGAACGACAGGGATCACAATGCCCTTCATCGTGGCCCGCAAGGCTCACCTCATCATTCCGGTCGGCCTGGAGAAGTTAGTTGCAGGGGATTTAGTGGCTCAGACATTGATGACGCGTGAGCCGCTGGAATCGTTGCCTGCCCCCCCCGGTAAGTCGGCGGCGTTTTTCCCCGGTCACATTATTCCCACCCAGTGGATCCTCACTGGAGAAATTGTGACAGAACTGGAAGCCATTAAAATTCTGACGGGAGCAACTGCCTTCCAGGCCAGCGCCGGCGGCATCAGCGGTGCGGAAGGGTCCGTATGGCTTGTTTTCAGGGGAACCCGGGATCAAGTAAAGAAAGCCCTCGACTTGGCAAAATCCATCCAAGGGGAACCACCTTACTCTGAATAGGAAATTATTGGTGAACTGACCAGCCCCTTCCAAATGATCCAGATTTGGGAGAAGGCTGGTCAGCGGAGATGATTACCTAACCCAACGAAACAAATCGCAAAAAACTGGCCGTCCTAGCGGAAAAGGAGATGTCGGCAACGGTCAATTTCGAAGGCTTTATCCCGTATATTAAAATGAAAAAACTTACTGGATTAAAACTTATTATAATTATTTCTCATTTAATGATAGTGGCGCCGGCCAGTGCCGCAGGAATTATTTTAAATTGGCAGTTATTCGTTACCAATCCTGATTTGGCATTAGACAATCCAAACAAGAAAGTTTTAATTAAAAATTTATCTGCCACTGATATAAGTATGTCCGCCGACGTTGATTCTAGAAATATATTTTCCTTATTTCCTGATCAAAATAATAATTCAACACCAAAATCAGAAAAAAAGGCCACACTAAGCAAAGTTAAAATCATTTTTTTTGGGAAGAATACGTTTATGCCGACCAATGATGAGGCGTATGCTAATAGCGATGATAAGCAAGCATCAAAAATTATCAATACCATGACATCTTTGTTTTACGAGGATTCGAAAATTAAATCATTGGAAACAATAGGCAAAATTATTGAACCGCAAATTAATTTCTATTTCACATTCTAAATGTGATGAACCTGTAAAAAGTCACCCCGCGCATTTCGCTTCGTGCTCATGATAGCCATGCGGGAAAGCATAAAACTGTTCCAGCAGCGAAAAAATTGCTGC
>WRPE01000075.1 GCA_009773315.1 Syntrophaceae bacterium
AGGCAGTGCCAGCATTAAGACCATGGATAGAAAACATAAACCGTAAACAATCTTTTTTCTCATAAAAACACCTCCCATTTTTTCTGTTGTTGATTTCATTCTCACGCTTATTAAGCACATAAAAGCAGTGACCTCGTATTACGTGCAACACAGCCACCCGACCCTGCAGAAAGAGAGTGAATAGCGACATCGATCAACCACCTCGCGAGCTCGCTACGGAGAATTAACGCTCGTCCCGCAACAGCGGGATTAAACTTCCAGATAATTCTTCCTTACATCCTCCGCCGCCAGAAGTTCCGCCTGGTTTCCTGAAAAAACGATCTTTCCCTTGCTCATGATATAGAAACGATCCGCAATTTTGATGGCCGCCTTGAAATTTTGTTCGACCATGAGGACGGTCACACCTGATTTTCGAACCGTTGCCAGCATGTCCAGAACATCTTTTGCGATCAGCGGAGCCAGTCCTTCCGTCGGTTCATCCACCAGGATAACACGAGGGTTCCCCATCAGCGTCCTCACAACGGTGAGCATCTGCTGTTCACCGCCGGAAAGATGACTGCCTTTGCTCTTGGATCTTTCCTGGAGTCGAGGGAAAAGATCATAGACCCGGTCGATGGTCCATCCTCCTTCCCCGGCACTTCCTTTTTTCCCGCTTTTGATTCCCATCAGGAGATTCTCGTGAACGGTAAGACTGCGGAATATCCGCCGGTCCTCGGGGACATAGCCTACGCCCAGACGGGCGATTTCAAAGGGCTCTTTACCTACCAGTTCCTGATCATGGAATCGAATACTGCCCTGTTGTGACCTCACAACACCCATGATGCTCTTTAACGTAGTGGATTTGCCGACGCCGTTTCTTCCCAGGAGACAGACCATTTCTCCCTCTTTCAAATCCAGAGAAACGCCGTGCAGAATATGACTCTTGCCGTAGTAGCTGTGAATATCTCTGACTTCTAACATGTTTATCCTTCCCCCAAATAGGCGTCCTTGACTCGCTGGTCATTTCTTATTTTTTCCGGCGTATCGGAAACAAGAATTGTCCCATAGTGAAGAACGGAAATAGTATCGGCGAGTGAAAAAACAACTTCCATGTCATGCTCGATCACAATCAGGGTGCGGCCGGCCGTTACCTTGTCGATCATTTTGATAGCCTGGTCCGTTTCTTCACGCGTCATGCCCGCGGTGGGTTCGTCGAGCAGAATCAGCTCCGGTTCCGTGGAAAGGGTAATGCCGATTTCCATTGCTCTCTGCTGACCGTAAGATAATGAGTTGGCCGGCTGATCCTGGACATCCGTGAGTCCGACCTCTTTGAGGATGGTTTCCACTTTTTCACAGATACTCCGGTTGTGATTGGGCTTTTTGAAGAAATGATACCGCAACCCGTAACAGGAACGAACTCCGGAGAGAATGTTGTCGAAGACGCTCAACTCCTGGAAGACGTTGGTAATCTGGAATGAACGGGACAGGCCGTGGCGGTTCAAAACATGAGAAGGTTTTCCGGAGATGTCCTCTCCCTTGAAAAGGATAGCCCCGGATGATGGTTTAAATTTGCCGCTGATAATGTTGAACAGGGTTGTTTTCCCCGCGCCGTTTGGTCCGATGACGGCATGGCGTTCATTCTGTTTAACTTTGAATTCAACGCCGGTCAGCACCTTCAAGCCTGAAAAGTCTTTATGAATATCCTGGATATGAAGATAATCGCTCATGATGTCACTTCCTCCGGCGTGGCGGATTTATCGCCGTTATTATTTTTCTTTCCAAAGAATCGCTGCTTGATGTTTATAATAAGTTCGGACAGTCCGCCGGGAGCATACAGGACCATGATGATAAAGATAACGCCCATCACCAGCGGCCAGCGGTCCGTAATATTACTCAGATAGTTCTGGAGAATAATATAGACGAAGGCGCCCAGAATTGGTCCCCAGAAGGTCTTCTTTCCTCCGACAAAGACCATGAGCAGAACAGCCGTCGTCATATCGATGCTGATGGCCGATATGGAAACAAACTGGAAATGGAACGTGTAGAAAACACCGGCAAATCCCGCGATCACTCCGGTAAAGGTAAAGAGAATCAGGCGGCTGATATTCGTGTTGTATCCCAGGAACTTCATGCGATCCTCGTTTTCACGCATCAGCAGTACCGTCTTTCCCATAGCCGTATGCGTAAAATACCAGCAGAAAACAATTGCCGCGCCCATAATAACCAGCGTCAGGTAATAAAAGTTTGTCAGACTATTCAGGGGAATGGATGTAAACCCCAGATTCAGATCAGGCCGCGTAATACTAAGACCATCATCGCCGCCGGTTACGGAATGCCATTTTGTTGCCACAGCATAAAAGAGGGCGTTAAACGCCAAAGTCAACAGGGCAAAATAGGACCCTTTGTGCCGTAAGAGCAGACCGCCAAGGACAAAGCCGGCGATAAGCGTTGCGGCGATGCCGATTAAAATAACGTTCCATAGCGATATTCCGGGAATATGAGTGATCGCTACGGCCGTCGCAAAAGCGCCTAGGCCAAAAAACGCGGCATGACCGAAAGACAGCAGCCCGGCATAACCGAGAAGAAGATTATAGCTGACGGCATAGAGCGAGAAAATGATGATTTCCGTCAACATGTTCAGATGATACTGCTTCAGGATGGAGGGCATAAAGGCACCCGCCAGGAATAATGCGAAGATAGTGATTAAGGAAATGCTTTTTTGCTTCATTATTGTTCCTCCCCGAATAGCCCGGAAGGCTTGACGATTAAAACGACGGCCATGAGCAGGAAAATCAGGGCCACCGAGAGCTTGGGGATAAGGAGAACGCCGAAGGATTGAAGCTGGCCGATGAGCAGTGCGGCTACCACGGCTCCACCCAAGCTTCCAAAACCGCCGACGACGATCACGACAAAGGCGTCGATCAGAATTTCATGGGCCATGCCGGGGAAGGTGGAAAGAAGCGGCCCCGCGATTACGCCGGCAAATCCTGAAAGCCCTGCACCGAAGGCGAAGACGCCCATGAAAACGAGAGGAACGTTCACCCCCAGGGTATTGGTCATTTCACTGTCGTTGACGGACGCCCGGAGGATAATGCCCAGCCGGGTCTTATAAAGAACAAGAGCCATAACGATTCCGACAAAAATGGCGCAAACAAAAATGAAGATACGATACACGGGATATGTAATGCCGAAAATCGGGATGGTCTCGCTGAGGAATCCGGTGATGTTGACGGCCAGGGGATAGTTCCCCCAAAACAATTTGACCAGTTCCGTGATGATATAGGCTAATCCGAAGGTCAGGAGAAGTTCCTGCAAATGGCCGAATTTATGGACACGCCGCAGCAGAAACCGCTCGATCAGCGCGCCGATGACAAAAAGGATCATCGGGCACAGGATCAAAGCCATCCAGAATTGGCCGGTCAACTGCATGATAATGGTATAGGAGAGATAAGCACCTACCATGTACATGGCCGCATGGGCAAAGTTCAGAACATTCATCATCCCGAAAACAAGCGTGAGGCCTGCCGAGACAAGAAAAAGAAGTCCGGCATACGCAAGGCCGTGAAGAAAAAAAACGGGAATGTCACTCATTAGGGTTCCTTTCTTTTTATAGATGT
>WRPE01000027.1 GCA_009773315.1 Syntrophaceae bacterium
CTCATCATCCCGGATGCCTAAATGACTTTAACCGATTATCCCGGGATCAGCAAGTTAGTCTACAACAAAGCTCCACCCGCGTGGAGTGATCCGCTATTGACTTAGCTCTTTTGATAAGATCTTTGGGCAGGGCGAGCGTTATGTTTTGCCGTTCCATTTCATTCTCCCTTCAGTCGGTTCAGCCTTGCGCCCCTTTACAGGGGCTCAGCCTACTTCAACCACTTCATAAGTGCTGGCTTTTCCTTTTCCGCCCAGTCCGTGGAAAAACGAATTGCCAGGAATGACTTGAAGAGCTCATCGATAGTCTTGACGGCGTTTTCTATCAGATAAATGCGCTCCAAAAGGCTTGCGGACGGGTCTTCCGGGGCTTCCTGCCAGTCCACCACCGGCATTTTCAGAGATTGAAAGTAGAATGTGTCGGCTTTAAAATTAAACTCCCATTCGTTTTGATCGCGGTGAAGTTTCATGCCCGTCTCTTTTACTTTTTTCCCTTGCCGAATGGCTTCCTTGCCTTCTTTAAGCTCGGCGTGTAGTCCGGAACAGACCACGCCCTGCGAATATTCTCCTTCACCCGCTTCCAGTGCGATCCGTTTGAGCAGATGCAATTCCACCTCTTCAGTTTTGGTGAGCGCAATGCGGCCGTTTCGTTCTTCGGATTTAAACCACAGCCAGGTAAGGAACTCGCGTCCGATCAATGAAATGTCCTCAGCGGCGACATCGCCTTCGGTTTTGTTTTTCAGCGCCAGCGGATGTTCCTGCGGCAGGATGCGTTTCAGACCCAGCGAAAAAGTCTTTTTGAATAAATCTACAAAATCATCCGCGACTTTGTCGGATAGAGATGAAAAATAAACTCTGTTTTGTCCAACCGCCCATAAGACGTCATAAAAAGAAGGTACGGGGTCGCTTTTGGTCATAAGCTCTAGCTTGACCTTGTCTTTGAGTCCTTCATTCATGGCCTTGCCGATACGGGTTTGTCCGTGTTCAGCCAGAAATCTTCTCTGCTCTTCCATGAAACGAATTTTCATCAGTTTGGGGGAAATCAATTTGCGGTCGATCCGCAACGAAAAAATCAGATAATCGCCCAGCGCATAGTTGGCTTTTTCAAAGTCGGCATCCAGGATATCCGTAAGTGATACCCAGCCCATCCGCTTTTCTTCCGTGGAATTGCGCGCCTCCCGAAACGAGTTGCCTTTGATCCGGTTGTTGATAAAAGTGGTAAAAGCCTGCGGCAACCGGCCTTCCACTGAAAACTGCATAAAAGAGAAATTGCCCTTGATCAAACCCATATTCATCACCTCACAGGCGCGCACCGTATCTTATCGGAAGCGATCCTGTCAAGGATTTATGTTCTTAAAATGCCTTTATAAATCATAGAGTTTTCAACGGTGTCCGGAAAATATTTATCCATAGACAGCGTCTTTTTTTTATGTTACGAAACGACGTCCTTTTTGGAGCTAATCATCATGAAAATTAAGAAAGTCGGCATTATTGCCAACATTGAAAAAGAAAATATTGCCGGATTTGCCGGTGCGTTGAAAAAATGGCTGGAAGACAGGAGCATTAAAGTCTCGCTGGAGGCGAACATCGCCGCCGCCATCGGCGGCAGCGGAGGATTCAAACTCGAAGACCTGGCGTCCAAAGTGGATTTGATTGCCGTCCTCGGCGGAGACGGCACGATGCTGCGCACCGCCCGCTATGTCGCCCAGCGCCCGGTGCCCATTGTCGGCATCAATATGGGGACGTTTGGCTATCTCACGGAAGTCAATTTAAACGAAACCTATGTGGCCCTTGAACTGATTCTAAAAGGCGATTTTCTAACGGAAAAAAGGATGATGCTGGATGTGAAAATCCGCCGGGGCAAAAAAATCATCGGTTCGGGCATTGTATTGAACGACGTGGTCATCAACCGTGGCAATCTCTCCCGCATTGTGGAGCTGGAAACGGTCATTAATAATCAATATTTGACCACCTATAAATCTGACGGTCTCATTATTTCCACACCCACAGGATCGACGGCCTATTCGCTTTCGGCCGGCGGCCCGATTGTTTTTCCGGGCAAAGATTTGATCATTATCAATCCGATCTGTCCACACACGCTGACGAACCGGCCGATTATTTTCCCCGAAAATTCCGACTTACAAATCACGTTGTGGTCGAAAGAAAGCGGCGCGACGGTGACCCTGGACGGCCAGGAATCCTACCGGATCAGTTCCGGCGATGTCATGATGATACGAAAATCAAAACATTATACAAGACTGGTTCTTTCACCGCACCGAAGCTACGGAGAGATATTGCGTTCCAAACTGGGTTGGGGCAGTTTACCAACAGGGACTGGAAAAAGAAAAAATGCTTCATGAACTGAGCATTACCAACTTTGCCATCATTGACGAGCTTCATGTTTCATTTGATGAAGGCTTGAATATCATTTCGGGAGAAACCGGCGCCGGAAAGTCGATTCTGATCGGCGCGGTCAGCCTCCTTCTGGGTGATCGGGCCACGGCGGAAATGATTCGGACGCAGACGGATACCGCCACCGTGGAAGCGCTCTTTAACATCAGAAACGATAACCTGCTCCAGGAAAAACTGGTCGAAATGGGATTTGCAGCAGGCGAGGAACTGGTCATCCGCCGGGTGATTTCGCGCACCGGTAAAAACAGGGCGCAAATCAACGGGCAGATGGCCACCCTGGCGAATCTGGCTACGATCAGTGAATCTCTTATCAATATATGCGGACAGCATGAACACCAGCTTATTCTATGCGCCGAAAACCACATCGACATTCTCGATGAATTCGGCGGTTGCCTCACGGTGCGCAAGACCTATGAAAACGTCTATTCCCTGTATCAGCAAATTCTGAACCGGATGGAAAAACTGGAAAATATGCGCCGTCATCGCGCGGAAAAAATAGACCTGATACAATTTCAGCTCAAAGAAATTGCAGACCTCAATCTCCGTGCGGGAGAAGACGCGGCGCTGGCCGATGAAAAGAAGCTAATGGTTAACGCCCAAAAGCTTGCAGATTATGCCAACCGCGCCTACGCGTTGCTTTACGCCGAGAACCGTTGCGTAAGCGATCAGCTCAAAGAGGTTCTGACGCAGATTAAGGAAATACAGAAGATTGATCCGGGCTTGAATCTGTCGCAAGCCGATGTGGAGGGCAGTTTCATCGTTTTGCAGGAGGCGGCGCGCACGTTGCGTGATTACGGCAAAACACTGGTTTTCGATCCGGAAAGGCTCGCGACGATTGACGAACGCCTGGATGCGATCAGCCGGCTCAAGCGGAAACACGGCGCATCCCTTGACGCAGTGCTGGTTAGAAAACGGGAGATGGAGGAAGAGTTACAGTGCGTCGAAAGCGTGGAAGAAGAGCTGGATAAGCTGACAAAAGAAAAAATCGCAATCGCGGGCGAGCTGTGCGAAAAAGCGCTGGCGCTCTCGGAGCTGCGACAACAGACAGCCGTTTTGTTGAAAGAGGCGATCGATGCGGCAATGCATGATTTAAACATGCCGCACGCTTACTTCTTTGTTCAGTTCCACCGGCGTTGTTCCGAAACAGGTAAGGACTTCGGGCCGAAAGGCGGCGATGACCTGGAGTTTTATCTGGCGGCGAACGCCGGAGAAGAGCCGAAGCCCTTAAATAAAATCGCTTCCGGCGGCGAATTATCCCGGATTGTTCTCGCGCTGAAAAATGTTTTATCGCAGACCGGATCGGTGGCCACAGTGGTATTTGATGAAGTGGACAGCGGTATTGGCGGTGCCACGGCGGAAATCGTCGGGCGAAAGTTAAAGGAAGTATCGGTCCATCACCAGGTCATCTGTATTACGCATCTGCCGCAAATTGCCAGTTTCGGCGGTCACCATCTACGCGTGGCCAAAAAAGTGGCCGAAGGCCGGACCAAGACGATGGTGGAACAACTTGATCGGCAACAAAAGATAGAAGAGATCAGCCGGATGCTGGGCGGCGTGGATGTGACCGAAACGGCGCGAGACCACGCCCGCGAGATGCTCGGCGCCGCCAGCAAGACGCTTGTTGCGGCTGATACGGGAAGGAGCAAGCATGCTAAGAAAAGCGCGCATCGGTGATGTCAAGACCATTCACCGTTTAATCAATTTGTCGGCGGGGAAGGGGGAGATGCTGCCGCGTTCCTTGATGGATATATATAATTCCGTGCGGGATTTTATTGTCTATTTCGACGAGGATGAACAGCGAATTGTCGGCGTTTGCGCCATGAACATTATTTGGGAAAATCTGGCCGAAATCCGTTCTCTTTATGTGGACGACGCTTACCGGAAAAAAGGCATCGGTCGGAAACTGGTTGAATTTTGTATTTCCGAGGCTATTACATTAGAGCTGTTTCGAATATTTTCTCTCACCTATAAGAAGGAATTCTTCGCCCGACTCAATTTCAAGGAGGTGGACCGTTCCACACTGCCGGAAAAAATATGGGCGGACTGTTTCCGCTGCTCCAAATATCCCGATTACTGCGACGAAGTCGCGATGATTATCGAACTATGAAATACGCGCTAAACGTTTTCCTCCTGCTGTTGATGGTCGTTGTTGCTTTAAATGGTTGTACGCGAAAAGCAACGCATAAACCCGAAGCACCGCTGCCCGACCGCGTACTTACAGAAGCAACGCATAAGCCCGGAGCACCGCTGCCCGACCGCGTACTTACAGAAGCAACGCATAAGCCCGGAGCACCGCCGCCCGACCGCGTACTTACAGAAGTGGATGCGGAGAATCTGGACTTTGATGATGATCTGGAGACCGCGTCGCTCATTCTGGCCATTGACCGCAGTCTTAACTATTACGACGGCGCCGGACGCGATCGGATGTTCCCCATCGCGAACAGACTGGTCGGCGCAAAACAGATGAAGGAATCGCTGATAGCTTTTCGCAAAATCCTTCAGTCCAACACAAGTCTTGAACAGAAGAAAAAACAGATTGCCGCGGAATTTCTGCTGCTCCGTGCGCCGGGAGAAAATGGCGATGGCGCAATCCTGTTTACCGGCTATTATGAACCATTGCTTGCAGGGTCGCTGACTCGGACAGATAAATATCAATATCCTCTTTACCGGCCGCCGCCGGACATTGTGACGGAAAAAGTGTCCAAAAATGAAACGAAGATTAGCCGGAAGGCAAACGGCCTGACTGTTCCCTATTACACGCGCCGCGAAATTGATGTGGATGGTGTGCTACGAGGCAAAGGTCTAGAACTGATCTGGGTGTCGGATCCCGTCGAATTGAATTCTCTGCACATCCAGGGATCGGGAAAAATCGAGCTGGAAGACGGGAAAATGCTTTCAGTAAGTTATGCGCAGAACAATGGTTGGCCTTTCCGCTCCATCACCAGGAACATGTTGGATCAAAACAAAATCGAACGGAGTGATTCATCCTACCGCAATTTTAAAATCTGGTTGAAAGGCAAAAACGAGCAGGAGCTTTTTGAGATTCTCAGTTACAATGAGCGATATATATTCTTCCGATTTGTGGACAGCGAACCGGTTGGATCGCTTGGCCAGCCGGTCACGCCGGACCGGTCGATTGCCACCGATCCGGATTATTTTCCTGAGGGCGCGCTGGCGTATATCCGTTTACGTAAACCTGTCCTGGATGATGAAAATAATGTGACAAAACGAATTAGTTTTTCACGTTTTGTTCTGAATCAGGATAAAGGCTCGGCTATCAAAGGTCCCGGCCGGGTCGATCTGTTCTGCGGTTTCGGCCCGAAAGCGCAGGCCACCGCCGGCTCCCTGAAAGAAAAAGGAGAACTGTATTTTCTGCTTCTTAAATGACGAAAAACGGACTCCTTTTATTCATTCACTGTATCCATTTTCACCCGGTGTTGTTTTGTGCTGTTCTATTGCTTAGAAAAAGTGAAATAGTTTATGATAATATAAACAAAGCGTTGCAGGATGAAAGGTCAAGTAAGGATAAATAGGAGATATAAGCCATGAATACATCTGTGGCAGAAACCATGATTAAGATGCTTGAGGCTGTGCCGGATCAGCTTCAGGAAAATGTTGTCGAGCATATGCGCGACTATATCGAGGATATCCGGGATGAAGCCAAATGGAATACATCGTTTTCACGAACCCAGGATAAGCTTGTCGCAGCGGCACAGCAAGCCCGCCAACAGATTGCCGGGGGGGGGCAGAGTAGCCCGCTGGATGTCGAAAAGCTGTGAAATCAGCGACGCTGCCGTCTTTCTGTGAATATTACAGCAATGAGTAAAGGGGATGTCCATTTATTTCCGCACCTGGTTCCCTAAAACAGAACCGTCTCATTTATCTCTCATGCGGACTATTGCACATCTAAAACTAAATCAAATATTGCAGAGGAAGAGTTTATGAAATTGACATTGGTCGAACTGCTTAAAGACAGTGCTTACAAGCTCACACAATTCAGACCTGCTCAAATTCAAGCATTAGAAGCGCGCATTACGATGAAGGATTCGGGGAAGAATCCCACACCTTATGTTTCTTGCTTAGTGCGAGGCAAACCGATCAAGCTCACACCAGAAGAAGCTATTCGCCAGTTGTATGTGATGGTGCTCAAAGACGATCTGGGCTATCCCGTGGGCCGCATGGAATTGGAATACGGCGTCACGTTTGGCCGCGAAAAAAAACGCGCTGATATTTGCGTATTTGATGCTGACAAAACCACCACGCCGTATATCCTGGTAGAACTGAAAAAGCCCAAGCTTAAAGACGGCAAAGAACAGTTGAAATCATATTGCAACGCCACGGGCGCACCGATGGGTGTCTGGAGCAACGGCGACAGCATTTCGTACTATCACCGCAAAGATCCAAACTACTTTGAAGACATCCCGGCCATTCCTTCAGCACATGAAAAACTTTCTGACATCCTGACCGCCAGGTGGACGATTGACGATCTTGTCAAAATGGACAAGCTTGTTAATCAGAAGAAATCACTCAAAGACTTAATTCTGGAAATGGAGGACGAAGTTTTAGCCAACGCTGGAGTAGATGTCTTTGAAGAGCTGTTCAAACTCGTTTTCACCAAGCTATATGACGAAATGGAAAGCGGACGGGACAAGAAACGACACCTTGTCTTCAAAAACTACGGGGACACCGAAACCGAACTCAAGGCAAAAATTCAAGAGTTGTTCGACAAAGCGCGCGCCAAGTGGGACGGGGTATTCCCCGATGGCGCAAAAATTGATCTTACACCCAGCCACCTGGCCGTGTGCGTATCGTCACTGGAAGGGGTAAAGCTGTTTAACTCCAACCTGGAAGTGGTGGATGAAGCTTTCGAGTATCTCATTAATAAAAGCAGCAAGGGAGAGAAAGGCCAGTATTTCACCCCGCGCTACGTAATTGATATGTGCGTAAAAATGCTCAACCCCCAGGAGCATGAAACCATGATCGACACCGCCGCCGGTAGCTGCGGTTTTCCTGTTCACACTATTTTCCATGTCTGGGAACAGATCATGAAAGACGAGGGGCTCGGTAAAAGCCACCTTTTTACTACCGAAAAGAAACCAGTCCGTTGTGAGACCTATGTGCAGCAAAAGGTATTTGCCCTCGACTTTGATGAAAAAGCAGTCCGCGTGGGCCGAACTCTGAACCTGATTGCGGGCGACGGGCAAACCAACGTGCTGCACCTCAACACGCTGGATTATGAACGCTGGGACGAGAAAACAAAAGATGAAGAATGGACGGATATCTATGGCGAAGGCTGGAAAAATCTTCGCAAACTGCGTGCGGCCAAGGATCAAAACCGCGATTTCTGTTTCGATATCCTCATGGCTAACCCGCCCTTTGCCGGTGACATCAAAGAGACCCGCATTCTTGCCAAATATGAACTGGCCCGCTCTGTTAGTCTGGACAAAATCAATAAAGTTGATGAGAACGACCCGAACATCGAGGATGTGACCCGGCGCACACCGACCTTTCCGGAGTTCCTACGGGTCAGCCATGAGACAATCTTTAAAATGGCTGACGGCACGTTCCGCAAGGTTAAAATAAAAGACCAAAATACCGTCGGGCGCGATATCCTGTTTATCGAACGCAACCTGAGCTTCATCAAACCGGGCGGACGCATGGCTATTGTGTTGCCGCAAGGCCGTTTTAACAATTCCAGCGATAAAGACATCCGCGAATATCTGGCTGACCATTGCCGCATCCTGGCCGTTGTGGGGTTGCACGGCAATGTGTTCAAGCCGCACGCCGGCATCAAGACCAGTGTGATGTTTGTGCAAAAATGGGACGATAAGCTTTGCCCGAAAGTGGAAGACTACCCGATCTTTTTTGCCACCATGCAGGAACCAAGCAAGGACAATAGTGGTGATAAGATATATCTGAAACGCAAGGACGTGCAGCAAGCGGGCTGTATGGGAAACACGTCAGGCAAAAACGGTATTGCCGAAGTGGTTAATCATTATGAAACCACGCCGCAAGACCTAAATGACTATGTACTGGACGACCACGAACACCTGATCGTCAAGCACGATCTGTTTAATCATCACGGTTTAACAAAGGATGGCATTGCCGAGGCGTTTATTGAGTTTGCAAAAAAAGAAAGACTAAGTTTTTTTCTCTAGGCCCTTTCGATGAAGCCCGGTATCGGGCGTTGTTGGAAGGGCTGGAAGCGAATGAAGTGTCGCTATCTGAAATGTATTCAGCAGCACGTATGGACTCAGGGTTTGCTGCTTTCCCTGAGAGACATTATTTAGAGAAAATTCTGAACCATAAAGATATCAAGCCAATTAGTATGATTTCAAAATATATCAGTTCTGGCCATACACCATACCTTCACAACGTAAAAGAAGGCAAAGCTGGTGATGTAGATTTTGTTACTGTTGAGTGCATTAGCGATTTGATGCTTCACAAAGATAAGTTAAAGAAGATTACAGCAAAGCAATTTGAAGAAGAGTTTAAAAGAAATCGTTTGCAAATCGGCGCAGTGCTATGCACAATTAAACGCCGAATTTGTAAAGCGTTTCCTATAACAAAGAATTATGGTGATGTTGCATTTAACCAAGACATTGCCTTCATTATTCCTACGCACGAGGTCAGCACCGTATATCTGGCAACATATTTGTGCTCTAGGGTTGGTCAGCTGTTTGCAAAACGACAAATGACTGAGCAAATGAATCCATACATCAGTGTGGAAAATTTATTGGGATTGCCAATAGTTATTGCCAGCAAGAACTTTCAGAACAAAGTAGAATTGATTTTTGAGCTAGCCGATAAATGTCGAACCAAGTCAATTTTTGAATATGCCGCTGCTGAAACACTGCTACTTAAAACGCTAGACATGACAAACTTTTCACCAAGTACAGAAGGAATTAATATCAAGACATTCAAAGATTCCTTTGCAGAAACAGGGCGTTTGGATGCGGAGTACTACCAACTGAAGTATGAAGAGACGATGGACAAGGTTAGGTCACAACCAAATGCGCGACTTATTGAATTGGCGAGTATCCAAAAATCCATCGAACCAGGAACGGAGGCATATAGTGACGATGAGAGTGGATTGCCATTTCTGCGCGTTGCCGATTACAGCAAGCATGGGATAACCAAGCCGCAAAAGTGCCTGAACGCAGCCTTTGTTGCTGAAAATTGTGACAAACTTGACGCATTGAAACCAAAGAAAAACACTATTCTGTTTTCAAAAGATGGCAGCGTGGGAGAAGCATACTGCTTGCGGGAAGATGCCAACTTCGTGACATCGGGGGCAATTTTACACCTTATGGTACGAAACACGGATGAGGTATTACCTGACTACTTAACCCTCGCTCTCAATTCCAAGTTGGTGAGAATACAAGCTGAACGCGACGCAGGTGGTTCAGTTATCCTTCACTGGCGTGTTGATGAAATTCAAAATGTTATTGTGCCTTTGGTGGACATGTCCACACAAGAAGAAATTGCCGCTATGTTTCAAGAAAGTTTTGCCCTCAAAGCTGAAAGCGAACGATTGCTTGATATTGCCAAACGCGCTGTAGAGATTGCCATTGAGCAAGATGAAAATGCGGGCATGGCATACATTGAGATGAATTCATGAGGCTCATGAAATGACGGATGAAGAAACGGTTGATGAAATTCTGCAGGGAAGCCTGAGAATCCGCCAGAGCAAACGCGGTTACCGTTTTAATCTGGATTCACTCATTCTGGCGCATTTTGTTTCCTTGAAGTCTCGTTCCGTCAATATGGATCTGGGTTGCGGCAACGGCATCATCGCGCTGGTTTTGGCCAGACGCTATCCCTCAACGCACTGGACAGGCCTGGAAATTCAAGAAGGGCAGGCATCTCTTTCGTGTCGGAATGTCGAGCTCAATGGTTTGGAAAAAAGAGTGAGTATTATTCTCGGCGATGCCAGGGAAGTCAAAAGAAATTTTACAGCAAATTCGTTTGATAATGTTATCTTCAACCCGCCCTATCGGAAATTGTCGTCCGGCCGGATTAATCCTCTTTTGGAAAAAGCGGTCGCACGTCACGAGATCAAAGGATCACTTTCGGATTTTCTGGCGGCGTCTAAATCTCTTCTCAAGGCCACAGGCCGGGTTTTTACCATTTATCCGGCGAAGCGATTGGTGGAATTGATTGTCTTGTTTCGTAAAAACGATATTGAACCCAAAAGAATGAAGCTGGTATTTTCCGATGCCGCATCCGATGCGGAGTTTGTTCTGGTGGAGGGACGAAGCGGCTCGCGCGAAGAACTGAAAATGGAGTCGCCGCTTTATATTTACGAAGAACCCAAAAAATACACGCAAGACATGAAAAAAATATTCAGCGAGCTTGCTTCTCCTCCCGCAGCCTGCGGCGGCTGATTTCCGTTTTCATGACCCGCTGCACTATCTCGGCTAACTCCCGATCCGCCAGCCCTTCCGTACATTCGGCAATCATCTTTTTATCTCTTTCCTTGAGGACAATCTTTTCTACGTCTGCGGCATTGTACCCGGAATTTTTGGGAGCAGGTCTGTATCCGACGGTGAAGTGAATCTCCTTGACGGGTGTCTTTCCGGCAAGTTCGTTGATTTTTTGCCGGATGTCTTCTTTCATGAAATGCAGTTGCTGCACCCAGACGGAGGAGGTTGTTTTAACAAACAGGGTTCCCGCACGCCAGCCGTCAGGTTGGGTTTGTGCGGCAATCTGCGCGCCCACCGCTTTCGGCCAGAGTTTGAACAGGACGTTTTCTTCCAACTTGGCGGCCATGCCTCTTTTCTTAAAAGTGGAAAACAAAATTTCGCCAATGGATTGTAAACGTGCCTGGAATTGTTTTTTTCTCATGGCTTTAATGTGACACAATTTGACGGGATGATCAAGGTGAATCAAAAATCAGCAGAGGCACTTGCGCGGATTATTCTTTTTTTAGTTCTTGCGCAAAAATGTCAAAGGTTCGTTGATTAAACGTGGCCTGCATTTTCCTTACTCCGCGAAGATTTTATCTCCTTCTCCATAAACCAGCATCCGGTAGGTTTTTTCAATCCGGTCCCAGTTTTCTTCGCGATCCATCGACCAGTAGCGTCCGATGACGGATGCCACCCTTCCCAGTTGCAAAGCCAGACATTTTTCTTCCACCTGTTGAATATAGCGGGCGCCGCTTTCCGGCAGTTCGCCGCGTCTGCCCAGCATTCCATGAATAAAGAGGCGGGAGATGCCTTGTTGTTTGGCCATGTCCATTAAGGCGAAAAGGTGTTCAATGGAACCGTGCGAGCTGAAAAAAGAGACAATTCCCATCACATGCAGCGCCGTGCCTTTTTGTTTAGCCATCCTCATGACGTTGATGAAAGCCTGGTTTCTGTAAAAGTCACGGCTAAGGATAGCCTGATCAATATTGAGGCGGTCGGAATAAATCCGGCGGCCCGCGCCGATGTGTAAATGCCCCGCCTCGGAATTGCCCACGGTTTGTGGCGGCAGTCCTACGGCGACGCCTGATGCGGCAAGCTTTGCCAGGGGATAGGTCTTGATCAATCTGTCCATAACCGGCGTTACGGCGCGCGCGATCAGATTGCCGTTTTCGGCATCGCTCAGTCCCCAGCCGTCCAGTATCATCAGCAATAAGCGTTTAACGGGTGCGAAGGAATGTCTATTTTGTTCGATGAGCGAAAACCCGGTCATGGAGGTGGGTACAGGCAAGCCGAGAATATCCATTGCCGTCGGAGCGATGTCGGTCAGCGCTCCCTGGGGTTTCAGGGTCAATATTTGATCCGCGTGCAGTAAGATAAAGGGCACGGGGCTATCCGTATGACCGGTATCAACACCGCCGTCGGGGTAAAGCCATTTTTCAACCGTGCCGTGATCGGCTGTGACCATCACGGCGATTTTCTGCCGCAGCGCCTCCTCAATGAGAAGGCCCGCATTCTGATCTACCGCCTGAATCGCACGGAGCACCGCCGGCTCATTTTCGATATGACCGACAACATCCACATTCGGGTAATTCACAACGATAAAATTGCAGCATGGATCTTTAATCTTGGCGAGGGCTGCGTCAGTGATTTCCCCGATGGACATTTCCGGGGCTTCATCAAACAGCCTGACATCTTTGCGTGTCGGGATGACGATTCTTTCTTCACCAGGCAGCGGGTCCGATTTCTTGCCGTTGAAAAAGAAGCTGACATGAACGGCTTTTTCTGCTTCCGTTATTTTGGCCTGGGTTAAGCCCTGCATGGCGATGACATCGCTTAATGTGTCGGAAAGAATGCCCTGAGGCTTAAAAGCGACCTCAACGTTTAACCCTTTCTGATACTCAATCATGGTTGCAAAGTTGACGTTGATGCTTTTATCGATTGGGAATTCACGGAAACTTTGTTCCGTAAGACTGCGAGTTAATTCAATTTCACGTTCACCGCGAATATTATAGAAAATAACCGAATCGCCCGCACGGATTCTTCCCACGGGTTCATTTTGATGGTTGACCAACACCAGTGGGAGAAGGGTTTCGTCTTCCTTACCCTGATCGTAGGCGTTGCGGACTGCTTGGGACATGGGGAATTTGATTTCAGGGCACATAGAAATACCAGCTTATTCATTGGAGATGTTAACAGGGATGTCTATTTAACGAAAGAATCCCAAGCTGTAAAGGAAAATATTTCGCCCTGTTTGCAAAGCCTTTTTAACTTGAAAATTAAGCGCTTAAATGATAAATGCCGCAAAAGTATTCAAGGATAGGTTTTATTATGCAGGCTATGCTACCGGGAAAAGAAAATAAGCACGAGAGTTTGTGCGAAGAACTATTGCGGGAACGAGCGGCTGTTTTGAGCCGGGCCGGTTTTGCCGTGGAAGATGCGCTGGAAGTGCTCATAAAGATCAACCGGCAGATTGAACAAAAGGTCGAGCATCTGCGAATGGTTCAAAACCCTGGCTCCGGTCAGGGAAATATGAATAATAAACAGTCGATATTTGAAGAAATTAATATGATTATCGATCAATTTAATGCAGCATGTCAAAAAGCCGAAATCCAATATTATTATTTGATTGTGACTCGTGAAGCCCTGGGGCTCAGAAGGCATGAAACGGTTCGGCAGCTCTACCAGATTCCTTCGAAAAAGAAAAAGATGCAGGCTATTTGATGGACAGATACAAAAAGCAGCGCACACGGATGGTGGAGACGCAGATTCGGGCCCGTTCAATAAGCGATGCCTATGTATTGAAAGTGATGGAAACTATCCCGCGTCATCTTTTCGTGGATGAAGGTTTGATTGATCAGGCATACAGCGACAACCCGTTGCCCATCGGAGAAAAACAAACCATATCTCAACCGTATATTGTCGCTTTGATGACGCAGGCTCTGGAATTAAAAGGCGGGGAGCGTATCCTGGAAATCGGGACAGGGTCGGGTTATCAGACAGCGATTTTAGCTAAGCTGGCTGATCGAGTTTTTTCTATCGAACGGGTGGCCACCCTTGCAACACGTGCGCGAAAGATTTTGGACAGGCTTAACTGTTATAATGTTGCCATTCGTGTCGGCGACGGCTCTTACGGCTGGAAAGAGGAAGCGCCGTTCGATGCGATTATTACGACAGCCGCCGCCCCGCGGATTCCACAATATTTGGTCGAGCAGCTTGCCCCGGGGGGCAGACTTGTTGTTCCGGTTGGCAGCCGCGAGGTGCAGACTTTGTATAAATTAGCCCGCTCTGTGGAAAATCCAGCTGAAATAAAGAAAGAAGACCTGGGTGGCTGCCGTTTTGTCAGTCTGATTGGGGAGAGTGGATGGAAAGAATGATCCGGCATGTCGGTTTTCGTAGAGGCCGATATATTTTTACATGCTTTCTCCTGATACTCTTTCCTTTGCTTTTGATGATTTCCTGCTCCGGGCCTCAGGTGCAGAAAAAAAGTCAGGCAAAGGGTGTTTATCATATCGTCAAGAAGGGTGAAACGGCTTACAAGATTGCCCGTGCTTATTCGATCAGTTTGCAGGATTTGGCAGAAGTCAATAACATTATGGATGTTTCCAGTATCCAAGAAGGTTCAGTCATCTTTATCCCGGAGGCAGATCAGGCAATCGACGACGTGATGGCTCACGCCAAGGCGTCCCGCTCTGATGCAAAACGAGAAACCGGCTCAACGGATAAGAAGCTTCCTGAGCTTGCAAAATCGTCTAAACCGGTTGATCTGCCGCCCGCTGCGGAGAAAACGCCTCTTCCCCAACCTTTATCTCCCGAAGTAGTCGCCGCAACCGCCGGCATGACTGAGGCTGCGGCTGAAAAAAATAAACCGGGAATAGAAGAAAAACCGCCGATAGCGGAAAAGAAAGATGAAATAAGGCTGGGGAAAAGCATGTTTATCTGGCCCGTCAAGGGAACCGTCAAAACCCCTTTCGGGATTCAACCAAACAAAACATACCACAACTGGATTAAAATTGTGTGCCCTGTGGGAACACAGGTTAAGGCTGCAGCTTCCGGAACCGTCATATTTTCTTCAAGCTTACCACCCTTCGGGGAAACGATTATCATTCGTCATCCGACTGATTTTGCGACAGTATATACCCACCTCAAGAAAAGATCCGTCAAGGCGGATCAGAAAATTAAAAGAGGCGAAGTCATTGCTTTAGCCGGAGAAAAAGACGACATTGGAGATACGTATATCAATTTTGAAATCCGCCTCAAAGGTAATAAACCGCGCAATCCCTTATTTTACCTGCCATAAGTAGCTGTTTCCTTGTCAACAAATAAATTTGCACGCATGGACATTGATTTTGTATTTCCCAAGTATTTCAGTAAATTGTATTAATCATTGACTAAATACATAATAAGTGCTATCCTAGCACCTTATTATAGAAAGGCAGGGAAATATACAATGTTTAAAGTAGGGGATTTGGCGGTATATCCGGCGCAAGGTGTCGGTGTCATTGAAGCTATTGAAAATAGAGAGGTTATGGGAAAGAAGCAGCCTTTTTATGTAATGAAAATTATGGGTAACGGCATGAAGATCATGATCCCGACGACATCGGCCAAGGCTGTGGGGCTTCGTGAGGTCATTCTGGAGAAGGAAATACCCAGAGTGTATGAAATTTTGCGCAATAAAGATGTCACCATCGATAAGCAAACCTGGAACAAGCGCTATCGTGAATACCTGGAGAAGATCAAAACCGGTTCTGTGTTCGAAATTGCCAGTGTTTTGCGGGATTTGTTTATCTTAAAAAGTGATAAGAATCTTTCCTTCGGAGAGCGAAAAATGATGGATACCGCTAAAAATTTGCTGGTTAAAGAAATATCTGTGGCCACTAATGCGCAGGAAGCGAAAGTCGAACACGATTTACAGATGATTTTTACGGTACAATAGCAGTCTATAACTTGTTCAATAATATCATGCTCTTTGAAAAATAAAAATAGGACGGGATCAGCTTTCCTTGATCATGGAAAAAATGAGGCCTCCATATTATTTAAGAAGTATTTTAGGTGTTTATTGATGTATATATATGACATTTATATAATTTTATAGAAAGGAGGTGACGCAGTTGATCGTAAGAGCAATATTAGTTTTAGCCTGTTCGATTAGCGGTTATTTTATCGCTTATTATATGCTGGCAGCGACAAACTCGTATGCTATTTTTCAGGCAGTTATCGGATTTATTATAGGTTTAATAGTTGCGCTGCTGGTCATCAGGGTTGAAAAGGATATCCGCAAGCTATCTCTGAGAATAATCGCAGGCGGTGTTATCGGTATGGTCATCGGTTTGCTGATTGCGTTAATTCTTGGTTTTGGGTTGAATATGGTCATCAAGATCACACAGAATCAGCAGGTTGTTCCCTGGATTTATCTGCTTCTGACCGGTATATTAGGTTACCTTGGATTAGTTCTCGGGTCAAAAAAAGTGGAAGAGTTCAATTTTCGTGGGGCGGAAGGCAAGAATTGTGTTGACAACCGCTTGCTGGATACCAGCGTTATCATTGATGGAAGAATTGCAGATATTTGCGATACCGGTTTTATGGATGGAGAACTGATTGTTCCGCGTTTTGTTCTCAATGAATTGCAGTTTATTGCGGACTCGTCTGATTCGATGAAGCGGTCAAGAGGCCGTCGGGGATTGGATATTCTCAATCGCATGCAGAAAAGCTCCGCAATAAATATTGAAATCGTTGAACAGGATTTCCCGAAAATAAAAGGCGTGGACGGCAAACTCGTGGCCCTGGCCCAGAAAATAAATGCCAAACTCATGACTAACGACTATAATCTTAATAAAATTGCAGAGTTGCAGGGTGTGCGGGTGCTGAATGTCAATGAACTGGCCAATGCAATGAAACCGGTGGTTTTACCCGGAGAGCAAATGCTGGTCAAGATTATCCGGGAAGGCAAGGAACAGGGGCAGGGGGTCGGTTATCTGGATGACGGAACCATGATTATCGTGGATAGCGCGCAGAAAATGATTAATATGAATGTTGAGGTTGTTGTCACAAGTGTGCTGCAAACAACGGCCGGCCGGATGATTTTCACAGAATTGAAAGAAGCCGTTGAAAAGAAGAGTATTAATTAATAAAACATATTTCTGTCGTCTTTTTTGGTCGGAAAGAAGTACCTTTGGCGAACGGGCCCGGGAAAATAGTTTTCCGGGCCCGTTTTTGTTTTGGAGTTGTTATGAATACAGTAGCGATCATTCCCGCCGGTGGTACCGGCAAAAGATTGGGTGCCGACGTCGCCAAGCAATACCTTTCCCTGAGCTCCCTGCCTTTGCTGGTTCATACACTCCATGTATTTCAGAAATCCGGGATCACTGATGATGTTATCCTGGTTGTGCCGCAAGATGACATGGTATTCGTCCGGAAACAGATTGTTGAAAAATACGGTTTGACAAAAGTATCCACCGTTGTAAAAGGAGGCTCTCAGCGTCAGGATTCGGTTCGTAATGGTCTTCAAGCTATCGCGAAGCCATGCGATGTTGTGATCGTCCATGACGGCGTGCGTCCGTTTGTAACGGAAGAAATGATTGTTCGGGTTGTGAAGGTGGCGGCCCAAGAGGGAGCCGCGTCCATCGGGGTTGCGGCTAAAGATACCATCAAGGAAACAACCGGTGAAAACATCGTGTTGGCAACATTGCCTCGCCAGAATTTATGGCAGACGCAAACGCCCCAGGCTTTTCGGTATGACCTTTTATGCCGGGCATATGCAGCAGCGGAAAAAGGTCATTATTATGGAACCGATGATGCGTCTTTAGTTGAGCGAATAGGTGTGAAAGTCCGGATGATTGCCGGTTCATATGAAAACATAAAAATTACGACACCGGAAGATTTAATTATAGCAGAAGCTTTAATGAAAGAAAAAATGAAAGAAAAGATCATTTATCGGAGCGGGCTGGGTTATGACAGCCATCGATTCGTTCCGGACAGGAAACTGATCCTGGGCGGCGTTGAAATTCCCTTTGACCGGGGATTGCTGGGGCATTCCGACGCCGATGCGCTCCTGCACGCTGTCTGTGACGCACTTTTAGGCATGGCCGGTTGTGGAGACATTGGCAGGCATTTTCCCGACAACGACGAGGCTTACAAAAACATATCCAGCCTCATTCTTTTAGAACGGGTGAAACGAATCATCGAGGCCAAAGGAATGATCATCCATAACATTGACGTCACGGTCATGATGGAAAAGCCCAAGCTCGCTACACATGTCGGAGCGATGGCAGCCCATATTGCGATGGCTTTGAATATTTCAGAGACAGCTGTCAACATCAAAGCCAAAACCAATGAAGGCATGGGTTTTGTTGGCCGCGAGGAAGGCGTTGCCGTGCTGGCCATCGCCAATGGTATGGAAAGGATCAAGAATGGTTGACAAGCCAAGAGTTCGATTTGCACCGTCACCCACCGGCGAACTGCATGTGGGCAATGCGCGCACCGCTTTATTCAACTGGATGCTGGCCCGTCATCACGGCGGCAGTTTTGTCTTGCGGATAGAAGATACGGACGAATCCCGCAGCGCTCTTTCCTATCAGATCAACCTGCTCGATGATTTGAAATGGCTGGGACTTACCTGGGATGAAGGGCCGGGGAAAGACGGCGCTTATGGGCCCTACAAGCAGAGTGAGCGACTGGGTATATATGCGGATCATCTGAAAAAGCTGATTGCCGCGGATCTCGTGTACCCTTGCTACTGCACGGAGGAAGAACTCGAAGAGGAACGTCAGGCGCTGATTCTGAGCAAACGCATGCCGCGTTACATGGGGAAATGCCGCAATCTGAACTCTCAGCAGCGCGAGGTGCATGCGGCGCAGGGCCGAAAACCATCCTACCGTTTTAAAGTACCGCAGGTCCCTATCGAATTTAACGATCTGATTCGCGGGACGATCAAATTTGAGGGTGAATCCATTGGCGATTTTATCATCGTCCGTTCCAATGGTATGCCCGCCTACAATTTCGCGGTGGTGATTGACGATCATTTGATGGCGATTACGCATGTTGTCCGCGGCGAAGACCATCTTTCCAACACAGCCTTGCAGATGATGCTTTATCGGGCTTTCGGGTTTGAACCGCCGGCTTTCGCCCACCATTGCCTGATCCTGGGCAAAGACCACGCCAAGCTCAGCAAGCGTCACGGTTCCGTGTCCGTGGGTGAATTCCGCAAACAGGGATTTTTACCCGAAGCTCTTATCAATTATTTAGGGCTGCTGGGAAGCTCTTTTACCGGTGGGCGGGAAGTTCTCTCGCAAATGGAGATGGTTGAAGCATTTTCACTGGAACGCGCTTCCAGAAGCGGCGCGGTCTTTGATGAAGAAAAGCTCCGCTGGCTCAACGCCATTTATATTAGAAGCCTGAATGCTAATGATTTAATAATGAGACTTCATCCGTTTTTGCTCGAGTCTGGTTATCTGCCGGAAACACTGGATTCTCAGTGGTTTAAGAATGTGATCGAAACAGTTCAAGATGAATTGACAACACTGGCTGACATTGGCGAACACATCGATTTGTTTTTTGATGACCGTTATGAAATTACGTCTGACGCAAAACAGATTCTTGATGCCGAAAACGCGCGGAAAGTGATCAGGTCTTTTGGCGAATATCTGGAGCACGCTTCAGGTTCTTCGCAGGAAATATATGCCGCGGCGATAGAACACGCCAAAGAAAAATCCGGCGGCAAAGGCAGAAATTTGTTTATGCCTGTCCGGGTAGCTCTCACCGGTAAAGTCAAAGGCCCGGAACTGGATAAGGTCTTTGCAATCCTGGGTAAGGATTCCGCTTGTAAAAGGTTGAAGCGGGCGGATCAGTGGATTTTCAAAAACATGGAGGGATGAAAACGCCTATTAGCCTGTTTGACGTTGGTAAATTATTTTTGTTTAGGATGATATTCAAGTACAAGGAAACAGCCCTGTGCTTTTGTCTGGTTTTTTCTGTTTTTGGGGGTTTATGTTTGTCTTCTGCGGTTTGGGCCGCCGATCAACCGTCGCAGGAGTTGAGGAAATTCTTCGGGACTCTGGAGCAACAGAACGTGCGGTATGGCTGGCAGGATATTAAACCCGACAGGATCCCCTGGGAATATCACCGGACATCAAAAAATAATCATCCCCTGATTTTTGCGCATTTCGGCAAACCGTCGGGCAATTGTATTTTATTTTTAGGCGGGGTGCATGGTGATGAATTGCCAGCAGTTTATCTTATGTTTAAGCTGGCGCATTATATTAAAGATCATCCCGAAATTGTGCAGGATAAATGTATCGTGATTGCACCGCTCGTGAATCCTGATGGATATTTGGCGCCATTGCCCACAAGAGTTAATGCCGCTGGTGTGGACATCAATCGAAATTTCCCCACAAAACGTTGGCATCCCGACGCTCATCGCCAGTGGCTGGAGAAAGGCAAGAATAATCGGCGTTACTATCCGGGGCCCAAAGCGGCCTCCGAGCAGGAAACGCTCTTTCAGGTTGCGCTCATCAAACGATTTAAACCGCAGAAAATTTTGAGCGCTCATTCCCCTCTGAATTTTTTTGATTATGACGGGCCGTCGTCCAACCTGAATTCTTTTGAACAGTGGATGGAAAAAATATCTAAAGAAGCCAATCATCCACTGAAAAAGTTCGGCTACTATCCCGGCTCCCTGGGGAACTATGCCGGACATGAACGCAATATTTTTACGCTCACGCTGGAGCTGCCCACGTCCGATCCAAAACTGGGCGGTGAGTATTTCCGTAAATTCCAACCCGCATTTCTGAAGTTCATCAATTTGCCGGTCACAGGAACGCCACCTTTTACAAGATTACTGAAAAGTGATAAGAGTTAATCAAAATGGCACAACTTTAAAACAGTGTAATGCGGAAGTAGAAAATCGCATAGTCATGAGTGCCAAACTCGTGTATGATATTATACATGAAAAGAGGAAGCGGTATATTGCTGGGCATATCTTCGCTGCCCGGTCGGTTTGGCATCGGAACACTCGGGCAGGGTGCGCGTGAATTTGTAGACAGGCTGCAAATGAGCGCGCAGACTTACTGGCAGGTTCTGCCCATTTCGCCAACGGGATTTGGGGATTCACCGTATCAGACTTTCAGTACCTTTGCGGGCAACCCGTATTTTATTGATTTTGACGATTTGTATTATGAAGGCCTGCTCCCCCGAGACGCACTGGATATGTGTGACAATCTTTTCACGGGTGATCCGTGTTCGGTGGATTATTACGCACAATATATCGGTAAGTCGCAAGTGCTGCATCTTGCATACCTTCATAGCGCCGCGCGTTTGACGGAACAGATCGAGGCATTTAAAAAACAGCACGAAGGCTGGATACAAGACTACGCGCTGTATATGGCGCTGAAAAGCGAAAATGAAATGACGCCTTTCCATCAGTGGCCGGAAGAGCTGGCGCAAAGACGTTGCAACGCTTTGCAAGCCGCTATGTTGCGTTTGGAAAAGGAGGTTCATTATCACATATTTGTTCAATACCTTTTTTTCAGGCAGTGGGACGTGTTACGCAAGTATGCAAACGGAAAAGGGATAAGTATTATTGGAGATATGCCCATTTACATGGCGCCGGACAGCGCGGATGCCTGGATGGGCTGCGACATCCTTGATAAACAAGGACGCGTTGCGGGTTGTCCCCCGGATTACTTTTCGGAAACGGGGCAGCTTTGGGGAAACCCGCTCTATGACTGGGATATACTGAGGAAAACGGGTTATGCATGGTGGACTAAGCGGATCGCTCATCAAATATCCCTGTGTGATTATCTGCGCATCGACCACTTCCGCGCATTCGAATCCTACTACGCGATACCCGCTGATGCAAAGACGGCCGCAACGGGGCAATGGATTCCCGGCCCGGGGCTGGACTTTTTTTGCAAAATCAAAAATGTGCTGGGTGAACTGCCGCTGATTGCCGAGGATTTGGGCTACCTGACGCCGGAAGTCTTTGAGCTGCTCCGAGCGACGGGTTTTCCGGGCTTAAAGGTGCTTCATTTCGCTTTCTCTCCGGATGGCAGCAGCATTTACCTGCCGCACCGACATGAAAAAAACTGTGTCGTATACACAGGAACGCATGACAATGATACTACCATGGGCTGGTACAGCAGGCTTTGCTCAGCCGAACGTGCTTTTCTGGATGCCTACCTGGATGGCATCGATGAGAAGCGTGTGCACTGGCAGTTGATCCGGCTCGCCATAGGTTCTGTTGCGGATGTGTGCATCATCCCGATGCAGGATATCCTCGGGCTGACCTCGTCTGCACGCATGAACCGACCGCAGACATCGCAGGGAAACTGGCAGTGGCGGCTGTTGCCGGGCCAATTTGATGACGGAGCCATACAGAAGTTGGCGAATGTGACCAAGCTGTTTGGCCGTTTGGGATGAGTAAGATAATGGCAATATGACGAATAATTAAGAATGTATGCAAATGAAGGACTATCAGCAATATATCAATACGGATGAGATTTATCTGTTCAACATCGGAGAGGCGCAGCAGGCTTATGCCACCTTCGGTTGTCACCCGGTGGATGAACTCGGCATGCACCGCTTTCTGGTATGGGCGCCCAATGCGCGGGATGTCAGCGTTGTGGGGAATTTCAATGGCTGGGATGCTTCAAAAAACCGGATGGAACGGCTCAATACCGGCGTGTTTGTCGCGTTTGTGCCGGGTCTTCGGAACGGCGACTGTTATAAGTATGAAATAAAAGGCTACGACGGCCGAATTGTGCTCAAGGCGGACCCGTTCGCCTTTCACGCCGAGGTTCGCCCGGCGACCGCCTCGAAGGTCTGGCGCCTGGGCGGCTACCATTGGCGCGATGCGGAATTTCTGCAGCGGCGCTCGGAAGAAAACGCTCTCGGCCGGCCCATGACCATCTACGAAATGCACATCGGCTCATGGCGCACACGCGAAGGGTATCACTTTGCGAATCTGCGGGATGTGGCCGATGAGCTTTCTGAATATCTTGTTGAGATGGGATTTACGCACGTGGAGATCATGCCCGTTACCGAATACCCGTTAGACGATTCATGGGGATATCAGGTTACCGGCTATTACGCGGTGACAAGCCGTTTCGGTACACCACAGGATTTTATGTATTTTGTGGATACGATGCACGCAAAAGGCATCGGGGTCATTATGGACTGGGTGCCTGCCCATTTTCCCAAGGATGCACACGGCCTTGCCCGGTTCGACGGCACATGCCTTTATGAACATCAAAACCCGATGCAGGCCAATCACCCGCAATGGGGCACACTAATATTCAACTATGGCCGCCCCGAGGTTGTCAGTTTCCTGGTTTCCAGCGCCATGTATTTCTTTGACGTTTACCACATCGACGGCATTCGCGTCGATGCGGTCACGTCGATGCTCTATCTGGATTATGCCCGCAATGAAGGCGAATATGTGCCCAACGAGGATGGGGGCAATATTGACCATTCCGCGGTGGCTTTTCTGCAAAAACTGAATTCCGTGATATTGACCAGGTATCCCGGCACGCTCACCATTGCGGAAGAATCGACGTCGTATCCGCTGATGACCAAGCCGCCCTATAACGGGGGACTCGGCTTTGTATTCAAGTGGAATATGGGTTTTATGCATGATACGCTCAAGTATATGTCGATGGATCCCTTTTTCCGTCATGATCATCATGACAAACTGACGTTTTCGATGTGCTATGCCTTTACTGAAAACTTTATTCTGCCTTATTCGCATGACGAGGTTGTCCACGGCAAGAAATCTCTACTCAATAAGATGTATGGCACTTATGATGAGAAGTTCGCGTCCATGCGTGCCTTACTCGGTTTTATGTATGCGCATCCCGGGAAAAAACTGTTGTTTATGGGAAGCGAGTTCGGGCAGTTCATCGAATGGGATCATCAAAAGCCGCTCGACTGGTTTCTGCTTACGCATGAAAGGCACCGCCAGATGCAACAATATGTGAAGGCGCTCAATGCTTTTTACACCGCATGCCCCGCCCTTTATCAGATCGAAGATAATTGGGGGGGATTTACCTGGCTGAATGTGGACGAAGCGCAGCACAGCGCGATCAGCTTTATGCGCCGCGGCGACGGGCCCGGTGACGTCTGTATTTGCGCTTTCAACTTCACGCCGGTGCCGGTGGAACATTTTGTGATCGCGCTGCCGGGCCATGGGCGGCTGCGAGAGACGTTCAGCAGCGATAATGTGTTGTTTGGCGGAAGCGGTCATCATCACAAGGCGATCATCACGGCATCCCACGAAGGATTTGCCGGACAGCCTTACAGAGCTGCGATTAATCTGCCGCCGCTTACGGCCGTATATTTTGATTATGATGAAAAGGGATCGGTAGGGTGACATGAACAAAGAACTGCAAATAATCATGGCGGAAAAAAATAGGGAAGTTCTGCCCGGGATCCTTATGACCGGAGCGGAATGTGCGCCGTTTGCTAAAACGGGAGGGCTGGCGGATGTGATCGGAACGTTGGCGAGAGAGCTGAAAGCACTGGGATTCGATATCCGCCTGATGCTGCCGTTTCATCGCGTCATCAAGGACCAATACCGGGAGCGTGTACGGCACATTGTCAGCTTCAGCGTGGATATCGGCCGGCATTCTGAATACGTGGGTGTTGAACAGTACGACTGGGATGGCATACCGGTTTACTTTATCGACAATGAACATTACTTCGGTCACACCATCTACTGCGGCGGCAATTTCGAGGGCGAACAGTATGCGTACTTTTCCCGCGCGGTTATCGAAGCGATACCTGTAATTGGTTTTGATCCGGATATTATCCATGTCAATGACTGGCACACGGCGATGATCCCCATGCTGCTTAAGACCCAATACGATTTGCATCCGCAGGGGAGGTGCAAGACCGTTTTGTCGATCCATAACCTGGGTTATCAGGGGCGCTTTGATTTTGGTTACACGTCGTATCTGCTGGATATCGAGGGCCGATATGATCATTCGGACTATATCGAGTTTCATGGCGGCGCTAATTATTTGAAGGCCGGTATCGTTTTTGCGGACAAGCTGGTCACCGTCAGCCCGACATACGCGCAGGAGATACGGACGCCGCATTATGGTGAGGGGCTGGACGGGATACTGGAAACACGCGCGGACGACCTGATCGGCATCCTCAACGGCATTGACACCATAGCCTTTAATCCGGCAGCCGACCCGCTGATCCCCTATCCGTTCGACGCCGCATCGCTTTCGGGAAAGCAGAAAAACAAAGAGGCCCTGATTGCCGAACTCGGGCTCAAGATCGGCCCTGCTATGCCGGTAATCGGAATGGTGACCCGATTGACAAAACAAAAAGGGATTGATCTCGTGCTGAGCGTATTCGACGAGATGATGGACGCGAGTCCGGGTTTTGTGCTGATCGGGACGGGGGATAAGGAATATGAACATTTCTTCCAAGGGGTTGCCCATCGGACGGACAACCGGGCGATAGGCCTGATGGAGTTTAACGACCCGCTTGCTCATCGCATATATGCGGGAAGCGATTTCTTCCTGATGCCTTCCATGTTTGAACCTTGCGGCCTCTCTCAGATGATCGCTCTCCGATACGGCACACTGCCAGTTGTTCGCGCGACGGGCGGACTGAAGGATACGGTTGCTCCCTATAACGAATATACGGACGAAGGCAACGGGTTTTCTTTTGAAAACTATAACGCACACGATATGCTCCATACCGTGCGGTACGCACTCAATATTTATTCGAACAAAGAGCGCATGAACTCGCTTCGAAAGCGGGCCATGAACCAGAATTTGAGTTTTCAAAAGAGCGCGCTGGCCTATGCGAAACTGTATCTTTTGACGACCGGACAATGAGCAGCATGATTTTCGTTGACAGGCGTTTCGTCGTCACATAAAGAGTCAGCCATTGCAGCGGGAGATTCGGATATTCCCAATTTTGCAATCGAAGGAATACGTGTGAAAAACGGAATTTCAAAAATTAAGGGAATCATCGAGGGCAAATTAAAACGATATTACGGCCGCTCGCTCGAGAATGCCTCGGATGAGGAAATGTTCCAGGCGGTGGCGATGAGTATTCGCGACATCATCCTCGAGCGGGGGGTCAAGGCCAACGAAGATATTGAAAAGAAGGGGCTCAAAAAACTCTGTTATCTTTCGGCCGAGTTTTTGATGGGCCGGGCGCTCATCAATAATATGATCAATCTCGGTTTGCTTGAAGATTACCGGGCTGTCATGACGGAGATCGGTTACCCCTTTGAAAAGCTTGAAGAGCAGGAAAATGAAGCGGCTCTCGGCAACGGAGGCCTCGGCCGGCTGGCCGCGTGTTTTCTTGATTCGCTTTCGACGCTGAACCTGCCTGTAACGGGCTACGGCATCCGCTACGAATATGGTATGTTCTGCCAGCGCATCGTAGACGGTAAACAGACGGAAGTGCCGGACGACTGGACGGCAAAAGGGGATATCTGGGAAATCGAGCGGCGCGAAGAACAGATGGAAGTGCGTTTTGAGGGCACGGTTGAAGAAGTCTGGACGGACGACGGCCTGACGATCGCGCATAAAAACTATCAGACGGTGATTGCGGTGCCTTACGATATGCCGGTCATCGGCTATGAAAGTCATACACCGGCGAGGCTCCGTCTATGGCGTGCGGAATGTCCCACCGTATTTGATCTTCATTCTTTTAACAAGGGTGACTTTGTCTACATGTTGCAGCAGAAAGAGCTTGCCGAGTCCATATCCAAAGTGCTGTACCCTAAGGACAACCATATTACCGGAAGAATGCTGCGCCTCAGACAGTATTATTTCCTGGCCTCCGCAACGATGCAGTGCATGGTGCGCGAACATAAGAAGAACTATGGTGATGTACGCACGCTGCCCGAAAAAATCGTGATCCAGATCAATGATATGCATCCGGCGTTGGCGATCCCGGATCTGATGCGCATCCTGATCGACGAAGAAGGCCTCGGGTGGGACGACGCATACGGTATCGTGAGTCGCGTATTCAACTACACCAACCACACGGTCATGCAGGAGGCCCTGGCGGCCTGGCCCGAGCAGTTATTCAAGTCTATGCTGCCGCGTGTGTACGCGATTATTTCCGAAATCAACGAACGCATCAACCAAAAACTCAGCAAAGCATTTCCGGAAGACCGGGACAAAATATCTCATATGTCCATTATCGCTTACGATGAGATTCGCATGGCCAATCTGTGCGTCGCGGTATGTCATGTTGTCAACGGCGTTTCCCAGCTTCACGGCAAAATCCTGAAGACCCGCACCTTCCGCGATTTCTATGTGATGTTCCCCGGGAAGTTTACGGCCATTACCAACGGTATTACGCAGAGACGATGGCTTGCAGCGGCCAATCCGGCCCTGTGCACGCTGATTGCCGATCATATCGGCGATAAATTCATCCGCGACTACCACGAGTTGGTACGGTTGAAGCCGCTGGTGAATGATCAGCGCTTTCTGGCCGATTTTGCGAGTGTCAAGCAGCAAAACAAGCGACGCCTCGCCGAACATGTTTATAAAAAACAAGGAATTACACTTGATGCCGACTCGGTTTTTGATGTGCAGGCCAAGCGGTTGCACGAATACAAGCGTCAGCTTTTAAAAGTGTTGCACATTTTATATCTGTACAATCGCTTTACCGGGAACGAGGGGTATTCTTTACCCCGGCCTGTAACGTTCCTGTTTGCCGCCAAGGCCTCGCCCGCGTATCGGAGAGCCAAGAGCATCATCCGTCTCATTAACGCGGTGTCCGCTCTTGTGGAAGCTCATCCGCGCACCAGGGACAGCATAAGGGTTGCTTTTCTGGAGAACTACAATGTCTCTCTGGCCGAACTGCTGATTCCCGCGGCGGACATCAGCGAACAAATATCAACGGCGGGTTGCGAAGCCTCCGGAACAGGCAACATGAAATTCATGCTCAACGGCGCCGTGACGCTTGGAACGATGGATGGCGCAAACATAGAGATATTTGATGCGGTGGGAGAAGACAATATCTTTATCTTCGGCGCTCGCGCGGAGGAGATTGCCTGGATGGAGACGGAAAATCTCTATCAGCCGAAAAATTATTTTGACCGGAATGCGGATATTCGCGACGCCGTTTCACGCCTGGTGGATGGAACGCTGCCGGGTGTCGGCAAAGACCGGTTTCAGGAAATTTACCAATCGCTGTTATTTGGAGACTATGACCGTGCGGACAAATACTTTCTGCTCTATGATTTTGACGCTTATCGCGCCGCGTTTGAAAATATACTGGCCGCCTACACCGATACGCCCGCCTGGACGAGAAAGGCCGCGGTTAATACGGCAAGTGCGGGATACTTCAGCGTTGACCGGACGATAGACGATTATAACCGGATGATCTGGGGGTTGGATTCGATCTGAAATCTAAAAGGTTTGTGGGGGCGATGTTGATCAATTACAGAAATGAAATGCTGCACGACTCGTCGCTGTATAGGTTCCGTGATCCTGTGGGGGCTTTGGCCACCTGTACCCCTGTTACCCTGCGTATCCGGACGAGTTTGGAGAAGGTGGACAGTGTGTATCTGTGCCTGTTCAGCGAGGGATTCCGCGAGGACCATCTCATGCGGCGGTCGGACGAATATTGGCAAATTGATATCACAGCGCCGTCGGTTCCCGATGTGTACTGGTATTATTTTACGGTCAATCTTGGAGGTAAGCTTTGCTATTACGGCGCTGGGGGAAGACGCACCGGAGGCATCGGTTGTGTCTATACCGATCCCCCCCCTGCGTATCAACTGACTGTTTACGATGCCGGTTTTACGGTACCTGAGTGGTTTCAAAAAAGCGTAATGTATCAGATATTCCCCGATCGTTTCCGACGCAGCGATGATCAGACGGCGCAGAAGGGCATGGCCTATCACCGTTCCAAAGGCCGCCGCGTCTATTATCATGAAAAGTGGGACGAAACGCCGCTTTTCACCCCGCTGCCCGGCGAAGCAGCCTATGAACCGTGCGATTACTTTGGTGGCACGCTCCAGGGCATCGAGGCGTCTCTGGACTATCTGCAAAGCCTTGGTGTGAATGTGGTCTATTTGAATCCGATATTTGAGGCGGCGTCCAACCATCGTTACAACACCGCCGACTACTTCAGCATCGATCCGGTGCTGGGCAGAGAGGCGGATTTTGAGTCATTGTGCCGAAAGGCGGATGACCTGGGCATCCGCATCATACTGGACGGCGTGTTTTCCCACACCGGCTCTGACAGTATCTATTTTAACCGGGAGGGTGCTTATGAAAGCCAGGGTGCCGCAAATACTCAGGATTCGCCTTATTACCCATGGTACATGTTTGAACACTATCCCGACCAATACCAATGCTGGTGGGGATTTAAATCGCTGCCTGAGATCAATGAGGGCGAACCCGGCTGGCAGCTTTTTGTCATTACGGACGAGAACAGCGTCATCCGGCACTGGCTTAAAGCGGGCGCGAAAGGATACCGTCTCGATGTGGCCGACGAATTGCCGGACGACGTGCTGGCGATGATCTATACCGCTGCGAAACAGACACAGCCCGAAGCCGTGGTGATTGGCGAGGTCTGGGAAGACGCGACAACGAAATACAGTTACGGTGTCAAGCGCCGTTATGCGCTGGGGGGCATTCTCGATTCCGTCATGAATTATCCGCTGCGCTACGCTGTGATCGGTTTTTTGAAGGGGATGTCCGATGCCTGCGACCTGAAATATTTTTTGGTGGATCAGGCGGCGAATTACCCCGGACCCATGTACTACGCGCTGACCAATCTGCTTTCGTCCCACGATGTGGAGCGCGTGCGCACCGCCTTGAGCGCGCGCATCGATCCGCATAAAATGTCCCGGGAACAGCAGGCCTCGTTCATCCTCAGCGACAGCCAGAACAAAAAAGGTGCCAGGCGTCAGCGCCTGGCCGTGGTCCTGCAATATTGTCTTCCCGGCGTGCCCTGCGTTTATTACGGAGATGAAAAAGGTATGACCGGTTTTCTCGATCCCTTCAACAGAGGGACTTTTGCGGAAGCGCCGTATGATCTGACGCCGGATTACCGTCAATTGGCGCGGTTGCGCAAATCGGCGGACGCGCTCATGACGGGTCATGTTGTGTTCTTTGCCCCCGATGCCGATTGTCTCGGCGTCCTGCGCTACGTGGTCGGAGGGCGTGATGCCTTGGGCCGGCAGGCCGTGGATGGCGTTTATTTTGTGGCGGTCAATCGTTCGGAAACACGCAGGCTCGTCGTGTTCGATTTTTTGAGCAAAAATTCACTGTTTGCCGAGGCACATCAAAGGACCTTGCGCTCTATGTTAAACGGTTCATTCACCTGTCAACTGAGCCGGCAGCAGTACGAGCTTCGCGATGCCCTGCTGGAAATTACGCTGGAGGGTTTGAGCGCCGTGTGGCTCAAGATAGGCTGACTAAACGGCGTAGCGTGCAGAATAGGGAAGCAGAGCAAAACCATACCGGGAGATCATGATGACATACCAGGAAACATATTTACACTGGAGAGAATCCGTCCAAGAAGAGAATCTGTTGTCCGAGTTGGAGTCCATCAAAGGGGACGACGCTCAGATTAAAGAACGTTTCATCAGTGATCTGCCATTTGGAACGGCGGGGCTTCGTGGTGTCATCGGTGCAGGCACTACCCGAATAAATCGTTACGTTGTTGGTCGTGCGACGCAAGGGCTGGCGGACTATCTGTTAGCTGACGATAAGGCTGCAACGTGTATGGTCATTGCGTATGATTCCCGGCAGTTTTCCGTCGAATTTGCCAAAGAAGCGGCATGCGTATTTGCGGGCAATGGCATTAGGGCCTGCATATTCGAGCAACTGACGAGCGTGCCCGAATTATCCTTCGCCGTGCGGCATTTAAAAGCGGACGGCGGCATCGTAATCACGGCCAGCCACAATCCCCGCCAATACAATGGATACAAAGTCTATGCCGCTTACGGCGGGCAGCTCGGTCCGGAGGAAAGCCGCGATGTGATGGCCTGCATCCGAAAGCTGGATCCGTTCAGGGATGTTAAAAGGATCGGTTATCGGGAGGGTGTTGCAAAAGGCCTTATCCTTGAAATCGGCGAAGAGATTGACCGGCTTTATTATGAATGCATGATTGCCCTGTGCGGTGCCCAGAGCGCCGAAGACCTGAAGGTTGTCTATACACCGCTTCACGGAACGGGGCTGCGCACGGTCGAACATGTATTTCCTGCAGCCGGGATAAAGAATCTTTTTATTGTCGAGGAGCAGAGAATGCCGGACGGCTTTTTCCCGACAGTGAATTCTCCTAATCCCGAAGATCCAGGCGCGATGAAGATGGCCATTGCGCTCGCCTCGCGCCTGGAGGCCGATCTTGCGATTGGCACGGACCCGGATGCAGACCGCATGGGCGCGGCCGTGCGCAGACCCGATGGCACATACGCTATGCTGACCGGCAATCAGATCGGATGTCTATTGATCAACTATATGCTTGAAATACGCCGCGCAGCAGGTATGCTCCGTTCGTCCGATTACATTATCAAGTCGTTTGTCTCCACCGGTATGGCGGACGCCATTGCGCGATATTATGGTGTTCATTCCTATACCGTGTTAACGGGGTTTCGTTTTATTTCTGAGCTCATTACAAAATATGAGCAGGCGGATGCTGATTTTATTTTTGGCTTTGAGGAGAGCTTTGGTTTTCTGGCCGGCACATTCGCCCGCGATAAAGACGGTGTGCTTGCGGCGCTGCTTTTGTGCAAGGCGGCTCAGTATTACAGGAGCCGGGGCCATAGTCTGCTTGAAGTGCTGGAAACGCTATACAAGACGCATGGTTATTACCTGGAGGGTGTGAAGAATCTGGCGTTCACCGGTTTCGACGGTATGGACAAAATGAAGGAGATCATGACCCGGTTGCGTGAAAAACCAGTTGCCGCTATCGGCGATCTGGCTGTGAAATATACCGAGGACTACCTTTCGCGAACTCGCACCGATGCGGACGGCCGTGCGTCGGATATTGAACTACCGGCAACCGACGCCGTCAAACTGAAGCTGGAACAATCTGCGTGGATTTGTATCCGTCCGTCCGGGACGGAATTAAAGATCAAGATCTACTATGCGGTATGTGAATCCACACGGGAAGCGGCGGAAAGTCGGCTCCAGCTTATCGAAACCGGCTTTACGCAGATCTAATAGATGGATGTGCTGCCAAACATGATATCCTGTCCCATCATCTCCGGTGTCACCAGAACGACACCCCCTTCACTGATATGAAAACGTTTTGCATCCTCGGCATGGTCTTCACCAATGACGGTATTATCAGGAATGAGCGTTCCCTTGTCGATAACGGCGTGGATAATTCGGCAGTTTTTGCCGATGTAAACCCCGGGCAATATGACGCTGTCCTTGACCAGGCTGCCGGTTTCGATACGGCTTGCAGAAAAAATGACAGAGCGCTTTACATGCGCACCGGCAATGATACAGCCGCTGCTGATCAGTGAATCGATGGCTACGCCGCGCCGCCCTTCATCATCAAAGACAAACTTCGCCGGCGGAAGTTGCACCTGGTAAGTCCAGATCGGCCAGTTTTGATTATACAGGTTCAATTCCGGCTCAATGGAACAGAGTTCGATGTTTGCCTCCCAATAGGCATCCAGAGTGCCTACGTCGCGCCAGTAGGCCATCTTGCCTTGCTCGTTACGGTAAGGATACGCTTTTGCCAGACTGTTGGGAATGGCTCGCGGGATGATGTTCTTGCCAAAATCGTGGGAAGACATTTCATCTTTGGCATCTTCGATCAAAGTGTCGTACAGGAAACGGGTCGAGAAGACATAAATGCCCATGGAGGCCAGGGCTGTATCGGGCTTGTCGGGCATGGCTTCAGGATGGGATGGTTTCTCGGTGAAGCGGGTGATGCTCAGGTTTTCATCGACTGACATGACGCCGAACTCACGCGCTTTCTCGCGTGGGACTTCGATGCAGGCTACCGTCATGTCCGCCTTCGATCTAACGTGCTGCATCAGCATATTCGAATAATCCATGGTGTAGATATGATCGCCGCCAAGCACCAGCACATATTTCGGCGAGTGGCGGTGAATGATATCGAGGTTCTGGTAGAGGGCGTCAGCCGTTCCGCGGTACCATTCTTTGCTCATACGCTGCTGGGCCGGAATAATCTCTACAAACTCGCCGATCTCGGCGCGCAGGAAACTCCAGGCGTGCTGTAAATGGCGGATCAGCGAATGCGATTTATACTGTGTCAGCACGCCAACACGGCGCAAGCCGGAGTTGACGCAGTTCGACAGAGTGAAATCGATCATACGGTATTTGCCTGCGAAAGGGACTGCCGGCTTGGCACGCCATTTTGTCAGTTCTCCCAGGCGGGAACCCTCGCCACCGGCCAGCAACAGCACCAGTGTCTGGCGTGTCACTTCGGTCGAAATCTTGGTTTCTATAGGGCTATAAATGTTCAGGAGATTCGACTGGCCTTCATTTCTGTTGATCATGATTTTTCACCCCCTGGCAAGATTTGATAAGAGCCTGCTTGTATTCTGGGTCAGTATAGAGGAACCCATTTTTGTATGTCAAGGACAAATAGGGCACTCGCCTGCATAACAAGATAGAATGGTTGCGCAGTAATGGCAAATTTGAGATCATGGACGATCTTACGGATGAAGGCCGCAGGAAAAACAGGCAGACAAAATTAATTCTGATCAGGAAATTAGCAAAGAACTATAATTTATACTTTTCTTTAATTTCTTTTTCGGCCTGGAACCAGTCAGAGATTTCATCGCTGGAAACGCCTGATTCTATCCTCTTCTCATAGAGTTCATATGCCTTTTTTTCAACTTCTTCCAAGAATGCTTTCAGGTCAGGCTTTTTTGTCCTCTTCGCGGTCGGCGCAACTTTTTTTGCCGTGCTTTTTCGTGTGGTTTCTTTTTTTACGGGCATAATCATCTCCCTGGTTATTTAATATAAGCAAATGCGTTTTACAGATAACATTTTTATAAGCAAGCAGTCAATGCGTTTTAGCTCTTGTCATAGAGTCCCATCATGTTGTACATTATGCCATCATTATGTATTCAAACGACGGGGGGAGATCATTGTGTGCCTAAATGGAGGAAATTAAGGGAATGAAACATGATTGATGCAGTCGTTGGAATTGATATAGGAGGCACCTTTACAAAATATGGGCTTGTTGACAAAAAAGGGCAATGTCTCAGAGTGAATTTGATCAAAACAGATCAATTCGTTGATTTTAATGAATTTTCAGAACATTTGCACAAAGAAATTCAGGGTCAATGTGATTCACTGAGTGAAGAAATAAATATTAAAGGTATCGGAGTCGGTGCGCCCAACGGAAATTACTACCGGGGTACCATAGAGCATGCGCCAAATCTGAAATGGAAAGGGATTGTGCCGTTCGTCGAAAAGTTTAAAAAATATTTCCCCGACTTACCTGTTGTGCTTACCAATGATGCCAACGCTGCTGCCATAGGCGAAATGGTTTATGGGGGCGCGAAAAACATGAAAAACTTTGTTGTCATCACTTTGGGAACAGGTCTTGGGAGTGCTTTTGTTGTGGATGGCAATCTGGTTTATGGACAAGATGGATTTGCAGGCGAACTGGGACATGTGAATGTTGAACAAAATGGTCGTATCTGCACATGCGGCAATAAGGGTTGTCTGGAAACCTATGTTTCCGCAACAGGAATCAAACGGACCTTATTCAATATCCTTTGTACAAGATTCGAAAAAAGTGATCTAAGGAATGTAAGTTTTAGTGAGCTTACTTCAGAAATGATCTATGAGGCAGCAACAAAAGGTGATGCTATCGCAAGGGAGGCCTTTGAAATTACTGGAGAAATATTGGGGGTTAAATTATCCGATGTGGTTGCGATAACAAATCCTGAAGCAATATTTATTTTGGGTGGACTTGCAAAAGCCGGCGAATTTATCTTTAAGCCGACTCAACTATCCATGGAAAAAAATATTTTCCCTGTTTTCCGGGGGACAGTAAAAATTTTGCCTTCGCAGTTAAAGGGGGAAAATGCAGCAGTTCTCGGAGCCGGTGCTCTTGCCTGGAAGGAATGGAATATTCAATCTAAGCGTTACGCGCCCGGTCAGACTTCTTGAGTTTCTCTGCGAATCATTTCCTGGCCGGAGCCGGAAATCCGTAAAGGCGCTTATTGAATTAAAGCAGATCATGATTCGCGATCAGTTCGTCACTGGGTTTAATTATCAACTCGAACCGGGGATGGATGTCATCGTCCTGAAAAAGAAAACATCACAGAGCCTGACGCTCCGGAAAATGAATTTGCTCTATGAAGATGAGCATCTTATCGTCATTGAGAAGTCGGCGGGGCTTCTTTCCGTCGCCAGTGAAAAGGGAAATGACGAAACCGCCTTCAGCATTTTAAAGAGCGCCGTGAAAAAAAACCATGACAACGCGGAACTGCATGTTGTTCATCGCCTTGATCGTGATACCTCGGGTGTCATGATGTTTGCAAAAAGCAAAGAGATTCAGCAGAAATTGCAGGACAATTGGGATGCCGTCGTTACGAAGCGGATATACTATGCTCTCGTCGAAGGATGTGTCAAAAACATGAAAGGTGAAATTGTATCCTCTCTTAAGGAAAATAAATCATTGAAAGTGTATTCGTCAAATACGCCGGGAGATGGACAAAAAGCGATTACCCGTTACCGAGTTTTGAAAAGGAATTCCCGATATTCAATGCTGGAAGTTGAATTAAAGACGGGCAGAAAAAATCAGATACGCGTTCATCTTCAGGACATAGGTCACAGTATCGCCGGTGATAAGAAATACGGGGCGACAACCAATCCGCTTCGTCGTCTTGCGCTGCATGCGGGAACCCTGGAGTTTACCCATCCGGCAACCGGCAAGTGTATGCATTTTGAAACGCCGATTCCTGCAATTCTGGAAACGGTGTTCAGGTAGTGCGTCCCCCATGGTGCCTAGTTTTCTGTAAAGGAGGATTTTGTGCAACAGATATTCAGGTTTGTCTCGAAAGTCATAACCTCTGCCCTTGAGAGGTGTCGGAAGGAAGGAAAAAGTGAGGCAGGGGATATCAGGCTGGCGCTTATCGAGGCCGTCCGGTCAGGGAACAGAACGGAAGTCGCGCGCCTGCTGGTGCGGCCGGGCGCTGATGTAACTGTCCGCGACAAGGACGGAAGAACGATACTCCACAGCCTTGTTCCGGAACTGGTAAAGCTTGCTGACTCCGAAAAGGTTCCTCTGTATGATTGCATTGTTCTTCTATTGGCCGGAGGAGCAGATATTAGCGCCGGTGACAATGACGGGAATACTCCTCTGAACGACGCGGTGAAACTTGGTGACGTAAAGACAGTCGAGTTCCTCCTGAAAAACGGAGCCGATGTAAACGCCCGGGACAATGACGGAAAGACACCACTGCACATAATTAATACCGTCTTGGGAGATAGGTCCACCCCCGGACAAATCGAAAAAATCACAGAAATGCTTATCCAGAGCGGGGCTGACGTGAATGCCCGCGATAATAAGCAGCAAACACCGCTATTCTTTTCACGCATAGACTCCATGGTCGTCCTGATTGCCGGAGGGGCGGATGTCAATGCTCGAGACAAGGAAGGCAAAACACCTATCTTCTGCATCAAATCACAAAAGTGCTTGGAAACTCTAATTGAGAAAGGGGCAGACATCGAAGCTATAGATACTGAGGGCAAGAAATATTGTCAATAGCCGCAGACCCACTCCGGTGCATGTTGGATGCCCCGGTTCGACTGCGGTTTATTAAAGATTAATCGATACGTTCTGAGTGAATGGACAGTAACTTACAATTTTAAGGGCATCCCCATCGATTTCTGAATCAACGCATGCGCCGGTACAAATTGCTTTTTTTCAGTCACGGTATTGTGCCGGACGGAGCAAAAGATGCTCTGGCGTTTTAAATTGAAACCCTCTTGATCAATGGTTTATGTGTCCTGCCTGCGGGCGAACTGTAAAATAATTACTTGTCCGCTTTCGGCGTTTTATTGTTTATGGTCACGGGCGCGCTCGTGTCCTGCGTCCATTCCTGCATGGAACCGATGTAGAGTTTTACATTCGGATAGCCCAGGACCTGCTCCATCAGATACGACCATGTCGGACAGCATTGCCCCATATCGCAGTAAGTGACGATCGCGGCGGAGCGGTTCTTGCCGACGGCTGCTTCAACGATGGCGGTAAGTTCCTCTTTTGTTTTGAAGGTTTTGTCTTCGTTGAAAGCGCAGGAGGTCGGCATATTAAACGCGCCGGGGATGTGCCCTCTCATGGGAACGCAATCCATCTTTTTCTCACCGGTAAAAAATTCGCGCTCACGGACATCCAGAAGGATCAGTTTGCTCAGTCTTTCCTTGACATAGTTTTTGTCAGCAAATACTTCACCTGTATATTTCCCCTGGAATTTATTTGCCTTGCGTCGCTCGATCTTTGTGGACATAGGTTTCTTTTCCTTGATCCACTTGTTGATCCCGCCGTCGAGGAGTGCGACGTTTTCAATACCTGCATATTGCAACGTGCAGGCGACGCGAGCGCTCTGGTAGCTCAGGCGCGGCGTATCCATGCTGCCCATAACCACAACCCAATTGTTAAGACCAATGCCGAAGTATCCAATGGTATCGTCAATGTCATCTTTATCCGGCAGGGATGAATACAAACCGTCTTTCATGTAGGCCCAGGCCCCGTAAAAGGCGCTGACTGCTCCTGGAATGTGGCCTTCGCGGTAATCTTCCACGCGCCGTACATCAAGGATCACCAGTTTGGGATTTTTAAGATTGGCCAGAAGCCAGTCGGTGGAAACAATTGGAGTGATGTCGCGTGCTTGAGCCATGCACGGAATAAGAAGGGCGAATAAGACGAAAGCAAGGAGTTTGGATAAAAGTCTTCTTTTCATGCTGCAACCTCCTTAAATGGCCTATATTATGAAATTAATGAACACCTGAAACAGTCATTTAACTTTTACGCGCTGTGCGTTGCAAACATACCACATTCATTCTGAAAAGAGCCAGTTGAATCTTTCAGGCCAACCCCAAGGCCTTCAACAGTTCTCCCACGATGAAGACAGTTGTATCTGACGCGCCATCTGATCGGGCAAAGGGATTGTATTTCATGTGCTCTCTGTTATTTCCCGCCGCGATAGACGCCGTCATAGCCGTTCGTCGATAACGTAACAGTTTTGACGGCGTTTTTCATGGCTCCCGCAATGATTTTCCCGATTAAGAGCGTATGATCGCCCGTGTTGATTACGCTTTCCAGGAAGCAATCCGGATATCCAATGCAATCGTCAAGAACGAGAAACCCGTCAGGCGATAGTGTGTGCCCGCATGCGCTGATTATTTTGTCCAATCCAAGATCTTGAATTACGTGCTCATACAGGCTGATTTTCCGGGCAGGACGTTGATGCAGAATTTTATAAAGCTTCCAGAAACGATTTCGATCCGCTGATCATCATATAAAGGATGAAAACAACCCCAATAACAATGCGGTAGTAGCCAAAGGCTTTGAAGCCGTGGTTTTCCACAAACCGGATAAAGACTTTTACCGCCAGCCACGCGGAAAGAAAGGCCCCGACCAAACCAATCGCCAGAAGCATCAGTCCATGCGATGAAAAGGTGGCGTCGGTCTTGAGTAGATCGTATCCCGTCGCCGCGCACATGGTGGGAACGGCCAGCAGAAAGGAAAACTCCGTGGCCTGCTTTTTGTTCAAACCATTTCCGACGCCGCCGATGATGGTTGCCGCGGCGCGCGACACGCCGGGAATCATAGACACGCACTGCGCCAGTCCAATAAAAAAGGCGTTTTTGTAAGAGATGTCTTCGAGATCGACATATCGGCTTTCCCGGGTCACTACCCACTTGTCGATGAGAATCAAAATGACGCCGCCGATAATCAGCGCCAGCGAAACCCCCAGCGGGTTGAACAGATAAGTTTTGATGGTTTTATAAGCCAGAAAACCGATAATAGCCGTTGGAATAAAAGCAATGAAGAGCTTGATGTAGATGTTGATGCCCTGAATGAAACGTTTGTAATAGAGCATCACAATCGCCAGAATGGCCCCGATCTGAATGGCGATTTCAAAGGTTTTCACAAAAGCATCGTCATGAATATTCATGAGATAAGAAGCCAGAATCATGTGACCGGTGGATGAAACGGGTAAAAACTCGGTCACTCCTTCCACAATAGATAAAATGATCGCTTGAACAATGTCCATACTATTTTCCTTTTCCTTTCCGCGCGAAATATTTCATTGATTATGGATTGAGACAAGTATTTTTTTCTGTTATTTTGAACATATTGCGGCAGGCGCACGGCGCAAATCACCTATGAGCCATGCACTATCAACCTTAACCCATCTTTAACACGGCCTAAAAATACTTCAGTAAATACGGCGTGATGGGAGCGATTAAAATTCCTTCTGGCACTACATTTTTGCAAAACGCAGTTTAAATAACAAGCTTTTGGATTC
>WRPE01000028.1 GCA_009773315.1 Syntrophaceae bacterium
AAAAATATTTCAAATCGATAAATAACTTTCTATTGCTTATTCTCATTGTTTTCTATACTTTACATTATCACCAAAATAAAACGTTGGGACAGTAGTGATCTTCAATATTATTTGTCTGTTGCAATCAGGACATTTCAAGAGTGCCATAATTATCCCTTTCTTTTACTTGATTATTTTTCATTTTAAACCCCAACGCCGCCAATAGCCAGCGCGTTTTTGCGTCCGAGTTAAATTGGCATTGTTGGGCGACTGTCAGCCTCTACTAAGCGGTAAGCTATCGTTGAGATATCTATCGAGGTACTCGGTACTCGCGTTGTCGCACATGCGAATTAACTTATTTGCCATAAATTCAGCAGATCCGCTGTCCCTTGTTGCATAGAACAGAGTGATATTCTCGGGAAGTAGCATCGTTTCGAAAAACGGGATCGTTCGCTGGTTCATGCCCTTTATCAGGTCAAGTTCGGTATCAGTAATGACGCCAACCGGTTTGTCTCTAAGCTTGGGGTTTGTGTCAAAGAAGTGACGCAACATGGTGCCAATTCCGAAAATCTCGGGGTTGCCTGATGGGTCTATCGTGATTTTTTGCCGCATTGAGCCTGACTGAAAGTGGCAAGCATCTTCGGTGACGATATTGATGTTGGCCTCTATGGCTGTTGTTGCAGCAACTTTCCCGGTACCGGGAACATCTCGGGAGTTGGTGTCTACGGCAATCACGACCTCACAATTTGCCATGGCGCGGTGCATGTCGGCCACCGGATGCCCAGAGCCAAAGAAGCATGCATTTAAAACTTTCTTCTTATTCTGCTTCTTGTAGTACGTAATGATATGGGCTTCGGCCGGCTTTAAGATTTCTGGCCTTATCACGATTGGAGAGTCTCTTTTTCCAAACACGAAAACTATCCGTGTTTTCATGTCCAAGAAGAGCTTCATGGCCCTGATTTTTTGGGGGAATCGAAGGGCGATCTCTGTATATCTCACCATCTTGTCAGGCTGCTTAGGGTGCCTGTCTGGTTGTAGTTTGTCGTCCGAGAAGTTTATGAGCTTCTTGTTTACATCATTAAGCACTATCTGCACGGTCTCTGCGGCGGCTATGTCCGCAGGGAATTCATGAATCCAGAAATTACCCGTTGGAAGTCCGATAAGGTCAACAGGCGGAGGGGTATTGAACAATGATGTCGGCATCGTTGTACCGTACTCTGCTGTTACGGGAATCGTCGTTTTGGTGCTTTTGTGCATCTTTGTTTTCCTGGCTTGGGGAGGCAGTCGCCCAACGAAAAGCTCACCCGGAGCAGCCCAGCGGGCTGCGATCGGCTGGAGCGACGGGTTATGCGATTTTATAAATTTTCAGAAGATTAACCTGCAATGAAACCTCTTGCAACACCATCACTTATGATTTCATTAAGTTCTTTTATATATTGTCGTGATAAAGCAACGACATCCTCACTACCGCTCCAATCTCTAAAAATAAATCTATAATTAACTACCGGCTCATTGGATTGAATTTCCCTTGTTGGCTGAGATCGTGGTACCATTTCCTTCTCTACAACATTTCCATCCTTATCTGTAAGAGTGATGAATACCTCGTCAGAAAGCGCTATGGCATCGTTTATTCCAATATTTATTTCTGCGGGCGGATTTATCGGCTCTGCGTGAATGTTAATGTCGCGCTTATCTTTAAAAAATTTGACAACAGGCCGACTTTGAACAGCAGAATCGTACCAACTCTTTCCATTTGGTTTAGTTTCCGATTCTTTAAGTGCATATTGAAGGACAGAACGCGCCGCTGTCAAAAATGCACTTAGATTGTAAGTGAAAAATGGTCGCTCATTATTTTCACACATCCGAGAAAGGAAATACTCGGCTTCTTGAATTTTGATATTTTCGTTCATAAGCTAAATCCTCCATAACTGCATAACGAAAAGATCACCTGGAGCAGCCCAGCGCGGGCTGCGATCGGTTCTAACGGCTGGTTATGCCTCGCTCACACTAAAAAACAGGCGCATGCCTGCTACCAATCCTTGCGATTCTTTTCTTCTGAAAGATACGCATAAAGGGTGGCGTCTAATTTTCTCAATTTCGCCTTCACTTGTTCGATGTGCCCTGCGTGCCAGAGTGGTCTTGGTAGGTTGCGGGCCGCACCCCACATACCGGTGAAATTGCTATAAGTGACCCGGTATTTATTGTCCTTTGCTTCGATCATTATTGTGAAACGACAGGGGGTCGGCATTTCTCCATTATAGAACTCTGTCATACCTTTCCCGATAATCTTGCCATTCTCTTTATCACGCAACTCAATTGCCTGAGTAGAATCAACGAAAGTTCGCGCCATCCATTCGAGCGATCTCGCAAAAATCGCGTCTTTACTTAAAGCAATTTCGTGAACTTCTTGGAGAGTCAGCTCCTCAGGTGGCACAACTGGCGCTTGTTTGGTGACCGCGCATCCTGATATTAGGAAAAAAGTAATGGCCAACAACACATTCATATTTTTTCGCATTTTTCTCTCCTTTTAGATAATTAGATGCATAACGAAAAAATCAGCCGGAGCGCAGCGATCGGCTGGATTGACCTTGTTCGGTTATTTAATCTGCGTGAAGATTTTTCAAAATCTTTTTTGCCAATGGGTCTTTGATCTCAGTGTGCCTGAGAACAGCTTCCGTCGCGCCATCCTTGGGATTAATCCAAAGTGAATGTGAGGCTCCTTCTCGTTTCAGATAGCAACCCGCGATTCTCAACCTTTGCTCCAAATCTCGCCGTTTCATCCAATCATGACCGTGTCTTGGATAACGTTCGCGGGCAGTCCTCGGAGAACATCGGCTTTGCGGTCCTCCAAGATTAGCTCGATAGCCTGTCGCAAATTAGTCTTAGTTTCCTCTATCGTCTCCCCCTGCCCATTGGCACCAGGCACCTCCGGACAGATAGCCCAGAAGCCGCCCTCGGGTACGGCTTCTATGATAGCTGTGAATTCTGCCTTCATAATAAACTCCTATCGTTTTTTATTAACCGAACAATTAACATGCCAAGTTGGTTCTTTCTGATTTTTTACTTGTAATCCTAAACTATTTGAAACAGAAAGAAAAGCGACATTCTCCCGGAGTTTCATGTCTTTCTTCTGGAGAAGAAAATGGTGCCGGAAAAGAACATGCTTTTTTTACGCCTTGTGAACCGGCAAATTTTTCAACTATGCCCGCAGAAAACAAATTGACAGGCAAAGTGTTTATCTTTAAGTAAAATCCAAAGATCATTATTTTAAAAGAACTCTTTTGCAGGAGGATAGCCCTATGTCGTTAAAAATCAACATCGACACGCTAACGGAAGCCGAACTGATTGACCTTAATAACCGCATCGTTCAAAGGTTGCGCTTTCTAAGGGAAGCGCGTGCGCATACACAGATGATGGAGTTCTCTGTCGGCGATAATGTCTCATTCCAACCGGAAGGCAGCGAAACTTTGATGGGCGTGATCACCCGTTACAACAAAAAGACCGTCAGCGTGCTTACTGAGCAAGGTCAACACTGGAATGTTTCGCCAAGCATGCTCCGACTTGTTAAAAACGCGCGCAAAGCAGATGCAAAAACATCCAACGTCTTTGATTTCAAGAAATCATAATGACTAATATTTTTTACCGGGACTCTTCTTGCGCTTGTTGAAAAAGAAGGATTCGCGGGTTTTGGCGCCGCCGGCGTAGCGCTTGCCGGGATAATCGCCGCGTCCGCCCCTTTCGGCGAAATCTATTTTTACACGCCGTTGGGCGTATTTTTCCTTGCCAAACCGGGCAATCAGCACCTCGGCAAACTGCGATTCCACTTCAAAGTAGGAATTGCACAACTGCACGTCCACATTGGCAACGTGCAGTTTGGCGATATTGGCCGCCTCCAGCAAATAAGCCTGGAGTTTTTTGGCGTTGAATTTTTCCATCTTCCCCAGGTTAACCGAAAGGCGCGTCAGGCCGCCCGGCACGGACTTAGACGCCCTTTGGGAAGGCATGGCCTTCATTTCTTTTTTCTGCGATACATTGATGTCGGCGGCGTCGCGGTAGTAACTTAGAAAGCGGTTGAACTCCGCCGAAACAAAGCGCGCAATGATGTCTTCTTTGCTCAACGATTCCAGCAGCTCATAGGCGGCGGGCAGGAATTTGTCGATATCCGCGTGCTGAATTTCCGTAGATTTAAGCTTTTCCACCAGATGCAGCAATTGCTTTTCGCAGACTTCGGAGCCTGTGGGAACTTTGACCTGCGAAAATTTCTTGCTGATCTGCTTTTCGATCTGGCCTATGCGAAACACTTCCTTGATATTGACGATGACGATCGAAATGCCCGATTTGCCCGCACGACCGGTACGACCGCTGCGATGAGTGTAGTCTTCAATATCGTCGGGCAAATTATAATTGATGATATGGGTCAGATCAACCACATCGATCCCGCGGGCGGCAACACCGGTGGCCACCAGCATTTGCAGATTGCGGGATCGAAAACGGTTCATAACGGAATCGCGTTGCACCTGCGACAGATCGCCATGCAGCGCGTCGGCATTATATCCGTCTTTCATGAGCATATCGGCGACTTCCTGCGTCTCGGTGCGCGTGCGGCAGAAAATAATCGCGTAAATGTCGGGGTAAAAATCGGCAATGCGTTTGAGCGCCAGATACCGGTCTTTGGCATGCACGACGTAATATTGATGAGCAACGTTTTCCGCGCCGGTGTTGCGGGTACCAACGGTGATTTCCATCGGCTTTTTCATATAACTGTGCGCGATAGCTTCAATTCCGCGCGGCATGGTGGCGGAAAAAAGCAGCACCCTTTTATCCTCGGGTGTGGAGGCCAGCACCCCATTGAGTTCTTCCTTAAAACCCATATTGAGCATTTCGTCTGCTTCATCGAGCACCAGCCATTTAATGGCGGAAACATTCACTTTTTTCCGATTGAGCATGTCCAGCATCCGGCCCGGTGTGGCCACAACAATCTGCGCGCCGGAGGCTACCTGACGAATCTGAGTAACAATATTGGCCCCGCCATAAATCGGCACAATATTGAGATTGTCGATATACTTTGCCATATTGGCTAAATCGTCTGTGATCTGGAGGCAAAGCTCCCGCGTGGGGGCCAGAATCAGCGCCTGTGTTTGTTTGGAAGCCATGTTGATTTGTTGAATAATCGGGATACCAAAAGCCGCGGTCTTACCGGTTCCGGTATGGGCCAGGGCAACTAAATCCCTGGTCTGTTTAAGCAAAAAGGGAATGACCTGTTGCTGCACAGGCATCGGGGTTTCAAATCCCATCTCTCCTATGGCTTTCAATATTCTTTTGTCGATGTCCGATTCGTTAAATGTTGCCATTTTTGTGTTCATGATTTAACCTTATTTTCCGTTCATGTTAAAATATTGTTTGTGATTATATCTAATTGTCCGATTTCACAAGAAATATTATTTACGGGCATCGGAAGCTGCCGCGCGTAACATCTCGAAAAGAGAGGCTATTCTATTTGATTCCCGCTTTGCTGCAAGGTGGTTGAACCCCTTGTCGCTCTTTGGCTGTTTCAGCGATAGTATCCGGTACCAACAACCCAGCCGAAGGGTTCGAATGCCAGCACATAGGATCTTTTGGGTATCGAGGTGGCCTGTCCTTCTTTCGTAAACAAATACTCGACATACCCGCCGCCGGCTTTCCCTTTGGCCAGAAACTCCTTCACATAGAAAATGCCTTTGGCATCCTTGTCCTTGATCCGGTTTCTGCCCTCCGTGTCTTTGCGGCCATATAAGACGACATTGACGCCTTCCTTTGTGTCAGCCCAGAAATAGCCGTCTCTGCCGTAGCGTAATTCTCTGAGCAGACCTGCGCCCAGGTCTTTGGCCTTTTCCAGAGTCATCTCCCCTTTCTGCTGCCGGGCATGGATTGCGGCCAGCATGCTGACGGCGGTTTCCACTTCGCTTTTAATCAGCAGGTCCTGAGCCGCGTCATTGGCCGCTCCCTGCTTTTGCGCCGCGGCGGAAAAGCAAAATACACCCATGCACAAAAAAGCAACCAACATGGTCATCAATACCTTTTTCATATTCCCTCCTCATATTGTAAGTCTTTTTTTCTTTTCTCGCCTATAGCACTTGCGGCCAGCATCGCATTAAGAACTTTTTCAGGTGTGATTTCTCCCGCTTCGTGATGGATGCATTCCTCGGGCGCGCAGGCCTTTTGGGCCGCCTTCATCAGTTTTTCCCGGTCGGCGTTTACAAGACCAATATCGGCAAGCGTGGTCGGCAACCCGATTTCCTCGCAAAACGCATAGACCGTATTGGTTTCCTGAGGCGCAGCATCCGCAAGCGCAAGGCCGGTCAAAACGCCAAAGGCAACTTTTTCACCATGATAAAACGAATGGGTTTCCGGAAGGGCGGTCAACCCGTTATGAATGGAGTGGGCCGCCGCTAATCCTGAGCTTTCAAATCCAATGCCGCTCAAGAGAATGTTGGCCTCGATAATGTGGTTCAGGGCCGGTGTGACGAGATGCTTCAAGGCGGCAATTTTGGCGGCAGGTCCGTACGCCAGCAGTGTGTCATAACAGAGTCTGGCCAGGTGAAGCCCCGTCAGCGTGCTCAATCCGCCACAAGCGTTTACCGATTGGGTGCGGTCACAGGATCTGGCTTCAAACCAGGTCGCCAGCGCATCACCCATCCCGGAAATTAGAAAGCGCGCCGGGGCATTGGCGATTACTTTTGTGTCCACCAGCACTACCTGCGGGTTCATCTTTTGATAAAAAACTGAATCGAAAGCGCCTTCCTCCGAATAAAGAACGGCGCAGCCGCTGCATGGCGCATCCGTCGAGGCAATGGTGGGAACAATGATCACCGGGATGCCGGCCCGGTCCGCGGCGATTTTTGCCGTATCGATGGTTTTACCGCCACCCATGCCGACGAGAATGTCCACCTGCTCACGACTGATGATGCCGGACACACGGTTCACTTCGTTTTCACAGCACTCTCCCTGAAAAAGCTCGATGGATATTGAATTGGCCTTTAAATCAACGGCATAGGGAGCAAGGATTCTTTCTTGCGACGAATGCGACGCCAGGATTAATCCTTTTTTGCCAAACCATTTGACCCACTGGGGCAATTGGTTCAAAACCCCTTCGCCCTGAATGTATTTTCCGGGAAAAACCGCTTTCAAAAACATATTGGCCCTCCTTTTGGTCTTTGGTTTTTACACTAATCTTTACCTGAAATCAAATAATCATCATTGAATACCGGGACGAATTGTGGTTATGAATAGACATGCCATACAGGAAAATTTCATGACTCAAAAATCCAAACCGGTCGAAATCGATTTCAATTCCGAATTCCAGCGGGCGATGACGCTCATGGAGGAGACGCCAAGAAACATCCTGGTCACCGGGCGGGCGGGCACGGGGAAGTCCACGCTGCTCAAGTATTTCCGCGATCACACCAAAAAGAAAGTCGTGATTCTGGCGCCGACGGGCGTGGCGGCAGTCAATGTCGAAGGCCAGACAATCCATTCTTTTTTTCATTTCAAGCCGAATGTAACGCCGGCGTCTATCAAAAGAAAAAAGAAGGCGGACAAAGATAAACCGACCCTCTATAAGAAACTAACTGCGATCATCATTGATGAAGTGTCAATGGTGCGCGCCGATCTGCTCGACTGCATCGACAAATTCCTGCGGCTCAACGGCCCGGATGAAAAGCAGCCCTTCGGCGGCGTTCAGATGATTTTCATCGGAGATCTGTATCAACTGCCGCCGGTCGTCACGTCTGCGGAGCGCGATATTTTCAAAAGCCACTACCCGACGCCCTATTTTTTCAGTGCAAAAGTTTTTGACCAGTTGAATATCGAATATATCGAACTGGAAAAAGTCTATCGCCAGAAAGATGATGAATTTGTCCGTCTGCTCAACACGATCCGCAACCGTTCCGTAACGGATGATGATCTGGCGCAATTTAATAAACGTTGCGATCCCCAGTTTGAAGCGCCCCCCAACACTTTCTACATATCGCTGACCAGCACCAATGATCTGGCCGACACCATCAACGAAAAACGTCTGGCCGAATTGCGAGGCTCGGTCTGGAAAGCCGCGGGCCGGATCGAAGGCGATTTCGGCAAAGAATATTTACCAACCGCCGTGGAGCTGAAGCTGAAAAAAGGCGCGCAGATCATGCTCCTCAATAATGATTCCTTCGGCCAGTGGATCAACGGCACCATCGGCACAATTCGGAAGTTTGAAAAAGACGACGAGGATGAAGACGTGATTGTGGCCGAACTGGACAACGGCGATACGGCGCGCATTACACCCTACACCTGGAAAATTTACCGTTTCTTTCTGAAAAACGACGAGCTGCATTCGGAAGAAGTCGGATCGTTTACGCAATATCCGGTTCGTCTGGCCTTTGCGGTGACCATTCACAAAAGTCAGGGAAAAACATTTGAAAATGTGGTGATCGATGTAGGACGCGGCACGTTTGCCCACGGTCAGATGTATGTGGCTCTCTCGCGCTGCACCACGCTTAACGGCATTGTCCTCAAACAGCCGCTGAAAAAAAGTCATATTTTGATGGACTGGCAGGTGGTAAAATTCCTCACCGGTATTCAATACGCGCAAGCCGCTAAAACGTTCAGCCGCGAAGACAAAATGAAAATGATCGAAACGGCGATTCTCGAAAAGAAAGATATCGAAATTGTTTACCTCAAGGGGCAGGATGAAAAATCGCGCAGGACCGTGCGTCCCCTTTTTATGGGGGATATGGAATATAAAGGATATCCCTACCTGGGGCTCACAGCTTTCTGCCTGGAGCGCAAGGAAAAACGCATCTTTAACGTAGATAAAATTCTGGACATTGCCGAGCAGGAATAAGAAGTATTATTTCTCCGGATTATCCTTCAGCCCCATTCTCACTTCCGTGGTCTTCCACCTCAGGTTGATCGTCCGCTTCTTCCCTGCCGTGATCACCACGCCTTTTGCGGTCCGCGTCTTGCCGTCCAGAACGGCCTCGATATCATAGCCGCCGGGCGGCAGATCGATGATCAGCCACGGCCCGTTTTCTGAGCGGCCGCGGAAGACGGTTTTCCCGCCCGCGCTTACCGTCACATCAGCGTCGCAGAGCATGTGCCCCTGATCGGTTGCGAATATCAACTTCAGCGGGTAGAGCTGCGGCAGCGTCCGTCGTTCCTCCGTGCTCACGCCCATACTGTAGTAGCGGATATTCTTGTACTCCTGAATGGGGACGGGCAAGTCAGCGTCGGCTGCTTTCGCCCACCCCGGCATGACGATGATGATCGCGGCAAGCACTACCCCCAATATCTTCTTCATGATGCGATACCTCCCTGGATTATGGTCTAACCCTCTATCACAATTACTGCAACAATATCATCAATTACTTGTGGTTCCTGTAGCAATAAATAGCCACAGACATCTGGTCCGCTTTGTGGTAGCTTACTCCTATCCGGAAGCTATTATCAACATAAGAGGAGTTCTGCGTGTGAAAAAACTGGCCATCATTTTAATGAGTTTTATGTTGATATTGGTGGTCGGGCTCTATTTCGCATCCGGCTTAATTTTAGCAAAAGTATCTGACAAGATGCTTGATTATGTGACGGATGGTGTCAAGATTCCCAATCTTGAATATACCCGGCCGAGTTTTGGCAGCGTCAGCTGGAGTGCCTGGAACGCGGTGAAATGGACGGATGTTTCAATGGATGCCCGTCTGGTGCGGAATGAAGCTCTCAAAGTGACTGAGGACATTTCCCTGACCATTGACGAGATGACGGTCAGTCTGGAAAATTTTTCCCGTCGCACCTTCCTCTTGAGTGCCGGAGGATTGAGCGTGAAAGAGAAAGCGAAGGCACAGGCTGCGGATCTGCCCGGAGCCGCAAATTATATAGAGGGGGCTAATTTTGAAACCATGATCAATTTTGAAGGGTTGGGAATGCCCGGTATCCGTGCGCAACTCCATGCTCTAAAGGAAGAGATCCAGCAGTTTGTGATACTCGGCGTTACGAAGATGCCCCTATCTTTTTCGGCTACCGTGAAGTTTGAGCTTCAAGGGAAACCCTGTACCGCAAAATTATCGAGCTACCGCTCTGCTTGCTACCCAGCAAAACCCGAAATTTCCGGAAGATGCCTATCGGCACATTTTATGGAGCTATTTGCTCACGAAAGCGTATGGTGAACAATTTGCCAAAGAAGTAACGGATGCACACGAGGCATTCGCAGACGAAGAGGAAATCCAGAAGCAGGGCATCATAAATTGGACCAGTGCCAGCTACCAGGATCTCGTCAATAATGCCCTGGGAAGGCAATATGCCACCCTGGGGTATTCGGAGCCCGACATTTTGGAACGTGTTTTATTTGATCCGGCTGTTATACGAGACGATGAAGCAGTGAAGAGGTTTAATGCCACAGATTATGAAAAATTAAAACCCCTGACCGGAAAACCGAAATGAGAACAGGGTAGCACAGATAATTCAGGCAATCTTGCGAGAAGGTGGAACATTTAGTCTGCAAGGCCTGCAATGCTGACGATTGACAGTTTACAGGCAGACCGTCAGCATCTATCCTGCGTTCCCGTAACTTTATCCCTGTGATGGCACTTCGACTTCCAAGAGCCCAAAGACCCAACCCATGACCCTTCCCCCATTTCCTCACTCACCGCCCAGCAGGCGCCGGGGGTTATCTATTATCATGGTTCTGATCTGTTCGTCGGTAATCCCTGCCTTCTTAAACGCCGGAATAATGTTGTGAAATATGTGAAAATAGGACCAGTTGGCCACTTGGGGGAGCATGTGCTCCGGCCATAGGCCCCCCCGTCCGAAGGATGCGCCAACATAGTCATGGGAAAGCATGATGCTTTCGGCAAACCCCTCTCCCAGCAACGCTAGCAGAGTCTTTAGCCGCATCTCATCAGAGAGAAAGATTTCGATACCGAACCGGTCAAAGGCAATACTCACACCCTTGTTTAGAACTGCTCTCTGGTAATCCAGCGATGGATTTCCGCACATGTGTCCGATCATGATGCGTTTCGGCTTCATGCCTTCCGCCATCAGGATTTCCGCCTGCTCAGGCCCCATGGTGCCGTCTTCGGTATGCGTAATGACGGGAACACCTGTTTCATTGCCGGCGCGGGCAGCCGCTCTGAGCACCGCCTCTTCGCAGGGAGCAATCCGGTTAAGGCTTGTTGCCACCTTGATTGCACCGGCCTTGACGCCTGATTGACCGATTCCAGATGTGATCTCCTGGATGAAGAGATCATAGAGATCCGTTTCCAGGTCGCCCAATTTTAGTTGGTTACGCCATTTCAGGTAGGGCCATACCCCGTTCTCTTCGGTATACTTGCCGGTTGAACAGATGATATTGATCTGCGACTTTTCCGAAACTTCCTTCATGACATCTACATCTCTGCTTAAATCGGAAGGCGTGACCTCCACAATCGATTGGAGACCGCAGGCTTTCGCTGGTTCCAGGACTTTCAAACATGCCTGGACTATTTCTTTCCTGTTGGGTGGACCGCACAGAGGGTCCCACTCCCATCCCGGGAATCCGATAACGCAATGTTCATGGACAAGGGTTATTCCCAGATCACCGGAAGAAATGGAACCGAGAACCGTATTAATGCGGGTCATTGTCGCTCCTTTTTAGGTGGATTGTTCAGATATATCAACCATAAATACTCCCCGGTTGCTGACGGAGTGTATGAAAAACAGTTTAATGTGTCAACGAAATATTATCTCATTTTCGATAATTATTAGATTTGCGAATTGTTCTATCTCAATAACATGGATACAAGGATTGGTGCAAAATACAGGGCGGATAAGGCAAGGACAGCAGCGCCGGCTCTGGAAATATACTTGTCGATCTTCGCTATCACCAGATCCCAGTCTGTTTTTTGGGCTTTGCGCATCATGGCCCCAAATACTTCCCGATTCGACGATACTATTGGATTTTCGCTCATCGCCATTTGCATGGAAGAAATACCGGTTGTGGTCTGCATAACGTTTACTCCATATTTTTTGATCCGGGTTACATCAGATATTTTCTGACGGAGGCGGTGATCACGCCGCCTATTTTGAGTTCTTCTTTAGGAAAAATCGTAGGATAAGCCGGATTGGCCGCTTCCAGAACAACCTCCCCGCCCTGCCTGCGGAAATATTTCATGGTCCACTGACCATCAACTTCGGCCAGAACGATATCGCCGCTTTTGGGCATTCGTTCCCGCTCGACAATGACCAGATCGCCCTCCATAATGCCCGCGCCGATCATCGAATCGCCGGTCACACGCAATAAAAATGAAGAATCCGGTTTAGCCACCAGATATTCATCCATGGACACAACGTCGCGCACATTTTCTTCGGCAGAAACGGGAAGACCGGCGGCAACATCGCCAACCAGAGGAATGCCGAAGGAAATCCCCGACAGCTTGAGGAAGCCCTGAGGGTCTTTTTCCAGAATGCCTTTTTCGATGAGCTTTTCAATCCAATAAAACACAACGCTTTTGGAACGGACGCCGAACAGAGCCATCATTTCGGCATACGTGGGCATGCGTTTCTGGTTGCGGTAAAAGGCAACCAGACTCTGCTCGACGGATTTTATGTCACGGGTTTTTTTCATGGCCCCCTTTATATAGAACGTACGTTCTAATGTCAAGCCTTTTTTTACCGCGTCATCGTATATTTCTGTTCGTCTTTGGGGACGTACCATTTGATGACGTTGTGGCCGATGCCGATGGGGGCGGGTTCGATGCCGCGAAAACGGCTGCTGATAATGATTAAATCTTCGGGAACGTATAAAAACGTATAGGGTTGATCTTCCGCCAGGATTTCCTGGAAGCGGTCGTAGTATTTTTTGCGTTCGTCCTGATTGAAAGTGCTGCGGCCCTTCTCCAGCACCAGGTCTGCTTCGGGATTCTTATAGGAAACAAAATTAAGTTCCTCCGCCGCAGTCTTACTGGAGTGCCATACGTCATAGGCGTCGGGATCGAGCGGAATCGTCCAGCCCAGGATCACCGCGTCAAAACGCCGCTTGTTGATGAAATTCGTCACAAACGCCGACCATTCCACAATACGGATTTTCACGATAATGCCGACTTCTTTGAGCTGCCGCTGGATGATTTCCGCGCATTTCTGCCTGGTTTCGTTGCCCTGATTGGTGAGGATTTCAAACTCAAACGGTTTGCCGTCTTTTTCCAAGACACCGTCATTATTGGTATCCGTCAGGCCTGCCTGCTTGAGCAGCTCCCGCGCTTTCGCCGGATCATAGTTATAGGTTTTCACCTTGTCATTGTGCGCCCAGGTGCCATGTTTATAAGGCCCGGTTGCGGGCTTGCCCAATCCCAGCAAAACCCCGCTCACAATTTCATCCTTGTTGATCGCATAGGATATGGCCTGCCTCACGCGCTGATCCGTAAAAAGAGGATTCTTCAGATTATACCCCAGATACGTGTAGGCAAAGCTCAGGTAGCGATACTTGTTAAAATTTTCTTTAAATAGATTGTTCTCCGTCTGTCGCGTGTATTGCAGCGGGGTGAGCCCCATCATGCCGATATTCTGTGCGCGCAGTTCCAGAAACATGGTAGCGGTATCGGGAATGATGCGGGTAATCCGGCCGTCAATATAAGGCCGTCCTTCAAAATAGTCATCGTTTGCAACCAGAACAATTTTCTGTCCGGCCACCCATTCCTTGAACTTGTATGGCCCGGTGCCGATGGGATGGCGCGTAAGCGGGCTTTTCGTAATGTCCTTGCCGGCCAAAAGATGTTTGGGCAAAATCGCGAAAGCCCAGCTGATCAATGCAGGCGCGAAAGGTCTATCATACGTCACCCGGAACGTATAATCGTCCAGCGCTTCCGCCTTCTTGATTTTCAAAAAATCTCCGGCATACGCCGTGGGTGTTTTGGGATCGGTGGTGACCTGATAGGTATAGAGCACGTCGGCGGAAGTAAAGGGTTTGGCATCATGCCATTTGACGCCCTTGCGCAAATGGAACGTGATGACGAGACCGTTATGGGTGATATCCCAGGATTCGGCCAGGTCGCCCACGACATTCATATTCTTGTCGTATTTGACCAGGCCGTTAAAGACCATGCCGGCAACAGCATGCGACGCCGAATCGGATGCCAGAAGCGGAATCAGGTTGCTGGCATCCCCGATATCGCCACGCACCAGGATGTCGCCAAAGGCGGGCGGCTTATCCCCTTTCGGACGGACGTTTTCGGCCTGTGGCGATTTGTCGCAAGCAGCCAACGCCAAAATTATCCATAATAAAATAACGAAATAATAGAATCTGCGCATGGCCATTTTCATAGCCCAGGAAACCGGCCTTTGCAACATGATTTTACAGCTTCCCTCTCCTCGCACACCATTCCGGCAGTCCATACGCGGCAGTTAAACCGGCGCCTGGAAGAGGTTTGCTCGCGCGTCCTTTCTTTTCAAGGATCGATTGCCCTGATTAACAGACCCGATGTGGAAACTCTTATCTCGAATTTTGAGGATTTTCCCGGATGGATGAATGCGGCCGATCCGTATTCGGCATCCAGCAGCGGACTGAGCAGGGCATTGCGTTGCCGGAGGTTGAACATATTAAGCACTTTATTTTGGGAGATTATAAAAACCGTGCGGGCGCTTGAGATCTCATCTTTTATGTCCACATAACGACCGGCAACGCGATCAAGCTCGTAGGCCGTATGCAGCCCCAATATATTGGCGATAGGCTTCCATTTGAGAATGTGCGCATCGACGTAAAAAGCATCGCCGGCCAATTTATAGGACGTTTCTTTGCCGTCAGGAAATTTCAAATAAGCGATAAAAGACTTTGCGCCCAGAGGCTCCGTCCTGACGACTGCCGCTATTTCCTCATGGGTCAGGGCACGATATCCCTGTGTTGCTATCGTAATCGTGCCAAATAACGCAGCAAGCGATAAGCAGAGCAGCGCGCTTAACAAACGAATCGTCGAACTGATGACCTTCTTGTTTCGTATGGCTCTAAAAGTCACGATAAAGAAAAGAATACTCAGAAGGCCGGAACCAATCGCCAACAAGACAAGTAATTTCCCCATAATCATCCTTTCCCGATTTTATCAGTTTAGTGCCGCAATTATGTTTGAGAAAAACAACACCCGACTTCTTGAATCTTTTTAATATGAATATGGATTTGAAAGGTAATATGCGGAAATATTTCTTTAAAATCAAGAAATAAATCAATACTTTTTCAAGATGAGACCATAAAAATATTTGATATTTATCCAATCACGCCTATATTAGAATGAAGATGGACGTGACGAGAAAGGAGCATAAGATGGCAAAGCACGAAAAATCTGATAAAATTGAAAATGGTGACTTTAGAGTATCCAAAGAACCCTTTTATCTTCCCCAGGGCAAGGAAATAGAGATGTTCGAGGCAGCCCATGCCAATAAGCTGCCGGTTCTTCTTAACGGCCCCACCGGAAGCGGCAAGACAAGGCTGGTGGAACACATGGCCTGGCGCCTGAACCGGCCCCTTTATACCGTCGCCTGCCATGACGACCTCAGCGCTAATGACCTGACCGGCCGCTACATCATTAAGGGCGATGAGGTGCAATGGATTGACGGCCCCCTCCTGATGGCTGTGCGCGAAGGCGGCATCGCCTACCTCGATGAAATTGTCGAAGCCCGGAAGGACGTAACGGTTGTGATTCACCCCCTGACGGATCATCGGCGCTATCTGCCCGTGGAAAAGAAAGGTAAAATTTTCCATGCCCCGGAAGGATTCATGATGGTTATCAGCTATAATCCCAATTACCAGAGCGTCTTGAAAGAGCTGAAGCCCAGTACGCGGCAACGCTTTATCTCGATCAACCTCGGCTGGCCTGCGGAGGATCTGGAAGTCAGAATCGTCAGCCGGGAGGCGGGTGTGGATGAGCAAATATCGGGAAAGCTGGTCCGCGCAGCCAACCGGATACGCAATCTGATTCATCAGGGTCTGGAGGAAGGCGTTTCGACACGAGAGCTGGTCTATGCGGGAATGCTTCTCAAAAGCGGTATGCCGGTTCAGGATTCCCTGCGCGCCACCATGATCGAGCCGCTGACCTATGACAGCGACCTGAAAAAGAGCATCGAAGAAGTCCTTAAAAACTATTTCAGCTTTTAGCGGGGATGATTCATGCCGCGAGACCGATTGAAAGATACAAACAAAAAACCCCATCCCGCCGCCAGGGACGGGGTGGCTGATGACCATGTGGAATATGAGCTGATGGCCCGTTTCGGCGCCACCTTCTCTCCCCTCATCGAACGCTTCGGCGAGGAAGGTATCGATTCCATCCTGACACCGATCACCCGAATCGCCGAGAATGATCGTCAGGCAGCCCTTGTCCTTCTGGAGAGGTGTCCGGACATTATTGCTAAACTCCTCCCTTTCGGCGAGGAAATGGTCCTCAACGTTTTCGACATGGCGAACCAGGTGATTCCCTACGGATCTCCTGTTGCCGTTCGCTTTATCGAAATCAGTCCCGCGCTGGTTTCTGAAAACAATTTTGAGATATTGGCCCAAACCGCCGCCCTGGCGTGCAGCATCGCTCAGATCGACATCCGGACGGCCATGTGCGTCCTCACGGAGAGCCCGGCCATCATTAACAGGGTCGGCTTTGAAGGCTTGCGCAAGGTCGCGGCTTTCGGCGCCGCGATTGCCCGCTTCAGCTGGGCTCATTCCATCAGGGCTGTTGAAGAAAGCCCCGGCCGGATAGACAAGATGATGGAAGCAGGCGCGGATGTATCTTCCTCTCTGGCTGTTTATCATCTGGCTTCCGTGATGGCTCAGGACAACTGGAACATCGCCATGGAACTCGTGGTGAAAATCCCCGGCATTACAGAACGATTAGCCGCCCGCGGCCGGACAGACCTGCTGGCTGTGCTATACGACCACGCCGCCAAGACAACGCCTTTCGGCGCCAGGATGGCTTACACTTTTCTCGACACGGCCCCCGGCCTGATTGACCGCCTGGGACAAGACGGATTGGAATCTGTCTGGCAATGCGCCCTGGCCATGGCGGCCGACAATCCTGAAAATGCTGTTGCTCTGTTGATGAAAAGCCCTGGGATCGTCGATCACCTGCAAGCCCGACTTACTGTTCGGCAGATAGGAAATATTTATCACCTGGGGCAGGAGCTTTCCGCTGTCAGTTCACAGGTTGCCCTGAGATTCGTTTCCGCAAGCGTTGAGCTTACAGAACGTCTTGATGCTATAGGCTTGCGGCGTATTGCGGACATGGCAGACGTGATGGCCCGCGTGAGCCGCCCTGTCGCTGAGGCATTCCTGGATGTTGCGCCGATTCTTCTGGACAGAGCCGGCATGGAAGGGTTGACAAAAATTAGCGCCCTCGGTACTGATATCGCAAGGGTAAGCTGGGAGACGGCCTCGCGGCTCCTTCTGAAAAGCCCTGATCTGATCGATCGTATCGGCATCGACGGCTTGAAACTGATCGGTGATTTCGCGTCTTCCCTCGCCCATGAAAGCTGGTCTGCTGCCACCTCACTTCTCGATAAATGTCCTACCATCATCGATGGGCTTCTGAAGCTCGGCGATGCCTCCCTTATCACGAAAGTCTGTCATCTCGGTTCGCGAATTGTAAATTACAACGCCCGGATGGCCGTGAGTCTCCTGGATCGCAGTCCCGAGATTATCAGATTGATTGGATTTGACGGTTTGGAAAAACTGGAAGATTTAGCGCACCAGACAGGCGCCGAGAGCTGGACAACCGCCGTCAGCCTCCTGGAAACAAGCCCGCGCATTATCGAACGGCTGGGATATGACGGCTTGACTCAGATCGCCTCACTGGCCCGCGTTGTCGCCCGCCAGAACAGCTACGGCGCCGTAAGCCTTCTGGAAAAAAGTCCCGATCTGATCGACCGCCTGCTAACCCACGGAGACCTTTCGCTTACGCTTCGCGTTTATGCGTTTGCCGCCGAGGCTGCTGCTTCCGATTGGCGGCTGGCTGCGACGCTGCTGGAAGAAAGTCCGGCGCTGCTTGCCCGAATAGGCGCCCTGGGCCTGGCAAAATTGTTTGCCCTGATGATCAGAACCGCCCGCAACAGCGGGAAAATAGCGAAACGCCTTCTGGACGTGAGCCCCGTCGTCATTGATAAGATGGGCTTTGAAGGACTGGAAATCCTGGTCGAGTGCGCCTCTTTCATTGCCGGAAAAGACGGACAGGCCGCCATTGCCGTTGTGGAGAAGAGTCCCCGTCTCATCGACCGGCTGGATCATATCGGCGACAGAGCCATTGCGCCGGGCGTCTACGGGATTACCGCCATGGTGGCCCGTACAAGCCCCGCCCTTGCCGTAGCACTTCTGGAAAAAAGCCCGGAATTCATCCACTGGGTGGGATTGGAAGGGTTCGGCATGATTGCGTCGTTTGTCGAAAACACGGCCAAAGAAGACGAAGAAAAGGCCCTGTCTTTCCTGACCAGCAATTCTCCCGCCTTCAGTGATTTCATGGAGGGTATTCCCAAAGGCCTGGAGCTCAAAACCATCAGGCATCTTCTGTCCACCTATCTGCGGGCCCTGCTGGGACGCCGAGTGGAAATCGCTGAAGCAGAAACCGTCTATACGGACGGACGGAAAATTTATCTTCCCAAACGGATCAAGGATTTTCAGGACAAAGAAGATAATTTCAAGCTCTATAAAGCCTCCGCCACCCATCAGGAGGCCCATCTGGAATACGGGAGCTTTGAATTTGACCTCTCCCGAATGACGGAAGTCATCCAGGATATTACCGCCCGCTACGGGACCAGGAAAGAGGATGAGGAGCAAAGCGACATCGACCGTTTTACACACTTGTTTCCGGAACCGGATCTGGCGCAGGATCTCTTTAATCTGCTGGAGGACTTCAGGATTGAGAGCATCCTGAAACGGGAGTATCCCGCCCTGGGCGAAGATATTTTAGCCATGAACCGCCATATGACAGCAAAACGGCGTCCGCCGCAAAAGATGACCAACTCCAAACAGCGAACGGTGGAAATGATCGCCCAGAGCCTGATGGCGGGAAAAATATTCGACAATACCGATGATCCGGCTATCCCGATTCTTAGGAGCACACTGGATATGTCCTTGTCCCTTAAGCAACTGGAATCGGATGTTCACGAAGCGGCGCGGCTGTCTGTCGGCATCTATTTCATGATCGATAAGACCTTTAAGGAGCCTTACCGCGCGGTGAAGCCCCTGTCCAAACCGTTGGATCAGGATATGGTCTCTCAAAATATCGGGAGCTTTGGCAAAACATCGCAGCAAATCCAAAACCGCCTGCAGGGCCGTCAATCAGCACAGCGCAGCCCATCCGCGTCGCAGGTGGAATCGCAAAGCAATGCCCAAAGCGACACGACGCCAACACAGACAAGGCCGGACGCGGACAATGTGGCCGAGAGACCCCACCGGACGGGACAGGAGCAACAAAGTTTTCGAGGCCCGTCTCGCAGCGGCAAGCAGGAAGCAGGCCGTGCCGAGCAGCATGAGGAAGAAGCAGGTTCTTCAGACCCCTCTATGAAATTTGATGCGCCGGAAAAGATCGAGCGGCTGCTGCGGGCCGTTTATCAGGAGAAGGGGGTAACACCTAAGGAAATCGAGCGGCGCCTGGAATCGCTCAGCGCCAATGACGTCTATCTTTTCCTGCGCAGCCTCGAGCTTTCTCTCGATAAGAAGACGGAACTCCAGAGCGAACAGGGGACATCTCTTTATGACGAATGGGGGGAGGACCTTCATGATTACCGCAGCAACTGGACAAGAATCCGCGAACAGACCCACGCGGGAACTTCTCTGGATTTTTACCGTGAGACGACGGACCGGCATGCGGGACTTTTGAAAAAGATCCGGCGCGAATTTCAGATGCTCAAACCGGAAGGTTTCACCAGGCTCAAACGCCAATATGACGGCGATGATATTGATCTGGATGCCGTGGTGGAGTTTATGGTGGATCGCAAAGCGGGGATTTCCCCGTCTGAGAAGAACTACACCCTCATTCAAAAAAGAAGGCGCGATATTGCCGTGGCCTTTCTCATCGACATGAGCCGCAGCACCAAGGGCGCCACGATTGAGCGCGAGAAGGAATCCCTGATCATCATGTCGGAGGCCCTGTACGAGGTCGGCGATGCCTTCGCCATTTACGGATTTTCCGGGGACAATCGCGATAATGTCGATTACTACCGCATCAAGGATTTCGACGATCCCTATGATGAAAAGGCCAAGAAAAGAATTTCCGCCATCGAGGACCATTTTGAGAACCGGGATGGAACGGCCATCCGGCACACCCTGAACAAGTTAAGAAAGCGGCCGGAACGAACGAAACTGATTATTCTCCTGAGCGACGGCAAGCCCGTGGACAAGGAATATTCGGGAACCTACGCCATTGAAGACACGCGGATGGCCCTGAAAGAGGCCCAGCATTTTGGGATCAAGACCTTCTGCATCACCGTGGATCGGGCAGCCGCTGAATATCTGCCCCGCATGTACAGCCACAGCAGCTGGACCGTCATCGACGACGTGGTTAAATTACCCGAAAAGATTACCCGCATCTACCGGATGCTGACGGCCTGATACCGACATCTGCCGGGTTAACGTGTAATTCCAATTGTTAGCTGCACAAAACGCGTCAGCCTTCCATTTTATAGCCTTTTTCCTTAAAGAGCCTCAAGCATGCCGTCACAACCTGAGGATCATACTTCGTGCCGCTGTTATTTTCTATAATCCCCAACGCCTCGTCAATGCGCATGCCAGGTCGGCTGATCTTGTTGGACGTCAAATCTTCGATGGCGTCTGCGACGGCTATTATTCTGGCTTCGATGAGAATGGCTTCTCCCTTGATCCCTTTAGGGAAACCTGAGCCGTCAAAACATTCGCGATGCTGGAGAATGATCTCGGCAATCGGCCAAGGGGATTCGATCTTCTTCACGGCGTCATGGCCGGTTTGAGGGTAGCCTTGATACAGGGTCAATTTAATACCGTCCAACTTTTCGCTATTCTGAAGAAATTCGATAGGGATGGTAATCAGGCCGATATCATAAACGGCCGCCGCCAGTTCAATCCCCTGCACCTGAAAATTGGTCAGTCCCAGTTCCCGGGCGATTGCAGACGTTAAGGCCGATACATGCTGATGGTGACCGGGGGCATACGGACCCTTCACTTCAATCGTTTCAGAGATGACATCAATTGCGCCCTTCAGGTTTCTCTCCAACCTGGTATGGCTCTCTTGGAGAGCCACCTCGGCCTGCTTGCGTTTGGTGATGTCATTGACAAAATTCAGAGTGGCGGGTTTCCCCAGCCAGTTTATCAAAACGGAATTCAGTTCTACCCATTTGATGACGCCTTCTTTGGTGATAAGTCGAAAAGAATAGAAGTTAGGAGTCTTCTCGCCCTTCGTGCGTCTGACATGCCGGTCGATAACCATATCCCTGTCATCCTGATGAATAAACTCAGTAAACGATCTTGATACGAGTTCCTCACCGGAATAACCCATTATCGTGACGGTCATCGGATTGACGAATACCAGCTTGCCATCCAGAGCCACAAAAATGGCCTCGTTAGCATTCTCGATAAGGCTACGATATTTCTCTTCGCTATCCTTTAAGGCTTCTTCCGCCTTTTTTCGCTCAGATATATCAATGCCGACCCCCACGAAAAAATTAGGGGCCTCCCCATCAAACATCACGCCCTGACCATACCATTGAACAAAATAGGTCCTGCCGGATTTACTTCTAATCTGGTTTTCATTGACCGTCTTTTTTTCTTCCCGAATAATTTCCCGGAAGACTCCGGTGAGCATACCACGTTCTTCTTCAGGCACAAAAGTCGTCAGATAGTCGGTCCCCCTAATTTCCTCTGTTGTATATTCGAGGGCCTTCAACAACGCCTGATTCATCATCATGACTTTTCCATCAAAACCAATAGCCACGATAAATGCCGGGGAGGTGTCAAGAAGTAACTGCGCGAATTTCTGCTCCCTACTGATCTCGGCTTCGCTCTTGATCAGCGCCTGCTCCGTCCGCTTGCGCTCGCCTTCCGAGCGCTCCAGATATTGAATTCTCCGCTTTAATAAGGAATTCTCTTCAATGAGGTCTTGATATGTTTTGGATGGATCATGCATTTGATGCCCCCTGTTACGATTAACAATGCTGGCTGGAAACAAAAATGGATATTATTTGTTGTGTCGATAAAATCAAACCCCTTTCAGTTTAAACCCTTTTTCACGAAATAATCTCAAACAGGCATCCGCGACAGCTTCGTCGTAAAAGATGCCCCTGTTCTTCTCGATCTCATCCAATGCTGCATTGATTCCCAGGCCGGGACGATAGGGCCGGTGAGAGGCCATGGCTTCTACCCCGTCGGCAACAGCAAGAATACGCGCCTCGATGAGAATGTCATCCCCCTTCAGATTTCTGGGATAGCCGGAACCGTCCATCCGCTCATGGTGCTGATAAACAATTTCTGCCAAGGGCCACGGCGATTCCACATCGTTCAGCATCTCGTACCCCTTCCGGGAATGCTCTTTGATCAGGCGAAACTCAAGTTTTGTCAGTTTGGTAGGCTTGGACAATATCTCCGCAGGACAGGATCAGCCCCGCCTCGCTGAGGCTGAAATAGCCCACCGGCGCCCGGTCGTACAGGTCGAAATACCGTGCGCGCGAGGCTTCCAGTTCCGCCTGAGTCTGGCGCAGCTCTTCGTTCTGCATCTCCAGCTCAATCTGATGCACTTGCAGTTCGTGGAGCGTCTGCCGCCTGTATTCGGGCGACAACGCCTCCGAATTTTTCGGCATCCCAACGGTTTTCCCTTTGATACTATTCTCTGCCCGCCGTCGTAAATCAATTGCCTTGATTGAAGGGATTTCTTTCTTATGCATGGTCTCTCCCTTTCTGATTCTTGATCTTCTGTCACAGAAACTACGCCAGATTCAACGGGTTACCGGTCAATTCGTTTATTCTTATGATTATATTTTACTCTAATACATCATGATGTCAATATTATATACGTATAAATCAGGAATAGCATCACAACAGTATGCACCTCATCTCTCCCTGATCCAGACTTCCTCGCCGTTGACAAACGTACTCATCACCTGGATTTCCCGAAGCGATTCGGGCTTCACTTTGAGCGGATTCCGGTTGAGGATGATCAAGTCGGCGTATTTACCGGGTTCGATGCTGCCTATTTTCTTCTCCATATTGATCTGCCAGGCGGCATGAAGGGTCAGCGCTTTCAATCCATCTGTGACCGAGATCGCTTCATGCAGCCCGATGATTTCGCCCTCGCGGGTTTTTCGCGTTACCGCCGTCTGAAGCAGGCTTAAGGGCTCTTCCGGATACATGGGGGCATCGGCATGCAGGGAATAATACAAGTCCGCTTTCCCTGTGCTCCCGACCGGCAGCATTTTTTCGGCCCGCTCGGCGCCCAGGATATCGTTGCGCAGAGCTTTGCCGTAATAGTACAGGTGATTAATATGAAAGCTGGGGGTGATTCCCAGCCGTTGCATTTTTCCCAGAAGTTCCGGCGGCAGGAGAACGCCATGTTCGATGCGGTGCCGCAAATGTTTCGTCGGTGATTCCGACTGTATCCTGTCAAAAACCTCCAGAACCTCTTGGGTGGACCGGTCGCCCTGGGAGTGCACGCTGACCTGCCAGCCGAGTTCATGATATTTTTTGACCGCATCAAAAAATTCCTGCCGGCCGATGACGGTTTGTCCGCAGTGATTGGCGGGGATTTTAAGCCCTTGGAGCATCAGTTCGGAATTCAGGTAAGGTTCCCTGATGTACATGGACCCGGTGTAGGGAGAGCCGTCGTACCAGATTTTCATGCCGCAGATTTTGAAAAAGTCGTCGCCGTTTTCAATTTGTTTCGGGAACAGGTCGGGCGTTGAATGCAGCAGATACATGAAATGCCGGGCGGTGGGCTTTTTGCGGGGCAGGAGGCCCGCGGCAGAAAGCGTCCGGGAAATCAGTTTCGGGTGGGCTGTGGACAGATATTCATAAAGGATGAGAGCCTTGCCGTTCATAAGTCCCAGGGTGGTGATGCTGGTGAACCCGTTGCCCAGGTATTCTTCGTTGACTTTCAGAATATTGTCCTTAATGTCGAATACCTTGAGCACGTCTTCGGACATCATCTTAACGGCTGCGGTTTCAACAATAAAGCCGGTCAGATTCCCCCGACCATCTTTTTCAAAGTAGCTTCCGGGGGCCGGGTCGGGTGTTGTTGCCGTGACGCCCATTTTTTTGAAAGCCATGGAATTTGCCCAGGCCGAGTGGATGCTCTGGGCCAGGATGAGAACCGGATGATCAGGAGCGATGGCATCCAGAAAGCCGATATCCGGAGCTGTAAGCCCCGGAATCAATATCGGATCGAATCCTCTGCAGAAAATCCACTGTCCTTTTGGGACTTGGGAGACGGTTTGACGAAGTTTTGCCCATACCTCTTCTTTCGTTCGGTACGTAAAGCCGCTGAGATCAACATACCCGTGCAGATACGCGCTGATATCCGGGTGCGTGTGAACAGCGATAAATCCCGGCATCAGGGTTTTGCCCTGAAGGTCTATCATCCGCGTGTCAACGGTCTTGCGTTTCAGAATCTCTTCTTTTGTGCCCGTCGAGACGATTTTACCGTTTTCCACGAATAAGGCTTCCACGACACCGGCCGGCGTGTCGTTCATGGTGACGATGTCGCCTCCGTGGAATATCATCCGGTTGGGCCCCGTTGTGGCGCATCCGGCGAAAAGCAACGTCAGCAAGGTGCAAGCGATAAGGCCCGGTAAATACCTGTTAAACAGGAGATTTTCTGATTTTTTCCGGGATTTTTTCTTTGACGGTATCATCATGGTTTGACTCCTTTGTCATGTTTTGAGTCGAGTAGACCCGTTTCTTCCGTTGCTGTCCTGTTCTTGAATCAATACCCCCGCGCCTTTTGTTTGTTATATCAAGGACACCTTTTACCCTTTGGCCTTATCCGCCGCCGGATAGAAATTCGCAAGAGCATAAAGCGGATTGGCAATGCCGCCGATATAGACCGTGGGATAACTAAAGCCGACTTTTTTCAGCAGCCGGAGACCTTCAATGGCCCGATCAATCTCTTGGGGGGGAAGGGCAATCACGATTTCATCATCGGCCACCTGCCCCATGGCTCTTTCTCCGTAGCAGGGGATCGCCAATGCGGGCTTGCCGCTGACAAAACACTGGGCAATGGAATCGGTGCACGCTCCTTCTCCGATGAAAGAAAAATTGAACTTTTCATATTTGACCTTTTGGAGGCCGCACATAATCATCATGATCTGGGCCGGGTTGCCGAAAATGGAAATGACATCCGGTTCGAAGGAGGTCCTGGCCAGGGGCGCCAGAACAATTGCTTCTCCGGGGGGCATCAGGGGATAATCCTTCTGTTGCACCATGGCGTCTTCCGGTGAGGCAAACCATGTTTTCGAAAGCATGTTGGCCTCCGTCTGCATGGTTTCTTCCGTTGTGGGCGTCAATGCATGAAGACGCTTACATCGATCAAGGATCTTGCTGTCGCTTACGATGCCCAGAGTCATACCCATGGTTCTGACCATGAAAGGCAGTTGACAAAACGTGTGGGGTTTGTCCATTCGGGTGAGGCCCTTGATATTATCCAACTCCGCAGCCTTTTCGAGCCTTTTGAATACCACCGGTTCGGTTTTGAGAGCCAGGTATTTTCTGAACGCCGCGCTTTTTTCCGCCCAATCAACCATCTTTTTACCTCCTGTTTTTATAGCTCAAGTATTGATTTGTGAAGTAATATGTGCAAAATTCTCTTTGAAATCAAGAAATAAATCAATACTTTTTCATATATAGCTGGCAGTAATAAAACAGATGTATTATATGCTCCGCAATAAAAACGCTCTGGAGACAGAAGCAATGAACGGAGCAGGAAAAGTGTTTGTGGTAGCGGGCCGAACCTGCGAAGTTGTTATGGATGGTTAAAAGATGAGGGGCAAACGATGTCAACTGAGTTGAACCAGAACATTCAGGAGCACTACACCAGGGCTGATCTCGGCCGGCTGATCCTTGCCGCACTCGAGAAAGCCGGTAAAGACATAAACCAGCTTACACCAGAGGACCTGGCGCCGGTCGATGAATTCCATATTCGAGGCCGCGTCGCCACCCTCGAGCTTGCGCGGGCCGCAGGCATTGATTCAAAGATGCATGTTCTTGACGTCGGCAGCGGTATTGGCGGTTCTTCACGATGTCTCGCGCGCGAGTTCGGCTGCCGTGTCACCGGCATAGATCTTACCGACGAATACTGCCGCGTGGCGGCGATGCTCACCGAGAGAGTCGGATTGTCTGCGCTTGTCAGTTATCAGCAAGGGGATGCCCTTCATCTGCCGTTTCCGGATAGGACCTTCGACGTCGTGTGGACAGAGCACGTCGCGATGAACATCTCGGATAAGACCCGACTCTATCGCGAAATGTTCAGAGTGCTCAACCCTGGAGGGACGCTGGCACTCTATGACATCCTCGCCGGCCCGTCTGGTCCGGTGCTCTTTCCCGTACCCTGGGCTCGTCTGCCGGAAACAAGCTTTGTAGTAACACCAGACGAGCTACGTGAACTTCTCCATCAAGCGGGATTCAGAATTGTCGATTGGGCGGATACGACGGATGTTGCGCGGACACGGTTTGCTTCCTTGGCCGAGAAAATTCGCAAGGAAGGCCTGCCACCCCTTGGATTTCATGTGCTCCTGGGAGCCGATTCCGAGGACATGGCGCAGAACCAGCTGCGTAATCTACAGGAAGGACGGATTGTCCTCGCACAGATTGTCGCGATAAAATAGCTGTGATGTCTTATCATCTTGACAGCTTTTTCAATAAGAGTACATCAATTCAGAGAGGAGAAATCAATGAAAGCAGCAGTGATGCATGGCGCGAGGGACATCAGAACGGAAACCGTTCCCGATCCCATTCTCGAACCCCACGGGGTCATCATCAAGGTAAAGGCATGCGGTGTCTGTGGTTCCGACCTGCATGTGTATAAACGGGACGGCCTGGACGGCACAATTTTCGGACATGAATTCAGCGGCGATATCGTCGAAGTCGGTTCCCAAGTGACGGGTATCGCGCCGGGCACACGCGTAACGGCGGTTGGTTTCAAACCCTGCGGAACATGTTTCTGGTGCGCACAAGGCAAGGGGCACCGCTGCTCCAATATGGCGCTTCTGGGCTACCAATTCCCCGGAGCCATGGCGGAATATGTCCATATTCCCTCTGCCGCCTTGGGGCGCAACGTCTTCCCGCTGCCCGATGAATTAAGTTATGAGGACGCGGCTTCGGTAGAACCTCTTTCCATTTCCTATTTTTCCGTCAACCGCGCCCTGCCCAAGGAAAACGACATGGTCGCCGTGATCGGCCTGGGTGTGATCGGACTTTACGCCGTTCAAGTTTTGAAGGCCCTGGGGGTTACAAAAATTATTGCCAGCGGACGCAGGCCCTCCCGGCTGGAAGCCGCCAAAATATGCGGCGCCGATATTATCATCGATGCGGCAAAGGATGATGCCGTCAAGGCAGCTATGGAAGCAACATCCAAAATGGGCGTCAATACCGTCGTGGAATGCGCGGGAATGCAGGCAACCTTCGATCAGTCCATCGCCATGACCCGCGGCGGCGGAAAAATCATGCTCGTAGGAATTTATGAAGAACCCCTGACCTGGGATCCCCTGACCGCAATCGCCAAAAACCTCTCTCTAATCGGCTGCCTGGGTGGCAATTTCCCCGCATCGATCGAGCTTCTCAAAAGCGGAAAAGTCAGCGCCAAGCCCCTGATCACCCACCGATTCTCTCTGGATCAGGCCGCCCTGGCATTTAAAACGCAGTTGCAGGACCCTGAAGCGATTAAGGTGATGATCACGGAGAATGAGCCATGGCACAAGAGATGAATAGAGAAGAAACACTCGACCGCCTTGAGGAAAAAGCCGGCGATTACGAGGAACGATTCGCAAGCTGCTCGCAGGGAACCTTGCTGGCCCTGCAGGAGACTTTCAATCTGGGAAATGCCCAGGTACTGAAGGCGACGACCGACCTCAATTTGGCGAAAGGAACGGCTACATACCCGATCAAACCTTCGGGATCGGCCTTCTGTATAATGCCGTCACAGATCTCGACCCGGATCGGCTCACCGCAATCCAGGCATGGGCTGTCGATTTGAATCTTCTTCCCCGGGAAAAGCCAGCAGACCGCCAGCGATTCGAACCCTCACTGACCGAACCATTTCTGCTGACCATCAATCGTAATGCGGTAATGCGTTGGCAGGTTATTGAAAGGAGCAAAAGAGGTGATGTGGTCTGTTCGCGGATACAACCATCCCGCAATGCCCGCAGAAAACAGATCGTGGAGTGTCTTTCTCCCTTCTTCAACCGTGAGTCCCAGTTCCGATGCCAGCTCCGTATAAAACGGCGCCTGCCCGGTTTCCACCATACGCTTCATGATCAGGTGGAAGGTTTGATTCAATGCACTCGGTTTATCCATGGCTCTTCCCTCCTTACAAAATTTTTATATTTATGATGCAAAGTACAATAAATGTTAATTTCTCCGTTACGATCAGAAGCTCAAAATCATTTTCTTTTGCGGGTCAACTAAGGCAAAACATACTATTATTGTTATAGATTACGACAGGACTTGTCATGTTTGCCTTCTGACCTCTCAGGGTTCAACCAGAATCTTGATGGCGGTTTTGCTTTTTCCCGCCAGAACCTCGAAACCTTTTTCGGCGATGTCCGCCAGCGGGATAATGTCCGTAATAATGCTCTCGGGCCGGATCGTCCCCGTTTCCAACCATTTCATGGCCAGAGCCGGATTGATGAAGTTGGTACCGATCATCGTCGTTTCACGGGTCACAAAACCCAGCATATGGACGGCAGCTCGTTCCGTGAAGATTCCCTGAACGATGACCATTCCCTGGTAGCGTGCTGAGGCCAGGCAATCCTTGAGCGTTGCTTCGATGCCGACGGCTTCAATGGCCACATCCACACCGCGCCCCTTGGTTAATTCCTTGATCTTTGCCGGGCTCTTGATTTCCGCGGGATTCCAGACCAGCGTCGCTCCCAGTTCTTCGGCCTTTTTCCGCCGGTTTTCCAGAACATCCGTCATATATATGGTTTGGACACCCATCGCTTTCAGTCCCATAAGCAGCATGAGCCCCACCGTACCGGCACCGGCGATAAAGACGGTGTCCTCGGACTTGACATGGCCGCGATCAATGGCGTAAGCCGCACCGGACAGAGGTTCCAGAACAGTAGCCCGTTTCCAATCCATGTCGTCAGGGATTCTTAACAGCCGCTCGGTTGGACAAACGATGACTTCGGCATACGCACCGGCCATGAGCGTACAAACACGATCGCCGACTTTGTAATCGTCAACACCTGATCCTACGGCGACAATATTGCCGCAAGCTTCGTGGCCAAAGGGGCTCTCCGGAAACGGGCCGTGCAGATACTCATGCAAGTCGGATCCGCAAATCCCGCAATACTTGATTTTGACCTTGACTTCCCCGGGCCCTGGCGTCGGGTCCGTAACTTCTTCTACGCGGATGTCACGAATGCCGTGATAAATCGTCTTTTTCATAAAAACTCCTCTTTCGTTCTGAATGATACTTGTAACCAAAACCGGTATACTGCGTATCACGCACTTCTCGAATCGTCAAGACGGGCATGCACGTTACACATGATATCCCCCCGCTGGCGGGTGGAAATTTTTTGCCTTGGCTTATTCAGCAGCTGCGTTGCATATGTTTGTAAGCTGACCATCCGCTTCTTCCACCTCCTTCCCTGCGTGACACCTTCGCAGCGGAGGATATGAACAGTTTTAATATTGCTGCCCTGTTTCTGCACTGGAATTACAGAGGAATAATGCTTCATTTCTAAAATGTGGAAATCTGAACTGCTTTTGTGCTAGGTTTCCCCCAAGGCCAGTCACCATTAAAGGCTTTAAAGCTTATAAAAAGGAGAAGCAAAATCATGAAAACCTACAAAGTAAAAGTTCCCCGCGGCACTTTTAATGTTCGGGATTCTGGAAACCTGAACGGCTTTCCTGTTGTCATGCAGCATGGCTGGCCGGAAAGTTCCTATGCATGGGAGCCGGTGCATCCCTTCCTCAGTGACAAATTGAGGATCATTGCCCCGGATCTTCGAGGTCTGGGCGACAGCGAAAGAACATTGAAACCGGAATTGTATCAGAAACGCGAACTGGCCCATGACATTATGGAAGTCATCGATGCCCTCGGCATCAAAGATTTTTTTCTTGTCGGTCATGACTGGGGCGGCAATGTTGTTCAGGAAATAGCCTTCGCCATTCCCGAAAGGATCAAGAAGCTGGTGGTGATGAATTTTCCTATCGTCAGCAACACCAGGGGAAATGCCGAAGCCATGAAGGTCATGCAGAGTTGGGGTTGTGCGCCCCTTATGTATCAGTATTTCCAACAGCAGAAAGGCTTGCCGGAGGCCATGATTAAAGGCAACGAAGAGGTCTGGATCCGCTGGTGCTTCGGAAAATCCGGCCGGGACGGGAAAATTTCTGAAGAGATCATTCAGGAATACATTCGCTGCTACAAAATCGAAAACACGCCGGCCACCGGCGCCTCTTATTATCGCGCGATGAGGCACGATATGAAGCGCTGGATGGAATTGAGCGGCCGGAAACTGCCCATGCCCACGCTTTATATTTACGGCAATAAGGACATGGTCATCATTCCGGAGTACCTGAACCATATAGAAGACTGCTTTGACCAGCTCGAGGTAAAACAGGTCGATGCCGACCATTTTCTCCAGGAGGAAAAACCGGAGATCATCGCTAAATTATTGAATGACTTTTTATTGTAATATCAGAGGAGATTTTATGAATATCAAGGATAAAGTTGTGGTCGTCACCGGAGGCGCATCCGGAATCGGACGCGGCCTTTGCCAGCGTTTTGCAGCCGCAGGGGCGAAGGGTGTTGTGGTATCCGATTATAACGGCGCCGGAGCGGCCAAGGTGGCCGAAGAAATCGGCGGCCTCGCTGTAACAACCGATGTAGGCAATGAAGCACAGATTAAGGAGCTGGTGGACATTACCATCCGCAAGTACGGTCCGATTGACCTTTTCTGCTCAAACGCGGGGATTGCATCGGCCGGTGGGGCGGAGGCGCCGGACAAGGACTGGCAGCGCTGCTGGGACATTCATGTCATGGCTCATGTGTATGCAGCCCGCGCCGTTTTGCCGTCCATGATCGAGCGCGGCAGCGGCTACCTTCTCCAGACGGGCTCGGCCGGGGGATTGCTCACCACCCTGGGCCAAGCGCCTTACGCTGTCACCAAACACGCCGCCGTGGCCTTTGCGGAATGGCTGTCGATCACCCATGCCCACCAGGGTATTAAAGTCAGTTGTCTCTGTCCTTTCGGCGTCATCTCCGGAATGCTTCCTGAAGATGCAGAGGGCATCGGGAAGCTGATCCTGAAAACGGCCATAACGGCGGAACAATGTGCTGATTATGTCGTCGCAGCTTTGGAAAAAGAGGAGTTCTTTATTTTGCCCCACCCGGAAATTCTGGGTTATTTCCAGGCGAGATCCAATAATCATGAACGCTGGCTGCACCATATGCGCAAAGAGCAGAAGAAATATGTCCTGTCCGACGGCTCGGAAAAATAATTTTCTTCAATTATTGCCTCAAAGTCAGGCGTCCGCAGGGCGCCTGACTTTTTCAACGCCTGGATCCGATGCAATAAACGGTTGTGCTAATTGAGTTTTCCTAATTTCTGAATCTTCGTCCGCATTTCAGGGCTCAATTGTTTGATAAGCTCTGCATTGTACGAACTGGTCGGCATTGGCTTTATGGTTGGATCATTTGTTGGATTCCAATGAGTAGTAAGATCCCCTGTTTTGACGATCTGCGCTGCCGCAATGGCATATTTACGCGATGTCGCAGCAGGTGTTCCGTCCTGGACTGCCGGGTCAACGTCCGTCGTCACGATTGAAATGGTATAGTCACTGTTGAGGTAGATCTCAAACATCCGGAACTGCTGTGGGAAATCCCTAAGCGATGGCGTTTCAACCTGCCAGAAGCCTTTTTCAGGAGCGCCCGCCGGATCAGGGGAGATAAAGGCTTTAACGGTATTTAAATGACGATGCCCCGAGAGCCACATGAGAAGATTCGGATGGTTCTGAAGTTCCGCAATCAGATCTGGCAGCGTTACAGCATTTTGCGGATTAACCCACCAACCCATTTCAGAATTAGGTGCAGTCACCTCGACATTGATCGGTATGTGCGCGGCAATGATCATGAGCTGACCTGCCGCATCACCATCGGCAAGTTCCTTTTTAAGCCAGGTCCAGCGTGCCTGATCCAGAAAGCCATGCCCGTGAATGTCGGCAGAGCCGTCGTCTTCCTTCTGGGTATTGTCGAGAACAATCACCTTGATTGGTATATCCGATTTTGGCACAAAACTATAACAGGCAAAGCCATTGTTGGCATCGGTCAGGTTGAAACCGTGACCAATCGGATTAGAAGACGTTTTAAAAAATTCGTTCATCCACTCTGTTCTCAAAAGCGAACGGCGGTCCGGATCGGCGGCAACCTTCGGAGGGCTGCTGAAATTTCCGACAGGTCCGGCGTATTTGATATCACCGTAGGGCGTCGAGCCGTCGAGCACCCCCATATAGTAATCGCGGCTGTTAATTTTGCTGGGGTCTCTGAGGACATCTCCCGTAGCGAAGACTTCATCGGTGATGAAGGACTGCCGAAGATCCTTGCGCAGGCTGTAGTCCACAGGGATTGAGCCCATCCAAAAATGATCGTGGTTGCCGAGTGTCTGATACCAGGGGATTGTCTTGTCCAGTCCTGCCGCCTGGTAAGGTTTCTGGTAATCGATGGTGCCGGCTCCCAGATGTGCGCCGGAGCTGGGCGTAATGACCTTGCCATCCAAGACATCGATGTACCAGCGTGTTTCGTTGTACTGCGTGGAGTTGCAAATATCACCCAGAGAGAGGCCGAAATCGATCGTATTTTGTTTATGCAGGGCATTGACTGTCTGGACGGCGGCGTCGAGAACATGGGTTGTATAGAGCATGCTCCCTGAATAGATAGCGGCCCCAATCGGCAATGTGGGATACAGGCGCTGAAGATAGATCAACTGATTGGGCGATTCTTTGTCGGTGATATGAATGTCAGAGATGGTAAAGAAATTCAAAAGTTTCGTCTTTTTAGTAACAGCGGAACCGCTATAGGTAGCCGGCATGATATCGAGTCGTTTGTCATAGGGGAGACCCGGGCCATACGTCCAGTTTCCATAACCGTATTGACTGTATTTGGCAATCTCACTCAGAGCAACCGCTGTCGAAGGCGTTGTGCCCGGCACAATGGTCCTCTGGAGCGTCGTTTGAACATCGGAAGCAATCGGGTATCCTTTGGGTTGACTTTGATTTTTAACCACGCAGGTTGAGCATCCCGATAAAGAGAAAATCAACAGGCTCATTAAAAAGACTAAACAGACCTTATTGAACTTAGGCAATGGTTTCATAAAACGCCTCCTTTTCTACCGGCGGTCTCCATCAAGAGGGAGGAATACAGGTATTTGTGATTATACGCTCCCTGAACGAATAATGAAAGATGATTCTCTGTTTTCATATCTCCTTGCTTTTCAAATGGATTTGTGAACAAACTTTAATATATTAAACCATATGTTATTTCTCCGCAGGAGATGGTTATGAAAGTCAAGACTCAGGAGCTTTTTAATTTTTATTCACACCTTGCCGGAATGATTGCTGCCGTCATCGGCACCATCTATCTGGCAATCATTGCCAGTTCTTCGGCGTCCGGTCTTGTCACCGCGCTCATTTATGGAATTTCCGTTGTTTTTCTTTTTTCAGCCAGCACGCTGTACCATGCTTTTAAAAAGGAAGAAAATGAGCTGTCTTTCTGGAGGAAAATGGATCGACTGGCCATCTTTTTCATGATTGCCGGAACTTTTACGCCGGTATGTTATTTTTGCCTGGATGATCCATACCGGTGGTGGATGATTGCCTTCCAGTGGAGTCTGGTGGGCGTTGGCGTGATTTCCCAGATTTTCTTTCCCAGGGCGCCCAGAAAACTGTACGCGGTTATCTATCTATTCATGGGCTGGTCAGCACTTTTCACCGTCAGACAGATGCTGGCTAATATGTCTGCATCCCAGGCAGTCCTCCTGGTTTTGGGTGGCATTGCCTTTACACTGGGGGCCATTATTTACGCCATCAAAAAACCAAAAATACTTCCGGGCGTTTTCAGTTTCCATGAAGTCTTTCACATCATGGTCCTGATCGGCGGCGTGCTTCATTACGCCATGATCTACGGGGTTTATTTCCAACTTAGCGCTTAAAGAATGACTACGGCCCTTCCGCTCACAAACCCCGGCAAGATAACAGAAATGTTTCTGTCAGCCGAGTCCACGTTATTTATTAACGAGTATGAAAAGAACTATGCCGCAGGGGAGAGCAAATCTCCAGATATTGGAATGCCGTTTTTTTTGTACGCACCCCAATCCGACATTGGCGTGCTCCTCATTCACGGGCTGATGGCTGCGCCTGAGGAAGTCAGAGAGTGGGCGAATTTTCTTTACGCAAAAGGTCTGACCGTTTATGCGCCAAGACTTTCCGGTCATGGAACATCCTCGAAAGATCTCTCGGTTCGCAACTACCATGACTGGCTTGCTTCGGTTGATCGCGGCTATGCCATTCTGAAAACATGCTGCAAAAAAATTCTGGTGGCCGGTTTTTCAACCGGAGCCGGTCTTGCTCTGCAATCGGCTATCCTGAAACCCCATGATTTTGAGGCTGTGATAACTGTCAGCGCACCGCTAAAATTCAAAAGTTTTTCATCCCGGTTTGCCGAGTTTCTGAATGGTTTTAATCATTTCTGTGATTTTATAGGTATGGACAACCTGGCAAGGAAGTTTGTAAAAAATGATGCAGATAACCCCCATATCAATTATCTCCTGTGTCCGGTCAGTTCCTTTGTTCAGGTTAAAAAACTCATGAGAAACGTCCGCCACTCACTTTCTGAGATTGATATTCCGGTGCTTGTCATTCAGGCTAAAAATGATCCCAAGGTTGCCCCCGAAAGCGGTCCCATGATATTTCAACACCTTGGGTCGGACAAAAAGCATTTTGTCTGGGTTGACTATCATATGCACGGGATTGTTCGCGGCGGCATAGCCCTCGACGTTTTTAAAGAAGTGGAATCATTTCTTGCGGCTTACCGTTTGATCAATCCCCTTTCTCCTTAAATAATCATTTTGACCCAATCGCAATTACGATGTAAAATGCTGCATTATTAAAATAATTGCATCAACGGCCCATACTCATGGTTGAAGGGAAAAAAGATAAAGCGGCCCGGCGCGAAATGCGCACAGAGTCGTTCAAGATGAAGGCCGCCGGCACCTGGGACGTCCTGTCTGATGCCGTCAAAAACTTTGGCAACAACGGCGACGGCAATCAAGCGGCGGCCATTGCGCTCTATGCTATTTTATCCGCTATTCCGCTTTTTATTTTAACCATCATTGCCGCCGGATCTTTCTTGAGTTCCAATCCGGATATTCAGAAAGACATTGTTGGCGCCGTTCAGAATTTTCATCCCTATTTTTCCGAGAATATTCTCGATCAGTTGGGACAAATCGAGGGCAAACGCAAAGTTCTAGGCTGGATCGGGCTTCTGGGCCTCGTCTGGCTGTCGGCTGCAATCTTTAACGCCATTGAATCAGCGCTCAACATTATTTTCCGGTCCCGGCGGAGGCTGAATTATTTTGTTTCCAAGCTGATGGCCATCTGCATGATACCGACCGCCTGGATTGTCGGCGGTTTGAGCGTGTTCGTCAGCTATGTAGCAGCGCTGCTGGCAAAGGAGCCGCTGATCTTGCCTGGTGGCATCGAATTTTCATTGACCTGGCCTGCGCAAATTGTTCTGCGTTATATCGTCCCGTATGTGATGGTCGTAATTTTGGTTACCGCGATCTACCGGATCATCCCCACGGTAAAAATCCGCTTTCCGGTGGCTCTGGCCGGCAGCGCCATTTTCGCCTTACTTCTGGAAGTCACCAAACAGTTTTTCACCTGGTATGTAACCAACCACACCCGCTATCATGCCATCTTCGGATCGCTGGAAACGATTGTGATTCTGCTCATCTGGGTTTTTTATGCGGCGCTGATCTTCTTATTCTGCGCCGAGATGATGTCCTCCTATGTGCGGCGTGATGCTCTGCTTTTAGAGAGAGCGCTGCTCAAACCACATCATTCCAACTTGAAAGTGGATGAACGACTCTTTAAAAAATTCGGCCACACCTACACGCAAGACAGCATCATTTTCAACGAGGGCGATCCGGGACGCGAGATGTATTATGTTCTTTCCGGCCGCGTCAGCCTGGAACGTGTTGATTGTTCGATAAAAAAGACACTGGCGGAAATGGGACCGGGGCAATATTTTGGCGAGATGGCCGCACTCATCGACATTAAACGCACCGCAACAGCAAGGGCTCTGGAAGACAGCCATCTGGCTGTGATTGACGACGCGACCTTCCGGGATTTGATCCGCGAAAGCCGGGAAGTAGCGCTCTTGATGCTGCGGGAATTTTCCACGCGCCTTAAAAATTCCAACACCCTGCTGGAGGAGTTTACCAATCTCTGGACACGCCTGGTGATCATCACGCATATTCTGGATCAGCCCCGGGCGGCTATGGAAGAACACATCGCCGGACTTGCCCGACTAACCCAAAAGGAACATGATGAAATAAGAAATTTAATTCACGAGTTGGCCGGTCAAAACATCCTGATCATCAAAGATAACCGGATGCTGGAAATCGCCCGCGAAAAAATGTGGTCCATGATCGATTTCGGCACCCTGAAAAAATGTTTTCTGGAAGAAGAGAATCTTGAACGTGCAGCCGAGGAAGATACGAAAGGAAAGAAAATACCGTGACAAGAAATCTTGATTGGCGTAAACTCAAAACCATCCTGGATGATCGCCGGGTTTCCACAGGCGAATCCGTTCTCCATTTACATTCTCATGATGAATCGTTTCACGCGCCGGTTCTTCCGGACGTCGTCGTGTGGCCCCATACGACCGAGGAGGTCAGCCGTCTTATCCGATGGGCCGGCCAAAACAAAGTGCCTGTCATCGGCTGGGGCGCGGGAACCAGTCTGGAAGGCAATCCCATCCCCGTGCAGGGCGGCATGGTCATCGATTTTAATGAAATGAATCACGTCATCGTTGTCCGTCCCGAAGATTTTCAGGTGGATGTTCAAGCCGGTGTTATTTACAAAGAACTCAACAAAACGCTCGCCCGCGACGGCCTTTTCTTTCCACCCGATCCGGGCGCCGCGGCTACGATTGGCGGTATGATCGGCAACAACGCCAGCGGCAGCCGCTCCGTCCGCTATGGCGCGACGAAAGATTATATCATGCGACTCACGGTTGTTCTGCCCGGCGGCGACGTGATCCATGTGGGAAACCGCGCGCGGAAAAGTTCATCCGGTTACAATCTACCGGCTCTTTTTACCGGATCGGAAGGCACTCTGGGACTTATCACCGAAGCCACATTAAAGCTGACCGGCCTGCCCGTCAATTTCATGGCTGTACGGGCAACCTTCCCCACCATCCTCAACGCCACCACGACGGTTTATGAGATCATGCGCGCGGGGCTTACGCCTGCCGCCATGGAATTTCTGGATGCCAATGTCGTACGCGTGCTCAATGCCGACCGCGGCCTTTCGCTTGACGAAAACCCCACGCTGCTCATGGAATTTTCCGGATACAGCGAGCAGGGCCTCATTGAAGAAATGAATTTTGTGGAAGAGATTTGTCAGCAAAGCGGCGCGCTTTCGCTCGACCGCGGCATCGGCGCCGGGGAACGGGCGCGCTTGTGGGAAATACGGCATCAGACCTATGAATCGATCAAGCGGTATCACACAGGCCTTTCTCCCCTGATCATGGACGTGGCGGTGCCGCTTTCGCGTTACAGCGACATGGTGGAATTCAGCAAACAGGAAGTTCGTGATCTGACGGCGTACCTCTTCGGTCACGCCGGCGACGGCAACATCCATGTCCTTGTCATGGATGATATGCAGGACAAAAAGCGCTGGGCGCGTGTGGAAGAAGCCACCCGCAACATCGTGATGAAGGCGTTGGAATTTGAAGGCACCTGCACCGGCGAACACGGAATCGGCATCGGCAAAAACTGCTTTATGGAAACGGAACACGGGGAGAGCCTTGCCCTCATGAAGCGCCTGAAAGCATTTTTGGACCCGGACAATCTTTTCAATCCCGGAAAGTTCTTCTCATGAGCGGGCAACTGTTGAAAGATAAGTTTTTTATGCGGGATACTTTTTGACGGCAGAATAAAACAGCTTTTTTCATTGGGGAGGAATTCCGAAATGTATTCAAAAATGGCGATAGGGGACCCCCCCTTCGACAGTGGTAGGCAAGCGGCATTGAGATTATTGAGTAATTTTGAGTACATAAGCTATGCCTGATTTTTGGGCGTTTGCCTACAGATTT
>WRPE01000029.1 GCA_009773315.1 Syntrophaceae bacterium
ACACTTTTTCATGCCCTTCCTGCGCCGCTAGACAACGTTTGAAGACGTCTCCTTAAGCCTGTGGGAATTGGTTGTGGAGCTATATCAAATATCCAGAGCCGTCCTTTTTGCGGGAAGTCGATTAGCGTTTCGTTCATACACATTTAAAGAAAATTTTGCAATAAAGTGATGGGAAATTTTGAGAACTTTTTATTGTAAATACACTTGCAGTACAGAGGTTCAGGATTTTTTCTGTATCTTGCAAAAAATGCTTGCAAAATAACCTATTATAGCTTAGGAACCACCTACATTTTTTCGAAGGAGCTAAACCATGTCTCGTATTTGTGAAGTATGCGGTAAGAAGCCGGCAGTCGGCAATAATGTCAGTCACGCCAACAATAAGAGTAAAACTATCTGGCGTCCGAATCTCCAAAAGTTACGCTGTGTTAATGAAAAAACGGGAGCAGTTAAGAGAGTAAAAGCCTGCACGCGTTGCATCCGTTCCGGTTTTGTTAAAAAAGCCAGCTAATCCGGTGGAAACCAACCGTAATTCCTGATGGCTGTAGAAGTCTGTTGGAGAAATTCTTCATTCTCAATAGAATCCAGGGCATCTTGAAACAACGTTTGAATCGCTTCTGCAAACAGCGAATTATCATTCCTCAGGCCGAATTTGTCCGTAAAAAGACGAATTCGGCCTTCGATATTCATAATCCTCTCTAATCTTTCTTTCGTGATATAGGACACCGCGTTTTTCAGCACATCCCGAACATGATCTTTTTCGATGCCATAGAGCCAGGACATTTCGGCACAAAATTCATTGCCTTTCCGGTCAAGTGTAAAATGAATCGCGTCCTCCAGGAGTTCAATGGATCTATTCGCATGAATATGGGACAAAATGACCAGATCATAGATCATCTCAATAATTAAATGCGAGCGGTAAACCGCTTCATTATAGGATATGCCCCGATCAACGATTTTATGTAAATTTAATATGGAATCGACCAGACGCCTTCCCTTAACGTAAGAATATCCGGCGGAATGCGGATCGAACCCTTCCTGGCATGTCGTTGAAATTTTTCCGTAATGAGCCAGATCATCCACCAGTAGATGAAACATGATGTAGGCGGTACGCGGATGATCCGGAGGTGCCTGGATAAATCTATTGATGGAATGCGTCTGGTTGGCGTTGATATCGGGATGAATCGTCAGCAAGTCGGGAGCAATGTTGTAAATGTAGATATCCGGATCGCTGTGCTTGAAGTTGGATGCACCCATGATTTGCTGCAATAAATGAGTATGGGTTAACATCAGCATAGAGACACCCGGGCATTCTGGAACGGCACCTCTTCCATCATAAACCGATCTTTTAAATAATGCAGAATACCTTCCGCATCTTTAATAAAATCCGGCATGATTAGAACCTGGAGAATTGCCACTTTGGGGTCAATGGTGGAAACTGTGGCCAGTCCCTCATAGCCTTCAATAATAAATTGAACAAGCGCGATATCACTTTTATTTATTTTAAACCATTTCATGATCATAGCTTGCATGAGGATTACCATTTATTTTTTTAAAGATCAAGATTCTCAATGAAGACTTGACATAATATCTGTCACTGATATGATCATCTTGAAAAAATAACTTAAAGAAGAACACATGACTGATGAAGGACACTTGCCGGTAACACAATGGAAGCTCAAAGGTGCCGGCCATGAAAATATAGAAGAATCGCTGGCGAAGGAATTTGGCGTCCACCGGATTATTTCCCAGATGATAGCCAATCGGCATATTGCCAGTTTGGAAGAGGCGCGTTCTTATCTTTATCCCTCTCTCAACGATCTGCGCAGTCCATTTCTGATGCAGGATATGAAAATTGGCGTCAACAGGCTTTTGAAGGCCATTTATGACGGTGAAGACATCGTCATTTATGGTGACTATGACGCGGACGGCATCACTTCGGTTGTTATCCTTTATAAGTTTATCAAAGAACTGACACCGCACGTAACTTATTATATTCCTGACAGGGTTCAGGAAGGTTATGGGCTGAAAATTCCGGTTGTCGACCAGTTTAAAAGCAAGAACGTAAAGCTTATCATTACCGTGGACTGCGGGGTTTCCGACGTTGAACAAATTGCGTACGCGAAATCCATCGACATGGACACGATAGTACTGGATCATCACGAAATAACAGATCAGTTGCCGGTTGCCGTTGCCTGTATCAATCCCAACCGACCCGACTGCTCTTTTCCGTTCAAGCATCTGGCGGGCGTCGGAATCGCCTTCTATTTCCTTATCGCGCTTCGCGGATCATTGCGCAAAGAGGGTTTCTGGAAAGACGGCCACTATCCCAACCTTAAGGAATATCTGGATATTGTAGCGCTGGGAACGATTGGAGATATTGCACCGCTGGTTCGCGAAAACCGGATTTTCGCGAAGATTGGTCTGGAATTAATCACGGAAGGCAAACGTCCCGGCATCAGAGCACTCAAAGAAGTCAGCGGCATTGATGGACAAGTCATTGACTCCTTCAGGGCCTCTTTTTGCCTGATTCCCCGCATTAATGCCGCCGGCAGGATCGCTTCTGCTCTGGACGCGGTTGAACTTCTGTTGGCTGAAAACATGGATCAGGCACGACCACTCGCGGAAAAACTCGATTTGCATAACCGTCGGCGCCAGGCCATGGAAAAAGACATCTTCAATGAGATTATCGGCCAGCTGGGAACGAATCCTGATCTGGAAAATACGAACGCATTGGTTTTTTCCTCTGAAAAATGGCATCCCGGCGTGGTGGGCATCGTGGCCTCGCGCCTGGTGGATCTTTTCAGCCGTCCGACATTTGTCATCAGCCTTAAAAATGGTGTGGGTAAAGGTTCCGGTCGCAGCGTTTCTGATTTTAATATGCACAAAGGATTACAGCAATGCGCGCCGCTGTTGTTGTCCTTCGGCGGCCATTACCGCGCTGCCGGTATTTCCATAAAAGAAGATGACATTGATGAATTTGCCATCATGCTCGATGAAATCATCGGAAATTCTATTGAATCTTCGGAGATAGTTTCTCGCACCTTCATTGACGCGGAATGTAATCTTCAGGATATCAATCTTGACCTGATCCATCAGATGACTTTGCTTGCGCCCTTCGGCTGTGAAAATCCCGAGCCGATTCTTTGCACCCGCAATATCAAAGCATCTTCACCGGTTGTCGTCGGCCATAATCATCTCAAAATGCGTTTGACATCCGACGGCGCTTCCGTGAGCGCCATCTGGTTTGGCATGGGTAAGTATCTCGGCGCTATCAATGGCGCAACTCTGGATGTGGTTTTCTCTCCACAAATTAATCATTGGAACGGTTCATCCGATATTCAACTCAAAATGAAAGACGCCGTCGTTTTAACTTAAAAGATTGGCCGTGGATAAAGTGATCAAATCACGTACCTACCTACTCGGTAAAAAAATAATAACAGCGCCTACCACGGCCGTTGATCAAGAATCAATTTCGAATCAGGCGTGATCGCGCCTTGCTTCACGTATTCCATGGCGTCAATTTTTACCGTGCAGATTTCCTTAAACATCTTCTTGAAGTTATCTTCCCAAATATCTGTTTCAACTTGTTTATTGACGTTTTCCACGCGCATTGTGAGAACATCTTCATGACCGCTGCGGCTGACAATGGCCTGAAGGGGGAGATTTTCAAATTTACCGGCAAGAAGCTTGAGTTGGCTTGGTGCGATAAACAATCCCCGCACTTTCACCGCATCCCCTATCCTGCCCGCAATACCCGCCAGCCGATAAGATGTTCTGCCGCAGGAGCATTTTTCGGTGATCAGGCGTGATAAATCCCCTGTCCCGAAACGCAGCAGAAAGAAAATATCGTTGAGGCGGGTCACCACGACTTCGCCTAATTCACCCGGCGCCACATTCTTTCCGGTGGCCGGATCGACAATTTCCACAATCGTTTCTTCACAAATATGCCAGCCGGATTTCTGAGAACATTCATAAGCCACATCGCCTACCTCGGTCGCGCCATACATTTGATAGGTGTCAATCCCGTATTCTTTTTCAAACGTCTGCCTCAATGACGGCAGCAATGGCTCGGCGGCAAAACAGGCTTTTTTTACCCGGAAGTCTTTTTTGAAATTGTAACCCATTTCTTTTGCCTGATTGATGATGGCCATGAGAAAACTGGGCGTTCCGATATAAGCGGTCACTTTCAAATCCCGAATCAATTGCACTTGTATCTGCGATGACGATGTGCCGGAAGGAACCACCGTCGCCCCCACTTTGCGCAGGCCATTGTGAAACGTCAATCCAGCCGCCACCAGATGATACGAAAAGGCATTAAGCGCAATATCCTTGGGACCGATACCCGCCGCGAAAAACGCCCGCGCCCAGAGGTAATCAGTCTCCGAAAGATGCGGTTCATAAACCGGCCCCGGCGAAGTAAAAATCCGGTCAATGGCCAGGTCTGGATTTTCCAAACCAGCGTAAGGCGGTTTTTTCATCTCCATGTCCACCAGCTTTTCCCTTGAGGTCACCGGCAGCTTTTCCAGATCTTCTCTTGTCTTGATGCTCTTGGGATTGATCTTGTTTTCGTCTAGAATTGTTTTCAGGCGGGATGATTTTTTATAACCCAATTTCAGCATGCTGGCGAGACTCTCATCCTGCCTTGCATTTCTCTCTTTATTGCTCCACGATTCTTTTTCATCAAATAAGCGTTTCATAATATTTCCTTTTTAGTTTTATTAAATAACGTCGAAAAATACCTATTTTGTCATTCCGGGCTTGACCCGGAATCCAGTGATATCAATACGTTCTGGATACCGGCGTTCGCCGGTATGACGATTATTGGACTATTTACGGTTTTATCAATTTTTATGTCTCCAAAATATTTTTTTATACCTAAACTTACCGGCGGCTTTGGAGCGCAACCAAATTGCTATCCGGTGCATCGTTTGTCCTATTTACCCTTTGTATTCCTTAAAACCCTCCAGCAATTGCCGGAATGAAGTGGGCTTGTATTTTTCAAAACTTTCTTCGTCCACATAAACAAAGTCATATTCCACATCTGTTTGCACCCGGTTGACATCATCGCACCATTGCCGCAACCGGGCCATCTTCAGCGGTACATCCAAATCTTCTCTCCCCTTCGTTTCGACAATGACAATCCGCTTGGCGGACAGTTTGACCATAAAATCCGGGTAGTAGTTGGAGATATCGCCGCCTTCGTTCACATAATCGAGCTTAAAATGGACGGCCATGTAGTTCTTCGCGAAAGAGAGCACATCGTCGCAACCTTCCAGAAAATTGGCGAATTGCAGTTCCAGTTGGTTGTCGCCAATGATGCGGTTGAAGACGCTTTTCTTCGGGACAAGGTAGCCTTGATCTTTGGCAACAAAAGGCCGGGTCTGGCGCAACTTGATCGTGTCCCGGATTTCGGCATCGCCTTTATCCCGGACGGTTAGTGCGTTGATGGCCTTTTTGAAGGTCTCAATCAGTGTCTTGGTGGCGGTCAGTTCTGACAAGTTGCGTAATGTGTTGGGTTCTTCCAGTTGCACCGGGCGGTCAAACAACTCCTCTTGCACAAACGCCTTGACCTTTCCATACAGCACGTCATAACCACTGACCAGACGCAGATCTTTCATGACGGTCTGCGCGAAGTAGCCGATCACGCTGCGGTAGTCGGCAACGCCGGCCGTGTCGAGAATCGTAGTATGCGTAATCTCGCCGTTGGCAATGTCCTTAAATACGATCTCCCGCTGTTGCTCTTCACTGAACTGCAAATACAACAATCGCTGCTGCCCCAGCGTTCCCACGTCCAGATCGCCCAGATTTTTATATTCCCGGTAAACACGCGGCGTCAGCACCGGGATTTCAATGTCCAGCGCGGCGATGTCCTTCTTCTCGTTTTCCTTGTCAACTTCGACCACCAGCGGAGTCTTTGGCCCCGTCCCTTCCCCCATCGCCTTGCGCTCCAGTACCACGCCTTCGGCCTGAATGGATTCCACGAAATCCATAAAAGCGTTTGTACCAACCACGCTGACATATTCTTCCACATCTCCGGGATACATTTTGCGCAAACCCCGGCCCAGCGTCTGTTCGGGAAGAATATTGCTCTGTGCAGCATAGGCGCGCAAGCCCACTATGGTGGTGACATTGCGCACATCCCACCCTTCCTTGAGCATCATGACCGAGACGATGGCCTTGTATGGGCTGTCCATGCCGTCAATCTCATTGGCTTGTTTGCGCAGTTTCTCCAGCTCGTCCTTGTCTTTGCCGGATGCGGATTCGGAAATATCGCCGTTGTTCTTGGTGTGAATGACCAGCACGGCGTCTTTCAAGTCCGGGTAATGCCCTTCCAGATACTCGGCCACGTCGTCACAGTTGCGGGTATCGTCGGTCATCACAAACAGGATCGCCTTCTTGCCCATCTTCTCGTGTTCAGCATAAGCTTTTTGCCATTCAATTACGCCCAGATGGATGTAGTCGGTATATTTCTCAGTGTACTTCGCACTCTGGCGCTCTTTCAATTTCGAGCGGCTCGGCGCGTCGGGCAAAACTGGATGTTTGACCACGTTTTGCGAGATGGCCTCTACCAGCGGGTAATCGGCCACGGTTTGCACAAAAATCGCCCCGTTATTGTGCTTGGGTGTGGCCGTTGTATCCACCTGCATACTCAGAGCTGCCCCCTTCTGCTTCAGGCGGTTGTGAATGTCTTCGATGGCTTTGAACCAGGCCATACGCGGATCGTGAATATGGTGCGCCTCGTCATTCAATACCATCAGTTCATCAATATCCCGGACGATCATGCCCAAATCCACTTTGGAATCCGTGGTTGCCCCTGAGGGGCGCTTGCCCAGAAAATAATCCCGCATGTCTTCATCATCAGGTGATGGCGGGATGTCGTCGCCCGAATAAACCCGGTGGATGTTCGTCAGAAAGATATTGCCCGTAGGCCGGGTGATACGAACTTCGTCTTGCAGATGCAGCGTCAGTTGAAAATCGTCGCGCCAGTTGTGCCCGTCAAATCCATTATCCGGCAGCACCGGATCTTCAAAAAAAATACGGAGCCCCTGGAAATCGCGGTAAATTCGATCCAGAACAATGATGTTGGGCGAAATGACCAGGAAGTTGCGCGCCAGTTCCGATTCCGGCTCATAGAGCTTGTGGTAAAAACTCCACGCCAGCGCCAGGCTTAAGACCTTGGTCTTGCCGCTACCCGTCGCCATCTTCACCACAAACCGCCGCCATGTCTCGTCAAACATGCTGCCGGACACTAGACCGCTTGCATCGAAGCGCATCAAATCGTGCTTGTCCTTAACCCCCACCACATCATAGAGGTAGATGATCGTCTCCAGCGCTTCGCGCTGGGCAAAGTAGTATTCAAACTCCACCATGGTTCCGTCGTACTTCGGCAGGAAGTGCGGCGTTTTGAACCACCAGTTGAGCAGGCTCCGGCTCGTGTCCGCCGCGCCCACGTATCCGCCATCCCGGAACTCCTTCACCTTGCGGCGCAGCTCCGCCACCAGCGGCGGCATGAGCTTCTCCATGCTGGTCTCGCGCAACGCCTCATCGGCGGGAAACCAACGAATTTCCGGGTCAAGAATCGCGTGCGGTGATTGTGGAAAGTCCTTATGCAGTGCCATGTCCGGTTACTCGCCTTTCTTTTTTAAAGAGGCCTTAGCCTTGCCAAGTTGCTTGCGTTGTTTGGTCTCGACCATTTTGCTGACGTCAGCAAAATGATCCTCAATACGATATCCGCCTGAATATTATTCGTCCGAACTTCCCGACAACTCCGCTTCAATCTCTTCCACGCTTGGCAGGCTTGATTTCAATTCATGGGGCAGGGATTGCGTGATTTGCCGTTCCCACTGGGCAACGCCGATTGGCTTAGTATAACCGGCCAGTGAGTATTCCACCACTGTCCGATTCTTGTCCTTCACCAGCAACAATCCAATGGAAGGTTTGTCTTCAGCATGACGCAACAGATCATCAACCGCATTCAGATACATGTTAAGTTGACTGATGTGTCCGGGCTCGAATTTTCCCGCTTTCAGTTCGATCACAACATAGCAGCGCAGGTGCAGGTGGTAAAATAGCAGATCGAGATAAAAGTCGCTGTTACCTATTTCCATGTGAACCTCTTGCCCGACAAAGGCAAAACCTTGACCAAGCTCCAGAAGAAACTGCTGGATATGATCGATCAGCTTTTGCTCCAGTTCGGCTTCCCGCCTTGGGTCTGCCGTCCCAAGAAAGTCAAAGATATAGGGATCTTTGAAAATCTGGGCGGTCATGTCTGAATCGACTGGCGGCAAGGCGACAGGAAAGTTATTGATAGCCTTGCCTTGGCGCTCATGCAGACGGGTTTCTATCTGAATGACCAGCATATCCTTGCCTATTCCAAGTTCCAGAGCCTTTTGGGCATACCAAAGCCGGATTTCCGGGTCGCTGAGCTTATCCAGCAGGGTCAGATTGCTGCGCCATGGCAATTGTGCAACGGTGCGTTGCACAATTGACCGGTCCGGCCAGGCATCCGCAAATGTCCGCATGTACTTCAGGTTTCGCGGTGAGAATCCTGTCATGTCGGGGAAAGCTGTTTTCAGGTCATGGGAGAGACGGTCGATTACTTTCGCTCCCCATCCCTCCTTGTACTGACGTTCAAGGATTGATTGGCCGATGTCCCAATAAAGGAGCACCATGGCGGCATTGGCCGACAGTACAGCTTTAATGCGCTCATGAGCTATTCTCTCTTTTATACCGGCTAAGAGGGCAGAGTACCCTTCCGGCATTCCCGCAAGGGTAACGGGAACAGGCATTATCACGTCCGGTTTTGCTTTGCCCCGGCTCTTGCGGCTATCAGTCGGCTTGATTTCCTTTGCCATTATTTCTTCCCTCCGTTTTTCCCCACGCTCACATCCACAATCGTCATCGTGTCATTTCCGAAGATGTCCACCACCTTAACCGCTATCTTGCGTCGCCCCGGCGTGCACTCGTGAAAGACGCTCTTCAGTTCCAGCGACCGGTCTTTTTTGGTGCGGAAAGTCTGCCACTCGTTCTCAAAGATGTAATCTCCCGTCCAACGTTCTTCCCATTCACCGTCCTGCCCTGAGTCCGTTGGCGGTGAGCCTGTCGTACCCGTCGAAGGGTCGTTTTTCACTCGGATAATTTCACGCTTACTCTCGAAATCGAAGTCCACCGACCAGTAATCAATCCAGTCCGTCCAGTTCTTGGTCAGCACTTCGCGGGTAACGATGCCGTCCTTGTCCTTGCTCACCTTGACGATTTGCCCCTTCTCCACTACGATTCGGCTGCCCTTGTTCTTGATCTCCGCCTCGGCATTGGCAATCGAATCCTGCGAATAGAATACCGAAAAGTCCGTCAGCTCCATCGCCACACTGCATTCGTGTTTATTGACTTTCACAAGCGGCTTGACCTCGATGAACGAAACATCGTGGAAGACCACCTGATTTTTCTCCACTGCCCGTTTGTCGAACACCTCGGCAGGAATGTATTTCGGCGCGATGTCAATGCCTTTAGCGCGGGCTTCGTCCAGCACGTTGGGGAACAACCCCATCTCGAACTCGAAGCCCAGAATGTCCACTTTGGTGATGTGCTTCTTGCGGCACTCCAGAATGATCTCCTCGACGAACAGCCTTGTTACCGGCAGGTTCACCGGCCCAACGGCCACCAACCGCCCGGCCTTCTTGCCGTGGAAGCTGGCAAAACCATCCGTCTTCTCCGCCCGGTAGGCCCGCAGGATCAGGTCAAGGAACGCCGCTTCTTTTTCTTCCAGTTGCTTACGTTGATCTTCTTCGCGCAGGGTGGGGTTGACGCCGATGTAGTGTTGGCGCTCGTATTTACCCAGGTTGAGGATTTCAAAGGCCCGGTAGTTCTTGCCTTCGGTCTTGAGTTGCCGCTGGACGCCGATTAACCGCTTACGGGTGGTGTGGATAGCGAACTTGCCCAGGTCGGAGACGATCCACTTGCGCCCCAGTTTCTCGGCCACGGCCGCAGTGGTGCCGGAGCCGCAGAAAAAGTCGGCGACTATGTCGCCCTCGTTTGAGGCAGATCCGATTACGCGTTCTAGGATTTCATTAGATTTTTGCGTCGGGTATTTTGTGTTGTCTGTTGGCTTTGGCTGATACGAAGGAAAGTCATCCCACACGTCCGAGGCAAGAGTACCTTTCGCTGGATCATCGACATATGTTACTGTATGCGCCTTCGACTCCCGCTCTTCGTCAGTCGCCTTTCGACTCATACGACGGCGCGTGTAGAACCATCGACCTTCTGCATCCTTCTGCATCGTCGAACGTACATACTCGCTGAATGGGACGCGAATTTGTGGTGAGTCAACGCGAATCTTGAATACGTCAGACTTCTTGAACCACAACAACGTCTCGTGCGCCTTTGGAAGACTACGACCGTGTGCGCCGCCCATAATTTGGTGCTTCCAGATCACTTCGCTGATTAGGTTATCAGTGCCGAATACTTCGGATAGAACCATCCGCATCCAAGCATTCACCCGCCAATCGCAATGCACATAAATGCTTCCGTCATCGGCCAGCAAATCCCGCATCAGCACCAGCCGCTCATAGATCATGGCGATGAAGGAATCCGCTCCTTTTCCCCAGGTATCGCGGTAGGCGATTTCTTCGAGGATGTTGGGTTTCTTGGTAAAAGTGTTGTCACCGATTTCAATGTCCATGCTGAAATCCGCGCCCACATCAAAAGGCGGGTCTATATAAATCAGCTTCAGGCCACCCTGCTTCTCGATTTCCTCGCGCAGCGGGCCGTTCTTCAGCGATGAGAGGATGAGCTTGTTGTCGCCCCAGATCAGTTTGTTCGTCCAGCCCTTGAGCTGGCGGCCACGCTCGTCAAAAAGCAATCCTTGTGATGACGTGTCCTCTGGTTTTTCGGCGCGTGGCTCGTCCACCTGCTCGATGACCTGAAAGGGCAGGACGATATTGCAGACCTCACTCGTCTTGCCGTTCCATACCAGTTCGACCTCGCGCTTGTCGGCGAACAGCAGAAAACGATACTTATCCGGCAACGGCCTATCCGCCTCAATAAAGCGGATGATTTCCTGTTGTTCCTGTTCAGTCAGTCGTGGCATAAAAACTCTCTCCTTCGCGGTGTTCTACCCTGTTTCAGGCCGAGGTGCTTTATAGAAAATATAACCCAAACGATCGCCGGCACGATGAACGAATGCCTGGTGGACTATCTTTTTATTTAATCCTTTTTCTTATCCACGCTGGATTCCGGCGACAATCAAGAATCGCATATACAAGTACTGTATTATTTTCTACGCGATAATAAATGGCAAAAGGAAATCGTTTAGATAGTGCCCTGTTGTATTTATTGAAATAAATGGGATGAATCCCACCATAGATTGCTAATGAATCAATATCTGAATAAAGTGTGTCTAAAAAATATGAACCAAGACCTTCAGATTGCTTTTCATAAAACCGGTAACCATCAATCAAGTCCTGGCTTGCAGATGTAAGTATTTTAATTTTCATGCTATGGAGTTTTCTATATTTTTCTTAGCAGTATTCAAATCAAGAAATACATCCTCTCCATTGCTGATCGCATCTTCTCTATCATTCAAAACTTTCTCGTGCCACGGTGGTGAAGATATACTGTCTGCTTTTTTACATAAATCATCCCAAATAGTTTCCATAGTTTGAAATTTCTCTTCAATCGACATTTTCTCAACAGATAAAGCAATTCCCATTTCTTCTTCTCCTTTTTGCTGTTTTTCCAACAGCGTCATTGATTCAGCGTTTAATTATTTACGCCAATATTTTATTAAAATCAAACAATTATTACTGAACAAATAATGAATGGGGAGCATTTTGGGATGTATTTAAGTGACAATGAATTCTTCAATGAATTCTACTTAACTTAGGCATTCACTGCCGCCTCAAACGTGGTCATGAGAGGTTTGGGGGAAATCTTGAATGGGGAATTCTTCGAGATATAATTCAGTAGCTTCTTTTAGGTTTGCGATTGCATCTTCAATAGTTTTGCCTTGGCTTACTGTCCCCACTTCCGGGCATTCGGCTACATATAAATCGTCTTCTTTATGAAGGACAGCGTTCAGTGTTTTGGTTGTCATTTATTTTTTCCTCTCCATGATTTTTCCTGCTCAGAATAATATCATGCAAAAGATTGAAATTAAAGCATTAAAAATAGAGGGAGTTTTCTATATTTTTCTTGGCACTATGCAAATCAACAAATACTTTTTCGCCATTTTAAGATCAAAATCAAATAATTATTGAATGCAGAAATGCAGGGATAACCAATCCCTTTTACAGCCAGCGTTTGCGGCGGCGGTAGGATTTGACATCTTTGTAGGATTTGGCGATGCCCGATGCCGCCATTCCTAAATAAAATTCCTTAACATCCGGATTGTCGGAAAGCTCTTTGGATGTGCCTTCCATGACGATCTTTCCATTTTCCATGACATAGCCGTAATGCGCGACCTGCAGCGCCATGTTGGCATTTTGTTCAACCAACACAATGGTTGTGGCATGCTCTTCATTAATCTTTTTGATGATGCGGAAAATTTCCTGGACTACCAGCGGCGCCAGTCCCAGCGACGGTTCATCCAGCATCAGCAGTTGCGGATGCGCCATTAAAGCCCGGCCAATAACCAGCATTTGCAATTCTCCGCCACTACAATAACCGGCCAGCGCTTTTCTTCTTTGCACCAGCGCCGGGAAATAGTGATAAACCAGTTCCATGTCCTGCTTGTAGGGCTTGCCGGGCCGCGTGGCCGTGCCGACACGCAGATTTTCTTCGATGGTCAGATATTTAAAAGGTTGTCGGCCTTCCAAGACCTGGATGATACCCTGACGGGTTATAAATTCCGGTGACTGGTTTTGAATATTCACCCCATTGCAAATGATATCGCCGTCCGTCACTTCGCCGTTTTCCGGTTTCAGCAGACCCGAAATGGCTTTAAGCGTGGTCGTCTTTCCCGCGCCGTTACTGCCCAAAAGCGACACAATATTCCCTCGTTCCACCGTCAGCGATACCCCTTTGAGCACCTGAATGACATTGGAGTAAACAACGGAAATATTATTAAGCTGTAAAAGAATGTCTCCCATAAGTTACCCTAGCCCCGATAAACGAGATAATTTTAACTTACTAACCCCGCTATGCGGGATAAGAAAATCTACGGAATATTTCTGCTAAAAAAGCAGAATATTTCTTGATTTTCTAATATGAAAACGGCCAGAGCCGGAAATTAGAACGCAGAATCCGCCACAATTCGGCGAGACCTTTCGGTTCCAGCAGAATAAACAAGACAATGGCCAGGCCGAAAACAAACTCACGCAACGGGGCCATGTTCAAGCCCATACTGGTGATTACGCTGACATTCATCAGCACACCTGTCGTGTATCTTAAGATTTCATTGAGGATTGTAATAAAAGTTGCGCCGAAAATCGCGCCGGGGATATTACCCATACCACCGATAATGACCATGGCGATGAATTCCACCGACAGCCCCAGATTGAACGGTTCGGTCGTGATGCTGACCATATAGTAAGCCCAGAGGGCGCCGGCAAAACCGGCGTAAAAGGAGCTGATGGCGAACGACAGCAGTTTATATTTGAAGATGGGGATGCCCATGCCTTCCGCTGCACGGTCGTTATCCCGGATGGCGATAAACGCCCGACCGTATTTACTGCGCATGATATTGACGGCAAACCAAGTCATTAAAACCAGGCAGATGAAGATCAAAAAGAAAAATGCTTTATCCCCTGCAATAGTCCAACCCAGAATACTGGGGCCAGGTAATGTAATGCCCATCGTTCCCTTGGTCAGGCTTTCCCACTGAATCAAAACATATTCAATGATGAACTGTCCGGCCAGTGTCGCAATCGTCAGATAAAGCCCTTTTAGCCTGCCGGACGGAATGCCGAAGATCATGCCGACCAAGGCCGTAATGAATCCTGCGGCGGGAATGGACAGATAAAACGGCACGTCGAGGCGGGTGGCCAGAATCGCCGCCGCATAAGCGCCCACACCGAAGAATGCCCCGTGTCCCAGCGAGATCTGACCGGTATAGCCAACAAGGATATTAAGACCAATGGCGGCAATAGCAAGAATCCCAATGGTATTTAATATATAAAGCAGGTAGGGGCTCAAAAAAAACGGCGCAACACCAAAGAGGATAAGCAAAAACACGCCCAGAGAGACCCTGCCGAACCAGGTTTCAAAAATGGATAATTCCTGGGCGTAATTTTCACGATAATTACCGCAGGGATGAAAAGATAATTTCTTCATGCTTTACACTCTTTCAATCTCCACCAGGCCGAACAGGCCGTAGGGTTTGACCATCAAAATAAAGACCAGCACAATATAAGGGACGACATCGCGCAGCGATGGTGACAAATAGCCGCCGGTAAAGGTTTCCAGAAGGCCGATAATAATGCCGCCGATGATCGCGCCACCAATGCTGTCCAGTCCACCCAGAATAACCACCGGAAATACTTTGAGGCCGATGGCGCTCAAATCATGAACATTCACGCCGTTGATGATGCCCAGTACGATTCCGCTCATGCAGGCCACCATCGCGGCAATCGCCCAGGACAGGGCAAAGACGCGCCGGACATGAACGCCCAGCGATAAAGCAGCCTTTTGATTATCGGCCACCGAACGCATGTAAATTCCCTGGGATGATTTTTTGAAAAATAATCCGAAGAGCACTAGAAAAATGACGCTGATAACCAGTGTGGCTGAATAAACCGGTGCGATGTATATTGCACCTAACTGAATTTCCAGTGACGGAGGTAAAAAATCGGGATAGGTGTGCAGATTGCCGCCCCAAATCAGAAGGATAAGCCCCTTGAACATGGCGGCCAGTCCGACGGTGAGCATGATGACAAAAATCAGCTTTTCACCGATGAGCGGCCTCAGGAAGAATTTTTCAATCAGAAATCCCAGAACAAAGCAGCCGGCCAGCGTCAGCAGGAATGAAACCGCCATCGGAAGCTTTCCCCAGGTTACCAGCGAAAGAAAAAAGAAAGCGCCCAACGCCAAAAGCTCGCCGTGGGCAAAGTTAAGAACGCTCGATGCCTTGAAGATCATGACAAAACCCATGGCGGATATACCATAGAGCAGTCCGACACAAACGCCATTGACCAATAGTTGCAGAAAAAATTCCATAGTTTAATTCCTTAATCCACGCTGATTATGTTGATACTGGTTTCAATTTCGCCCACGCGTCCGTCCCGGTAGCGGATTTTTCCCGTCACCTGAACATTCTTCTGTCTGCCGTACATGGCTTCGATAATTTTAATGTACAAACCGTAAACAAATCGCCTTCGCACCTTTCCGGTGCGCGTTAATTCATCATCGTCCGCATCCAGAAGTTTGTAAAGCAGAACAAACTTTTTGATCTTCATGACGTCGGGCAGCTGTTCATTCACCTGGCGGACTTCCTTCAGAATCATTTCTTCCACGGCCTTTTGCTGGGATAAATCCATATACGTGGTATACGGAATCATTCTTTCTTCCGCCCAGTTGCCGACGTTGCCGAGATCAATATTGATCATGGCGGTAATGTAAGGTCGAGCTTCCCCGAAGGTGACCGCCTCTTTGATGTAGGGGCTGAACTTCAATCGGGTTTCAATGAAATCAGGAGAGAAAGCCTCGCCGCTTTTGTTGCGGATGATGTCTTCTTTGCGGCCGATAATCAGCAGATGGCCGTCCTCATCAATGTAACCGGCATCGCCTGTTTTAAGCCAGCCGTTTTCAAACGCCGCCTCCGTGGATTTGTAATCATTATAATACCCGGAAAAATTAGCATCCGACTTCACCAGGACTTCCTGATCATCGGCGATCTTCACGTCCGTCAGCGGCAGGGGAAGGCCTACGGTTTCCAGTTTGACTTCACCGTCGGGCTGAATCTGGAAAATGCCGCCGGATTCCGTGAGACCGTAGCACTGTTTTAAATTCAGACCAATGGCCCGGAAAAATCCAATGACATCCGGGCTGATCGGATGACCGCCGGTGAAAGCACTATGAAAATGTGAACAGCCTAGACGGTCGAGTAAAGGATTGTAAACGGCCAGTGTCATAAATTGATACAATACTTTTAACGGCCAGGAAATGGTTTGCTTGTGCAATCGTTTCTCTACAACTGATCTTCCGACGCTTTCCCCTAAGTAGAAAAGTTTCCTTTTAATCAAGCTCGCATCGGATATCTTCACGCGGATCCGCGACGCCATATCCTCCCAGAAACGCGAAGCCGTAATGAGCATGGAGGGGCCAATGTCTCTGAAATCTTCCAGCACCGTTTCGGCCGTTTCCGGAAAGTTCATGGTCATCGCGCTCGCCAACGCAACGCCCATACCCCACATCTGATCAACGATCCAGGCGGGCGGCGACATGGAAATCCAGTTTTCTTCCGGTTGAATGTTTGCGGCTTCTGCCCACTGGGCCGCCATTGTTGTCAGATTGCGGTGTGACAGCATGGCCATTTTCGGCACGCCGGTGGTACCGGATGTCTGAATCATGACGGCGATATCCTGCGGCCGTCCTTTGCTGATTTCTTCTTCAATATAACCCGGATGATCGGCTATATATTTTTCACCAATCTCCAGAAGTCCGGCATAACTGATCAGCCAGGAATCATTTTCGTAAGAGGTCATACCGGTGGGATCAATATAAACCACTTTTTGCGTGTGGGGCAGTTTGCCTTTGGCCTCGATGAGCTTATCGACCTGTTCCTGATCCTGCACCACCACAATGGGGGAAGAAATGCGTCCAATGGAAAAAGCCAGCTCGTCGGCGATGGACGATGTGAATAAATTAAGTGTGGTCCCGCCCAGCGCATGCGTGGCCAATTCAGAAAAGAGCCATTCGGGAGAATTATTGACAACCATGCAAAGATTGTCACCCCGTTTCATATTCAATGCTGCAAAGCCCGCTGCGGTTTTCTTGACATAACTGAAATAATCATTCCAGGTATATTTTTGCCAGATGCCATACGCTTTTTCACGAATCGCTGTCCTCGCGTCGCCATAGGTCTCGGCGTTTTGAGCAAGAAGCTGCGGCAGTGTGACATTGTGTCTTTTCGTTTTGTGTAAGGTTGCCTTATCCAAATGTTCAAGCCTTTTTCATTCTATTGCTTGTGCGTCACCCAGGTACGCCTTAATCACTTCGGGATTGGCGCTGATTTCTTCGGGGCTGCCCTCTCCCAGTTTTTCACCAAAATTCAACACCATGATGCGCTGGGCAATACTCATGACGATGGACATGTCATGTTCGACCAGAATCATTGTGAGTCCCCATCGCCCGTTGAGTTCCAGCAGAAATCTTACCATATCCTCTTTTTCTTCAAGGTTCATCCCCGCGAAAGGTTCATCCAGAATCAGGAGTTTTGGCTCGAGGGCCAGCGCCCGGCCCAGTTCCACCCTTTTCATCATGCCGTAAGGCAGAGAGCCGACAGTCTGTTTGCGGATGGATTGCATCTCCAGAAAGTCGATAATCTCTTCGAGGATTAGACGGTGCCTTATTTCTTCTTTTCGAACTTTTGGTGAAAAAAGGCAAGACCGCCAGAAGCTGTAGTGGCAATGGATGTGACGCGCCAGTGTCATGTTGGCTAGTACGGTCATGCCGGGAAACAACTCGATGTTCTGAAAGGTTCTGCCGATGCCGACACCGACCAGCTGGTGGGTATGCAGATGTGTGATATCCTGATCATTGAAGATAATCTGTCCTTGCTGGGGATGATAAAAGCCGGTGATGCAGTTGAGTAAACTGGTTTTGCCCGCACCGTTGGGTCCGATTACGGCCATCAATTCGCCGGTGTGCACGGTCAGATCAACATCTTTGACCGCCACCACCCCGCCGAAACTCAGACGTAAATTCCTGATTTCCAATTCGGCTATTTTATGTTCTGGGGGCCGGTTGATCATAATCGAAGGCCGGCTGCGAAATGCTTTCATGAATACCCCTGAGTTTACAAAACCTTTGTACGCTTTTTTCTGACGGGGCTACCGGATATTTTATCCGGTAGCCCCGTTTTAGAATTATTATTTGATCAGTTTAATCTTATCTTTCCCCGGCACGTAGAAATTTGTCAAAGGGATGTAAGAACCATCTTCTTTTACCTTAACCATGCGTGCGGTAAATGACGCCTCATGATTGTCTTTGGTGAATGTTACCGCCGGCACCAGACCGCCAAAGTCCTCATTGTTCATAGATTCCAGTGCGGCATTGATGGTTGCCGGATTGATGACTTTCGACTTTTCATTAGCGCGGATGAAGGCTCTTTCCATAATCATGCCGACCACGACGCCTTCCCAGTATGCGGCATCAAAACTTTCCACTGTTTTGTAACGCTTCCATAATTCCTTCATTATGTCCATTCCCTTGGATTTATCCGACGGTAACCCGCCTGGAAACTGCATGGCCAGACGGTCGCGAATCAGGCCTTTACCCATCTTGAAAAAGTCAGGATCGGTGGACGTCCAGGTTCCCAGGAAAACAGGATTGTATTTGATGCGATCGGCGCTCTTGAAAGCGGTGATGATGGCGGAAGGCAGCATCTGGATGAAAATATATTCAGCGCCGGCTTTCTGCAGACGGAGCAGTTCCGTGTTGAGATCAACCGTTCGGGGTGGGAACTCCTCAATGGCGACCAGATTGACGCCTAATTTTGCCGCATATTCCTTGCTGGGCGCGTGAATCGAACGCCCATAAGCATTATTATAAGTAAGCAAACCAACTTTCGGCGACTCTTTACCTTGATGGATGGCTTTTATATATTCCAGAACCGCTTGACAATCCATTTTATAGCTGCCAAAAGGCAGGTACATATAATCAACGGGCTTTTCCAAAAGTTCCCAACTGGTGGAATAGTTGATGGTCGGTACTTTATATTTTTGAACAATAGGCTTTGCCGCCAGCCCTTCGCCGGCGCCCCAGGTGGCAATCATGTCCACTTTGTCCTGAAGAACAAATTTTTGAACGGCTGCCTGCGCCTCAGGCACTTTATAGGCGGTATCCACTGTGATCATCTCGATTTTGTGACCGGCAACGCCGCCCTTCACTTCGTTCACATAACGGAAATAATCCCGTTGACCTTTTTCATGAAACTGCCCCCAGCTTGACGCGGGACCTGTCAGGTTAATTGCCGCACCGACTTTGATTGTTTTAGTCTGGGCGTGGGCCATATTCATGCCAAGAAACACAAAAATCGATATTGCAAGTATTATGCTATTCCATTTTTTCATTTTTCCATCCCCCTCTTTAATGTTTAAAACCTCTTTCCGGCAAAAAAAAACCGTGGGCAAATTTTAATCTGCCCACGGTTCATTTCCCTTAACGATCGGTCATGATACTTTCAGGCAGACCTTAAAGCCGATAAAGCTAAAAAAGTAAAAGTAAAAGCTAACTGCCTGGGTAAATAAATATTGTTTCAACATCCCTACCTACACCTCATGTGCGGCGTGTATAGGCAAATGGCCGAAAAAAGTCAAGAAAAAAGTTTTCCCGCCAACGCCAAACCGCTTCATTATATGCGTTCGTCCATCGGAAGATAATGCCTCAGCTTGCTGCCCGTGTAAATTTGCCGGGGGCGGCCGATTTTCAGAGGCACGGCGTCATGCATTTCCTTCCACTGTGCGATCATGCCCGGCAATCTGCCGATGGCGAACATGACCGTAAACATGTCTGTCGGAATTCCGATCATCCGGTACAAAATACCGCTGTAGAAATCGACATTGGGATAAAGTTTCCGTTGGATGAAAAACTCGTCTTTCAGAGCCGCCTCTTCCAGTTCCATGGCGATATTAATCAGAGGGTCCTGATAGTTATATTTTTTAAAGATCGTTTCACAATATTCTTTCAGAATCCGGGCGCGAGGATCGTAATTCTTATAAACACGATGCCCGAAACCGAACAGGCGAAATTTGCTTTCTTTGTCTTTGGCCGACGAAATGCATTGCTGGATGGTGATATTGTCTTGTTTTATGCTTTCCAGCATTTCGATCACTTTCTGATTCGCACCACCATGCAGCGGCCCCCAGAGCGCACAGATGCCCGCGCAAATCGAGGCGTAAAGATTGGCCATGCTGCTGCCGACCAACCGAACGGTTGACGTGCTGCAATTCTGCTCATGATCGGCGTGAAGGATTAACAATGTGGAGAGAGCCTTTTCAATGTCCGGGTCCGGAACGTAGGGATTTACCGGGCTGTCAAACATCATGTATAGAAAGTTGGACGCGTATTTCAGGTCACGCTTCGGATACACATGCGGTTGGCCAATGCTGTGTTTGTAGGAATACGCGGCAATCGTGCGGATTCTGGAGATCAGAGAGGCGGCCATCAAATCAAACGTTCCCGCCTGAAAATCTTCCGTGTAATAGTCCGTGTAATAAACAGACATAGAGTTGACCATTGTTGCCAGGATCGCCATCGGATGAGCCGTCGGCGGAAACCCGTCAAAAAAACGCAGCATCTCTTCATGAATCATTGAATTCTGCGTGAGCCGCGAAGAGAACAACTGCTGCTCCTCCTTGTTTGGGAGATTGCCGTAAATCAGCAAATAGGCTACTTCAGAGAAACTGGCTTTTTCGGCGAGTTCTTCAATAGGAATGCCCCGATACCGCAATATGCCGCTATCGCCATCTATAAATGTTATCGAGGACATGCAGGACCCCGTGTTCTGATAACCGACATCCAGCGTAATCAGATTGGTTTCCTGCCTCAGGTTGGATATATCGATCGCCTTTTCACCTTCGGTGCCCTCGATGATCGGCATTTCCAGATTCATTCCGTTGAACGTTAATTTTGCTTTTTCCATGGTTTCATTGTCTCCCGAAATTCATATACATTAAATAGAAAAAGGCTGTCAAGGTTTTATGAAGAAAAGAAAACTTCCTTGAATTATCATTTTTTAAGTGCTAGAAACTGACTGGTTTCAATAATGACAGCCTAAAACCCCAGGAGATCAATATGAAAAGAATTATCAAGTATGTACTCTGTCTGGCAATTATTCTGCTGGCAACGCAAACGATATGGGCCAAAGAAAAATATATGGTAACGGTTTTGCCTTTTTCGCTGCATAGCGCAGAAAATATCGAATATGTTCGCCAGGGAATCAGCGATATGCTGGTGAATCGTATCTCAGTTGCCGATAAAATTGAAGTAACGCGCAAAGATGTTGTTCAAGATCTTCTTAATAAATCAGGGGCAAAAGAACTGAATCTGATAGATGTTCAAAGTATCGGCCGGCAATTGAACTCCGATTACGTAGTCTGGGGAAGCATTACGAAGATCGGCAACAGCATCAGTATCGACGGCAAACTCATTGATATTACGGGCGGCAAATCGGATGTCGGCATTTTTTCCCAATCACAAACTCTTGATGAAGTGATTCCGAAAATCAACGATTTTTCGCAACGAATAGTCCAGCATATTATTGGAGTAACCCCGCAAGCTCTGCCTTTAGCCTCTGTCACACCTGCGGTCGTTCCACCTGCCGTTCCCGGAGCATCCCGTGAAGCGCAAATCATTGCGGGCATGAAGACAGGCGGCAAAAAAGGAACACTGACCTCCATGATCAATACTGATTTCATCAACGCGGCAGATCCTCTCACCCGCAAAGGTTTCTGGATGAGCCAGCAATTCAAATCGGAATTTAAGGGGATGGATGTCGGAGACATCAACAAGGACGGCTTAAATGAGGTCGTCGTTATTGATGCCCACAATGTTTTTATCTATCAAAAAACAAAGGATGATTTAAAATTATTGAAACAAATAAAAGGTAAATCATATAATAATTACATATCGGTGGATGTAGCGGACATCAACAGGGACGGCACACCGGAAATTATTATCACCTCGCTGAACGATAAGCTATTGAATTCCTTTGTCCTTCAATTCAAAGACGGCGACTATAAGACCATCGCTTCCGATATCCGGTATTTTCTGCGCGTGATCGATACGCCGTCCGGCACGCCAAAGCTTCTGGGACAGACTTATGGGATAGACAAGGTATTTGACACGCAGATTTATGAAATTGTCTGGCGGGACGGACAATATATTTCCGGTGATAAAATGAAAATACCCATGGGATTGTCTATTTACGGTTTGACCATCGATACGCTGGGCTCGGGCACCAGCGAAAAGATTATCGCCCTTGATGAACTGGACTATTTATGTATTATCTCACCAACAAACAAACAGATGAGCCGGATTTTATCTTTTGGTTTTTCACCCGACGAGCTGATCTGGAGAAGCGATACAGTCTATGGCGGCAGCAATAATTATATCGCTAACATTGACAAGCAGAAATCCAGCGAAGCCACTCCGGCAGAGAGCGCGTTTGCCAATATGCGTATTCTGTCGTTTGACACCAACAAAGACGGTAAAAAGGAGCTTATTATTGTTAAAAACCTCTCCTCTGTTGGCCGTATCTTTAAAAATATGAAACTTTTCACATCCAGTGAAATATACAATCTGGAGTGGGATGGTCTGGGCATGGCGGAAAATTGGCGAACCAAAAAGATTAACGGCTATGTCGCTGACTACTGTTTTAAAGACATAGATAACGACGGCAAACCGGAACTTGTTCTGGCCTTGGTTCAATCCGTCGGAGCATCGATCAGCGAACGAAGTGTCATTGTTGTCTATAAGTTGGAGACGCCTCAATAGTTATTGACAAACGCTCTACTCTTAGATATAGCGTCCGGGCGACTTCGTAAACCACAAGATTGCGAATGTCGCGTGGAAACCAACTAAAGGTTTAGAAATATAAAATAATCCCTCAAAGGCGGTGTAGCTCAGCTGGTTAGAGCATACGGCTCATATCCGTAGTGTCCCCTGTTCAAATCAGGGCACCGCCACCAACTTACCGACCCCGCCCCTTTCAGGCGGGGCTTTTCACAAAGAACCTCATGATTGCCAGATCAAAAAACAATTCGACCTTTCTGCCCCGGTCTTTCCTTAAAAACCGACACCTTCAGTCCATGTTGGCTTCCGCACGTTTATTAATCCCCCCCCATCGCCCCCTTCTGGAACATTCGCAAGAATTAATTATCGACACGCCGGAAGGATCGAAATTGCTGGCCTATTTTTCGCCTCATCCCCGTTCCAGAGGACTGATGATCATTCTACATGGATGGGAAGGCTCCTCCTCGTCGGCCTATGTGTTGGCCGCCGGTTCCTACTTTTATAACAGAGAATTTTCTGTTTGCCGTTTAAATTTAAGAGATCATGGCGACTCACATCATCTTAATGAAGGCCTCTTTCACGGCGCTTTGCTTCAAGAGACATTTGATGCGGTCAACGCCCTTGCACAGTATTCCCGGAATTTGCCTGTCTATTTGCTGGGGTTTTCTCTGGGCGCCAACTTCGCCCTGCGTGTCGCGATAAAACTTTCCCAAACGCCGATTGAAAATTTGGAACAGGTGTTCGCCGTCAGTCCTCCTCTGGATCCTTATAAGACGACACTGGCTATTGATAACGGCCTTGCCTTCTATCGAAAATACTTCCTGAAAAAGTGGAGGCGCTCGCTGAAAAAAAAGCAACAGCTTTTTCCACATAAATATAATTTCACTGAAATGCTGCACGCCAGAACCTGCCTAGAGCTGACTTCGGACATGATGACATATTTTCCAGAATTTTCTTCCTATCGGGATTATTTCAAGTTATATACGCTGAATATAAATTCTTTTCGGGACCTTAATTTACCGGTCAGGATATTTATTGCAGCGGATGACCCGGTTATTCCGCAAGACGATTTCCAAGCACTCCATGATAACGGTTGCCTGACAATATTCCGGCAGCCGTTTGGCGGCCATTGCGGTTTTATTGATTTGTTCCCGTACAGCCGCTGGTATAATGAAATGATTTCAAAAATATTAATGTGAGCATTTAACGGATGATAATGGATTTAACACTGCTTCGACAAAAAGACGATTTTCCGCTTTACGTCTTGAAACAATTAGACAAAGCGCCCCTTGACTATCGCGAAAAACACCTCTCGATCGTCCGGTCCAATTCCACCGGAGCCAATCATCTTGAAGCCGGCGTTGTGGTACTGCTTCATTATAAAAACTCAGAATATAGTTTTCAGCTGATTAAACGTTCGGATGCCGTCGCGCAGGCAGGCGACATCAGCTGTCCCGGGGGTATTCTGGAGCAATCGACGGATGAAATGTTGAGCCATATTTTATTAAAAACGGGCATTGTCCGCACCATCGACGACCAGATGTTGAATAATATTCCGAATAAAGACGAACAGACGGTCTCTTTAGTCAGTCTTTTTCTGATGAATGCCCTTCGGGAATCCTGGGAAGAAATAGGCCTGAGTCCGCTCAATGTCTTTTTTCTGGGCGTCCTGCCCTCTTATTCGCTGACGTACTTTTCCAGGACCATCTTCCCCGTGGTTTGCCTGATTAAGGAGTCTTACGATTTTCGGCTGAGTACAGAAGTTGAAAAAGTACTGGAAATTCCTTTGAGCTATTTTTTCCAAAGTTCATCTTATGCCACCGTAGAAGTTGAATCAGATCTCGGAAGTTCCGATCCGCGATACAATATGAAATTCCCCTGTCTGATCATCCCGGACGGCCATGGAAAAGATGACATTCTCTGGGGAGCGACATTTCACATCATTACTAATTTTTTACAAATCATTTCCGGCGATTCGTTGCTTCCCTTATCCCCTTCACACATCGTTAAAAAAACGCTCTCACCCTATTATGCATCGGGGAATCGCAGATGATATGAGTTTGTTTCCATCCATCACACAATGGTCGACACGATCATCTTTGATTGACATATTTTATTAAATTATATACGAACTAACTGTGATTCACCCTGCTTCCCATGCTGAATATTTTTTTAATCTGAGGAGATTGTTATGAATCCACATGTCTTTCGTGAATATGATGTGCGAGGCGTCGTTGATAAAGATTTAAATGAAGAGTTTGTTGTAAACCTGGGGCGCTCTATCGGCACTTATGCGCTTCAGAATAAAATTAAGACGATGACCGTGGGACGCGATTGCCGGTTAAGTTCGGACGCCTATCATCGATATTTAATTCAAGGCCTGAATGCCGTGGGGATTGATACCATTGATATTGGTATTTGTGCAACGCCGATGCTTTATTTCTCTATCCGTCATTGTCATGCGGGCGGAGGTGTCATGATTACCGGCAGCCATAATCCTCCGGAATTTAACGGTTTTAAGATTTGCATCGGATACGATTCCATTCACGGCCAACAGATTCAGGAATTAAGGAAAATAATAGAAGCCGAGACTTACTTGTCCGGCAAAGGGTCTGCGCAGCTGAAAGACATAACCGAGGTTTATCAAAACTATCTCTTTGATCATGTTAAAATATCCAGAAAGCTGAAAATTGTGTTGGATGCCGGCAACGGTGTCGGAGGACAGTTTGCTCTGCCCATCCTGGAGAGAATGGGGTGCGATGTCACCTGTCTTTACTGTGATCCGGACGGCCGCTTTCCCCACCATTTTCCCGATCCGACTGTTGAAGATAATTTAAAAGACCTTATTCAACTGGTTGCTGAAAAAAAGGCTGATTTAGGAATAGCCTTCGACGGAGATGCCGACCGCATCGGTGTGATCAGCAACACCGGTGAAATTATCTGGGGAGACAAACTACTGCTTTTGTTTGCCCGTTATATTCTAAAAGAACATCCCGGGGCGACCATTATCGGCGAGGTCAAATGCTCACAAGTCTTGTACGATGATATTCAAAAGAATGGCGGAAGACCGATTATGTGGAAGGCAGGTCATTCGCTCATTAAAGCTAAGATGAAAGAAGAAAATGCCGTTCTGGGTGGGGAAATGAGCGGTCATTTATTTTTCGCCGACCGCTACTTCGGGTATGATGACGCCATTTATGCCGCCTTGAGGTTGCTGGAAATTCTTTCGCAGACCAATCAGAAGCTAAGCGAGTTGTTTTTCGATGTACCGCAAACATTTGCAACACCTGAAATACGAGTGGATTGCGAGGATGATAAAAAAGCGGCGGTTGTTGATAAAATAAAATACCACTACCGGAATACGCCTAACGTCATTGATATTGATGGTGTCCGCATTCCGTTTCAAGATGGTTGGGCGCTCGTGCGCTCCTCAAATACGCAGCCGGTTATTGTGCTGCGTTTTGAAGCGTCATCCGCTGAAAGTCTGCAAAAAATACGCAGTGAAGTGGAAAACCTTCTTATTTCATGACACGGCTGAATCAACCATCTCGCAACCGACTGTGTCGAATGAACGCTCGTCCCGCCGAAGCGGGATTAAATTGTTCAGTCCAATCTTGGAAATGGGGTAATTATTATGAAAATTGCGTATCGCTTTTTATTTTTTCTGTTGATCAGTATATTTTTCTTCGGATGCGGTGAAAAGACAGCCGGCGTTGGAGGCAAAATTATCGACGGCAAAGGAAAGCCTCTGTCAGGCGTTTCCATTATATTCAAACGGGTTCAACTGACTCAAGGCTATGAACAATTCGAGACCAAAACCACTGCGGAGGGCAGTTTTCATTTGACGGGTATCGCTCCTTCGTCCGATTACATTATTACCATCCTTTCCGACAAATGGACTACAAAGGTAAATAAGAGAATCAAAACGCCGGAGGCAGGACAAAATCTTGTTTTAAGTTCACCGATTAAAATTCGTTTTAATCAACTAAAGGATGGCACCGTTATTGATACCAATACTGGCTTGCAATGGCTTATTTATCCTGTTGCTGATGTCACAGCCGGCAATGTCATCAATACCGTGAAAGGCCTTAACGAGGCAGGCTTCACCGACTGGCGTCTTCCGTCTCAAAAAGAGATTGCAGACCTTCAGGAAGAACCGGCTTTGATTAATAAAACATGTTGTGTCTGGGTTACAGAAACCAATTCGGCAGCTGTTGACTGGAACTTCTACGTGGAAGAAAATAACGAATTATGGATGTCCAGAAAAGAATCACCCGACAATCGAATTGTTGTCGTAAGAAATTTATCACCATCACCGGCTATAGATCCTGTTTCACCGGCTACAAAACCATAAGACAGCCCAGAAGCTGTTACGCGCCTTACTTCCACTGATCCGATGTTTCCGGTTCCCATGCGGGAGGCATGATGGAGCAGTTCTCATCCATCGCGTTGATGGCGGTCATATCGGCGGCGGAGATTTCAAAATCAAAGATGTTGGCATTTTCGATGATGCGTTCTTTATGCACCGATTTCGGAATAATCACTATTTCGCTCTGTAACGCCCAGCGCAACATTACCTGCGCGGCCGTTTTGTCGTATTTGTGGCCTATGGCGGTCAGACGTTCATCGCTCGTTCTCTTGCCGCGGCTAAGTGTGCTGTAAGATTCAACCACAATGCCGCATTTTTTGCAGTATTCCACCAGCGGCTTGCGCTGAATAAAAGGGCTGATCTCAATCTGGTTCACGGCTGGAACAACATCCGTCTTGGATAGAAGCTCTTCGAGGTGTTTAATCATAAAGTTGCTAACACCAATTGCCTTTGCCTTACCCAAATCCTGCAGTTTGATAAGCGCCTTCCAGGTTTCATTGCGCAGGCCCGGCACCGGCCAGTGGACCAGGTATAAATCCACATAATCCATTTTCAGGCGCTTTAAACTCTCATCAAACGCTTTCAATGTTGTTTCATAGCCTTGATCGTCATTCCACACTTTGGTGGTTACAAAAATATTGCCTCGGGACACACCGCTTTCGATGATAGCCTGCCCTACATCTTGCTCATTATCATAGATTCTGGCTGTATCGATGTGGCGATAACCCGCTTCCAGAGCCCAGCGAACCGCATTCTGTGTCGTTTCGCCTACTGGGGAAAGAAATGTGCCCAACCCAAACCAGGGCATGGTTGTTTTATTATTAAGGGTTACCGTTGATGTCATGCTGTGTTTCATCATTTTTCTCCTTTTGTCCATTTTTCAAAAGCATAAACGTTGCCGACACACGGCAGATATTCTTCCCTTTGCCGTTGGTCACAATACAATCGCCGATCATCAGACTCTGCCCTTTTTTAAAAACAGTTGCTTCGGCAGTTAACTCGCCTCCTGAAACGCCAGACAGAAAACTGCTTTTGAGTTCAATGGTTGTCAAACCCTCATTCGGATTTAACTGCGTCATCATGGCGTGTGCAATGGCCTCGTCGGCCAGCGCAACAATCAATCCCCCCTGCATGGCTTTGGCGCCCTGAAGATATTCCGGACGCACAGGCATCTTAAAGCAGGCGCGGCCGTCGCCCAGATCCGTTACCGTAATATTGAAATAATCAAGATACGGATTGAGTCCTTTCTGCCCTGTGCGGAGATTTTCCAGATAAAGGGGGTAATTGAATATAAATGGTTCCTCCTTCTTCGATGCTAAAGTTGAATCGATGAAACCGAGCTATTTCTATATCCCAATCTCAGATTTTTCCCAGCTTTTTTTATGAACTGTTTACAGGCGCCAAAGAGAAGTTTTCGACGAGATGTTTTTCTTTTCTACTTGGTACAATATAACCCATCTATGGTTACACGTTACTTATCCTTGCACGGGCCGCTGTGCGCTGATATCCGTGTCTTGTCTTTCACGCCATATGACGTGCACGGCAGTTGCTTTGAAAGAGACGGCAACGGTTGAATCTTCACATAATCCTAAATCTTCACAGGAAGATACGGTGATATAGGCTACCAGAATAAAACCGCAGTCCAGAAATATTTTATAGAAGAAAGACTGCCGGACAATCTTTTGAATTTTGGCTTCAAACACATTTCGGGCACTGATTTTTCCAGGCATAGCCGGTGACACGGTGATATTTTCGGGTCTCAAGCAACAGTAAACATTTTGTCCCGGTAAGAAATCACCCACAGCCTCAATAATTTTTCCGGCCACCGAAATTTCCGTCAGGCCCTCGCTGCTGCTTTGGACAGTGCCTTCCAATATCGTTTCCGTGCCGACAAAGTTTGCCACAAATTCGGATTTCGGCTCGTTGAAAATCTGAGCCGTTGTTCCCGATTGAATGATTTTCCCGCCGGCCATTACCGTTACATCCTGCGCCAGACGCAATGTTTCTTCGCGGTCATGCAAGGCCAGCACAGCCGTAATTTTGGTTTCCTCTAAAATATGCCGCAGGTCGTCAATGAGCTTTGCCCTCGTCGGAGGATCGAGTGAGTTAAAAGCTTCATCCAGTAATATCAGTTGCGGTTTCAGAGCAAACGCACGCGCCAGTGATACCCTTCTGGCTTCGCCGCCCGAAAGCGTTTTGGCCGATCGCGCCGCCAGAGCACGGATGCCAAAATAATCCAGGGCGTCCTCAACATTCTTCTTGATTTCAGCATTGCTCAGATGACGGAATTTCAAGCCCAGAGCGACATTCTTATAAACGGATGTGTTGAGCAGAAGCGGCTCCTGGAAGACAACGCAGGCGCTCCGGCGCATATGCGAACGGCTGACGCTGCTGTCTACAGGCATGTCCCGATAATAAATCTCCCCCTGGCTCGGTTTTAACAAACCAGCCATGGTTAAAAGAAGCGTTGATTTACCGGCACCGTTGGGCCCGATCAGAGCAAGGATTCTACCTTGTTCGACATTCAGCTCGCTGATATCCAATACCGTGACGCCGCTGCGCTTGACGATTAAATTTTGAATAGTAAGTATATTCATCGCGGATGCTGCCTTTGTTGTATCTGTGTGAGCAGGAGATTAACGATAAATGCCAGGATCAGGAGGATAATGCCCAGCGCAATAGCGATATCAAAATTTCCCTTGCCGGTTTCCATGACAGTGGCGGTGGTGAGTACGCGCGAGTATCCTTTGATGTTGCCGCCGACCATGATAGAAGCGCCGACTTCGGAAATCACACCGCCAAAACCGGCCATGACGGCCGCCAGAAGCGGCAGCTTGGATTCTTTGATCAATACCCATACCATCTGTAACCGGCTGGCCCCCAGTGAAAGAATCTGCAGACGCAGGTTGGGCGGCAGATTTTGGATAGAAGCAAGCGATATGCCCATCACAATCGGCGTGGCGATAATTGCCTGCGCAATAATCATCGCATAGGGAGTATAGAGAATTTCCAGAAAGCCCAGTGGTCCGCTGCGCCAGATCATAATCGTCACAAACAGGCCTACGACAACGGGTGGCAAGCCCATCCCCGTATTGATCAAACTGATGATCAGCCTCTTCCCTGAAAAGTTGCTTAATGCAACCAAAGTTCCGATGGAAACGCCGATAAAAAGGCTGATGAATGTGGCTGTCCCCGATATTTTCAAAGACAGCCAGGTTATCCCCATTACTTCAGGATCTAAACTGATGATCAGCTCAAAAGCTTTGATGATCCCTTGAATAATTAATTCCATTTATGTAACTCTTAACTGTTATGCAGAACAAGGGGTAGCAATCCCTTGTTCTACTATTTATTGATTAGTTCCAGTAATAGCAAAAGGATAAAATATTACTTACCTAAATCTTCCACCTTTTTGTCGGCATCCGGGAAAAACAGGGGCGATCCAAATTTATCGACGCCGAATGTTTTAATGATATCCTGTGTTTTTTTAGACACCATGAAATCGGCAAACGCTTTTGCCCCATCAGCATTGACTTTAGGCCATTTCGTAACGTTAATTTCCATGATGTGATAAATATTGAGCAGCGCCGCATCGCCTTCCACCAGAATATCCAATCCCAAATTCTTCTTCATCGCCAGATAGGTGCCACGGTCAGCCAGGGTATAGCCTTTTTTCTCGGAGGTTACATTAAGGGTCTGTCCCATACCTAATCCGGTCTGTTGATACCATTTCTGACCTTCCGGATTGATGCTGGCTTGTTTCCATAGTTTCTTTTCCTGAGCATTCGTTCCCGAATTATCGCCGCGCGATAAAAACAACGCATTGACTTTGGCGATAACTTTGAGCGCTTCGGTCGACGATTTTACGCCTTTGATTTTAGCCGGATCTGCGCCCGGTCCGACGATAATGAAATCATTATGCATGATCAGACGGCGGTTGATACCATATCCCTGCTCAATGAACTTCTTTTCGGCATCCGGCGAATGGACCAACATGACATCCGCCTCGCCCTTTTGTCCCATCGCCATGGCCTGACCGGAACCTACGGCAATGGTCTTCACAAAGTACCCGGTTTCCTTTTCAAACATGGGAATCAAAACATCGAGCAGTCCCGAATCCTGCGTGCTGGTGGTTGTCGCCAGAATTATATTTTTTTGTTTGGGCGCGGCAAAAACCGTCGCGGTTCCTAATGCAACAATGATTGCGGCTATTATTAGCGTCACTAAAACCATACTGCATCTGAAATTGTTCATGAGCAAAATCCTTTCTTTCATTCGTAATTTCCTAAATTTCCCTAAGAATGGAGAATCCGTCCCGCATCCTTAAAATTGTAATTCCCGATTTTTTCGACACGGTTTTTAAATTTATCCGATTGAAGCGTTTCGATAAAAGCCTGAATCCCCGGCTGAAAGAATGTGTTTTTATCGAGAATCATGTCAAAACGCTCATCGACCAAAGGCTGAAAATTCAGGTCCAGTATTTTGGCCACGGCTGCTGAAGCGATTCCCACATCGGCCTCACCCGAAATGAGGGAAAGTCCCACTTCAAAATGAGTATAGACTTCATTATCGTAGCCTGAAATATCTTTACCTTCGATTCTTCTATTTCTTAATTCATTATCCAGCAGAATCCTTATTCCTGAACCTTTTTGCCGGTTCACAAAATGTATTTTTTTGTGCGTTAGACTTTCCCACCCGTTGAAAATGTCCGTCTTGGATTTTGCAATCAGGAAACCAACCTGACGATAAAACAAATTGACAACGACCGGTTGATGATCCGGGCAATACTGTTTCAAATATGGTGTATTATAGTCGTCGGTTTCCGGATCATACAGGTGAGAAAAAGCAATGTCTGTTAATCCTGTATTGAGCGCTGTCAGACCACTGACACTGCCTGTATTGGCGGAAAAAATATTAAAAGCCGGATGATCTTTTTTAATGGCTGTCAGCAGAATGTCCAGTACCGGATCATTACTACCGGATGCCAGAAGTGCGCCTTCGATTTGGTTGATTCTTTTTCTGGCTTGCTGGAGACCGTCCTGAGCACTGCTTTGTAACCATTCATCAATGAGCTTCACGGGAAAAATCCATTTCCCGGTCACCCGCGTGCAAGGGATTTTCCCAGCCTTAATGAGCAAATAAACCTGTTTTTCATGAATATCAAGATATTTGGCAACCTCTTTGGTGTTCATCAATTCGTTAGACATAAAACCTCCTTCAAGTATACGAGTTGCTAGTTAAAACATATCATCTAATTTATCAAGAATATTATTCCAAATTCCGACTTACGATTACTTTTAATTTTTAGAATTGTTTTCTATGATTTGACCTGGATATAAATTATCCATCCACATGCAAAATATGGGTAAGCAGGTCCTTTTTTCATTTCTTCTGTACTTGAAATATTTTTTATTTTCATCATATTTGTCTATGATAATGAATAATTGCGTTATTTATGTGCTGTATGGCATAAAAATTGATTTAACTGAACAAAATGTATTCATGATATACAATTGCTAAGCGATCATAGAATACCTATACTTACATATTAACACAGTAAGGATCTTGTGAATAATTTTTTGAAAGGTATTTTAAAAACTATCTGCAATGCATAAAAAAATTTGGCTTCTTGTTTTATTGCTTATCATGTCGGGTAAAAGTCTCCCGGCGGCGGAAAGGATTCAAAAAGGGGATGTCCTGACACTCCAGCAATGCATTGATACCGCCATCAAAAATCATCCCGCAATCGATGCGGCTGCCGGCATAATCAGGCAATCGGAAAGTAAAATCGGCCAGGCCAGAGCTGGGTATTATCCGCAAATTAACTTTCAGTTGGGCTATTCACGAATCGGTCCGGCGTCCACATCCCTGCGGAGCGATCCCTATAATTACTACTCCAATGCCCTGAATCTTAATCAAACATTGTTTGATTTCGGCAAAACGTCATCATCGGTCGATATACAGATATTGACGAAACAATCCACCGAAGCGGACTTTCAGAATACGGTTGCGTCCCTCGTTCTCGGCGTTAAGGAAACTTACTATTCTTTTCTCAAAGCAAAAATGAGCGAGACCGTCGCAAAAGAAACGGTCAATCAGTTTCAGCAACACTTTGACGTTGCTGAAACGTTTTTTCAAACGGGAAAAAGCTCTAAGATTGATGTCACCAGCGCCGAAGTCAACCTCAGCAATGCCCGCATTCAGTTGATTTCCGTTCAAAATGCCCTGCATATCGCGCGGGTGAACCTGAACAAAGCCATGGGAGTGATCTCCGCACCCGAATACAATGTTGAGAATAAATTTCATCTGGAGCTGATCAATATTTCTTTTGAAGCCGCCCTGGCGCAGGCGTATGAAAACAGGCCGGAACTTCTCTCCACCGCTTTGAAAAAAGAAGCTCTGGAAAAAAGCATCGATCTGAATAAAAAAGGTTACCTGCCCGTGCTTTCCGGCAATGCCGCCTATGGTTACGCGGGAGACGACACCTCCAGGGATAAATCATGGAATGTCGGCATTGCCCTGGCCTTCCCTCTTTTCACCGGGCTTTCCACCAAATATGCCGTTGACGAAGCCAGAGCCAACCTGGACGTTGCCAGAGCCAATGAAGAATCGCTCAGGCAGACGGTCTATCAGGAAGTGCAATCGGCGTGGCTGAACCGCAGGGAGGCTTTTGAACGCATTGAGGCCGGCAGAGTCATTGTGCGCCAGGCCGAGGAAAACGTAGAACTTGCCAAAGGACGATACGAAACAGGTGTGGGCAATTCCATCGAGATCACGGATGCCATGATCAAGCTCAATAATGCCAAAATGACTTACATCACTGCCTTGTCCGACTTCAGTGTAGCGCAGGCCCGCCTCGAAAAAGCCATGGGAGTAAAAAAATGAAAAAAATTATTATTGCCGTCGTCATTCTGATTTTGATCCTCATCGGCGTTTTCGTCTTCTTCCAAAAAAGCAATAAAGCGCCTGAATACATCACGCAGAAGGCGGACAAAGGCGACATCCGCGCAACGGTTTCCGCCACGGGAACCGTCAACGCCGTCACCACCGTTCTGGTCGGCACACAGGTGTCCGGCACGATCAGGCAGCTTTTTGTCGATTACAACGCCATGGTCAAACAGGGACAGCTGCTGGCTCAAATTGATCCGGCCTCGTTTGAAGCGCAAGCGGCGCAAGCATCCGCCAATTTGTCCCTGTCCCGGGCCAATCTGGAAAAATCCAAGGTCGCCCTGCGCGATACGATTTCCGTGTTTGAACGAAACAAAATTCTTTACGGGAAAAATTTTATTTCCAAACACGATCTGGACACGTCCGAAACCACTTACCTTTCAGCCCTGGCTCAGATCAAGGCGTCCGAGGCACAGGTTGACCAGACGCGGGCGGCGCTCAATCTCGCCCAAACGAATCTTCGCTATACGCGGATTGTTTCCCCGGTCAACGGGATAGTGATTTCGCGCAGCATCGACGTGGGACAGACGGTGGCGGCCAGTTTCCAGACGCCGACGCTCTTTACCATCGCCCAGGATCTGACAAAAATGCAGATCGTCGCCAGTGTGGATGAGGCGGACATCGGCCGAATAAAGAGCCGTCAACCCGTAACCTTTACCGTCGATGCCTACCCCGATCTGATGTTTAAAGGCAATGTTTCGGAAATCCGTAATGCGCCGACCACCGTCCAGAATGTGGTCACCTACGAGGTGATTGTCAAAGTGGACAATCCGGATTTGAAACTCAAACCCGGTATGACGGCCAATGTGTCGGTCATTATCGACGATAAAAAAGGCATTTTACGGATTCCCAACGCCGCGCTCAGAGTCAAAATACAGGACAAGAAATTTACGGAAGCGGCGCCCAAAGGTACGGGTATCTGGGTTCTGGAGGATAAAAAACCGAAGCGCGTCCCTCTGACCATCGGCATCAGTAACAATCGCTTCACAGAAGTCCTATCCGGAGATATTTCCGAGCGCGACGCGATTATCGTGGAGGTCAAAGATAATAATCAAAAAACGAACACACCGTCAAGCCGGCCCCCCGGCCCGAGGTTTTAAGGATTATGGCTCTTATTGAAACGGATCAGCTGGAAAAGAAATACGAGGTCGGGGACAGTATCGTTCACGCCCTGGACAATGTTTCTCTTCAGATTTCCGCGGGGGAATTTGTCGCGGTGATGGGGCCGTCCGGCTCCGGCAAATCCACGTTCATGAATGTGATCGGCTGCCTGGATGTGCCGACCGCCGGCCGGTATCTGCTGGACGGCATCGATGTAGGCCGGATGGGCCGTAACGCGCTTGCGGAGATTCGCAACCAAAAAATCGGATTTGTTTTTCAGGGCTTCAATCTTCTCTCCCGCACGACCGCGCTGGAAAACGTAGAAGTGCCCCTGCTCTATAGTGCAAGCACTCCCAAAGATCACAAAAACAAAGGCCGGGAAGCGCTGAAACTTTTAGGATTGGAGGAACGGCAGCATCATCATCCCAATCAGCTTTCCGGCGGGCAGCAGCAGCGGGTGGCCATCGCCCGCGCCTTGGTCAACGATGCGCCGCTGATTCTGGCCGACGAACCAACGGGCAATCTGGACACCAAAACCAGCATGGAAATCATGGAGCTCTTTGTCCGGCTTAATGAAGAAAAAAAAATCACGATTGTTCTGGTCACCCATGAACCGGACATCTCGACTTTCAGCAAGCGCATCATCCGCTTTCTTGATGGAAAAATTGTCAACGACGAGGATAACAAAAGATGATCAATGTTCCCTCAACCGTTAAAATTTCACTGCGCGCATTGCGCGTCAATAAGATGCGCTCGGCTTTAACCATGCTGGGGATCATCATCGGCGTCGCCGCAGTCATCACCATGCTGGCCGTGGGAAGAGGCGCCAGCAATAAGATTTCCGAACAGATTGCCACTGTGGGCAGCAACCTGATTATCGTGCTTCCGGGCTCAACGATGGCCAGCGGCATCCGGCTGGGCAGCGGCGCTTCCCAGAACCTGACCCGCGCCGACGCCGAGGCCATCAAAAACGAATGCTCCGCGGTGTCTACGACCGCGCCGATTTTAAACGGCAGCGCGCAAATCGTTTACGGCAATCAAAACTGGGCGACCACTGTCTTCGGTACGGATGAAGGCATGCTGGAAGTGAGAGAATGGCCGCTGTCTTCCGGCCGGAATTTTTACGAGCAGGAAATCCGCAGCGGCGCCAAGGTCTGCATTCTGGGAAGAACCGTTGTGGACAATCTCTTCGGCAACGACGATCCGCTTCACAAGGCCATTCGGATCAAAAAAGTGCCGTTCGTCGTGATCGGCGTTTTGGAATCGAAAGGCCAGTCTATGATGGGTCAGGATCAGGACGACATTATTTATGTGCCGGTCAGCACCGCGCAAAGAAACCTCTTCGGCCGGTGGTTTCCGGGAACCGTGCGATCAATTATGGTTAAGGCCGAAAGCACGGAGGCACTGGAAAGGGCCGAAAAACAGATCAAAGAACTGCTGCGGCAAAGACATCGTATCGGCCCGGGTCAGGAAGATGATTTTACCGTCCGCAATCTCACGCAAATGATGCAAATGGCGGAGCAGGCCTCCAACGTTATGGCGCTCTTACTGGCCGCCATTGCCAGCGTGTCGCTGCTGGTGGGCGGCATCGGCATCATGAACATCATGCTGGTGTCCGTCACGGAAAGAACAAGGGAAATCGGCATCCGCATGGCCGTCGGCGCCAAATCCTGGGATATTCGCCTGCAATTCATCATCGAAGCAGTCATTCTTTCTCTCATCGGCGGTCTGATCGGTGTTTTGCTGGGAATTCTTGCCGCGGAATTTCTCTCTTTCTTTGCCGGATGGACCATTTTGATCTCGACCTATTCCGTGGTGCTGTCTTTCGGTTTTTCGGGCCTCGTCGGTATTTTCTTCGGTTTCTATCCGGCCTATAAAGCCTCCCTGATGAATCCCATCGACGCTTTGCGTCACGAATAGATCGACAGAATAATTATATTGACCTATACAGGCATTTACGGTAAGATCCTTACCAATTATTCTGTCAAAAAAAAATGGTCAGATTGATGAATTTATTAAGATTTTGAATAAAATTTCAAGAAAGGGAGGCACAGAAAAGAACTATGAGTACGGAAATTAAAGCTCCCATGGCGGGGAAAATATCTAGTATTACAGCAAGCTTAGGTGATCAAGTTAAAGAAGATGATGAGATAATCGTCATGGTTGCTATGAAAATGGAAATTCCCGTTGACGCACCGTGTGCAGGAACCATCAAGGAAATCAACGTCAAGATAGGCGATTCCGTTAACGAAGGACAAGTGCTGGCCATTCTCGACTAGTCCGAATCTTTTTATCCGGAAAGAAATACCAAACCCGTTGTATTTACGCCTCAGTCGCAAATCAACGGGTTTGTTTTACTGAGGATGTGCTGTAATTTTGCATCAACCTTCACCTAAAGATTACGTAAAGAATGACCAGGGAGAATCATCCTGATGATAACTAAAAAGGATCTCTTTGCCGATATATCAGATGATCTAAAGGACGAACTTATTGAAACCATTCTCCAAACCTCCAATTTTCGTATCGAAAGAATTGTTTCCCATGGTCATAATTCAATGGACGGCTCTTGGTGCGATCAATCTGACAATGAATGGGTTATTCTTTTAAAGGGAAGCGCTGCCCTTCGTTTTGAAAATCAATCTCAACTCATCAGGATGAATCCCGGTGACTACCTTCATATTGAGAAACATGTTAAGCATCGGCTGGAGTGGACAAATCCTGAGCAAGAGACCATCTGGCTTGCCGTCCATTATTCAAATATATAGTGTCACTACTGTCCCAACGTTAGTTGAATAAATTCAATTGGTTGTTGTCTTCGGTGTTTTCTTCAATCACCTCAGTATCCGTAAACGCTTGTAAAAGCGGT
>WRPE01000086.1 GCA_009773315.1 Syntrophaceae bacterium
ATGTGTGAATTCATGCATGATGAGTCATTGTGTAGGCGTGTGGGCGGAAAACAGATGTTTATCATTATGCATACACTTATTTTTGCCAAAACATTGATTTTAGTTTTCTCTCTTTTAGTCATCATGTGGGTGGAAAGCTGTGGCTCGAATGCACACAGGTATTTAAATAAATAGCATGTAAGACATTTAGATTTTAGCGTTCTCTATTTTTACCAAATCAATTTTATTAATTTAAATGTCAGACAAGTGTTGGTGTGAGTCAGCGAAAGAAGACATCGACAAGGCGTACACGAATCCGAATCCATATTACGGACGCCTCCAAGATATCATGGATGCGGAGATCGACTACGCGAAGATGTGTGCGATCTGCGATCTGTCCCTGTCGCAAGAGGCGTCTCGAGCGAGGAGAGGAGCCAGCGAAAAAGCGGAAAGAGGTCGAGTCGGAGGAGCCGGAGGCGCACGAGCAGGAGTCGGAAGAGCCGGAGCCGCACGAGGAGGAGGCGAAGAAGCGAAAAGAAGACGAGGATGATGAGGATTCGAAATCAGAGGTGTCCCTTGTCATCGCGGAGTTCGACTCAGAGGAAGAGCCTGACGAAGCTGATCCGCGCGAAGTGGAAGAGGAAGAGGAGGAGCGCGAACCGACAGTCGGGTGGGTGCCGGGTCCTGAATGCAGCTGTGCTGAGCCACTCGCGGCTATCAAACAGGCATTCGACGAGTGGATCGCATACAATGCGGAACGCAAACAGATCCTACAACCTCTTCGAGACGCCTACAATGTCGCACGTGCCAATTGTATGACTCATCGGTATTTACTTTTTATTCTTTCCTGGAATTCTACCTTTGTCCTTAGTAAATATAAACCCAGAAAACATATTCAATCCATTTATTTAATTTCGTTTTCCTGAATTTAATTATGTCGCAGGCATCTCGTAAGCGGAAATCAGGCGGAGTGTGCGACGAGCAGCGACCAACCCGGTGCGTCTGCATCGCCGCGCGTGACCGACTAGTCGAGGCGCTCATTCCACCCAGCACGCCACTCGGTCCGTACGAGCGCGAGGAGATGATGTTGGAGTTCGCGACGGCTCGAACCTGGTG
>WRPE01000030.1 GCA_009773315.1 Syntrophaceae bacterium
GAATCCAAAAGCTTGTTATTTAAACTGCGTTTTGCAAAAATGTAGTGCCAGAAGGAATTTTAATCGCTCCCATCACGCCGTATTTACTGAAGTATTTTTGGGCCGTGTTAAAGATGGGCTAATGACCTCCGCCAAGCAAAAAGCTCTTTTCGAAAACGCGCCTCGCGCGATTGCTGACGCAACAAAGGAAATCCAAATCCGTCATAACAGCAATTGAAGGTAATACGTTCACAGTGTCCCTGTGTCCGTCATCATATTAATTGGGCGCCGCCCTTTATGAATCTAATCGTTTTTTACCGGGTTGAAAAATATTTCTTGACAGACAACCTCGGCATCCTGTATTAGACAAAATAATGATAATGATTATCATTTGCAATTTGAAAGGGCGCCATGAAAAGCGAAAGAGAAATTTTTGACAATTATCTGATTAAGAAGAATTTGCGAGAGACGCCGCAGCGCGTGATGATTCTCGATGCTTTCCTGAAACGCGAGGAGCATATCACCGCCGAGCAGCTCTATGACATCGTTAAAAAGCGTGATCCGTCCATTGGACAAGCCACGGTTTACCGGGTCTTGAGGCTTATTGTTGAAGCAGGGCTGGCCCTTGAGGTTGATTTCGGCGACGGCGTGATGCGCTACGAGCATTGCTACAATCATCCGCATCATGATCACCTGGTCTGCAAAGGCTGCGGCAAGACGGTAGAAGTGATGGATTCTGTTATTGAAGAATTACAGAAACGGGTGGCGGAAAGCTTCGACTTTGAACTGATGGATCATGAAATGTACCTTTATGGAAATTGTGGGGATTGCCGGAAGAAGTCGCGGGGGTGAACAATCTAATCGGATAACAAGGTAATTTTAAAACCCCACACTCTCTCCCTATATGAAACAGGGAAGTAACCGATTGGTCTTTTCCCTCCTTTTCTAACGGAGGTTTAGGGAGTATTTGGAGAGGCACAAAATCTCCTCATCCCCCTTTAAAAAAGGGGGATGAGTCTAGGCTTTGACAATTTTTCCCCCCTTTTACCCTGGAGGATACGAGAAAATAATGGGTCGATAACGGCTCGTATGCTCCATGGACTGGTTTAACGGCTGATTGATAAATCAGCATTTTTTTAATCTTGTAATTGATAATGATTATCATTTGCAATCGAAGCATCAAAGGAGAATAGATGATGTCACCATTGGGTCTATTACAAGAAGGAGAAACGGCGAATATCGTAGAGCACGATGCAGGGCATGGGCATGGTCACGCACATAAGCACAAACACGGGCGGCAGTTCGAACACACGCAGTATCGCGAACACGGTGAAAAGACACGCTGCGGACAATGCGATAATTGCTCCTGCCCCGGCGGAGTGCAGAACCAGACTTCGAATCATCTGATGAATATAGGACTGAGGCCGGGCAAGCTCATCGAGATGATTACAAACAGTGGAACAGGCCCGCTGGTTTTGAAGGTGGATGAGTCCCGGATAGCACTGAGCCGAGGCATGGCGATGAAAATTTATGTACGGAGGAATGAAGAATGACACTGGCGGATTTAAGACCCGGTCAATCCGGAAAAATATTAAAAATTAATGTCGCAGGCGCGCTCAAGCGCAGGCTGATGGATATGGGCGTGGTCAGTGGCACTAACGTGAGCGTGGAAAAAGTCGCGCCGCTGGGCGATCCCATCGAGGTTCGAATCAAAAGCTATTCCCTCTCGCTGCGCCGGGGTGAAGCCAAGAATATTGAAGTGGAGGCGACGTTATAGCTATGACCAACAAACATAATTCAGAAAATCAAAACAACAGAGCAATAAAGAAAAGCCTGACGATCGCGGTCGCAGGCAATCCCAACGCGGGCAAATCCACGCTGATCAATGCTATCGCGGGTACAAAGCTCCATGTCGGCAACTGGCCGGGCGTAACGGTTGAGAAAAAATCAGCAGACTTTGAGTATAAAGGACGGCGCATCACGCTGGTCGATCTGCCCGGCACTTATAGCCTTAGTCCCTATACACAGGAAGAAGTGATCGCCCGTGACTATCTGGTGCATGAAAAACCCGACATCGTTCTCAACGTCGTCGATGCCACCAATCTGGAGCGCAATCTTTACTTTACGTTTCAACTGTTGGAGTTGGGAATTCCTTTGGTGATGGCGCTCAACATGCACGATGAGGCCAGACAAAAAGGATTGCGCATCGATGCGGAAAAGATGGAATCCATTCTCGGCTGCGCGGTTATTCCGACCGTGGCCACCAAACATGAAGGCATTGACCGGCTGATTGAAACCGCCATCGCCTTTGCCGATGACCCCGGCCGACACGCGCCCTGCGCCATCCCTTACGGAGCGGATATCGAAGCGGCGGTCAAGACGGTTCTCGGGGATTTGCAGGAGTATCCCCAAAATAATTCCAACAGTCTGCCAAAGCGCTGGCTCGCCCTCAAATTGATGGAGAGGGATGAACTGGCCCTGAAAGAAAGCGGGGTTCCGGCTGACGCGCCCTTTCTGACCAAGGCGACCCGGCATCTGAGACAGGCGCACGGCGAGGATATCGAAGCCCTCATGGCAGATGAACGATACGGACTGGCGGCGGGATTGACCCGTGAGGCGCTCCAAAAACCCGAAAAGAGAAAAAGGGAGTTGACCGAACGGATCGACGCCGTCGTCCTCAACCGGTTTTTGGGCATGCCCCTGTTTCTGGCGCTGATGTATCTGGTTTTCTCTCTGACCTTTACCCTCGGAGATCCCCCCATGGGCTGGATAGAAAATTTTTTCGGGTGGTCAGGCAGCATCCTTGCGGGCTTATGGCCGGAGGGATCGGAAAGCCTGTTGAAATCGCTTCTGGTGGACGGCATCATCGGCGGTGTCGGCGGCGTCATCGTCTTCCTGCCGAACATTCTCCTGTTGTTTCTGGCTATCGCCATCCTGGAGGATTCCGGCTACATGGCCCGGGTCGCTTTCATCATGGACCGCCTGATGCACAAAATCGGCCTGCACGGCAAGAGCTTCATTCCCATGCTGATCGGGTTCGGATGCTCCGTTCCCGCAATCATGGCCACCCGTACTCTGGAGAACCGGCGGGACCGGCTGACGACCATGCTCGTGACCCCGCTGATGAGTTGCGGCGCAAGGCTGCCCATCTACCTGCTCATTATTCCGGCCTTCTTTCCCCCGGTCTGGCATGCGCCCATGCTCTGGATCATCTACGTCATCGGCATTCTCATCGCGGTGGTCACTGCAAAACTCCTGCGCAGCACCCTCTTTAAAGGCGAATCCGTTCCGTTTGTCATGGAGCTGCCGCCGTATCGGATGCCGACGCCCAAAGGTGTACTGATCCACATGTGGGAGCGGGGATGGTTGTATCTGAAAAAAGCAGGAACCATCATTCTCGGCATCTCGATCCTCATGTGGGCCATGACCACTTTCCCCGGGCTGCCCGACCGCGACACCGCACGTTTTGCAAACGAACGGCAAGCCATCCAAGCCGCAGCCGCAGGGAAGGAAGAAAAGAGCGAGCAGATGGCCTCCATTGAGAATCAGGCGGGGGAGGAGGCGCTGCGCTACAGCATCGCAGGCCGCATCGGACAGGCCATCGAACCCATTCTCACGCCGGTGGGCTTTGATTGGAAGATAGGCACCGCGCTGATCGGAGCATTTGCCGCCAAGGAAGTCTTTGTTGCCCAGATGGGAATTATCTACTCCGTGGGGAAGGCAAACGAAGAGTCCGAAACGCTCAGGGAAAAACTTAAGAATACGTATACGCCACTGATCGGCTTCTGCATCATGCTTTTCTGTCTGATCAGCGCCCCCTGCATGGCGACCATCGCTGTGACGGGAAGAGAAAGCGGCTCTTGGAAATGGGCGATGCTGCAGCTGGGGGGGCTTACGCTTCTGGCGTATGTGTTGACTTTCATCGTCTTTCAAACCGGCACCCTGCTTGGCGTCGGCATTTGATAGGAGACCTTATGCTGGAAACAATCGTTGTTGTTGCCATCGTGGCGGTTGTCCTGGTTCTGGCGGGAAGATCATTCTACCGGACCCTGGCAGGTAAGAAAGAAGGACCGTGCTGCGGATGCACCTCAGGCAAGTGCGGAAAGAATGAAGATAAGGGGAAAGACCGGCTGGTGAGGCTTTTCTGAGAATAACCAAAACAGAGCGTTCACCGCTCTACTGAAAAAAGAGAAAAGGAGAAAAGAATGAAGTGTGTGGTTTTATCGGTCATGGGATTTTTTATGATGATCAGTATTGCGGTAGCGGGACATCCGCTGGTCACGGACGATGCGGGCACACAAGGCAGGGGTAAAGGCCAGATGGAGTTCGGTTTGTCTCTCTTCAGAGATAAAGATAAAATTGATGAGTTAACAACCCTGAAGGCCGAAGGCGGCGAGGCGACCATTGGCGTTACGGTGGGATTGGTCGATTCGCTGGATGTCGTCCTGAGTGTCCCCTATCTCTGGTTTACCGTTGACGGGAATGATACAAGACTTGATCATGCCAGCGGACTTTCCGATATTAATCTCGGCGCAAAATGGCGTTTCCTGGAGAAAGACGGCTGGGCGCTGGCCATTAAGCCCGGCATCAGCCTGCCGTCTGGTGACGAAGATAAAGGCCTCGATTCCGGACATACCGATTACCGTCTGTTCTTAATCGCGTCTAAGGAATTTGAACCGGTTGCTTTGCATTTCAACCTCGGTTTTATCCGCCATCAAAATAATGCGGACGCGCGAAAGGATATTTGGCATGCGTCACTGGCCGCCGAAGTGGCAGTGATCAAAGACCTCAAGCTGCTGGCCAATGTGGGCATAGAACGCAATCTGGCGTCCGATAGTGAAACTCATCCGGCATTTGTCCTGGTCGGTATCTCCTATGACGTTTCGGAACGCATAACCGTGGATGCGGGTATCAAGTATAGCCTGACGTCCCCAGAAACTGACTGGACGTATCTAACTGGTTTGACGATAAAATTTTAAAATGGCAGATAGCAGATTCGAAGTTCTTTCTGAACAGATCCTGCCGCCTGACCGTATCTTTTCGCCATTCCTGCCCAAAGTGCTGAACTTGACACAACGTGTCATTGCGCTTATAGTAATTCCGACCGATCTGAAGAAAGGATACCTCTTTATGAAGAAAATTATTTTTATCACAGCCCTGTGTTCATTATTTTTATTGAGCGCCTGTTCAGCGCCCCGACTCAATATTTTTGACACGACTCCCAACCCCCTCCGGGAATTTACGCTGGAAGGAAAAGGACAAAATAAAATCCTGATCATTCCCATCAACGGGATGATTTCCGATTCGCCAAAACAGGGTCTGTTCGACACATCGCCCAGCGTTGTGGAACAAGTTGTCGTTCAGCTCAACAAAGCCCAAAACGACTCTTCGATCAAAGCCGTTTTATTGAAAGTCAATTCCTCCGGCGGAACCATTACCGCCAGTGATCTTTTGTATCATGAAATTTTGTCTTACAAGGTAAAGACCGGGAACAAAATCAGCGTGGTCATGATGGATCTTGCCGCCTCCGGCGCCTATTATCTATCGCTTCCCGCAGACATGATCATAGCCCATCCTACCACAATCACCGGCTCCGTCGGTGTCATTTTCATGCGACCCAAAACCGTCGGCCTGATGAGCAAAATCGGCCTGGGGGTTGAAATCAACAAATTCGGCCAAAACAAGGATATGGGTTCCCCTTTCCGCGAATCAAACGAGGAAGAAAAAATACTGATGCAGAAGACCGTCGATACGTTCGGCAATCGTTTTATTAATTTAGTGCAAAAGCACCGCAATCTTGACGAACAGGCCCTGAAAGAAGTCTCCACAGCCCGCGTCTTTGTCGCCGACGATGCGCTGAGACTGAAACTGATCGATAAAATCGGCTACATCAGCGATGCGGTCAAAGAGACCAAAACCATTGCGGGACTTCCCGATGACGCTCGCGTTGTGATTTACCGACGCAAAGATGTTCCTGAAGATAATTATTACCGGGCAGCAGCCTCCGGAACGGCAAATTTCTCTTTGATCAATGTTGCCGTTCCGGAAATATTTAACATCAAAGCCGGCTTTTACTATCTCTGGCCTGGCGCAATTATTAATGATTAACTGTAGTCGTCTTCCCGGCGGAGGCCGGGAACCCGTTTAGGTAATGCTGGATTCCGGCCTGCGCGGGAATGACGAATGTAAAACAATTATAAGACAATTAACCGTTTATGGCCATTATTGAAATCCGATCACTGACGAAAACATTTGGCAAAATTCAGGCTGTGCGCGGCATTGATCTTACAATTGAAAAAGGCGAAATCTTCGGTTTACTGGGCCCTAATGGTGCGGGGAAAACCACAACTATCGGGATGCTCTGCACCATCGTTCGCCCCACATCCGGCCAATGTATTATCGCGGGTTTTGACATCGCGAAACATCCGACGCAGGTCCGGCGCAAGGTCGGCATCGTCTTCCAGGACCCGACTCTGGACACGATCCTCACCGGCCGCGAAAACCTCCAGTTGCACGCCCGTCTCTATGGAATTCCGTCATCCGTCCGTAATCTCTGGATTGAAGAAATGCTGGAACTGGTTGATCTCAGAGAACGCGCCGATGATCTGACCAAAACGTATTCCGGCGGCATGAAACGCAGGCTGGAACTGGCGCGCGGCCTTTTGCACCGTCCCGCCGTTTTGTTTCTGGATGAACCAACCCTGGGACTTGACCCGCAAACCCGCGCCCGCACCTGGGAATACATCCGAAAAATGGCGCAAAAAGAAGAAACCACCGTTGTGCTCACGACGCATTACATGGAAGAAGCTGAAGCAATGTGCAACCGCATCGGCATCATTGACGCAGGCCGGATCATCGCGCTCGACACACCCGAAAATATGATCGATACGATGGGCGGAGACATCGTTGCGATTGCCGCACCTGAGCCGCCACTGGATAAAATCCGCTCGCTTCCTTATGTGTCACAGGTAAAGAAAGCGGGTGATACGATAGAAATTACGATGAAATCGGCTCATTTACACCTGGCTGAACTGCTGTCTTTGATTCCCGCTATTATCAGCGTAGAAATGAGAAAACCGACACTCAGCGACGTTTTCATCAAACTCACCGGTCGAGATATCCAAGTGGATGCCATCGAAAATGGCGAAAGCTGGGTGGATTCCATTGCCCGCTATCGTCAGAGAGGAAAATGAATCAATGAATTCCGATTTTATTCAGAGAGAACTCCTGGGCATTTCCGCCGTTTGGTGGCGGGAGTTTAAAGTCTTCTGGCGAGAAAAAAGCAGAATCGTTTCCAGTTTCGTTCAACCGATGATGTGGCTGTTTTTGTTCGGCAGCGGCATCGGCGCAAGCATTTCCGTAGGCGACGTCAACTATCGGGACTACATTTATCCAGGCATATTAACCATGTCGGTCATTTTCGGTTCCGTTTTTTTTGGACTCTACATCATCTGGGACCGCAAGCTCGATGTGCTCAAAGCCGTTCTGATCGCGCCCGTGACGCGCATCAGCATCTTTTTTGGAAAAGTGATTGGCGGCTGCACCGATGTCCTGATGCAGGTTTTGATCCTTTTTGCTTTCTCATTTCTTTTCCCCTCAGTTAATCCCTGGGGTATTCCACTGGCTTTATTGATTTTGCTCATCACCTCGATAGCCTTGGTGTCACTAGGCTTGGCGCTTGGATCTCTCCTGGAGAGCCTGGAGGGTTTTCAGGTGATTTCCTCCTTTCTGATTTTCCCGCTCTTTTTTTTATCCGGCGCACTTTTTCCGGTGGACGAGCGGCTCCCCTCATGGCTGCAGGCAATGGTGAAAATCAATCCGCTTAGTTACACCGTGGACGGTGTGCGCGGCGCGCTTCTGGGCATACACACGTATCCGTTTTATATTGATCTCGGCATCATTACCCTCTTTGCCGGAACTATGCTGGCACTGGGAAGCATTCTGTTTAGCCGGATGAAATAAAGGAATATCATGAAAAATATCGGGTTTAAATTATTTGTGGTTTTGGGACTGCTCCTCATATTATCATCAGCTCATGCCTGGCATGATAAAACGCATTTGACTGTGGCAAAGGTCGCGGGGCTTCATTCATGGTACAACGCCGCGGGACCCGACTTGGCCAAGATCAAAGCCGGCAATATCGAGTCTTATAATCATTTTTTTAATAATAACGCCGAAGCCGAAGTAACTTCCCGGATGGTGCTGGAGCAAATTGAACGATACAATGAACGGAATAAATTGCTCGATTCTGAAGGTCACCTCTATGGAGCGATTATCGGGTCGCTGCGCGCTTATGAAAAGGATCTTCGCGTGGGCAAATATGCCAAATATCATCTGGCCTATTGCGCGCATTACATCGCCGATCTGTCTCAACCGCTGCACAACATTCCCTACGATTTTTTTAATCAAACGTTTCATGATAATGATGACGGCATTGTGGATGCCACGATCATGGACGAGCCGCAAAAGATTGTTCAGCATATGTATGTCATCACATTGAATCCGGAAAATTTCGAAGAAGACCTGGCGCGGGAAATTGCGCGCATCGCCAATATCACCCGCAAGTTGGGCTATAAATTGCGCGCCGAAAATCGAAGCATCACCAAAGAACAGGCCTACGTGCAATTAGCGCACAGTGCTTCTCTTTTCAAGGCCGTGTTGAAGCATTATCAGTAACTCAATCCGACTGATGCGCAGCAAATAGGTCCGGCTCAAAAATAATCATTGCCAACGCCGGCGCAGATCAAGCCACATGATATAAATTATCATAAAAATACTATAGACTGCGGATGGCAGCGCCGCTTCCTTCTCAAATAACGCAATGGCCAGACCTCCGGCAATGCCCTGATTTTTCAAAGTGCCCAGAAGCACCAAGCTGAGTATATTCTTTTTATCTGCCTTGACCAAAACGCCGACCTTTTCAATCGCAAATCCCAAGACAAACGTAGCAACTATCACAACCAGTGCTATCGGCGCGATCAACAGCGGCTGACTGAAAATTAAATCTCTGTTTACACCAATCATCGAATACAGGACAATAAAAAAACCCCAATCGGTAAACAATCCGCGAACCGGCGCAATCCGGTCTTGCAGATTAAAGTAAAGAATCATCCGCGACAGGATCAGCGGCAGAACAATCAGCAACAACATAATCCGAATAAGTTTAAAGGGATCGGAGAAACTTGTCCCGATAAATATCCAGAACATGAGCGGCATGATCAGCAAAGCAGCCAGGTAAGAAGCCACCGTTCCCGATAGCGCATAAGAGACATTGCCCTCCAGAATGGCAGAAAAAGGAATAACAGCCACAGCCGGAGGCACAGCCGCAATCAATACAAAACCAATCCACATGTTGTGATCGGAAATCAGCAAAGCGGAAGCCGTTAGAATGACGCCCCCCAAAATGACATAAGTCATGAGGATACCAAATAGTGACGGCATCAGGATTGTACGCGGTTTCAGGAAATAGTCGTTTTGCACATTCATCGTCGCGAGCGTCATGACCAACGCCAGTGCGGGCATCATTAATACCTGAGTCCAGATGGCCAGTTGCGGAAAGACAAGCCCAAGCGAAATGGCCAGAAGAAAAATAAAATTACGGTTACTCAAAAGTCGAATCATTTTTGACCATCAATAAAGTGGCATAATTTACACTGATAATTTCATAAACATATGCTAAAATCAGTGGGTAAAGTCAACAAGATAGTCGGGAAGACTGCATTTAATGTGAATAATTCGTTGATAAATAAATATAGTATAGCAGGAGCTTTATGTTACACATTGTTGGAATAGATATTGGATCCGTCGCACTGTCCGTTGTCGTTCTTGATGAAAAAGGCACGGTTATTAATTCATCCTATCAGTTTCATCGGGGGGCCATCGCCGACACGTTGCGGCAAATGCTGGCCGGCCTTGATATTTCTCAAATCGGCGGCATCGCCATGACCGAGTCCGGGCCGGATATTCTTGAAGACGTGCCGCGTTATGACACCCAGATCGCCATGATTGCCGCCGTTAAAAAATATCATGCCGAAGTTGGCAGTATTTTATTTGTCGGCGGTGAAAACTTCGGTCTGATTACGTTTAACGAAAAGGGAGATTATGAACGCTTCCGTTGCAATTCATCGTGCGCCGCGGGAACCGGCAGCTTTCTGGACCAGCAGGCCAAGCGTCTCAATCTAAAGAGCATTGAAGCGCTCAGCACCGTCGCGTTTTGCAACCAAAGCAACACACCGAAAATCGCCACGCGCTGCGCCGTGTTTGCCAAAACCGACCTGATTCACGCCCAGCAGGAAGGCTATTCCGTGGGCCAGATCAGCGATGGGCTTTGTGAAGGCCTGGCTAAAAACGTCATCGACACCCTTATTCCCGATTGGAATATCCGCACACCGCTTATTCTGGCGGGTGGCGTCTCGATGAATTCCGCCGTGGTCAAGCATTTTCGCAATCTTTTGCAGGCCGAGCCCATCATCGGCGAACACAGTCGTCTCTATGGCGCAATCGGCGCGACCCTGCTCTACCTGGAAGAAATGGCTCCCGCTCCACTTAGCGTCAAGAATTGGGATGATCTTTTCGTCAAAGAGATCAAAGAAAAGACATACGGCTATCCCCCGCTGAAACTTTCTCTTTCGACCTATCCGGCATTTGTTACCAACGCCAGTTATCTGTATAAACCCGGCAACAACGCCGACCCCATTGAAGTGGATATTTACCAGCCCCTGCAAAATAAAGAGGACGTCTATCTGGGCATCGACATCGGATCGACCAGCACCAAGGCGGTTTTGATCAACAGTCGCAATGACGTGCTGATCGGCCTTTACACGCAAACCGCAGGCCAGCCCGTCAAAGCGATCCAGGCGCTTTTCGAGGCCATTGAAAACATCACCCAAAAACAGGTCTGTGAATTTATTTTTAACGGCGTCGGGACCACCGGATCAGGCCGCAAATTCATCGGCCGCATCATCAACGCCGATTTGATTATCGACGAAATCACTGCGCATGCGCGCGCCGCCTATGAACTCAACAGCGAAGCGGATACAATCATCGAGATCGGCGGCCAAGACGCCAAATTCACCACCATGCAAAACGGCATGGTCACCTCCTCGGTGATGAACAATGTCTGCGCCGCAGGCACCGGCAGCTTCATTGAAGAACAGGCTGTCAAGCTCGGTGTGAGCCTTGCCGACTATACCGGCCGCGCCCTGAATACCCCCTCGCCTGTTTCCAGCGACCGTTGCACCGTTTTCATGGAACGCGACATCAATAACTATCTGACGGAAGGATATTCCGTTGATGAAGTGCTGGCAAGCGTCCTGCATTCCGTATGCGAAAATTATCTGGCCAAAGTCGCCGTGGAAGCCAACATCGGGCAAAATGTTTGCTTTCAAGGCGCCACCGCCCGCAACCAGGCGCTGGTTGCAGCCTTTGAGCACCGCCTGAACAAACCCATTTTTGTATCCAAATTCTGTCACCTGACCGGCGCGCTGGGCAGCGCACTCATTCTGGTGGAAAATGCCCTTCGGAATTCCGCTTTCCGGGGGCTCGCGCTTTGCCGCGAAAATATTCCCGTGGAAAATGAAGTCTGCGAGCTGTGTCACAACAACTGTAAGATTAACAAAGTCACCGTCCAGAGAGAAATCGTGGCCTTTGGATTTCTGTGCGGACGCGACTACGATACCAAACATTATGTCGGCACAACCATAAAGCACTATGATCTGATCAAGGAACGAATCAAGGTATTTCCGGCGGCTAAAAAACCCGCCAAGTTCAAAAAATCCGTGCGGATCGGTATTCCCAATGCCCTTTATCTGGCTGAAGAAATGCCACTTTGGAAACATTTTTTCGCCACACTCGGTGTGGAAACCGTCACGTCTGAAAATCTCAAGAACGCCATTAAAACAGGAAAGAAACTGGCCGGAGCGGAATTCTGCGCGCCCATGAATGCCTTCTTCGGCCATGTGCAGCATCTGGTGGACAAGTGCGACTACATTTTTTTGCCTGTATATCTGGAAGCCGAAAAACAGAAAGATGAGATTTACCGCTACTACTGCTATTATACGCAGTTTGCGGCCATCCTCTCGGCGGGCACGAAAAGCCTGCGCCTGAAAAACAAAACACTCATGCCGGTCATCGACCATCGCTCATTTCAATCGCGCATTGAACTCTTTTCCACCCTTAAATCGATTTTGGATACCAGCTACTGGGAAATTTATAACGCCTATGAAGCGGCGCTTTCCTTTTATGACGACGGCCGCAATAGCCTGCTCAATGTCTATGAGCGAGAAAAACCCGGCACAGACAAGATCAGTGTGACGCTTTTGGGCCGGCCTTACGCCATCATGCAAAACTCGATGAATAAAGGCATACCGGATATCTTCAGCGCGCTCAATACCAAGGCTTTTTATCAGGACATGCTGCCCGTGACTGAGGAAGACTTATCCGAAATCGATCCTCTGCTCAAAAGAATGCACTGGAATTACGCCGCGAAGATTTTGAAAGCGGCGCTCTATATCGCCCGCACGCCCGGTCTTTATCCGGTTTATGTCACCTCCTTCAAGTGCAGTCCCGATTCTTTCTGTCTGGAATATTTTAAACGCATCATGGACAAATATAGCAAACCTTATTTGATCCTCGAACTCGACGAACACGATTCCAACGTCGGCTATGAAACACGCATCGAAGCAGCCGTACGCTCTTTTAACAACCATCATGAGAACAAAGAACTTCGCCTGATTTCGCCGCGTGCGTTGCCGCTCAATTCCGAAGGCATCTCCAAGATCAAAGACAAAACGCTGCTCCTTCCCTGTTTTGATCCCATCAACGCCAAACTGCTGGAAGCGGTATTTATCAAAGAAGGCATCGACGCGCGCCTGGTGCCGCTGACGGAGAAAACTATCCAGCGCGGCCTGCGCACCAATACCGGACAATGCCTACCGGTCAACCTGATGGCGCAAGGCTACATGGACTACGTTGAAGACAACCTTCTAGACCCGGCGCAAACCGCTGGCTGGTGCTTTGACAGCCACGTGGCCTGTAACATCCGGTTGTATCCGCAATTGATCAAAGGCATCATGGAAGCAAGCGGCAAAGGTATGGAAAAAATGGACATATATATCGGCAGCCTGTCGCTTAGCGACATTTCCCTACAGGCCTCCATTGAAGCGTATTTCGCTCACATGTTCGGCGGCATGCTGCGCAAAATCGGCTGCAAGATTCGTCCCTATGAAATAGAAAAAGGCATGACGGACAAGTTGATTGCCGAATCTGTGAACATCCTCTACAACACACTCTTGGGCGGCCGAAACAAAGATGATGATCTGACTCGCGTCATCAACCTTTTCAAAAAAATCGAGACCGTGCCCGGTCACCGCCCGAAAGTCGCTATCTTTGGCGATATGTATGCCCGCGACAATGACGTGTTTAATCAGGACTTGATTCACTGCATCGAAGAATACGGCGGCGAAGTCATCACCACCCCGTTTAATGAATTTGCCAAACTGATTGCCAACCCCTATATGCGGCGCTGGTTTCTGGAAGGAGAGTTCATAGACGTTCTCTTCACCAAAGCGCTTATCACGCTGGTGAACCAACTGGAGAAAAGCTACTATAAAATTTTAAATGAATTACTGAATGAACCACCGTTTGGCGCGGCCATTGATTACAAAATAATCTACGACAAGTTTGATGTGACGGTCCAGCACTTCGGGGAATCCTCGGACAACCTGCTGAAAATTTCCGCTCTGATGCAGCATCATCCCGACATATCGCTTTTTGTGCAGACCAATCCCGCTTTCTGCTGCGCAGGCCTGGTCACCGAAGCCATGGCCTCGCGCATCGAGGAATACACAGGCGTTCCTATCGTCACCCTCAATTACGACGGCACCGGCAAGAATATTAATTCCAAGATCAGTCCGTATATAAAATTTCCGCGCCGGAATAATGAAAAGAAAATGCAACGGATGCAGACAATCACTAATGTTATATTTTAAGCCGTACGCCAAATACGGTGGAGGGATGCCCGGACTGTTTATGAAAATAACGAAATACCATCTAAACCCTTATCAAGGAGGAATCTATGAGTGAATTCAGTGGCAAAGTTGCCATCGTTACCGGATCGTCAAGCGGCATCGGCGAAGCAATCGTTCGACGACTGGCAAGCCTTGGTGCATCTGTGGTTGTGAACTCGGCAACATCTGTTGAAGCCGGCAAGCGCATTACTGCAGATATTGGCTCGAATGCAGTGTATGTGCAGGCCGACATCAGCAACAAGGTGGCGGGTGAGAACTTGATCGCCCAGACCATAGAGCGTTTCGGCAAGCTTGACATCCTCATTAACAACGCAGGCTGGACAACGCCCGTTCCACATCAAAATCTGGAGGCACTCACCGACGACATCTTCACTCGCACGTTTGAAGTGAATGTGACAGGCACATGGCTGCTGACCAAGGCTGCAATGCCTTATCTTAAGCTCAGTGACGACGGCAACGTGGTGAACATTACCTCTATTGCCGGCGTTCGCCCGGTGGGAAGTTCGATTGCCTACGCTATGACGAAAGCAGCGCTCAATCACATGACTCTGCTGCTCGCCAAGTCGTGCGGCCCCGTGCGCGTGAACGCTGTTGCACCCGGCCTGGTGGAAACGCCATGGACCAAGGACTGGCAGGCACAGCACGATGGCGTTAAAGCCATGGCGCCACTCAAGCGCTCAGCAACACCCGATGATTGTGTTGAGGCAACCCTCGCGCTACTGCGTACCCGCTACGCCACAGGTCATATCTTTGTGGTCGATGGCGGCCTGACACTCTCTATGTAGCAAATCGGCAATCATCATAACGCCCAGGCCGCGCGCGCCCCTTCTTCCGTGGCCTCCAGGATCCGCCTGCACTTGTGGGCATCGCCGACGACGGTAAAGGGGATATTGAGGTTCTCTAAAACGCCTTTCAGCTTATCCGTCGGTTTCATGCCGGCGGCGACAATGACCTGATCCACGGAGGTAATGGTTTTCTTTTCTCCCGCCAGATCGACGTCCACGCTGCCGTCGCCGATAGCCTTGACTTCCGCACCGAAGAGCATGTCACAGTTCTTTTCGCGCAGGCGCTTGTGCAGCATATAGCCGTGGGAGGTGATTTTCAGGACGGGAGAACGCTTCAGCATTTCCACGACGGTCACTTTAACGCCTTTCTCGCTTAGAAAATCAGCTGTTTCCATGCCGATAAGCGCGCCGCCGATGATGACGACATTTTCTTTGGGAGCGACCCGGCCATCAAGGATTTGCCAGGCATCACAGACGAACGCTTGATCAATGCCCGCAACCGGGGGCACAACTTTCTGCCCGCCGGTGGCCAGAATCACGTAATCAGGTTTCCCTTCACGCAGCAGAGATTCGGTTACTTCTGTGTTATTTTTTATTTCTATTTTGGACGTCCTGACCTGGCCGATCTGCCAGTCGATCCATTCACCGTAGATTTCCTTATGCGGCGGAACCTGGGCATAGCGGATCTGGCCTCCCAGAATATTATTCTTCTCGAAAAGGGTTACCTGATGCCCCAGGCGAGAGGCCTCGGTGGCTGCGGTAAGACCGGCGGGCCCTGCTCCCACAACCCACACGTTTTTTGGCTTTGCCGCCGGCCCTTGGGGATAGATTGATTCCTGTCCCGTTTCCGGATTGATGGAACAGCGGATGTTGCCTTCTCCAAGCATTTCCCGTTCGATGCATCCCTGATTACAGGCAATACATAGCCGGATGTCTTCAGGCCGGCCTGCTTTGGCCTTGATAAGAAAATCGGGGTCCGACAAAAACTGTCTGCCGAAGGCAACAAGATCAGCGTCGCCCCGGGCGATTACCTCGTCGGCGCATGAAGGATCCGTAAAGCGTCCGACGGCGATAACAGGGACATCGACAACATCTTTCACTTTTCGCGCCAGCCAGGCATTGAAGCCGGGAACGTATTCGGCGGGCGCCTGGGTGATACCTCCGGGGCTTCCGTGTGTGCCGAAGGAGACGTGGATAATATCGGCTCCGGCTTTCACCATATCCGGCAGAATAGTTTGCATATCGTCGGCGCTGTAGCCGCCTTTGATAAACTCTTCCGCTGATATTCTGATCGAGATGGGGTAGTCGGGACCCACCTGCCGCCGGATTTCTTCGATGACTTCCAGAACGAAGCGTGACCGCGCTTTCAAAGTTGCTCCGCCATATTCGTCCGTCCGCTGATTGGAGAGGGCCGACAAAAACTGTGTTAAAAGATAGCCATGGGCACAATGGATTTCCACGGCGTCGAAGCCGGCCTCACAAGCCCGTCTGGCTGCCGATCCAAAGGCGGCAACAATTTCCTTGATTTCCGCTATGGTCATCTCGCGTGGCGTTCCCCGGAAAACAATGCTCGGTATTGCCGACGGCGCCACTGCCTTTCCCTTGCCCAGCATATAAAGACTTTCCCGACCACTGTGATGAATCTGCAAGGCAATCCTACAGCCGGCTTCATGGGCTACCTCGGCCATTTGGCGGAGTCCCGGGATAAAGCGGTCGTCGTAAGCGGCAAGCTGGTTGGGGCTGACTATGCCGTCCGGGTGAACACCGGTGATTTCCGTAATGATCAATCCGGGTTGTCCTTTGGCCCGACGCTTCAGGTAAGCAATGTTCTCGGCGCTGACGGTTCCGTCGGCATTCCCCAGATTCGTCCCCATCGGAGGCATGACCACCCGGTTAGGCAATTCCATTGATTTGATTTTAAGCGGTGATAAAATGTGACTTAATGTACCCATGTTTATTTTCCTCCAACAATTTAATATTACGCAAGTTGTCTATCACATGTTAAACAGGAATTCTGCCATTTTTTAACAAAACAGTGACGACCGGGAAAATCATGCATTTCTTCCCCACAATCCCTCCCCGAAAAATAAAGTTCTTATCAAAACCGATAAATGTTTTTGACTTATGAAACAGCTTGCCCTATAGTGTCCGAGTTCTTTCAAATCAAATTTTAATTCAAATATCAGGAGGAAAAAATGGAAACAAAACCATGGCATCGTCATTACGATTACAACGTCCCAACAACCATCCGTTATCCGCGTCTGGCCATTCACAATCTTGTTGAACTGCCGGCCAACACCTACCCGGATAAAACCGCCCTGAACTATTTCGGCACAGAAATCACTTTCTGGGAACTGCGTACCCAAATCCTGCGATTTTCCAATGCTCTCGGGACCTTGGGGATTAAAAAAGGGGATCGGGTCGGAATGCATCTCCCAAACTGCCCCCAGTACCCAATCGCTTATTATGCGGCCTTGTCCCTAGGCGCGATCATCGTCAACCTCAATCCCCTGTATACGCCGGATGAATTGACCATGATGGCAAATACCTCGGGACTGACAACATTGATCACCTTCGACATGGCTCTCCCGGCGATCCGTACATTATGCAAAAACGTCAGGATACCCCGGGTCATCGTCACCGCGGTGACGGATTACATCAAGGGATTCCCGGTAAGCTCCGCCAAAAGTCTCGATCTGGAAGAGGGGTGGCTTCATTTTTCGGAACTCCTTGATAAATCGACGTCAACCAAGCGCTCCAAGGTAGAGGTAAGCCCTAACGATCCGGCCTTGATTCAATTCACGGGCGGCACAACGGGCGTTCCCAAAGGCGCCGTCCTGACCCATGGAAACGTTATTGCGGCAGTCCTGGCCTGCGCCTTATGGGGAACTCCAACCATGAGTCTGATTTCGCCGGAGAGGCGCAGTGTCCTGGCGGTTCTGCCCTATTTCCATGTCTATGGCAATATCGTCGTCATGAACTGGGCCATGTTTTCCTGCGCAACGCAGATACAGGTTCCCCGCTTCAATATTGACGAAATGATGGAGCTTCTGGCCAATTTCAAGGAGATTACCTTCTTCCCGACGGTTCCTACCTTGATCACCGCCTTGATCAACCACCCCAAAGCGGAAGAGTTAAATCTTGCCAAAAAAATCGGCATGCTGAACTCCGGTGCAGCACCTATGGCCACGGAACTTATTGACAAGGTCAAGGACATGGGTATTTTTTTCAGCGAGGGCTACGGTCTTTCCGAATCCACATCCGTCGGCATCTCCAACCCGGTTCTAGGCCTCAAGAAGGTGGGAAGCATTGGTGTTCCAATCCCCGATAACGATGTTAAACTTGTAGATATCGAAGACGGCAAGACAGAAGTTCCTCAGGGACAACCGGGCGAGATCATCATGAAAGGTCCCGTCATCATGCAGGGATATTGGAACAATCCGGAAGAAACGGCAGGACAGCTCAAAGACGGCTGGCTCTACACGGGCGACATTGCCATCCGCGACGAAGAAGGCTATCTCTTTATCGTGGACAGAAAGAAGGATATGATCATCGCGGGCGGATTCAACATCTATCCCCGGGATATCGATGAAGTGCTGTTCCAGCACCCGAAAGTGGCCGAGGCGGTATCTCTGGGCGTCAAAGACGAGTACCGCGGCGAGACGGTCAAGGCTTTCGTTGTTCTGAAGCCGGGAGAAACGTGTACATCAGAAGAAATCATCAAATTCTGTAAGGAAAAACTGGCCCCCTACAAAGTGCCGAAACTGATTGAGTTTCGGGAATCGATTCCCAAGTCTGCTGTTGGCAAGATCCTCCGCAAAACGCTCCGTGAGGAAGAAGACGCGAAGACAAAACAGAAAAAGCAGGAATAGAGTCCGGAATCTTCGGACTTATGAAAGATTAGTCCCTGTAAAAACCATCCAGGTGCAGGGATCACAGCTAACAGAATGCGGGGAGCCGGTTTGTTAACCGGGCCCCGCATTTTTAGCAACCAGCAAGTTGATACACTGAATGATCAAAAAATAGGAACCTGCCTTTACTTAAGAGAATTGTTTCATGCAAAAAGTTATATTTTTAGTTGACATGAATGCTTTTTTTATAAGTTGTGAAATGACGCGGAATGAGTCTCTTGTGGGAACTCCAGCCGCTGTTGCCGGTGATCCGAAGAAGCGTTCAGGCATCATTCTTGCCGCAAACTATGAGGCAAGATCATGTGGTGTCAAGACGACCATGGTTCTTCATGAAGCCTTAAAACTTTGCCCTAAATTAACTTTAGTACCGCCGGATCATCATTTTTATCAGCAGAAATCAAAAGAAGTCATGGATTTGCTGTCGAACTATACTCCCCTTCTGGAACAAAACAGCATTGATGAAGCCTGGCTTGATATGACAGGATGCGAAGGACTTTTTGGCAATCCTCTCACGGCTGCAAAAGGTATCATGGCTGAAATCAAAGGCAACCTCGGGCTTTGGTGCTCCATTGGAATCGCCGAAAACAAGTTCCTTGCAAAAATGGCAGCTGAAATGAAGAAGCCCCTCGGCATTACCGAATTATGGGAAGCAGATATTCCAATAAAACTCTGGCCCCTCCCCGTGCAAGAAATGCATGGCATTGGCGCTAAAACAGCTGAAAAGCTGAACCGCATGGGAATCAAGACGATAGGTAATCTGGCAACGTTTGATGTCAACCTCATCACCAAAACTTTTGGAAAAGGCGGGAATGAAATTTATCTGCGTGCCAATGGAATAGACAATTTCCCAGTTCTCGCTCGCACGGCTGACGATATGAAGTCAATCGGGCGCTCGACAACACTGCCGGAAGATATATCCGACATCGAGAAAGCAAAGCTGGTTCTCATGGAGCTTGCCGATGATATTGGCATGACGGCAAGAAGACATAGCAAAAAAGGTCGCACCGTTCATATCACCCTGAAATATTCCGATTTTCGATTGGTCACGAAACAGACAACCATTCCTGCAACCTTTACCACCAAGGAAATATACCAGGCCGGTTGCAGTCTGCTTGAACAAAACTGGGATAGGTCCCACCCCGTAAGATTAATTGGAATAAGTCTGTCGGGCTTTCACGACGATTGCTCTTCGGAGCAGCTGTCGCTTTTTGATCAAAGAGAAAATACTGTAATAAACGATAAAAATAAACAAATTGACAAAGCTATGGACAAAATAAGAAACAAACATGGCTCTGAAACGATAACCTTTGCCGCATTGGTTAAGAAATAAATTGAGGCGCCTCTTCCCCTATCTCGGGGCAGAGGCGCCTTTTTTTCAGTCTGCAAATATTATAAAATAAACGTTTTATCACCTCACGCCTTACCGCCCCGGGGAGTGATGCCTGCGGCTCCCATCGCCATAGCCTCGTAACGCTTCAGGGGCGATTCTGCGAGGATCATCATCTTCTGCGCTGCCATGGACCCTTCTGCGTGAACGGTTGTGACCTCATGGAAGGCCGATTCATGAGAGCAGACATGCCGCATCGTCTCGTGAATCATCATGAGCCGATCCAGCGTGCTGTATTTTTCCGATCCGCCCAGATAATGGTCCAGGTAATCGTGAATGTCCGGGTTCTCCCAGTCTTTTTTATCGGGCGCCGTTGCCAGGATGCCGCCACCGATGTCCTGAACCAGCTCCATGAAATTGTGGTATTTGCTGGCAAAATGGAGTTTTGCCATATTGCAGATAAGAGGGTTCGGCACGGCGATGTCGCCGTACATGACAGGGTCTTGAGCCGCTGCATTGGCCAGGGCGCGCAGCGTCTCCACGTATGCGGCTATATCCGCCAGTTTATTCTGAATGTGGCTTACTTTATAAAGTCCATTGTACTTGGCCATAGCGACGGCACAGCCCGCCATAACCTCCACGGCAGGCACCTTGTAACTGATGGCCGTAAAGCGGTGGAAGGTGGCGAACGTGTAAGCGAGGAGCATGGAAAACTGCCATTCTCCGCACATGAAAACCCGCTCCCAGGGGACAAAAACATTGTCAAAGACGATCATGGCTTCCGTCAGCTCACGCACCGGCCGGTCGGCGTGAAACTCGTGATCCGACCATTTGCCACGCCCGCTGCGACAAATAAAGGTGATACCCGGGGTGTTGGCCGGGATAGCGAAACTTAAGGCATAATCCGCCTCGTCTTCACGCATCTGCCGGGTAGGTACGACAATGATTTCGTTTGCTGCCGGGGCGCTGGTAATATGAATCTTAGCCCCCTTCACCACGATGCCGTCCTTGTTCTTGTCCACGACGTGAAGATAATAATCGGGATGCTTCTGTTTGGAAGGTTCTTTGCCCCGGTCCCCCTTGACGCAGGTGACGGCGCCACAGGTATGGAGATCGTTCTTCCGCAAGTGCTCCAGGAAATTCAAGGCATTGTCCTGATACTGCTTTTTCCCCATCTGACCGGCAACGACAAAAGCGGCATTAAGACAATCGGTCCCGATATCCTTCCCAAAGGGGAGACCGCCGATCATTTCGATGGATCGCTGGATCATCTTGGTGCGATTCATCAGATCTTCCTTGTTTCGCGGCGTAATGAAGTAGCGGTTGACCGGTTCACCTGTTTTTGGATGAGGGGCAACAAAAATGTCCCGCAACGCCGGATCCGGCAATGAAGTCAATTCATATCCTGCGGCGATGGTGTCGCATGTGATGCCCAGGATCGGGTGTTTGGTGATATCTCCCACTTTTTCCCCCCGAATGTAAACACGCCGGCCGTCACGCAGACTCTCCTTGTATTGTTCAACCGTACGGATTCCCATAATTATTTCCTCCTTATATTTTTAGATTATTTTCATCTGCTCTACTCTTGGCAGTCTTCGGCAAAATGCCGGAGCATTTCTCTTGGATTCAACATAGACTCTTCTTTCTTCTTCTATTATTGTATTGTGCGCCACTTGCTGGACATGGCTTTCTTTGATAAGAATTTTTTTGCGGGAAGGAGCATCAATTGAGAATGATGTCCCCCGAATTCAACTCAATGAGGTTTGCGGCCTTCCTGTTTCATTTTGATCATCTCTTCCATGAGCTTGCTATAGTCCTCGCTGCGAATTTGATTGGGTTCTTCCAGGAGTGAGGCATCAAACATCAACTCCAGCTTTTTGAGCTGCTCCATGGCTGTCTGGTTCTGGTTGAAGTATCTGTCCATCCGCTCCGCCAGCCCCTCCCCTGCTTGCTTAAGGTCACCCAAGTCGATATCCAGGCGGGTGAGGGTGAGGACGTTCTTCAATAGGTCGTAGCAGGTCTTGGCGTTATAATCCTGGATGTATAGCGGCACCCTGGCTGTGATTCCTGCAGCTTCGATTCCTTGCTCACCGGCAAGAGACAACAACATGGTCGTGAAACTGCACGGCCCTTCATAATTGAGGAAAGGGGCAAAGGTCTTGATCTCATCTTTCAATCGCGGATGACTCACGACAGCAAAGAATCTTGTTTCCCTGGTGTGAGGCACCTGGTCAAATACGCCGCCCAAAACATAAATCCTGCTGGCCTGGAAGCGACGAGCCACGTCGAGGATGGCTTGGGCATACTCGGGCCACTGCAAATTCGGCTCAACACCGGAGAAGAGAATCAGATCGTGGCCGGCGCCGCTCTTCCAGAAGAAGAACTCATTTTGCGCCACGTCGAGCCTCTTGATAACCCCTTCTTCAATTCTGGCATGAGGCCGCAGGCTCTGCTCCGGACTGGAGCTTGGAATCTGATAAATACGGAAGTCACGTGACTCTATCTGTGCAAATTTACGCGCATGTAACTTGCGACACAAATAGTCGATACTGCCTGTGGAGACCTCGCCCGCATTCAGCCAGCCCCGGAAGCCAACCACAACATATGGAGACAAAAGTTCAGGCTGATTTTGCATTACAAGACGACTGTCCATCCTTTTTTCCCTTTCCGGAGTAAGTCTGGCAACCTATTTTTCCAGACACGACAGGTTGATATTTGGTTTCTCTGTTTGTGCTGTCAGGATTCCAATGTGACTGCCTTGAGCGTGACACCGCCATCGACGACAATCGTTATGCCTACGACATAGTCTCCGGCCCGGGAAGCCAGATAGACCGCCGCCCCGGCCATGTCCTCATCGCGCCCGATGCGTTTTGCTGGAATACCTGCAGCGACCATATCCGAGTGGTCACGAGCGAGCTTGTTCATTTCCGATGCAAATGCCCCCGGCGCGATTCCACTGACAACGATATTGTCTTTGATCAAGCGAAGAGCCATCCGACGGGTCAAATGAATCAAACCTGCTTTACTTGCGGCATAAGAATAAGTCTCCATGGGATTGACAATGACGCCATCAATCGAGGAAACATTGATAATTTTTGCCGGCTGGCCTTCAGCCGCTTTACGCAATGGCTTGATGAGGGCTTTGCTCAAAAAGAACGGCGCCTTCATATTAAGGTCAACGACCTTATCCCACCCTTTTTCGGAATGGTCATCGAAAGGTTCCCCCCATGCAGCCCCCGCATTGTTCACAAGAATATCGAGCTTTTCTTCCCGCGAGGCAAACTTACTGGCGAGGACCTTTACTCCCTCTACCGAAGAGACATCAGCCGGTAGAGAAATACACGGACCCAAGGCTGAGAGTTCCGCGGCTGTCTTATCGCAAGCATCAGCCTTGCGCGATGATATATAGACACGCGCGCCTTGTTCGAGAAATCCCGTTGCGATCATACGGCCAATCCCGCGCGACCCGCCCGTTATCAATGCCGTGCGCCCCTTGAGAGAAAATAATTCATTCATCATCCGAGCTTCCTCCATGTGGTTAATTAATTGCTTTTTCTTATATTATGGTTATTCAAAACGGCATTGTATGTCAATAAAATAATGATCACATAAAATAATGATCACATAAAATATCTTTCAGGCTTGCAAATAATCTATTCTTGAGTTATGCGCTAAATCCAGCATACTTGACTCCATAAAAATATTGTTTGATTGAATTCAAAGAGAAGGAGGTTGTCATGAGAAAAAAGATTATCAAAAGCGCGTTATTCAGTTGTTGTTTGTTGGTGGTGCTGGGATTGAGTTCTGTTGTCCTGGCCCAGTCGTTCAAGTGGCCGCCCCTGTTTAGAATCGCAACGCCGGGAACACAGAGCGCCGCTTTTGCTTCGTCCAACGGCTGGGGAGCCAAATTCGGTGAGGACATGGGCGTGCAGGTCCGGATCATTCCGGAAGACAGCGAAGTACGCCGCTATGTCCGTTTTACGGAAGGCAAGGAATTCGAATTGAATACCCAAAGCATTGCCGATACGTCCTATTCCATCCAGGGCTTGATCGGTTACGCCGATAAAAGAGCTTATCCCTTCCGGGCCGTCTGGCACCACAACGATACCCCGTGGGGCTTCGTCGTCCGCGGCGATTCCAAGTTTAAAACCATTCAGGATCTGAAACAGAAAGGCGTCCGCGTAGCCGTAGCTATAGGCCAGCCGCCGATGGTCGTGGCAGCCAAAGAAGCCCTGCCTGCATTTCTGGGTTGGACAAAGGAAGAGGCGGAAAAAAACTGGATATTCGTACCTGCTTCCAGCTACGCGGAAAACTGCCGGAGCGTAACGGAAGGCAAGGCGGACGTGGCCTATGTCGCGACGATCAGCGCCGTCACGTTTGAAATGGAGGCCCATCCTTCGAAGATCCGCTGGCTGCATATGCCCCTGAAGGACAAGGCAGCCTGGAAGCGATGGCTCCAGGTGCGTCCAACCTCCATCCCGACCAAAATCGACTTCGGTGTTCCCTCCTCCATCGGCCTCGAATCCCTGGCATCCAACTTTATTTATTGGACCCGGGCCGACCTTGATCAGGAGATGGTTTACCAGATGGCCAAGTGGTTCCATCAGAAATATGACAATTATAAAGACACGCACAGCCTGGCCAAAAGAATGAGCGTCCAGCATTTTCGGAACTATCTCGATTACGCGTTTCTGCCCGTTCACGAAGGCACGGTCCGCTATCTGAAGGAAATCAAGCAATGGACCGCGGCGGACGACAAATGGAACAACGAGGCCATCGCCCTGATGGATCGCTGGATCAAGGCCCGCAACGCCACCCTGGATGAAGCGAAGGCCAAGGGCGTCAAAATCCACTGGGAAGACAAGGACTTTCTGGCTATTCTGGAAAAGCACACCAAGGGCATCCCGGTATTCATGGCCAGAATTGATTAATCTTTCATCAGGAGGGCCGCTTCCAGCGGTCCTCCTATTTTATTTTTTCCAAATTTTTTGGAGGCCTCATGTCAGTAGACAATACAGCAACGGAAAAACAAGTAGACACCGCTGTGGTTGCCAAGAAGATCGAAGTGGAAGTGACCCGCTTGAATCATCTTGCCGGCTGGCAGCGGATGATCTTTTTTTTCTTGTCTCTCGTCGGTGTCCTTGTGGCGATTTTCTACATCTTCGGATTCACCTTCAGGGGGCAGGTATTAATTCAGGTCCAGTACTACTGGATTTTCATCGGCATTTTTATAGCCTGTGTTTTCATCGCCATGCCGGCCCGGAAGAAGGACAAGACCCGATTGCCCTGGTACGACATGATCATCGCCCTGGCGGTGCTGGGCATCTGCATCTTTTTTATGTATAACGCAACGGACATGCAGATCAGCGGCTGGAAGAACATCCCGCTGGCCATCGCCATCTGGCTGATCATGATGGAGGCGGCGCGGCGGGGAGGCGGTTTTTCTTTTCTCCTAGTCGTCCTCATCCTCGGGCTGTACCCCCTCATCGCCGACGTCCTTCCCGGCATCATGCACGGCATCCCCTACGACTTTCCGAGCATCATCGATTCCGGCGTCTTCCGGGAGGAAGGTATGATGGGCATTACGACCAAGATTGTCGCGGAGATCATCCTGGGCTTTCTGGTATTCGCGGGTGTCCTCCTGGCTTCGGGGGCGGGGGATTTCTTCATCGGCCTGGCCAACGCCCTCTTAGGGGGCGTCCGGGGCGGGCCCGCCAAGGTTTCGGTCATTGCCAGCGCCTTCTTCGGCTCCCTGAGCGGCAGCGTCTTTTCCAATATCGTGGGGACGGGCGCCATCACCATCCCGACGATGAAGCGGGTCGGCTATCCGCCCCATTATGCGGGCGCTGTTGAGGCCTGCGCCTCGACAGGCGGGACGATCATGCCCCCCGTCATGGGCGCCATCGCCTTCGTCATGGCCGTGACCATCAACGTGGAATACAGCGTGATCATGGTGGCCGCCATCATTCCCTCCGTGCTCTTTTATTTCGGCCTCCTCATGCAGGTGGACGCCTATGCGGCCAAGGTTGGGATGAAGGGTCTGCCGAAGGAGGAACTGCCGACAGTCCGGAGCGTCATGGTCAAAGGCTGGCCGTTTCTGGCTGTCATGATCTTCCTGATCTGGGGCCTTCTGTTCATGCGGTGGGAGTACATGGCCCCGTGGTACGCGTCGCTGCTGATGATCGTCTTGTCCTTCTTCAGGCGTGAAACGTGGATGACGCCCAAGAAGCTCTTTGCAACGTTCCGCCAGATCGGCGAACTGATCACCCAGACGGCGGCCGTTATTATCCCGATTGCCTTTGTCGTCAGCGCCCTGACCATTACGGGCGTCACGGGATCCATGACGGCCGGTCTGGTGAAACTGGGCGGCGGCAACCTCTTTCTGGTCCTGCTTCTGGGCATCATTGCCTGTTATATCATGGGCATGGCTGGACTGTCCATCGTGGCGTATATCTTTCTATCCGTTACCCTGGCGCCGGCCATCATCAAAATAGGTGGCCTGGACATGCTGGCGGTCCATCTGTTCATCGTCTATTATGCCATGCTCTCGGGGATCACACCACCGGTAGCGGCGGGGGCCTTCCTCGCCGGGACCATTGCCGGGGCGCCTCCCATGAAGACGGCCTTCACGGCCATGCGTCTGGGGATCGTCATCTACTTCGTTCCCCTGTTTTTCGTCTTCCAGCCCGCCATGGTTTTGCAGGGCAACCTATTCCCGCTGCTTTACATCCTGCCCACCTGCGTCGCGGGCATCGCCTTGATCGCAGGGGGCGCCGAAGGCTACCTCATCGGGGTCGGACCGGTCCAGAGTTGGGCGCGGATTCCTCTGGTGATTGCCGGCTTCCTCCTGAGTTTCCCGACAGTTATGATGACCCTGATCGGATTGGCCGCGTCGGCCGTCATGGTCTTGCTGGTGTGGATAGGCAACCGAAAACGGCTCCTCAAGGTATGACGGGCTGATTTTTGTTAAAATTTTTTGCGGGCCGTTGCAATGGACCTTCACTTGCAACGGCCCTTTTATGTTGGATTGTCCTAATCTAGCTCAGAAGCATGGATCAATCGCTTCATTATTGCGCCTATCATCTCCCTGCGCAATCCATAAAACTGAAATAAGTCTATCGCCTCATAAACAAATGTCAACAAGAAAAGAGCGTTTTGGGTAAACCTCCAATAGATTCGCTAAAAAAGAAACAAGGGTTTGACGAAATTCGTCAAACCCTTGTTATTATTGGTAGCGGGGATAGGATTTGAACCTATGACCTTTGGGTTATGAGCCCAACGAGCTACCAAGCTGCTCCACCCCGCGATAAGACATATTTGAAGGATGACCTTAGACCATTATTTCCTATGTTTGTCAAGGAGTTATTTGGCCGTTTCGTGCCCCACGCCTAGAAAATAAAGACTGCGGCGGCGGCGACGGTGGTAAACCAATTGTTTTTAACAATGGTCGATTGCGTAATATTGCGCGTACTGACAATCTTGCCGCTGATTTTGAATATTTCTTTTTTCTCGTCCCAGCTTTCATCAATATTAAAGTCGATGCCCAGCGTCGAAGCCAGCATTGCTGCAGCCAAATCTTCCGCATAATCGCCTGTCTCTTTTTCCGTTCTGCCAAAAGCGTGATGCTCGCTGATATAACCGTAGGCTTTTTTATCCGCAGGAATGGCTAACCCCACGGACGAAGCAAGCAGCCGGCGAGGCTCGTTGCTGCAGCAACGGCTCATCACACAATACGTGATCGCTCCGGGTTGCAGCTCTTTGACGCCTTGTCCTTTGGAAATAACCTTGCAGCCGGGCGGTAAAATACTGGATACCTGCACCAGGTTGCACTTTTCTATGCCGGCGTCGCGCAGGGCCAACTCAAATGAATGCAGCTCTTCTTTGTGAGTGCCGACGCCTTTGGTGAAAAACAATTTTCTGGGAACAGTGGGATTCAATTTTTTATCTCCATGGTAAAATAATTAACTCATGCGCGAGTCTATTTTGTCATATAGCCCATTAAACGATAGATCAGTTTAGCCGCCATGAAATCCGGTGCAACGACACCGGGCAGAGGGGCTAATTCGACCACATCAAACCCGCGGATATGGCATTGGCGCGAAACCAGACGCAGCAATTGCAAAACATCACGCCAGTAGAGACCACCCGGCTCTGGCGTTCCGGTTGCGGACATGATCGACGGGTCGAAAACATCCAGATCAATCGTGATATAAACATCACCCCGCATGGTCTTAGCAACGGTTTCGGCCCAGTTTTTATTTTCAAAAACATAATCCGCCGAATAAGATTTGACCTTGCTTTGGGGCAGGTAATCCCCTTCTTCCTTGCTCATGCTGCGAATACCCACCTGAACCAGATCACAAAATTCAGCCACCTGTCGGCCCACGCAGGCGTGATTATACGGCGTGCCCTGATAGCTGTCGCGCAAATCGGCGTGAGCATCCAGTTGCAGGACGGTTAATTTCGGATATTTTTCGGCGACAGCCTGCACGGCACCCAGCGTAATGCTGTGCTCGCCGCCCAGCATGACCGGAATCTTGTCTAATGCGACAATGCGGCTGATTTTTTTGCGCACGGCGCTGATCATATGCTTCGGCCCGCGGGCGTCCACAGCCACCGGCAACATGGTATGAATACCCGCCAGATAAGTTTCTTTTTTAAGCTCTTCGTCGTAGAGTTCCATATTGGTGGACGCTTCGATGATGGCGGCCGGTCCCCGGCGGCTGCCGGGCTGATACGTTGACGTCAGATCGTAGGGAACGGGAATGACAACAAATTGAGCGTCACGCCGTGAACATTCGGGATATATTCCACCAAAATTCATGATTGCTTTCCTTCTTCAAATCAACGACCTCGCGAGCAAGCTCGCGGTGAATTAACGCTCGTCCCGCTTAAGCGGGATTAAAACTGCTGCCTAATCAGCCGTTTTCTGCAAAACGGGAAAACCCCTTAAAGACTTTGCCCAAAGACACAAAATGTTCCTTTTTTCAAAAGAGGGGGTTTCCTAGCATAAAGAAAGAGATATGTCCAGTTTTTCGTCCAGAAAAAGCGATGGAAGATGAATAGAGCCGGGGAATTACCGGGGCGGATAATAACGCATAAAGAATTTTCTGTTTTCGTAGTAGAGAAATGAGTAGTGCCTGACCCAATCACCTAAAGTAACAAAGGTTTTCTTCTTGCCTTCCACATCAAAATAACGCAAAACAGGCTTATGACAATGCCCCAGGATCAAGGCATCATAATCTTCACGCAACTTTACGGTCGCAAAGGAAAGCATCTTTTCAAGCAGAAAATCACTATTATCCGTATTGATCTGTTTGCTCGCATTCGATGTCATGCCGGCCAAGGCCCAGCGCACAGAGGCGGGAATAAGGCGCTGGACATGGTAGAAAAGACGGCTGCGCAGAATTTTGCGGAACATCATGTAAATGCGATTAGAATCATCCGCCGTATCACCGTGGGAAACCAGCACCCGCAATTTATCCAATTTGATGGCAGCCCATTCCTCAAACACTTCCATGCCCAACACGTCCTGGAAATATTCTTTCATGAAAAAATCATGATTCCCTTCGCACAAATGGATACGAACACCGGTTTTCTGCAACGCCACCAATTGACGGATCACCAACTGGAATTCGGGATGGATATTTTCCTTTCTGCAAAACCAGAAATCAAAAAAATCGCCAAGAATATAGAGATCATCAATCGGGGTTTTTTCACATCCCAATTCCTGAGCATCGACGAGCGATCTTACCTTACCTTCCTGGAGATCGGCCAGAAACTGGATAAACTGAACATATCGCTCATCTGAAGAGCGCTTCAAGTGGGCATCGGATATAAAAACAGCTTTCATGCTTTCATTCACTTCCGGTAAAGATGCGGTTGTTCTTCAGCAGACAGCCGCATGGGAACCATGGTTTATTTTATTTGATCTGTCAAATAGAAATCATGAATTGATTCTTGTTTTGTCCGGTGTTTTTTGCTAGTTTTGCCACACCGCATTCAAACAGGCGAAAAAATAAATAAAGTGCAGGACAAAAATATGAGCAATAATCGATCGACTATCCAACGCGCCAAGGAAGTTCTGAAAATAGAAGCGCAAAGTATTTTGAGTTTGGTGGATAAAATTAATGGGACTTTTACCCGCGCGGTCGATTTGATCTTTCAATGCAAGGGACGGGTCATTGTCACGGGCATCGGCAAATCCGGCTTAATCGGGCGGAAAATCGTCGCCACCCTGACAAGCACGGGAACGCAGGCGCTCTTTCTGCATCCGGTAGAAGGCATTCACGGTGATTTGGGCATTGTGACCAAGACAGATATACTGCTTGCCATCTCCAACAGCGGCGAAACACGGGAACTCATGCCGATCATCGGTTCGGTCAAGCACATTGGAGCGCCCATCATCTCCTTGACCGGCATGCTTTCTTCGACGCTGGCCAAAAACAGCGACATTGTCATTGACGTATCCGTGGAAAAAGAAGCATGCCCTTTCGGTCTGGCGCCGACATCCAGTTCCACCGCGGCACTGGCCATGGGAGACGCCCTGGCCATCGCGCTGATCTACAAACGGAAATTCCGTGAAAAGGATTTTTACAAATTTCACCCCGGCGGCTCTCTGGGGGTACGGCTTAAAGCAACGGTCAGCGACGCCATGATTGTGGGGGATAAAATTCCACGCGTCTTCAGCAAAACAGCCGTCGGGCAGGCCATTTCGGAAATCGACAACAAAAATGTCGGCTTTGTTCTGATTACGGACAGAAAAAACAACCTGCTGGGTATCCTGACGGATGGCGATGTGCGACGGATGATCAGCAGGGGCATATCTTTTGAAGGACGGACCATCGACGACGTTATGACGGCCAATCCCAAGACCATTGACGAAAAAGCGTCGCTGGCGGAAACGGTGGAGTTTATGCAGAAGAAGGAAATCACCTCTCTGGCCGTGGTGAATGAAAAGAAAAAATTAAAAGGTTATGTCCATCTGCATGACATCTTTGGCCGAGGCGGCTCGGTGAATATTTCCCTGACTTACTGACAGCAAGGTATTGATATGGCTCTTTATGAATTTGAAGGTAAAAAACCGCAGATCCCATCCGATTCTTTTGTTCATCCGAGCGCTGTTGTGATTGGCGATGTTCGCATCGGGCATGAATGTCTGATCGCGCCCGGTGTCTCCATCCGCGCGGACTTCGCTCCGGTCATCATCGGCGACCGTTCCAGTATTCAGGACAACGCGGTCATTCACGTCTATCCCGGCTCACAGTCCATCATCGGGGATGACGTCACCGTGGCGCACGGCGTAATCCTGCATGACGTCCACATCCATTCCCGGTGCATGATCGGCATCGGCGCCATTGTCCTTTTTAATGTCGTCTGCGAAGAAGATGTTTTTGTTTCAGTGGGCTCGCTGGTTCCCAAAGGCACGCATATTCCCGCCGGCAAAATTGTCGCGGGAAACCCCGCTAAAATCACCCGCGACGTTACCGAAAAGGATAAAGCAACCGCCAAAGACGGCATTGAAGCTTATCGGTATCTTTGCCGGCAGTACCTGGCCACGATGAAGACGATCCTATAGCTATAGACGTGAAACCCCTTCGGGGTTTATAAACCTTACCCAATCGATTTCATTATATACTGTACTGTACCGTCCTGAATGACACAGGCCCTTGCCGCTCCCGGGTAGTCGCGCTCCAGGATCGCGAGAACCTTCTGCCAGGACTTTACCACCACCACATCATCAATATGGCCAACCCAGTCCAGGCAGGTCGGTGTGGGGTGAGGATTCAGAACGATCAGTTTCTTCATGAATGATGAAACAAAGCCTTTCGGCCGGTAGTTGAAGTGCCGTCCCCCATAACCTGTGCCCCAGGAGCCGAAGACATAGTGGGACACCTGCCCTTCCGGTGCATCGGAGATGATGACCCCCGTTCCTGCAGCACCCGGCTTCAGCACCATCCTGGCCAATAACACGGCTATGGCGGATTCGTTGGCTTTTCCATAGGCATTGGAAACGGCGATGTCGTAACCACCTGAAAAAGGTATACCGTAATGCTCCTTTCCTTCCTGACCGCCAAGGGAGTGCGTGGCGCGAAACGATCCGGCATAAAGGCTCGCGATCTCCCCGCGCCGGTTGACAAGGCAATCGACCTTGAAATTGAGGCCCGCCAGATCGCCTGCGGCATCACACTCTTCGCGCATGATGTTATTGTCGAAGTTTCCCAGGCCGGTCCGCGACTGGTCATGGTAATACTGGTTGTGGAACTGATTGATCGATTCTATGCCGGCAACGCCCGGCAGGATTATTTTGGCTCCGCCGCCGAACCCTGCATGAACATGCGCCGTGATGCAACCTATGCCGATTTTCAGGTCGCACGACATAAACCCCCGGTTGAACCAGAGCTCAACCCCTTTGGGGGTCCTGCCGATCCTTATCGTATTCTGGAACGCGTCATGATTATACACCGCATAGTTTTCGACAATCTTGTCGCCTAATTTTTTTCTGGCGGCAATCATATCGTATGTGCCGTGGCTGCCCAGGGCCCAGAGAAAACGGATCTGGTCTTTCTTCATCCCGGCGCGGTGAAGCGTTTCGAGAACATGGCTCGCCACAGCCTTTACCGGTGTCGGTCTTGTCATATCGTCAAAGACGATGACGGCCTCTTTCTTCCCCCTGGCCAATTCCTCAAGAGCGGGACCGTCTACTGGATTATTGATCCGTTCCCTGATCTGTTCCGGGGTGAGGCCCGGCTTCTCGAAGCCCGGGGATGTGAGGTTGTCCACCTCCCATGCATCCGGGAAAGAAAGCTCACGCTCTTCATTATCATACCAGAGCCGCGATGGTACCTTGATAGTTTTCATTTGTTTTCTTTCTAAATAACAAGACTTGCCAGGTTTCCCATATTGCCTTTCATCATCTCTCCTGGAACCAAATATTAACATGTTAAAAAGGGTTCAGCACCCAGAGGGGCTTCTCGCCTCTCAAGGCCCGTCCCATATTGTCCAAGGCCATGTTGATGATGCGGACGGCCGACTCCAGGGTGGAACCGGCAAGATGGGGAGTAAGGATGACATTCTCCAGGCCAAAAAGGGGATGATTCCTGGGCGGTGGCTCTTGACTGAAGACGTCCACAGCTGCAGCAGCCAGCTTCTTGCTGCGAAGAGCCTCTGCCAGTGCCGCTTCATCCACCAGAGGCCCTCTGCCGACGTTGATGAGTACTGCCGTAGGTTTCATCAGTGCCAGCATCGAAGCGTCGATTATCCCCTCGGTCTCCCGGGTGAGGGGCATGTGCAGGCTCACCACGTCAGCAGTCTTCAATATCTCCTCGAGTGGAGCATAGGCGGCATGATATCTCTTTTCGTCCTCTGCGCTCATCCGTACGATGTCGTAATAGAGCAGACGGACCCCAAAGGGGACAATGCGCTCCGCCACGGCTCTGGCAGTCCGGCCCATACCCAGAAGCCCGTATATCTTGCCGTTGATCTCGAACACCCCTATTTCCCGCCTCCGATCGAAGAGCCATTCTCCCTCATGGGTCTTGGTGTTGAAAAGGGGAAGCTTTTTGAGACAGGCCAGAGCCAGCATCACCGTGTGCTCGGCCACGCCGATGTCGTTGGCCCCCGGCGTGTTGGCCACGGGGATACCGAATTCTTTGCAGGCATCTATGTCAATATGATTGTAGCCTACGCTAGGCTGCTGGATGAGTTTGAGTCTCCCGGCCGCCTTCACAATGGGACGGGTGATCGGGGTACCGCCGGTATAGTCCCCCAGCAGAAGATCCGTATCTGTCACCTCGACCATCAGCCTGTCCTCCGGAAGTCTGTGAGCGTCTACGATAGAATACACCAGTCCGGGGACCCTGGCCTCGATCCCATCTTTAAAAAAGGCGCCGGGCACCGGGGTGGTATTGAGTATCTTCATATGTCCTCCCTGATAGCTTCAAACACAGCTATTGAATTGTTAGTTGTGGAGTCAGGTTCTTTTCGCCATCAGTTCAAAGATGGCGCCACCGGGACCTCCAGCATCCACATAGGCAAATCGTCCCGGATCATGGATAAGGAGTTTGGCCCCGTCTTTCACCAATGAGACCACTTCGGCATCGACATCATCGACAAAAAAACCGAGGTGATGGATACCCTCGCCCCATTTATCGATAAATTTGGACTGAAATATTTTACCTTCCGTACACTGGACAAGTTCGATCTCCACAGGCCCCATATAAGCAAAAGCCATGCGTATTTTCCAGGGACGTCCCTTAACATCCGCACCGCCGTTTTCCTTGAATGTCCAGGGTCCAATGCCATAAAGCCTTGACCAGGATTCGATCACTTTGTCAATATCGGTTACGGCATAGCTGATGTGATCAACGGATTGAAGATTCATTGTTTTCCTCCTATTACAGAAAGAATAAATATTAGAATTATTACTGATAAAAATCTTTTTCCTGTAAGCGATTTCATTCTAGCCTCCCTTGTTTTTTGATAAGATATTGCTTATTCATGGTTGGAAGGTCTCATTTCCTATGATGGGAAAAACCATCGATTTCTTATCCTTACTCTCATAAGGATAAGAATGCTTCGGAGCGTTTCTATTTGGGTGTTTCTCCGCGGAGAACATTCTTCAAAACCTTCTGCATGGCATTTTTCGGCAGAGTTTCCACAAATTCCACGATTGCAGGTTTCTTATAACTGGCCAACTTTTCGCGGCAATAATCCATAATCTCCTCCGGAGTGGCCTGCTGTCCCGGCTTAAGAATGATGACCGCTTTCACGATCTCTCCCCAATATTCGTCCAGGATACCAACGACGGCCGATTCTAAAACCTTGGGGTGGCCATGCAATACATTTTCGATTTCTACGGGATAAATGTTTTCCCCTCCGCGAATGATCATATCTTTTTTTCTTCCCGCAAGGTAGAGATATCCATCCTCATCCATGCTGGCCAGATCACCTGTATGCAGCCAGCCGCCGCGCAGAGTTTCTGCCGACGCTTCCGGCTTGCCCCAATAGCCCTTCATGACCTTTTTGCCACGGGCAATGATTTCGCCGACAGTACCGATCGGGAGATCATGATCCTGATCGTCAACGATCCGCACCTCCCCTTCGGGAATGCAATGACCGATGCTGGCCAGGCGCTTTGTTTTTTTCGCTATCTCCTCCGGGCTGCCTTCCAGGAGATGATCCTCGGGAGATAGCACGGAAATAATGCCCGTAGACTCCGTCATGCCGAAAAAATTCGTATAGTCGGCCTGAAGGAGTTTCTTAGCTTGCATGAGAAGTTTGACGGGCATGGGGGAAGCACCATAGCCGATATTTCTTAAAGAACTGAGGTTTTTCTTCGGAAAATCCGGATGATCCAGGATGCCCTGAAGCATGGTGGGAACCAGATAGGTTGTGGCCACTTTCTCTTTTTCGATGATATCCAGACAGGCCCCTGTCTCGAACTGGGGAAGGATAACTTGGGTATCTCCCCGATAGAGGGGAAGCAAGGTGCTGATGACGCCGGCAATGTGATACATGGGAACGTTCAAGAGCAATGTCCCCGCGGCGAAGGTGTGCCGATCCGTGATGGGGGTCACGACATTGGCTTGGGTCAACATGGCGCCCTTAGGAAAGCCCGTTGTTCCACTGGTATAGATGAGGCAGGCCGTGTCGCTGTCCTGAACAGGAACGCTGGGGAAAGGCGCCGACGACTGCTGTGCAAGCAGGTGTTCGTAACTTTCCATATCCGCCGCAGGCTCCCCGATAACCACATACTGCTTGATGGATGGCAGATTGGCCCGGATACCATTGATAAGCTCTATATAGCGATCACCTAAAATCAGCACCCTGGGGGTGCAATTATTTAAGATGTAAGAGACTTCTTCTCCACGCAACCTGAAGTTCAAGTTGGCGGAAATACCACCGACTTTGCCGATGGCATATGTTATTTCGCAAAAATGAAAACAGTTCGTTTGAAAGACGGCTACACGGTCACCGGGTTTAACACCCATTTTAGTCAAGGCCGTGGCCAAGCGGTTTGCCCTTTCCTCCATCTGTTTGAAGGTTAGCCTTACGTCATCATGGACGACACAGATTTTATCGGGATATGTTTTACAGGTCTTTTCGATGATTGAAGCGAAGTTCATGACATCTCCTTTTATTCATTTCTGCTTATGGAAAAGGATGATATTTGATGATGAATCCACATACACTTGTTATTATGTAACATAAAATAAGACGTTTTTTTGTCAATGCGATAATGATCGAAGAAAATAGGCGCGCATCTATGAACGCCAAACGAGCCATTTGACCGCAGCTGCGGCGCCGACACCCGAGATGATCATCTGCCGAGGAACACCAGCTTATCCCTGAAATTAAATATATAACTCGGTCATGAATGTCAAGATGGGATTATGTGATTGAATCACGCTAGTGTAGTGCGTCATCAATAGCTTGACATAAGAGCTTAGGTATGTGATATGATTCTCCATGAGCCGAACAACAAAACCCATCATCCTCGAAAGCGTGGAACAAGCGACACTGGAAACATGGTCACGAAGTCGCTCATTGCCCTTGAGGCAGGTTCAGCGAGGCAAAATCATCCTTATGGCCGCAGGCGGCAAGAGCAATCAGGATATAGCCGCTACGTTGGGTTTGTCGCGTCCGACCATACAACTCTGGCGAGAAAGATTTTTAGCCTTGCGTTTGGCCGGTCTCGAAAAGGATGCTCCCCGTCCGGGCCGCAAGCACCGCATCAAGCCAGCCCAAATCAAAGCTGTTGTCGAAGCCACCTTGCATACGAAACCTCAGAATGCCACGCATTGGAGCACGCGCAGCATGGCCAAGGCACAGAAATTGTCAGAGGCCAGCATTCGTCGCATCTGGCGAATGCACAATCTCAAGCTCCATTTAATAGAGACTTTCAAGCTCAGCCGCGACAAACAATTTGTCGAGAAGCTGACCGATGTCGTGGGCCTGTATCTGAACCCGCCGGAGAAGGCGCTGGTTTT
>WRPE01000031.1 GCA_009773315.1 Syntrophaceae bacterium
GCTGTTGTGATGCAGGGTTACTACAAGGATGAGGCAGCGACCGCTGAAGTCATCCGCAACGGCTGGCTGCACACGGGCGATCTGGCCTATATGGACGAGGAAGGCTACGTTTTTCTGGTCGGTTTGAAGAAACGCATGATTATTACAAGCGGTTTCAACGTCTATCCCAAAGAGGTGGAATTAATTCTGGCTATGCATCCCGCTGTTGTCGCATCGAAAGTCGTCGGTGAGAAAGACCTCATGCGGGGAGAGATTGTCAAAGCGCTCATCGTGAAAAAACCCGGTGACGAGACAGACGAGAAAGAAATCATGCAGCATTGCCGGAATTACCTGTCCGCCTACAAGGTCCCCCGAGAGGTGGTATTTGTTGCAACTATCGATTCTCAGGCAATATGAAGATCAACTGATCATTCACAAACCATCTCTCCTGGGTTTTTAAGAATCCGGTGCGCTCAAATGACTGCGATCGTTCATGAGTTCGATGTGAGCCTGTCCCTCCCGGATATGGATCAATGTTTTGGAAGCGTTATCCACACAGGTGCTGCGAAAGTCGGAAAGGTTGATCTTCCGCAGGCGGCAAAGAATCGCGGCAATTGTGAAGTTATGCGCAACGACCAGCGCGTTTTCTCCGCCTTCAATAATCTTTTCAATGGACTGCCAGGCCCGTGTCTGCAATTCGGTCAGGGATTCTCCACGCGGCATTCTGACGGATGCCGGATCGGCAATCCACCGGTGGAGAAATTCTTTTTCGCAGGCCATTAACTCCTTAAAAGTCAGGCCTTCAAAATCCCCCTGATCCATCTCCGCCAGTTCGGGATGAACTTCTATCTTTCTTTGGTGAAAGCTGTTGATGATTTCGGCAGTCTGATAAGCCCTCTTCAGCGGACTGGCATGGATGGCGTCGATTTCGGAATCTTTCAGGGACAAGGCCAGCCTCCGGGCCTGTTCAATGCCTGCCTCACTTAATTCGATATCGCTTGTCCCCTGAATCCGGCCCTCTTTATTCCAGAGTGTTTCGCCATGACGGATCAGAATCAGTTTCATACTTTCACCAAGGCGGCCATGCGGGCGATTACCTGCATGGCCGCCATCGAGGATATTTTCAGGCTTTGAAACTATTCAATTTCGAAAGCGTCGCTTCCGCCTCGCTGATGACGCGGTCGATCAGTTCTTTGGTGGTCGGGTTGTCGGTAATGCCGCCGCAGCATTGTCCCGCAAAAAGAATGCCGCCTTCGACATCGCCCTCGTTGAGGGCTTTGAGGTGTTTCATGTTGCCCACCGCCTGGCGCGCCAGCACCATCAGCGGATGCCCTTCCTCAGCTTTCAGCATTTCCAGGCTCACGCCCAGGAATTTAGCAAAGGACAGATTCATCAGACGCTTGATCAAAAGCGCGCCCTTGATGGCGTCCACCATCGGGAAACCGCGCTTCATCATGGCTTCGGCCTCTTTGGTTTTCAGCACACGGCCGTCCATGCCGTCAAACACGTTGGCATAGAGAGTATCCTGTTCGGTCGCCTCAATGCATAATTTTTTAAAGTTGTCATGCACCATGCTCTCCTTGACCACCATGAAACGGCTGCCCATGGAGATGCCGTCCGCACCCAAAGCCAGCGCCGCCGCCAGCCCTCGTCCATCATAAAATCCGCCAGCAGCGATGAGGGGAACTTTGACTATCGAGGCAACAAGGGGAATCAAAACCATGGACGTGGCCGCCGCGCCGTGCGCCGCCGCTTCATGGCCCGTGACAACCAGCGCATCGCAGCCCATCTGCACGGCCTTGGCCGCGTGCTTGGCGATGGCAATCGTGCCCACGACTTTGCCGCCGTAAGCATGCACGTCATTCACAAACCAGGGTTTCCCCAGCGAATAATTAATGATGGGAACTTTTTCCTCGATGGCAACGGCGATATTTTCTTTCGCCCCCGGCCCTACAAGAATCTGATTAATACCAAAGGGTTTATCCGTCATTGAACGGATCTGCCGGATGTTCTCCCGCGTTTCTTTCGGGTTGCAGCGCGCGATGGCCAAAAGTCCCAGCCCTCCGGCGTTGCAGACGGCCGCAACCAGTTTAGGTTCCGTAATCCAGTTCATTCCGGCCAGCATGATGGGATGCTCGATGCCAAACATTTGCGTCATTCTTGTTTTGAACATAATCTTCTCCTTATCTGTTATTGAATAATTTTAATATTCTTCATACTTTTGTTCAGGTCTGGAAGCATAAGAGATGAAAGGGTGGATGTCAAAACAATTTTATTCTGCAAGAAACGAAAAAAAGCGCCAGAGGACTCCGGCCATTGACATTGCCGGTTATTCTGATAAAAACAAACCGTCATTTATTTCATAGTTGTTCGGATGGAGAAGACAAAATGAAACTGATAACGTTCGGAATGGTGGACGAGTTGATCGCCAAAGCAGGCGCTACCTCAAGACTCAGGATTAATCACAATATCCACGAATCTTTATCCGACCCCGTGCAGCGATTATTCATCGCGGCCTGGCGCTCCTCGTATTTTCGGCCGCACCGGCATCCGGAAAAAAGCGAGTTTGCCATTGTGATTCGCGGCCTTTTTGATGTTATTTTTTTTGATGACGACGGTGTTGTTACCGAGCGGATTTCTGCGGGTCCGGGTACGGATACATTCGCCATGGAAATCCCGGCAGGCCGCTACCATACATGGATTCCCATGGCGGAACAGTCCGTGTTTTTTGAAGTGAAAGCGGGGCCTTACGATCCTGCAGCCTCGCTTTTATTTGCGCCCTGGTCGCCTGCGGAAGGCACCGCGCAGGTGAAAGAATTCCAGGCCTGGCTTCATACTGCGCGCATCGGCGAACGGATTTTATAAACATCGATAAACAATCTATCGCAAACCATCGTGTGACCTCGCGCCACCTTCAGGTGGTTAGGTCATTAGGGCCTTCTCTACCCCACGTGCCGATAGGTTAATTCCATTTCTAAATCAAAAAGGAATTAATTAGACTTTCTGGATTTCTTTCATAACCGACAACTCCGGTTTCCCGCCGATAAAGGCAGCGCTGGCCACAAAAAACTCCTTGAAATACGGCGTGGAAGAATGAAAATCCAGAGCGGCTTTATCTTTGTATTGTTCGACCACCACCAGCATGTTGGGATTGGCTTTGTCTTGATTGAGGGAATAAAGAACCGTACCCTCCTCCGAAGCCACTTTGAACATTAACGCCTTGAAGGCGGTTACGGCCTCATCCATCTTTCCCTCTTTAACAGGCAACTTGGCTATGACTGTAAGCATTTTGATACCTCCCCGATTTATTATTCATTCCGTATTAACGTGTTTGGCTTCATAACACAACAAAGGTCTGACAAGCAAGATGTCCCTGATATTTAAATGAAGCGATTCAACCGATAATCGGGCAATGCTCAGTCCGATATCCACTCAATATATTGGCCTATTCGGGGAATTCTATTTATTTCTTTGACATATGATGCCATTTTCCCTATACTTCACCACCTTGTGAGAAAATCTTTAAAGAAAGAAGGGAGTTACACAAGAAAACATGGTTTATCTGCATGGCATCGGGCATTTTCATCCTGAAAATATAATTTGCAACAAGTTTCTGGAAGATCTGAACATCGGTACGACCGTCGATTGGATTATGGAACGCGTCGGCATTGAATCGCGCCGCACGGTATTGCCTCTCGATTATCTCACCCAAACAAAGAACGTCGATCCCCGCGAAACGGACAAGGTTCGTCTTTATTCGGATGCCCAGATGGGAGGCCAGGCGGCCAGGATGGCGCTTACTCGAGCCGGACTGAAAGTTGAAGATATCGGGATGGTTATTTCCGGAAGTTCTCTTCCCCAGTACCTGACACCTGCCGAGGCTTCAACCGTCGCTTGCGACCTGGGCATTGATGTTCCCTGCTTTGACATCAATTCCGCCTGTGCAACCTATGGCGTTCAGATGCGGTATCTGGATTCGGTCAAACCGGAAAAACTGCCGCCTTACATTCTGGTAACCAATATCGAAGCGGCAACAACGACCATCGACTATTCCGACCGCCGTTCCGCCGTGTTATTCGGCGATTGCGCCACGGCATCAATTCTGTCCACCACGGTTCCTTCCCATAAAATATTTTCCGATTGTGAAATGGACTCCAAACCGACGATGTGGGACAAAGCGATTGTACCGCGCTGGGGCTATTTCAGTCAGGACGGCGCTGCGGTGCAGGGCTTTGCCATCCGCAAGACCACCGACGGCTTGCGCAGCCTGCTGGCTTCAGCGCCCGATGCGGACAAGAGCCATTTTTTCTTTATCGGCCATCAGGCCAACCTGGGTGTTTTGCAGACCGCCGCCGAAAGGTCGGGGGTGCCACCGGAAAATCACTGGTACAACGTCAATCGCTTTGGCAATGTAGGGTGCGCGGGCGGACCTTCCGTATTGAGTCAGCACTGGGATGAACTGCGCCCGGGCGACCATGTAGCCATGGCTCTGGTTGGCGCGGGCCTTACTTGGACACAGATGCTGCTGACGATCAAATGAATTTGACTAATTAAGCGTCATATTCTGTAGGCATAAAATTATTGCCGAAGGCAAAACTGGCAAGTGATTCAGCGTTGGATTATGGCTTCGCGGTAAATCTGCCAGAGAGAGTTGTACCTATCAATCAGCTTGAACCCGCCATCATTGAGAGCCCACATGTTCACGAGTCCCTGAATAAGAGTAAAGAGCAATGTTGCTGAAGCCTCTATGTCAATGTCTTTGCGGATCTCTCCATTCCTAACTCCCTCGGAAAGGAGTTCCACTAGAGAGGAAATGTATTTGTCGATCGTCTGAGCTGCCTGTTTATTTAGTTTGCGATCGCCAAGGCTGACTATCTCAGCGATGACTTGAAAGGAAAGACCTTTGCGCATGTCGATCATGGAAAAATGCATCTGGATGATTTCATTAATTGTGTTAAGTGTCACCACTTTGGTCCTTGTTTTTCCCTGCGAAATGTCGCTTAGAAGCAATTTTTCGATATGAGAGAGAAGTAAGGAAAGAATGCTTTTCTTGTTTTTGAAGTGGCGATATATTGCCGCTTCGGAAATACCTACCATTGCAGCGATCTTGTTGACCGTGAGATGCTCACTCCCATATTTGAAGATTAGTTTCTGTGCTGCTTCAATAATTTGCTTTTGTCTGACTTCTGTATTTTCTTTCTTCATGGTTTTTGCCATTACAGCCTTAAATCCCCCTAAATTATCATCAAAAAAGAACAACTATAGAAAACGATTTCTTAAAGATTTTTTTAAGTACTCATTTCGATTTATAAAACATGCTTATTTATTTTATAATGAATCTTAGATAGAAAATCAATTAAATATTAGAAATTATTTGTTAGCAAGACAGACAAACATATCGCAGCAGATCATCAACAATCAGAAACCTGCACAACCACATAAAACCAGCAAAGTCGTCATTCCCGCGAAAGCGGGAATGACGACTAGAGAGGTTGTGCAAAGCTCTCCATCAGCAGTCACGACAAATATCTGACCCGAGAAATAGCTCATTCGCCGCTGGCGCCATGATGCCTGTGTTACTTCACTTTACTGTAGGCGGCCATAGCAAACGTCAATACACTGGTATTTGGACGACTTCTTTATTACCGGTGCTTTTTTAAAAAAAATACTGATGAGTGCGCCAAGTTACCGAAACCACGAATGCCGGTTTTTCCTATAGCGCGTCTTTAGTTTCCGGAGAAGGATTTGGCTGAGTAAACCCCCACGTCAATCCAAACAAAAACAAGCCCAATGCAATAACAACTAATAAAACTGTCACAAAAGCAGGCACAGGCGATATTTTTGCAATTATAATCAGGCCAATAGCACAAATTATAATAACGACCCCCAGTAGTTTTCTTTTCATTTTTTACCTCCTTTTAAGGATAATATAAAGTTAACGTTCACTAACGTAATAGTAAATAGTAACTTACATGTCAAGAAATATTTTAACAGGAATATTTCATATAGAACTTTTTCTTAGGCTATCTAACGATGGATGCGGAATTTCTTTGATATTACCAAACGTGCAGTTGTTATTTCTCTTTCAAATGGAAATTCTCACTTTTGAGAACTGCTCAGAAGTGCGTGGCGCAAGCGATAATCATCACCACCATTCATATTTTTTCTTAAGCTTGTTTGCACATTACAGATGAAAAGATGAAATGAATCAAACCGGCCAATCGGGGATTTCTTTCTTCGTTCCGAACCACTTTATTGTGACATAAAACATATCCAGATGGCGCATGGCAATTTTAAATCGGGTGAGTTTGCTTCGGGAAGTTACACCGCAAAGCAGGTGGTCGAACTGATCAAAATTCAACATCCGCATTTTACGGATGGTCACTTCTTCCAGCGCGTTTTTTTCGCGCAGATATTCTTTGAGCTTTCCTTTATAGCCCTCCATGCCGATTTGTCCCTCGCCTACGGCCGAGACAGCCAGAACACCGCTTAAACAGGCCATGTCAATGCCACCGCCGTGCAGAGCCGACGTCAATCCGGCCGCGTCACCCACCAGGATAATATTGTCATGGACAAGACGAGGCAGCATCCGGCTGGTCGCAACACCGCTGCCCTTTTCCATCACGGTCGCATCGGCCAGGCCTTCCGCACGCAAGACATCCGCCATCAGTTTTTTCAAGTCCGGTCTTTCCTTGCTCAAGGCGCCGCGCACGGTGCAGATCACGCCGACATTGGCCCGCCCGGCATCCTTGGGAAAAATCCAATAATAGGCGGGTTGAAACGCAGAAGGTAAATCCGGGAAAAAAGCAACCTTGATGCGCGGCATCAGAGCGCTGAAATCGCCCGCCAGCGCCAGTTGATGCGCCAGAAGATACTCTCGAAAATAATCACCCGAAAATTGATAGAGTCTGGATGTTATCGACGGAGCGCCGCCGGCGTCCAGAATCCAGTCATATTCCTTTTGCATCTGCCTTAGGCGAGCCTTCGTAATCTTTGCGTTTTCATGAATGATAACACCCCGACTTGCCGCAAGGCTAGCCAGTTCCTGCTGCCAGATCCGGCGGTCCAGCATCCATAATTTCCGGTGCTTGCTCAAAGGAAACGTGAATTCCCCGCGGCCCCTCAGAACAATCTCATCAACGGGGCGCAACAATCCCCTGCCCGGTCTGGCCATAATCCCCAGTGAGTCAAAAATACATTCGCCGCAGACAATGCCCTCCCCAACTTTTCTTTTTTCAAAGAGGTCAACCTGAATGTTTTTTTTTGCCGCCGCGAGCGCCGCGTAGAGTCCGCCCGGTCCGGCTCCGATAATGGCCAGTTTCATATTCTTTACCCTTTGGTCTTATATTCGCTTTGTATGGATGGGTTCTGCGGCAAAATCTTCTCCCTCGATAAACTGGTCGGCCCGGCGGGTTTCCTCAACAAGTCGCTTGACTTTTTTCATATCTTTTTTAAAGCGCACAGACTGTCCGCTTTTATCAACCGCGTTGGTTTGGGTACAACTGTCAATCCCGGCAGGTTTCAAGGTTGTCACCGCTTCAAATACATTGATGTCGGAAATACCGCCCGCCAGAATGACCGGAATCGGACTCCAGTTGATAACGGCCCCGGCAATCTTCCAATCGCAAACCCGGCCGGTGATCCCGACATAACCCGAAACGGGCTGTTCACCACCACCAAGCATTGTATCGATCAAAAAATAATCCGAAAACGGTGCAAAGAGTTCGGCAAAATGCAGAATATTTTTTTGAATATCGTCCATCTGACCCATTCCCGCCTGCGGTATACTGAGTGAGCGCATGATCTCGATCTCGGGGAATCGGTCTTTCACATCCAACTGCAAAGAAAGCAGCGCGTCATATTCGCGCACAACGGTCGCCCGATTTCCCGGAAATGGAGACAGCGCTTCGCAAAAATGAACAAAATCCGGCTGATAATAATTAATAGCCTGAAATATTTTTACCGGGTCTTTAAAAAGCGGAATCAGGCCGCTTTTGGCTCCCGCCTGCCGTATGACCTGGCTCGTTTTACGAATGGTCGCATTTTTCCATTGCTCGGAAGAAGGGAGCACGCTCCCGATATGATCCACGCCCAAATCGGCTAAAGCTTTGGCCTCTTTTGGTTTTTGTACTTCATAAATTTGTATAATGGTTCTTCTCATGGATAAAACATATCATGTCGGGCGGCGCTGATCAAGAACCCAGAAATATCTGAAAAATCCGCTTGATTTTATCAGCAATAAACTCAATAATCCGCCGTCATTTTAATTTACAAGGGGAAAGGGGTTGCCGCCATGAGCGCTGTGCAAAAAATTGAAGAATTATATAATGAGAGAGGCAAACGTGCGAAAGAATTGCATGATGCGGGTAAAAAAGTCATCGGTTATTTTTGCTGTTTTGTTCCGGACGAAATTATCACCGCCTTTGATATGGTGCCCTACCGCATTCAGGGCAGTCAGAACGATCCCATCGACGAAGCGGACGCCCTGCTTGAACCAATGGCTTGCCCTTTTGCCCGCAGTTGTTTTAACATGGCGCTCAAGGGCGAATACGATTTTCTTGATGGGTTTGTCGCGCCGCATAGTTGCGACACCATCGAACGGATGTATCATATCTGGCGCAGCAACAAACCGTCTCCTTTCAATCACATGATCAATGTTCCGCATATGATGGGACCGTCTTCCGATGTCTTCTACCGCAAGGAACTGGATTATTTCATCAAACGTCTGGAAGAATTTTCCGGCACAAAACTGGATCAAAACAAACTGCGGGACACCGTGAAGCTCTACAACCGGCGACGCGCCCTGCTTCGCGAACTCTATGCTCTGCGAAAGGAAAATCCGCCACGCGTATCAGGAACGGAAATCACCAAAGTGCTGGTGGCGGGCATGGGCATCCCCGCTTTGGAACACATTCAACTGGTGCAAGACTATATCGATGAAATCAAAGGCCGTCCCGTTCCGAAAGCGGACGTCCTGCCCCGTATTTTCCTTTGGGGAAACGAAATTGACGATATCGCGTTTATCCGATTAGTGGAGGAGTGCGGCGCGCATGTTGTGATGGATGACCTGTGTACGGGAACGCGCTTTTTCTGGGAGGATGTTTCCGAGACAAATGATCCGCTCGACGGCATCGCCAACCGTTATATCTGCACGCACTGTCCGCGCAGCCTCAAACCGCAGGTCGGTAATCGTCAAGAGGATATGGAAAACCGTTTCGGTTACATGAAAGAATTTATCAGTCAGTGGCAGGCAAACGGCGTGATCTTTTATATCGTCCGCTACTGCGACACGTGCGAACTGGAAGGCCCGGATCTACGGGAATATTTAAACAGCCTGAAGCTGCCCGTGCTGATGATTGAGGACGATTATTCAACATCGACAATCGGGCAGTTGCGAACACGCATACAAGCGTTCTTAGAAATGATTTCGTAGGAAAAGAGGATAATTATGGAAGCGAATCAGCAGATCAAAACGACAGCCGTCAAAGGCACGGATACAGCTCGCCTGGTGAGGGCGATGGTCAAAAACATTTATCAGAGCGCGCACGAAGCCAAGGCCAACGGGCAAAAAGTGGCCTACATGATGGTCGCGTCCCAGTATGACGAAATCCTGCGTGCGATGGATATTGTGCCGCTGCCCACGGAAAATTACGCCGGCCTTTGCGCCGCCAAACGCGACATGGACCGCTTTCTTCTGAAGGCGGAAGCGGACGGATATTCTCAGGTCTTGTGCAGCTATGCGCGCATCGGTCTGGGCTTTGACTCTCTGCGCAAGGAACTGGGGCATATCCCGGAGGGCAGCCCCGACGGCGGCATGCCTGTTCCCGACATGATGCTGGGGAGTTCCGCCGTGTGCGACCCCCGTTTTAAATGGTTTCAGGCGACCAGCCGCTATCTGGAGGCGCCCACCTTCGGCATGGATGTTGTCGCGCCGCCTCCGCAGGCGGATTTAAACGCGGTGCGCGACTATTATATCCAATACCAGCGCGATCAACTATCGGGCTTGATTGAATTTTTGGAAAAACAGACCGGAAAGAAAATGGATAAGGAGCGTCTGTGGGAAGCTATTCGTCTGGGCGACAAAGCCTGGCAGATCTGGTATGACATCGACCGTCTGCGTGTGGCCGTTCCGTCTCCCATGCCTTCACAGGACCACTTCAGCATCATGGTGGCCGGCCATTATTACTCGGGCACGCAGATCGCTGTTGATTTTTACCAGAAGCTCTACGATGAAGTGAAATACAAGGTGGACAACAAAATCGGCGTCATCGCTGATGAAAAATACCGGATACTCTACGGCGGCGGCCTGCCGCCCTGGCATACGCTCTGGATATTCAACTACTTTGAAAGTTTTGGCGCGGTGTTTGTCATTGAAAATGTCTATCGCGGTTTTGATCCGGTGGAAGTGCCGTCGCACGTGAAAGATCCGGTTGATTACCTGGCCTGGCGGGCGTTTTTGCGTTTCACGCGCTATCATGAAAAAGCGCGTGCTCATAGCGGTAGCCCCCTTGTAGAAAAATTGCTGGGGCTGATCGACGATTACAAAATCGACGGTGTTGCCTTCCATGCCTGCCGCTCCTGCCGCGCGACCACCATCGGCCAGACACATATCAAAAGCGAACTGGGAAAATACACCAGCATCCCCATGATGCAGCTGGTCTCCGACATGGTGGATTTGCGGGATTACTCGGAAGCACAGTGGAAGGCACAGATCAGTGCGTTTATTGAAGCACTGGAGGGGAGAGGGAAGTAGGCTGAAGGCTGAAGACCTTAGGGGCGTGGTCTTCCCGCCCTTTGGTGGTGGTCTTGCCACCCTTCAGTGGTGGTCTTGCCACCCTTCAGTGGTGGTCTTGCCACCCTTCAGTGGTGGTCTTGCCACCCTTCAGTGGTGGTTTTTCCGCCCCTGAGTTTTCTCGTTCGATGAAGAAAGTATAAATTTATGCCGTTTGCCGGAATTGATATCGGGTCGACCATGACGAAGGTTGTTGTGGTGGATGACAAAGAAAAAATGCTTGCCTCGCACATCGGACCAACAGGTGTGGAACATCGTCATCTAGCGCTCAAAGTCATGGAAGATACCATCCAAAAGGCGGGGCTCCAGTTTGAGAATCTCAATTTTATCGTCGCCACAGGCTATGGCCGTATTAATGTTCCGTTTGCCGACAAGCAAATCACAGAGATTACCTGTCACGCACGCGGCATCCGTTCTCTGTTTCCCTCCGTGCGCATCATCATCGATATCGGCGGCCAGGACTCCAAAGGCATCAAGCTCGATGCCGAAGGCAAGGTAGCCAACTTTGTTATGAATGACAAATGCGCAGCCGGAACCGGCCGTTTTCTGGAAGTGATCGCCGAAACACTGGGCATCAATCTGGTGGATATGGGCGAGATCGCTCTCAAGGCCAACGGCTTTGTCCAGATTTCCAATATGTGCACAGTGTTTGCCGAGCATGAAGTAACCTCGCGCCTGTCCGAAGGCGCGGGTGTGGCGGAAATTGTCGCCGGTCTGCACGAAGCCATCGCGGGTCGCGTCGTCAACATGACGCGCCATCTGGGCATTGAAAAGGATGTGGTTGTCACCGGCGGCGGCGCGAAAAATGTCGGGCTCATCAAAGTCATCGCTGGCAAGGTCGGCTTCCCCGTGCTGACGCCGCCCGAACCTTTTATCACCGGGGCGCTGGGTGCGGCGCTCGTTGGAAAAGATTTTTATGACCGCGGCGTGAGGCCTGCCGGGGAACGGGAAAAGAAGGAAGTGACCTTTTTCGCGTAGGGAATGGTCTTGCCACCCGCAGGGTGATTGCGACCGTTCCCTACAAACGGACTTTTATGAACGACACAAAAAAATATTACGCCGGCCTCGATGTTGGATCCGTCTCTATCAAAGCCGCTTTGACGAGCGAAAAGCGGCTGATCGCTTCGAGCCTTATCGCTTCCGGCGGCAATTATAAAGATGGCGCGAGAAAGGTAATGGATGACGTGCTATCCCAGGCCGGTATTTCCATGGAGCAAGTCTCCGGTCTGGTGGTCACGGGACTTGGCGCGGAAAGTACGCCTTTTACAGCACGGCAAATTTCCGACATTTCCTGCCAGGCCAAAGGATGCCACTGTCTTTTCCCCTCGGCGCGAATGATTATCGACATCGGCGGGCAATTTACGAAAGCTGCAAAAATTACACCGGAGGGAAAGATCGCCGACTTTCTCATGAGTGAAAAATGCGCTACCGGCTCCGGCAGATTTCTACAGGTGATTGCGCGGATTCTGCATGTCAGTCTGGACGACATCGGGCCTCTTTCTGTGCAGTCGCAAAAGCCCGTCGAGTTTTCCACCAATTGCGCCGTCTTTGCCGAATCGGAAACCATTTCCCGCATTGCCGAAGGCGCAAAAGCCGAAGATATTCTGGCAGGCGTCCACCGGGCGATGGCCGCCAAAGTGAGCATGCTGGTTAAAAGACTGAAACTGGAGCCGGACGTCGTGCTCACCGGCGGTGGTGGCGAGGACGCAGGACTGGTGCAGGCCGTAGGCTGCGCGCTGAAAGTAAAAATTCTAGTTCCGGAAAAGCCGAGATTTTCCACGGCCTACGGCGCAGCGTGCCTCGCGGAAGAAACAAAGGCATAAAATCACGGGGGAGGTTTTATGAAGCATGTATCGTCGGGCCAGAGCGGGCAATACAAGACAGGCGGCGGACGGGCACACTTTGTCCTGATTGTCTGCACGCTTTTGTACATCATCAATTACATGGACCGGCAGGTTTTTTCAGTCATTCTTCAACCGATGAAGATTGATCTGGGATTGACGGACGCGCAGTGCGGTCTGGCCTCCACCATATTGATCTTCGGCATGGCGTTTTTTTCCTTTCCCATCGCCTATCTGATTGACCGCTGGAGCCGGCGGAAGGCGATCGGTCTGATGGCCATTTTCTGGAGTATTGCGACGTTCACCACGGGACTGGCTAAAAATTTTACGGGGGTTTTGATTCCCCGCTTCTTTGTCGGCCTGGGGGAGGCGGGCTTTGTCCCGGGCGGCACCGCTATGATCAGCGCTTCCTATCCCAAAGAAAAGCGTGGCTGGGCGATGGGCATTTTTCATATCGGCATACCACTGGGCGCGGCGGCCGGCGTCATTCTGGGTGGGATCATTTCCGTAAAATACGGCTGGCGCGCACCGTTTCTGTTTTTTGCGATACCCGGCATCATCCTGGGCATCCTGGCTTTCTTCATGAAGGATTATAAAACCGCTGAACAGCCGGATACCGCGGGTGGCATCAAGGGCTTTTTTACCGCACTGATTGATGTTTTGAAGCTGCCCACGATGCGCTGGTATTACCTGGGGCTGGGCATTGCGGTTTTCATGACCTCATCGGTTTTAGTCTGGCTGCCCAGTTTGATGATGCGCGTTTTAAATATTTCCGAAGCCAAGGCGGGAATCATCACCGGCGGCATCGGCCTGATGGCGATTCTTGGCGCGCCACTGGGCGGATTTCTGGCGGATTTTTGGCAAAAGAAAAATCCCCGGGGACGGATGTATATTCCGGTTGTGGCTTATATCATCGGCGGCTCGCTTTTGATTGTGGTTGTGCTGACAGGATTCAGTTATCTGGGGATCGCGCTGGCCTGTGTATACGGTATCTGCGCGGCCATGGCGATGCCGGCGATTGCCGCCATCTCGCAGGATGTTGTGCCGGTGGCGCATAAAGGGCTTTCCATGGGACTGGCGATTTTTGCGCAGTATATGCTGGGCGGCGCATGGGGGCCTTATATCGTCGGCGCGGTTTCGGACTGGCTGGGCGGAGGCGCCGACGGTTTGAGTATGGCGGTTATGTTCTGCGGACTCTTTGGTATTGTGGCGGGTGTCCTCTTTTTTGTCGCATCGCGCACGTATCCCGAAGACTTGCAGAAAGTGAAAGATGAGGCGATTCTGGCGGAATAATGTAGGGAACGGTCGCGACCGTTCCCTACGGCTGAAGACTGAAGACCGAAGGATAAACGGATGGATGAGAAAAAATTAATGGAAGATGCGGTGGCGACGATGAGTCGTTATGTGCAGTTCGACACGACCAATCCGCCGGGCAATGAAATGCCGGCGGCGCTGTGGCTTCGCGATCAGCTCGCGGGCCGCAACATTACCTCCGATATCAAAATCCATGAACCCATTCCCGGGCGCGGCCTCGTCGTCGCGCGCATCGCCGGAACGGAAGGGTTAAAGCCGCTGCTGATCAATCATCACATCGATGTGGTCGCCGCCGATTCTTCCCAATGGCGCCATCCACCCTTCAGCGGCGCGGCGGCCGACGGCTTTGTCTGGGGACGCGGCACGCTCGACACCAAGGGTCTGGGCATCATGTTTATGCTGGCGCTGGAATCGCTGCTCGCGGAAGGCGTGAAATTCCGCCGTCCCATTGTCTTTACGGCCGTGCCCGATGAAGAACCGGGCGGCGACAACGGCATGCGCTGGCTTCTGAAAAATCACGAAAAAGATATTGATCCCGAATGGGTGTGGGATGAAGGCAGCGGCGGGCTGAAAGATGTTTTCGGGAAAGGAACAATGTTTGCCGTCGCCGTTGCCGAAAAGCAAATTTACCGATTCAAACTCATCGCGAAAGGCGAACCGGGACACGGTTCCATGCCGCACCCCGGGAGCGCCAACACATTGCTTATTGCCGCTCTGCAAAGAATCATCGACAAGCCCCGACCCCTGAAAGTTGGACCAGCCGCGGCTGCCATGTTTACAGGCCTGGCTTCCACGCAAAAATTCCCCGCTTCATTCATGCTGCAACATCTCGCCAACCCTCTGGTGTTGAAACTGGCGGGGGAAAAACTCGCTGCCGAAAAATTTACCAACGCCGTGCTTCGCGACACCATCAGCGTCAATATCATCCAGGCCGGCTATCAGATCAATGTCATTCCGGAGCGTGCCGAAGCTCAGTTGGATTGCCGTCTGCTTCCAGAAACGGATGCGAAAGAATTTCACCGATGGCTTCTCGGACAAATCGCCGACAAACGCATTCAGATTGAGATGATCCAGACGTCGCCTCCTTCGGGAATCGCACCGACAGACAACCTCTTTTTTCAGACTGTCACTGAGACTGTCAAAAAGCATTCTCCCGGCGCCGGTGTATTTCCTCTTTTAATGGCCGGGGCGACCGACGGCCGTTACTGGCGCGAGCGCGGCTATCCGGCTTACGGCTTTACACCAATGATTCTGGAACGCATGGATCTCGGCCGCGTCCATGGCATCGACGAGCGGATTTCCATGGATAATCTGCTTCTGGGAATCAAGATGACCAGGGATATTCTCAAAACCCTGTGCGCATAATATAAAAAAATGACATTGAAATCTTCCTAATACTCGTCTGATGGTTCACGAATACATCCTGTGGGGCCAGATTTTGGGGCATCGAATTTTGATGGTGTTTTTTTCCGATCAAGATGCAGGGCAATTTTCATGTCGCCGCTTAGTTTTGATTCTAGCCGCTCTATAAATTTTTCTACCGGGGGTATATCGTCGTTTCTGCGAAATGCGTCAAATAAGGCATCCACTGTTGAAGAAAACATTCTGGTAGCAATCAGTTCGAGACGATTACCATTTGCCTTTAGGTCATAAAGGGAAAACACTGAACACTCGCTTTTGTTATATCCCATTTCTGATAATCTGAACTTTTGCCTAAAATAATTAAATACCGGATCTTGAACAACCCAGAATATTTTTTTCCCCCACTTCTCCATGATAATACCCTTGTTCAGGATTTGGGTAAATGTTCTTTTCCAGATGTCGTACATATTGATTCCAAAATGGTAGGAAGCGCCCTCCGAGATACGACTATCGGACATGAAATCTTTAAATCCTTTAACAAGTTGGCCCGTACTAGTTGTTTGACCTGTTTGAAACTCGACGGCAACAAAATCCTCAATCTGAACGCTCAAAGGTTTGTGCTTAACCATCACAAAATCGAAATTTCCTATCCCAGGCAAACCAACTTCTGAAAAGACAAGAACATTCTCACTCGTTCCGAACTGAGAGACAGCAATTGTCTGGAAAACTTTATTTTTTTCCAAAAAACGCCGGGGGCATAAGGCTATTTCCTGTCCTTCAACATGAGCGGTGCAGACACCAAAGGGGGTGTCAAGAAGTCTGCTCTGTTTATAACACGGTGACCCATGAAATGGGCACCAGAATTTCTTCCGCGCGTCGTTGGCGTCCAGCGATATATTCCGCAAATAAAATCCAAAAATCTCTGAAGGGTATTTGGCCATTAGTCGCTCCCAATAAAATCTTTCCATAAATGGTTAATCTCGGCTTGATTAAAGTTTTGCTCAAGAATCCAACCGAGATATTGCGCACAACCTCGACAAAATGCCTCACTGTCATTTGTTTGTAACTTTTCCGGTTCTTTCCACCGCCTTTCATCATCTGAATCGCAAGGTTTCAGCACAAGAATAGCGTCATGCTTTAGGGCGTGAAGGCTTCTAATGTGAACGGAAATAGGATTCTCTGAACAAACAATATAATTATTCATCAGTCTGAAGCGCGAACTGGCAAGGGATATGGTAAGTTGCGACCAAGCGGCGGCTCGCCAGTGATGGTAAGTAAAGATCAGCCTACCATGCGGCTTGATGAGAAGGCGATGACATTCCTGCCAGATTTTAGCGAGAACATTCCCGAATTTTGATTCATTCTCTTGGCATTCAGCCACTGCGGACAGGAGTGGCTGATAATGCCAGTCAGCTTGATCAGGTAAGAACCAGCGGAGCCAACAGCGGAAAAAATGAGACAAATCGCTGTACTGGACATTATCAAAATAAGGGGGATCCGTGACGACATAATCAATGGATTTATCGGGCAATGGCATCATAGAAGAATCATTTTGTTTAATGATGAAGGAGTGCGTTTTTCCCGTAAATTCATCAAGAGATTCGCATTCGTGCCCTAAATCTAATTCGCCATCAATAATGACTTTGTCCCACTTGGCACCCGTCCATCTACGCTCTACTGGTGCATGTGCCCATATCCCAGCTTTTAAGATACGTTTATCAAATAAATTGAGCAGCGTACCGGATGTTTTAGCCTTGAAAACAGGATTGTTTTCTAATGCCGTCCATGGGAAAGAGTACGCATGATGAGAAAAAACGTGGCGTATGGCCCCTGGCCTTCGCTGATCGACGCCTTTATACCCACAAAGCATGGAATTAAATTCCAACGAGGTAGAGATGAGGAGTGCCAACCATAACCGGTGTTCAGGGGCTGTTTCTTCAATGCACCGCTTTGCCTCAGACAGATAGATAAGTTGACGGGGAGAAAACAAGTTCAAATAATTCGTCACACCTCGCGCGAGCAAATCTGATGATTTTGGCCCTTGAGGAACTATAAAATCATTATCCGCTAAAAAGGTTAATTTAGCTACTTTTGAGACTGCGTTATCGATTTTTTGAAGGTCATTTTGATCAGGGGCCTTAAAATATTGGTTATGACGAGCGCATTTACCTACCATGACTAGAGGAACATAACGATCCATAAAAGGAATTTCCAAAAGCTCAGAATGCTTATTGTTTGCTCCTCTTTTCTTGGCTTCGTCCTTATCAATCAATGACCATGAACGGTTTCCGCGTTTAATTTCCAGCGATGGATAGAAATCATGGATGGTTTTATTTTCTCCTGTTGTCTCTGCTCGCAGAATGAAAGAGTCCACAAAAACAGCTTCGTTACCATTGATCCGTCTCCTCAGTCCATAAAGCAGAAATTGCATGTCGCTTTTTTCATGACAATAGGGACATGAGGTATCAAAATGGTGGGACAGCTCCTGATTCATTTTTTTTAGAAACTCATTGAAAATGACCTGTTTTTCTTGAACGTCGATGTTGGTCAAAGTTGCACGGGCCTGCAGTACGGGAATAGGATCAACGTCATAACCAATAACATTGGCCCCAAGCCTTATGGCCTCATGCAGGGTCGTTGCTCCGCCCATCATCGGATCTAGGATAGTCAAACCTTCCAACCCCCCCGGCACATAGAAATTACGTTGATCAGGGTCAGTGGATAGCTGCTTGAGAATATAACGAAATGTAACACCGGAACGCCTTGCCCACCACTTGTGAAGATATGTATTGGGACGAAACAGGTGCTTATTGTATGATTCGATCTTGGCAAGCCTATCTGCCTCTTCTTCAGGGAAGAAAGAATCAATCGCTACTTCGGAAGACGGTAAGATAAATTTGCGTGCAATATCGCTGAAACCCAACATTAATTGTGTATTACTCATGAGCCGCTGCATATCACAACAATAGAAATAATACCTGCAAATTATATTTGAATCTTGCCTGTGGCATACTTCTCTTGGTGAAAGAATATATCATTCTGCTACCAGCAATCAGACAGGGATATTCAAATTGATAACGCGCAGGGAACGGCTTGTGACCTCGGGCCACCTCGAGTAACCTTCAGGCTATCAGGTTATCGCGACCACCCTACACACTCCCTACTTGTTATGTCGCCCGTAGAGCGTCTACGATTTTCAACCGCGAAGCGCGCAGCGCCGGGAGTACACCGCCGATCAATCCCATCGTCAGCGCAAACATCATCGACTGCACGACAATACCTGGCGTCAGCGTAAATTTAAAAGCGAGCTCCGAAAACGTCTGAAAGTTCACCGTGGAGATCGTGATAAACTGCATGAACGAGGCGAAAAACAACCCCAGGCTGCCGCCGATGAAGCCCAGCAACAGTGATTCGGTCAGAAAAGCCAGCAGGATATTGCGCCTGCGGAAGCCCAGGGCGCGCAGCGTGCCGATTTCCGCCGTGCGGTTGGCAACGGCGGAATACATGGTGATCATCGCGCCGATGATTGCACCGATGGAAAAGATGATCGTCAGCGACGTGCCTAAAATCCTTAAAAACTTGGCCATCATTTCCGATTGATCCCGATAATATTTGGTTTCGCGTCTAGCCTCCAGCGTGAGACGCGGATCATTTTCAATCGCGGTTTTCGCGGTGTCAAAGGCGTCCGGATTCTGCAATCTGAAAATCAGCGAGGAATAGATCGGACGCCGGAAAGCCTGCATGACCTGATCCACATCCCCCCAGATCTCCGAGCTGAACCCCGTATTGCCGGCGTCAAAAATTCCGACCACCGTCCAGGTGCGCATTCCCCAGGTCAACGTCTGCTGCAATCCCACGCCCTGAAAACCTTTAGCAATGCTGTTGCCGACAATGACTTCCGATGAGCCCATCCGCAGCATGCGGCCCGCTACCAGCTTCGCCTGCGGCCGAAGCGCCAGGGATTCGGCCCCGATGCCGCGTACGACCACGTTGGAATGACTGGAGGACTGTTCTTCTCCCTTTTTTTTGAGCGCAATCAGCACGACCGATTCCTTGGCCATCATCGGCTGCCCCCGGTGGCCTGCGGCCACCTGCGGCAGCATTTCCACAATAGAGGCGGATTTACGCTCGATCGAGCTCATCACTTCGGAGGTGGAGGCTTTGCGCACCACCACCACGTTATTGGGCGAGCCGGTCTCCACCAGTGTTTTTTGCAGGCCGGCGGCCATCATCAACACAGCGGCAAAAACAAAGACCACCAGCGCCATACCGGAGACAGTCAGGATCGTTGTCATACGGCGCTTCCAGAGATTACGGAAACTATAGAAGAAAGGCACCGCCATCAGCCGATCCTCCTTAAGCCGTCGGCAATGCGGATGCGAATCGCGTGACGCGTGGGAATGATCGCCGCGAGAAACGCGATGATCAGCGCGGCGGCAACATCCATATAAATCGTTTGTGCGGAAACCAGAAAGACCGGAAAATACGTCGCGAGCTCCTGGCCGAAGATCCGGGCGGCGGGAAAGGTCAGAATGATGCCGATGAGTCCTCCGGTGAGCGTGATGACCAGTGCTTCACCGAAAATCAGAATCGTGATGTCTTTCGCGCCGAAGCCCAGCGTTTTCATGATCGCGTAATCGCCAGTGCGTTCCCGGGTCGTCATGGCCATGGTATTGGCGACCACTGCCATGATAATGAAGATGACGATGAACGACACCATCTGAATGGCCGTAACGATAGCCTCGCTCATGGCAATGAAGCCCAGATTGAAAGCCTTTTCCGTTTCCGTCAGCGTTTCGGCGAGCGAATTTTTAAAAGTCTTATCAATCATGACGGCTGTATCCGCAGCGACATCGGGACGGTTCACGCCGACCATATAAAAACCAACCTGCTCGGCGAAAACAGGCGCCCTTTTCTTGACCGCTTCATTGAGATAAGTCCAGTGGAAGAAAAATTGTGTTTGATCAACCGTATTATCGCGGCCTGTATAAATTGCCCGCAAAACAAAATCCCAATTGCCCGGATAGATGGTTCCTTTGAGCGTGATCGTATCGCCGATTTTCCAGCCGAATTTGGCCGCAAGCTTTTGGCCTGCCACAGCGCCCTTGCGGTCAGCCAGAAATTCTTTTTTCTGTCTTTCTTCCAGAACAAATTCAGGATACAGAGCAAAATAGGTGCGAGGCTCTACACAGAAATTCGGGAAAAAGTTTTTTTCATTAATATAAATGCCGCCAAACCAGTTGCCGTAGGAAACCATCTTGACGCCTTCCACCTGCCGGATTTTTTCCGTGTAGGAAATGGGCAGCGGGAAAATAATGGAAATGGCGTTGCGCGTGACCAGGCGCGAGGCGGAAGCCGCTTCCACACCCGCGTAAAAAGAACTGACCACTGTGCGCAAAAGGCCGAAGGCCAGGATGGCCACGGCAATACCCAGAATAGTGAGCGAGCTCCTAAGCTTGTTATGAAAGGCATTTCTAAAGAGGATTTTGAGCAGCATCATGGTTGAGATACCCCTTATCCAGATGGCGCATCACGGAGGCGCGGGAAGCCGCGCGCGGATCATGCGTGACCATGATGATCGTTTTGCCCATATCGCGGTTGAGCCGCTCCATCATGGAGAGGATTTCCTCGGCGGAGGCGCGATCCAGATCACCCGTCGGTTCGTCGGCCACCAGAATGGTCGGGTCGGTGACAATAGCGCGGGCGATGGCGACACGCTGCTGTTCGCCGCCGGACATTTCACCGGGATAGTGATCCATCCGGTGGTCAAGGCCGACCATCGCAAGCGCTATTTCGGCATGTTCACGTCTCTTGCTTTTAGACAGCGTTGTCAGGTGCAGCGGCAGCTCAACATTTTCCACAGCTTTAAGCACGGGAATCAGATTATAGAATTGGAAAATGAATCCCACGGAATTGGCGCGCCAGGCCGCCAGTTCCGTCTCCGAAAGCGTGGTGATATCGACATCGCCGACATGGATTGTGCCTTCATCCACTTTGTCGATTCCCGCGATCAGATTCAAAAGCGTGGTCTTGCCGGAACCGGACGGTCCCATCAGCGCCAGAAATTCCCCTTCGGCGATATCGAAGGTAATATCATACAACACCGGCACCACAAGGCTTGCCCGGTGATAGCTCTTGTAAAGATTTTTAATTTCAACAATCGGTTTTTTTTGTTCAGTCATCATTCGTATCTCGTATCTCGTGAAGCGTATCTCGTCGTTCGTGTCTCGTTTTTCTTTCGCTTCACGCTTCACGCTTCACGAATGACGCTCACAAGTCCTTACCTCTCCGCCACCCTGATCTTCGCCTCATCCTTTAACCCTTTGGGTTTGAGCACCACGCGGTCGCCCGGTTTCAGGCCTGCCGTGACCTCCTGCATATCTCCCAATTTGCCGCCGATCGATATGGCCGTCTCACGCACTTTGTTATCTGAAATCAGATAAACGATGTTTTTTTCTTTGACACTGACCAGCGCCGATTGACTAACGGCAAGCCTGGGTTTGAGTTCTTCCCCCGTGAGTTCACGGGAAAGAAAAGACACCTTCGCGCTCATGTCCGGCAGCATCCGCGTGTCTTTGTCGATGAACCGCACTTTCACCAGAACCGTCGCTTTGGCGCGATCAACGGTCGGCACAACGGTGTGCACCACGCCGCGGAAGCGTTTGTCGGATAAAGCATCAAGTTGAATATCGCAGGGCTGTCCGACTTTAATCAACGTAATGCTGGTTTCGGACACATCGACTTCGACTTGCAGCGAACCCATATCGGCCAGTGTGACGACGGCGGCTTTGGACGTGGATGACGCTCCCAGCGGGGTGACGATATCGCCCACATCGGCATTCTTAGTCAGCACTACGCCGTCAAACGGCGCTCGGATTAAGGTATAATCGAGGTTCGCCTCGGCGCCCGAAAGAACGGCGGCGGCTGATTCCACCGCAGCCTGCGCCCCTTTCACGGCTTCCTGCGAGCGCAGATAGCGGGTATTGATCAGGTCGTATTCCGATTGAGAAACATTGCCGCCAGCAATCAGTCTTTTATAGCGGTCATGCTCTTGCGCAAGATTATCCCGTTCCACCGCGGTCTGCTTGAGCATCGACCTGGCGTTGGCCAGATTGGCCATGCCCTGACCTTTCACGGCAGTGACGTCGGCGTTTTCCATTCGTGCGAGAATTTGTCCTTTCTGCACCAGGCTGCCTTCTTCGACCATTAACGCCGTCAAACGGCCAGTCATCTTAGAGGCCACCGCCGCCTTGCGCTGGGCGACAATGTAACCGCTGGCGTTCAACACGGATAAAGACTGCGCGGGATAAATCAGCGAAACGGTTGTCGCATCCACCGTGGCAGTCGGGGCGATCACACCGAACCGATACAGGACGGCGCCAACAATCAGCAAAATAACCAGCGCAGCAATAATGAATGGTTTCTTTCTGCGGCCGGCCGTAACGCTTTTTTTGACCGATTTATCGATTTTCAGTTTACTCAAGTCTTCTTGCGGCATGTTTTCTCTCGCTTTATAATTTTTGATAAATATGTATGTGCTTAATAACAGAACTTTAATGAATTTGCTATGATGAAAAAATCATGCTCGAAAAGATTAAGCAAGGGCTGAACTTGTAGCGTGTATATAAAATAAACACCTCTGGGTTCCATCCACCTGGATCTTTAAATTTGAAACTCGAATAAAAAAGGGGGTTTAAACCGCTTTTTACTGATCAATGATGTGTTGCCGCTTCAGATGCTGCGGGATTTCGGCAATCTGCGACGCCTGCCGCGCTCTCAGAAGATGGCCAGGCAAGGGAATCCCGGCCATCTTTTCCGCCAGAAGGACACAATCCAGAAGCTTTTCCAGATCAATGCCCGTTTTAATGCCCATTTCTTCAAATAAATGAACCAGGTCTTCCGTCGGTACATTCCAGCAGCCAATGTCCAGTTCGCTCACGCCGTAAGGCGTCGCACTCATACCGCCCAGCGACGTGTCGAAAATGCGGATGCCCGCCTCATAGGCGGCCACGCAGTTGGCAATCGCCGCGCCACGTGTATTATGAAAATGAACAGCCAGGTTGATATCGAGTTGCAAATCCATCAACGTGCGGATCGTCGATTTAACCGCCTTGGGATTGGCCATGCCGGTGGAATCGACCAGCACAATTTCGGATGCTCCCATATAACTGAGCTTCAACAACAACTGCGCGACATCTTCGGCTCTGATTTTGCCCGTGTAAGGGCAACCGAAGGCGGTCATGAGATAAACCCGGGCGCTGCGGGAATTTTTCACCGCTGTATCCAGGATGGCCGGAAGCACTTTATTGAGGCTTTCTTTGAGGGTTCTACCCAGGTTCAGCTTGTTGAAGGTGTCGCTCGCGGCAAGCAGGATCAGGATTTCATCTATCTGTGTAATCACCGCCCGGCGACAGCCGATTTCGTTCGGGACAAGTCCTACATAGGTCACACTCGATTTTTTGGAAATGCCTTCTATCAGTTTCTCCGCGTCATAGCCCTGAGGCAAAAGACGGGGATGCGAAAAAGATGCACATTCAATTTTCCGAAGACCTGTCTCCGACAATTTGTTGATATATTTAATTTTATCAGTTGTCGATAACTCTTCACAAACTTCCGGCAGGCCGTCTCTCGGTGATACTTCCACAATGGTGACCTGCGTGTCTTTTTTTCTCATGGCTTTGACAGCCGACGTCACGCTGCTTGACATAATTCAACTTTCCCGAAATAAAATTTCTTTTCAGTTGATGCATAAGTTGTTCCAGCCCAAGCGGATACGTTCAGCCCAAACCGTATTCTTTCAATTTCAGATAGAAGGTTCTCCTGCTGATGCCTAACATCTTAATGGCTTCCGATTTATTGGCCGCTATGGTTAAAACTTCACCGATTAGTTTCCGTTCCAGATCGCGAACGGATTCCGCGAGATTGTATGCTGCCGACGTTCCGGGGGCGACGACGCTTTCACGATATTGCGTCGCGTCTAACCCGGAAAAAAGAAAATTCGGTAAAGAACCCGGATCGATGACCGGTAATTGCGTCATGTTCACCGCATAGCTGACCACACCCTTGAGTTCCCGAATGTTGCCCGGCCAGTGATACGCATCAAGAATCTTGAGAGCAGCGGGTGAGAATCTGTATTTTTGCTTCTCTCTTGAGCCGCTTTGTTTTAAAAAATAATCGACCAGTAGCGGAATATCCTCGCTGCGCTCGCGAAGCGGCGGCAGGGGGATCGTAAAGGTATTCAAACGAAAAAAAAGATCTTCACGGAATTTTTTGAGTTCGATAAGCCCGGCCAAATCCTGATTGGTCGATGAAATGATCCGCACGTCGACCTTGACGTTTTTTGTTCCACCGACTCTTTTAAAAACACCGGATTCCAGGACCCGCAATAATTTGGCCTGGACGGACAGAGAGGAATCGCCGATTTCATCGAGCAGGATCGTTCCTTCGTGCGCCTCGTCAAAATAGCCTTTACGACCCTCGGTGCGCGCGCCGGTAAAGGCGCCTTTTTCGTAGCCGAAAAGCTCGCTTTCAATAAGGCTGTCCGGAATGGCGGCGCAATTGACGTCCACCAGCGGCTTATTCTTGCGGCCACTCGTCTGCTGGATGGCGCGCGCCAGAATTTCCTTACCCGTGCCGCTTTCTCCGATAATGAGAACGGAAATATCCGATTTTGCCGCCCGCTTGGCGGTCAGAAGCGCCTTGAGGAAGGACGGGTTGGCGCCGATCAGTTCGTCGAATTCCGGCCCCAGCTTTTCCGTCAGGAAGGTCTCTTCAAACCCCGGCGGATCTAAGGCTTTATGTTTTGATCCATCTGCTTTCCGCGTGTCGTTTCCGGCCATGGTTGTCCACATTGCGAATTGTTTACAAAATATACGTTCTTGACATAAATTGTATATAATAAATACATTTCTGTCAAACACAATATTGGAAGGCGCATTCCCGGCGGATCATTGTATTTCCAACGCAATGACATTGATATCATCAAGAACTGCAAACCAATGCCTTTGTGGGTGCAAGTACGAATTTTTATAATCATAAATAACTTGCTGGTATGATAGTTGCTGTAGTAATATACGCAGAAATACATAAATTTGAATTAAGGAGTACTATATGAAAGACAGAAAAGAAAGTCTGCTCCAACCCATTAAAATTCAGGATAATACGTTTCGCGACGGCCATCAGTCTATTTATGCAACCAGAATGAAAACGGAGGACATGATCCCCATTGCCGAGGAGATGGATAACTGCGGTTTCTGGGCTATGGAGGTATGGGGGGGGGCGACGTTTGATACGATGCATCGCTTTCTTGACGAAGATCCATGGATGCGACCCAAAATTTTAAAGAAATATGCCAAAAAAACGCCCTTCAGTATGCTTTTGCGCGGACAAAACCTGGTCGGCTATCGTCATTACGCCGATGACGTCGTCCGCGCTTTTGTGGACAAATCCTGTGAAATCGGAATTGATATTTTCCGCTGTTTTGATGCGCTCAATGATTTCCGCAATATCGAAACCTGTGTGGAAAGAATTAAGGCCAACGGCAAACACTTGGAAGGAACGGTTTGTTATTCACTGACGCAAAGCCGCCTGGGCGGCGAAATATATACCCTCGATTTTTATGTGACAAAAGCCAAAGAATTGGAAAGTATGGGTGCGGATAGCATCTGTATCAAAGACATGGCCGGATTGCTTTCCCCTTATGACGCATTCGATCTGTTCACCGCATTAAAAAAGGCAATTAAGGTCCCTCTGCATTTGCACACCCACTATACCAGCGGGATGGGCAGCATGTCCTACTTAAAAGCAATCGAGGCTGGCGTGGATATTATCGATACCTGTCTTGCGCCCTTTGCGCTCCGGACATCGATGCCCGCCTGCGAGCCAATCGTTGCGGCCCTCCAGGGAACCCCCAAGGATTCAGGCATTAATTTATACAAACTTCTTGAACTGAGTGAACACCTGGAAAACATCGCCCCCAAGTATAAACATCTTTTAGGGGATCACAGGCTTTCCATCATTGATACCGGTGTTCTTGCGCATCAGATTCCGGGTGGGATGATTTCCAATCTAACCAGCCAGCTCAAAGAAGTGAATGCATTGGATAGATTAAGCGAGATTTACACGGAAGTAGTTCAGACGCGAAAAGACATGGGCTATCCGCCTCTGGTGACGCCGGCCTCTCAAATCATCGGATCGCAGGCCGTGTTGAATGTACTTTTCGGACGATATGTCAGAATATCCTATCAGCTTAAGGACCTCGTTTTGGGGTTGTATGGTAAAACCCCCGCACCGATTGATAAGGATCTGACCGCAAAAATACTCAAAAATTATAAACGCGGACAGACACCGATCACCGGCCGACCGGCCGATGAACTGCCGCCGGAAATCGAGGAAGCGAAAAAAACGATCGGCCACCTGGCGCGAACGGACGAAGACCTGCTGGGATGGGTATTGTTCCCTCAAACAATGGAAAAATATCTGCAGACAAAATATGGAACCGATGTGCCGCCCAGCGCGTCGTCAAAGGGATGATGAAAGATTAAAAGGAGATTACGCGCTAATGAATAACGGCTGTACTGGAAAACTTCCGCGTGGTGTTGAGTTGCTGCACGACCCGAGTCTGAATAAGGGGACGGCCTTTACCGCCGCCGAACGCGAAGCGTTGGGCCTGCACGGGCTGCTTCCGCCACGTATCTCGACTCAGCAGCAACAGGTTCAACACGTCATCAATAACGTTCGACGCAAGCCCGACAACCTGGAAAGATACCTTTATCTGATCGGTTTACAGGATCGCAATGAGCGGCTGTTCTATAAAGCGCTCGTCGAGAACCTGGAGGAACTCAGTCCTATCGTCTACACACCGACCGTGGGCTTGGCCTGCCAGGAATACAGCCATGTTTACCGCCGTCCCCGCGGGTTGTCCATTACCCGGTATGATCGCGGCCGAATTAAAGAGGTTTTGCAAAACTGGTCCCACAAGAATGTCCGTGTGATCGTTGTGACAGACGGCGAACGCATCCTGGGCCTGGGCGATCTCGGCTCCAATGGCATGGGCATCCCCGTGGGGAAATTGTCGCTTTATACGGCCTGCGCGGGCATTGATCCTGCGGCATGCCTGCCGATTATGATCGATGTCGGAACAAACAATAACGAGCTGTGGAGTGACCCGCAATACATCGGTTTGCCGGAACCGCGCCTGGACGGTGAAGACTATGACTCGCTCATCGATGAGTTTATGGCGGCGGCAAGTGAGATATTCCCCAACGTCATGATTCAACTGGAAGATTTCGGCAACAAGAATGCCTTCCGCCTGCTCGCCAGGTATCGCGATCAATACTGTATGTTCGATGACGACATCCAGGGCACCGCCGGTGTCGCACTGGCCGGACTGTATTCCGCCCTGCGTATGATCAAAGGCAAGATAAACGAACAGCGACTTGTGTTTTTAGGCGCAGGCGAGGCAGCTCTTGGTATCGGGAACCTGGTGGCCTCCGCGATGGTCCAGCAGGGCCTTCCTGAAGAAGAGGCCATAGGCCGCTGCTGGTTTATCGATTCCAAAGGCCTTGTCGTTTCCAGCCGAACGGACCTGGCCCAACACAAACAGCGCTTTGCCCATGATTTTCCCTTCCATCAAAATCTTCTGGAGGTGGTTGAAGCCATCCGACCTACGGCCATCATCGGAGCGTCGGGACAACCCGCAACCTTTACGCCGGAAATTTTAACGGCTATGGCGCGTCTGAACGAGCATCCAATTGTTTTTGCGCTTTCCAATCCAACCTCCCAGGCGGAATGCACGGCTGAAGATGCTTATCGCCACACAAAAGGGCGCGCCGTCTTCGCCAGCGGCAGTCCGTTTCCCAAGGTAGAGATGGACGGGCAAACCTTTATACCGGGGCAGGCCAACAATGTTTACATCTTCCCCGGCGTCGGGTTGGGCGTGATGGCCTCGGAAGCAACCCGCGTGACGGATGAGATGTTCTCCGCGGCAGCCAAATGTCTGGATGAACAGGTATCGAGAGAGGATTTTGAAAAGGGACGGATTTTTCCGTCACTGACGCGCATCCGCGATGTCTCGGCCAATATCGCACTGGCCGTTGCAAAAGTTGTGTTCGCCAGAAAACTTACCGCAATGAGGGAACCGGCCAATTTACCCGGTTACATCAAGTCGAAGATGTACGACCCGGCCTATCAGCCGTATAAATGATAAAATTTTGTGGTTAAAAAAAACAAGGAGATACATATGGAAAATGTCGTTTTTATCAGTTGTGCGAGAACGCCGATCGGCGCTTACGGAGGAGCGCTGAGAGATGTTCCAGTTTACCGCCTGGCCAGTCTGGTCTTGCAGGAAGCGGCCAAAAAGGCAAAAATTGATCCCGCGATGATTGATGATGTCGTCATGGGATCAGCCTACCAGAACGGCGAGTGTGCCAACGGCGCACGCATGGCCGTGCTCGACGCAGGGTGGCCGGATACTGTTCCGGGGATCATGTTGGATCGGCGCTGCTGTTCGGGGCTGGATACCATCTTTTACGGGGCGATGAAAATCCAAACCGGCAACGCCGACCTGATCATCGCAGGCGGTATGGAATCGATGAGCCAGGGCGAACTTTATATCCCCGGCGACATCAAGTGGGGACTGGGCGGCAAAAGCCATGAAAAATACGGTTTCATGCCCCGCGGACACGGCGCGCTGGCCATGTGGGGAATTCCTTTTTATGACAGGCTTCAGCGCGGACGAGTCATGTCTCAGCCCATTGCGCGATACGGCGAGCTAAGTTCGATGATGACCTGGGCGGAAACCGCCGCCCAAAAAGAGAAGATCACCCGGGAAGAAGCCGACCGCTGGGCCCTGCGCTCTCATCAGCGGGCGATTGCGGCGCAGGACGCGGGCAAGTTTGTCGATGAAATTGTCCCGATTGCGACCGGCAAAGATAAGAATGGTGAAACCGTTTATTTGAAAACCGATGAAGGACCGCGCCGCGAAACCACGTTGGAACGCCTGGCCAAACTTAAAGCTGTTTATAAAGACGGCGTCTGCACAGCGGGCAATTCGTCGTCGGAAAATGATGGCGCGGCGGTGGTTGTGATGGCGTCTGAAAAGAAAGCCAAAGAGCTGGGCGTCAAGCCGCTGGCCTATTTCCGCTCCTGCGCGGTGGCGGCTACCGACCCGACGCTCACCTACCCCGCAGTTCCGGCATCGGTGGAAAAAGCACTGAAAAAGATTAATGCGACAATTGATCAGATCGATCTGATCGAAGTGCAGGAGGCGTTTGCCGTCCAGTGTCTGGCGGACTCTCGACTTTCCGGCCTTTCCGACGAGCAGATGGACGCCAAAGTCAATGTGAACGGTTCTGGTATTTCGCTCGGGCATCCCATCGGCGCAACTGGTGCGATGCGGCTTACCACGCTGATTAACGAAATGGTGCGGACCGACAAGCGTTTTGGCCTGGAGACGATCTGCGGCGGCGGCGGCCAGGGGATATGTATGGTTATTGAAAGAAAATAAATTGAAGTTGGGAGGATAAAGAATATGGATTTTGCATTAACGGAAGAACAAACAATGATTCAGGATACGGCAAGAAGTTTTGCCGAAAAAGAAATTGCGCCGCACGTCGAGGAAGACGAGAAAAATCATTTCTGGCGCAAGGAAATTTTTCAGAAGATGGCCGACCTTGGATTTTTTGGCTTCTCCATCGATGAAAAATACGGCGGAAACGGCATGGGCTTTCTGGAAGGCGCTCTGGCCATCGAACAGATTGCTAAGGTGCACACGTCCTGGCGCATGGCCTTCAACATGCAATGCTGGGGACCCGCGCTCACCATTCAGAAATTCGGCACGGAAGAACAAAAGCAACACTACATTCCCAAGTTTGTCAGCGGTGAATATATCGGCAGCTTCGCCATGACTGAGACGGACATCGGCTCGGACGTCGCCTCGATGAAATGCAACGCCGTCGATAAGGGCGATTACTATCTGATCAACGGCAATAAAATGTGGATCACCAACGGCACCGTCTGTAATCATGGTCTGCTTTATGTCAAGACGGACAAGGACGCCGGCGCCAACGGCGTGAGCTGCTTCATCATGGATTACAGCCTGCCGGGCATTGAGCGCAAAACGATTCATGACAAAGTCGGCCTGTGGGCCTCCGATACCGCGGAACTGACGTTTGAAGACGTGAAAGTGCCCAAGAGCCTCTTGCTGGGCAAACTCAACAAAGGATTCCAGATGTGTATGACGCAACTTAACTCCACGCGTCTGGGCTGTTCCGCCGGCGCCCTGGGTCTTTCCAGCGCCATCCTCGACGCATCGGCAAAATACGCGACGGAACGCTGTCAGTTTGGAAAGCAAATCGGCAAATATCAGCTCATCCAGCAGCAGGTCGCAGATATGAAGTGCGGGCATGAGACGCTGGCGGCACTGGTTTATAAGGCGGCGTGGCTCAAAGACAAGGGTCTGCCCAATGTCATGGAAACATCCATGTCCAAACTCTACGGCGCGAAAGTCGTCGTGCATGACGCCAATGAATGCATGAAGCTTTACGGCTCCTTCGGCTATTCCGATGAATATCCCTGCGGCCGCTTCCTGCGCGACTCCAAGCAGTTCGAAACGCTGGAGGGCACCTCCAACATGCACACGATGATCGTCGCCAACGCGACGATGGGATTTGCCCCGAACCGGGCATAATCGGACGATCCGATCACTAATAGAACAAGGGGATGCATCCACCACTGAAGGGTGGCAAGACCCCTTGTTCTATGAAGAAATCATTAACGCCACCAGGCATTTCAAATCCGTTCCGCCCGGTAGCGCGAAAGTTCATTATGACGTTACAGGCTTTTTCCGCGCCGTCTTTGACGAAGAGAAACAGGTGCTCGACGCCATTAAAGATTACATGGACGATCTGCCCGCAGCATCAACTGATTCTCCCGCGTATCATCCGCTCGCAGATTGTGAAAGGGCTGGAAAGACCGGCGTAGGCGAAAGTTGTTTTCGGACTGCTCGGGGAGCAGTCCCTACAATTCACGGCGGTCATTTCATCCGTTTCTCAGGGCGGGCTCCCCGAGCACGCCGTTGTTGGACTCTCTCCAACGTGATGTCATGCCGGTTCATCAAACCGGCACTTCAGTGTTAAAACACCATTCTCATACGAGGTGCGGATCTGATACGGCAGCTTTTTAAACAAACCGAGCATGGAAAAATTTTCTTCAAGAACCATAGCGTCCAGACCCTTAAGGCCGTTCGCCAGCGCGGCATCCACAATTTTTTGCTGAAGCTTAACGGAGATACCTTTCCCCTGCCAATCCTTGGCTACGGAATAGGCAACCTCGCCGGCGCCGCTTCCTTCCAGAAAATAACCGCCGATGCCGATAATCCGGCCGTACCCCTCTTCACCCAGATAGGCTACAATGGAGCAATTCCGCGTGTAATCGACAATGAACATGTCTTTGACTTCATCCCAGTAAAAGTGATGCCGCTTTCCAAAAAAACGCTTGGCAATGTCCTGCTCATTCATTTCGTAAAAATGATCCTGAATGAGCCGGTCGTCAGCGATTTTGACGGGACGGAACATAACCTTCTGGCCCGCGATCGTCACGACTTCTTCCAGCCAGGCCGGATAAATACCAAACTGGGATTCGTATAACTTGCGCTCCTCACCGATTAAACCCTCGCGCCGCGCCTGTTCAAACAGTTGCTCGCGAAAATCAGGGTGGGCAACGCTGATCATGGCCATGGCGCGTTCCTGGACATTTTTGCCGAACAGGTTGACGGCGCCATATTCGGTAACCACGTAAGTCACATCGGCTGCCGGAATGGCCACGGTCCCTGCTGCCTGTTCCAGAACGATGTTGCTTACCTGCCCGTCGTCGCTCACCGACTGGGCAACGACAACGGACTTGCCGCCCGGCGCCATCGCTGCCCATCGGCTGAAGTCCACCAGCCCCGCCACATCGGCAAAATGATTTTGCGCAATGCCGTCGGCTGCCACCTGGCCTTTGAGATCGATCGATGTCACACGATTGATGGCAGTCATCTTGTTGTGGCGGGCAATCATGACGGGATTGCTTACATCATCACATGGCCGGAATTCAATGGCGGGATTCCCGTTCAGGAAATGGTAAAGATCATCGGACCGGTAAACAAAAGTATTAGCGCCCCTTTTCTTTATCCATTGTTCCAGTTAATATCAGCAGAATGCCCGAGAGAGCCAGATAGGCCAGGGCGAGCATGTAGTGCGCATCCGACGCCACTCGCCAGGGCAGGTAAAGTTCTCCTGTGGGCATGATCGAATGAATGACGCCGAAAAGCGTCAGCACTGCGCAGACAGCGGCGCATAAGGCCGCGAGTTTCGCCCGATGATCAATCAGGAAGGCGAGCATGCTGCCCCAGAGAAGCCCCGTAAGAATAAATCCGTTACTCAGCATGGTCAGCGTTTGATGCAGATGTTGCAAACGCAACGGCAGTAAGTCCTTCGTAATGTTCATGGCCCCCAGAAACTGCCCGAGAATAATCATCACCAGACTGGCGATGACGGGCAAAAAGCTCAGGCTCACCGCCGGAGAATGGGCCGGCGGTGATTCTTTATAGGCCTGATGGATGATTTCAAAACCGATAAAGATGAAGATGGGCGCGATGACGGCGCGCGGAATGATGCTGACAAAAAGCGACATCAGCCCGACCACGGAGCCGATGCCGACGGCCAGCCCGGTCGCCAGCGTGTACCGCCAGGTTGCGCCCATTTTTTTATAGGCGGGATGGCCGATGTAGGGCGTCGTTTGCGCCACACCGCCGAAGAAAGCGGAAATGAGGGAGGTGAAGGCCTCGGTGAGCAGAATGTCCCTGGTGTGGTAATGATCGCCCGCCAGACGGGCGCTTTCCGTATTATTAATGCCGCCGACGATGGTCAAAATGCCGAAGGGGATGGCAATGGGCAGATAATGAATACTCTGCGGCAGGATTTGGAGAAAGTCGATGGAAAACACCGGGAGGCAAAGCTGCAATTCCCAGGACGGCGCCTGATACTCCGGCAGGTAGCCGCTGTAACCCAGCGCAAAATGGATCACCGTGCCGAAAATTACCGCCGCCAAAACGCCGTGAATGCGTCCGGGCAGATGCAGCCTGCTGAAAAGCGCGGCAAAGATTAGGCCCATGGCCACCATGCCCACAACGGCTTCATTGAATATTTCGACGAGCGGCAAAAAACCCAGCAGCATCAATCCGATGCCGGCAATCGATCCCAGGAGTCCCGCGGTGGGAATATTGCGTTGAATCCAGCCGCCGAAAAAAGAGGTGAAGATTTTAACGACGCCAATCATGAAGAGCGTGGCCATGCCGATCTGCCAGGTGAGTTGTGCATCGCGTGTGATAACATAGGCAGGACCCAGAACGGCGTAGGCGATTCCGATGGTGGACGGCGTATCGAGGCCCAGCGGCATCGCCGTAACGTCCGCGCGCCCGGTCTTTCTTTTCAACCGGATGGCAAGCCAGGTATAAATCAGATCGCCGATCAAGACGCCGATGGCCGTGCCCGGAATCATACGCGTCAGGATAATATCCACGGGAAAATTGAACGTGAAAACAAGGATGGCATTTAAAAATATCAGCACCCCGGCGTTGTCCAGAAACAAGGCAAGAAAAGCGGTCGTTTCCCCCCAGAACCTGCTTTGTTTCGCACCGCCTTCCACATTTCTCATGACATTGTCCGTTCCTTCAATGGCCCGCTGAAAAAGAAATACCGTGAACCGCTCCTTATGGCGGAGCTATAACTGAAACCGCCCTGTTTGACAATTCAATTTATTCAGCGCCGTGATTCGTCTGTTTAAGGCGTGTGGCCTATGGTCAGCACCGTTCTCAATAAACAGATTTTAAGTTGATTCCTCCGTCACTTCATGCTATGCAAATCGGGCTAAACTTGTTATTTTTAATAATGCTTCGATACTTTATAAAAACAGGCATATTCAAGAAAGGCCGGCATGACTGAAGAAAAAAAACCATCAGAACCCGTTAACGTCGTCGCTGAAAACGAAGATGAAATTGATCTTCTGGAACTGGCAAGAACAATCTGGAAGGGCAAAAAGCTCATCATCTGGATAGCCGTCATTGTCACGTTGGCCACAGCCGCTTATTCGCTCACTATAACCAATATTTACACGGCACAAGCGGTTCTCAAACCGGTATCTTCTAAAGACGGCGGCGGAAGGATATCCTCTCTGGCGTCCCAATTCGGCGGCTTAGCCAGCCTGGCCGGAATTGCCATGCCCGGCGCTGCGTCATCCGCAGAACTGGTCAGCCTACTGAAGTCTAATGTCTTAAAGAAAACGATGATCGAAAAATATAATCTCCTGCCAATCCTGTTCCCCAAACAGTGGGATGAGGAAAAGAAGGCCTGGAAAAAAACGAGCGGTGGCTTCAGCCTTAATCCATTGGCGCTGATCAGTAAAATAAAACCGGCACAACCGAACACACCCAAAAAAGATCCCGGCGTTCCGGACACATGGGACGGCATTCGAGCACTGGATGAATATGTCTCCACCAATTATAATCTAAAAGAAGACATTATCACCATCACCGTGAACTTCCGTAACCCGGATATGGCTGCCCGGATTGCCAACTATTTTATCGCCTCTTTGAACGATCACATGAGTTCGGAAGCCAAGCGCGTTGCTGTTACCAATAGAGAATATCTGGAAAAACAGCTTCAGGAAACAAAAGATCCTATTGTCCAGCAAAAAATTTATAATCTCATCGCCGACAAAATCGAAACGACGATGATGGCGGAAGTAAAGGAAGGCTTTGCCTTTAAAGTCCTGGATCCGCCGATGGCGCCTGATCAGAAAAGCAAACCCAAAAGAGCACAAATGGTTTTTGTCGCTTTTATTGTGTCGCTTTTTTTCGCTGTCTTTGTGGTATTTTTTAGAGAATATGTAAAAAAAATTAAAGCCAAATTTGCCGGAGGGCATCATGCAGAATAAACGAATTTTTACTTTACTGATCCTGCTTATTTTTTTCGCCGCAGGGCATATCATTTACATGACCGCTGCAAATACAGGCAATTGCCAGGCGCAGACAAGAATACCATCGTCAACCACCCTGAAGGATCAAAGGACTATCCAATCGGATTTACAAAAATCCGGCATCAATCTGACACCGGAAGAAATCCAAAAGGGTAAGGAAGCGTTTGAAAAACAAGACAAGACAACAACCGAAAAAACAGATCGAAAAGAAAAATTTCCTGAAGCGCTTAAGTTTAGCACCGAAACTAAAACAACCGTTGAGATAACCAAGGAGGCCTCTCTTTTCAACCGAGCGCGGCGAATCAGCCAATATCAGGATATTCCCCTTGATCTGAAACCATTTGGCAGCGAATTCTTTCAGGAAGCAACCGTCAGGGTTTTAACAGAACGCAAAGACATCCCTGTTCCCTTGGATTACGTCATCGGCCCGGGAGACGAAATCAATATTCTTTTATGGGGTCGCATGAGTGCCCAACTTTCACTAATTGTTGACCGGGATGGAAAAATCACCATCCCCGAGGTAGGTCCAGTTCAGGTTGCGGGTATGACCTTTGATCAGATGTCCAAGTATCTAATATCGAAAACCGGCCAGATTGTGGGAACCAATATTGATATCTCCATGGGCTCCACACGAACTATTCCCATCTTTGTTTTAGGCGATGTCAATAGGCCGGGCGCTTACACCATTGGCGGACTGGCAACCATCATGGATGCGCTCGTGACGGCGCGCGGCCCTTCGGAGATCGGGTCGATGAGGCGCGTGGAATTGCGCAGGAAGGACAAGATCGTCACCTACTTTGACCTCTATGATCTCTTTCTAAAGGGTGATAAGTCGCGGGATGTTGTTTTGCAGGCGGGAGACGTTGTTTTTGTTCCGGTCACAGGCCCCCTGGTCGGCATTGCCGGCAACGTAAAACGTCCCGCCATCTACGAACTGAAAGACAAATTCGATTTACAGAACCTTTTTGATATGGCCGGCGGCATCATCCCCGGCGCTTACACGCAGCAGATGCAGGTGGAGAGGATTGTCAAAAACGAAAAGCAAATCGTGATCGACATCAACGATAAGACCCTTGACAACGTCAAACATTTCGTGATTCAGGATGCGGATCTGGTCAAGGTTTTCTCCATCGTGGATTTCGATGAAAATGCCGTGTATTTAAATGGCAATGTCAAGCGTCCGGGCAAGTATGCTTTCACAACGGGTTTGAGGATTAAGGACTTAGTGAGCCAGGCCGATGATCTTAAAAATGAAACCTACCTTAATTATGCGCTCATAAAAAGGGAAAGCCCTCCCAGCCGGGAGATTGTTCTGATTCCTTTCAATCTGGGAAAACTTATTTTGCAAAATGATGCTGCATACAACTATGAATTAACGCCCAGGGACCAAATTTTTATATTTCACCAGTCTTTATTCAAGGATCAGCCTTTTGTAACGGTGGAAGGTGAAATTCGAGGAATTTCCGAGCCTTCAGATCAGTACAGGATCACAACACAAGGCCAATATGGCGCTCCGGTACCAGGCCAATATGGCGCTCCGGTACCAGGCCAATATGGCGCTCCGGTACCAGGCCAATATGGCGCTCCGATATGGCGCTCCGGTACCAGGCCAATATGGCGCTCCGGTACCAGGCCAATATGGCATTCGCAATAAAGCAATCTTGGCAGAGCTCAGCGACATTAAAGCAGAACTGAATAAGGACGTCCGACTTTACCTGTTAGCCTCAAAAATCGAAGAAATTGAGGATACAATTAAAGCGGAGAATAGGCCATCTCCAGGTGCCATGAGTTCCCTGCAAATCGAATTGGAAAAAGTGAACAGGCAGGAGCTGGCGGTAAGACTCAAAAAGTTGGAAAAAGATATGCAGGTGAAACGCCAGATCAATCTGATGGGTAACATGAAGGTCAAAGACGCAATATTAAATGCCGGCGGTTTAACCATCAACGCCTCTCTGGAAAACGGTCAAATTATCCATCAGTATGCAAACAATGAATATAGAACAACTTATTTTAATGTGGCCCGGGCGATGGCAGATGATCCGAGGGACAATTTGCTCTTACAAGACAGAGACCAGATCATTATCCACTCCATCTGGGAAAAGAATCCGAAAAAAAGCGTTTTCGTCGCAGGCGATGTGACCAATCCCGGAACCTATAAATTTACGGAAAATATGACCGTGCGCGACTTGGTTTTTAAATCAGGTAGCGTTTTGGATTCCGCCTATCTTGAAGAAGCCGAAATCACTTCCACTGAAATCGTCGAAGGGAAAACGGGGAAAATGGCGCATAAAAGCATCAATCTGCGCAAAGCGCTGGAAGGCGATTCAGCCCACAATCTGACTCTAGCACCCAACGACAGATTGCTGGTGAAACGCATTGCCGATTACCAGAATGTGAGATTCGTCAATCTCACAGGACAGATTACGTTTGCCGGTAGATATCCCATCAGGAAAGGCGAAAAGTTATCTAATCTGATTGAGAGAGCCGGCGGTTATACACAGCATGCCTATCTCCGGGGAGCGTATTTTACTCGAGAGCGCGTGAGAGAGCTTCAACAAAAAGGCCTGGAAGAAATGACGGACAGGATGGAAAGAGACTTGCTTTCCGCTGGAACGGAACAGATATCCAAGGCCGCATCGATAGAGGAACTGGGGGCAAAGAAAGGTGAAATGGAACAAAGGAAATTATTCATAGAGAATTTAAAAAAAGTTAAGGCCACTGGCCGAATGACCATTTACCTGACGGATGTAAAAACGATGAAAGGCTCTGAATATGACTTTGAATTAGAGGATGGCGACTCGTTGGAGATTCCGGAAAAGAACAACGTGATCAATGTGATCGGCTCCGTCATGTCACAGGGCAGCCATCTATATTCCGACAGACTGGGCTACCAGGATTATATCGACGCCACCGGCGGCTACTCTTACTATGCCGATGCAAACAACGTATATGTTATGAAGGTTGACGGCAGCGCGCGAAAAGTTTCCAAGAACTTTTTAGGTTGGAGTTCTTCGCGCAACAGGTGGGAAATGACGGCGCGTGGCGGGGAAGTTCGACAAATCGAACCAGGGGATTCCATCGTTGTGCCGGAGAAAACAGAGCGTATCGCCTGGCTGAGAGAGATCAAGGATATCACGCAGATCCTGATGAACATCGCCGTCGTGGCCGGCGTCGTTATTAGGTTGTAGGAATGGCCTTATGCTTGTTATGCTTCATTCAGCGCCCGAAAAATATCCACAAGTAAAAACGATCACGGATGCCGAACGCATCAACATGGTGAAAGAAATTTTCTCCACCATCACCGGCAAATATGATTTCTTAAATCGCTTCTTAAGCCTGCGGCGCGATGTGGCCTGGCGCAACTTTGCCGCAAAAAAAATGCGCTTTTTTCAAACCAACCGTTATCTCGATGTCGCCTGCGGCACGGGCGATCTGTCGGTTGCGGCAGCCGTTAAACATCCGCAAATTTCCGTGACCGGCCTCGATTTTGTGCCGGAAATGGTCAAAGCGGCAAAAAATAAAGTTCTCAAGAAAAGCCTTGCCGACCGTATTCAAATTATGCAGGGCGACGCGCTGCATCTGCCTTTTGCAGACAGCAGCTTCGATGTCGCCGGCATTGCCTTCGGCATCCGCAATATTCCCGATCGGCTCCGCGTGCTTTCCGAAATGATGCGGGTGACCGCTCCCGGTGGACAGGTGATGGTTCTGGAGATGACGTTTGTACAGAACCGGTTCTTTAAATTGATTTATTATGTCTATTTGAATTACCTGCTGCCGGCCTTTGCGAAAATATTTTCAAAGAATCCCGCCGCATACTATTATCTGGCCGACTCGATCATGAACTTCCCCTCCCCCGATGAATTCGCAAAGATCATGCAGGAGGCGGGCATGGTGAATGTGGAAAAATATCCACTGACCTTCGGCATCACCTGGCTACATATAGGGAAAAAGGCTATGGGCAATAGGCGATAGGTTATGGGCCTAAGCGGAAGGTACAATGCGCTGATTATACTTAAAAAGAGAAAGTAGTTCGTAAAATATTGTTTTCAATGTAGACCATAGCCCATAGCCCATAGCCCATCGTCTATAGCCTATTTCGTAGTCACCACCCACACCCCTTGCCAATTCTTCGGCGGATCGGCGATCAGTTCGTCGCATTTGGCGACATAGGCTTTCGCCACGGCATCTTCGTCTGTAATGACGGAAAATAATTCCCGGGCTTGAGTAAAGTCGCCCCGGTAGAACAAAGCCAGCGCTTCAGCAAATTGCAACATGATCTTTTGTTTCTGCGTATCGATACTTTCCGTCAACATCGGTTCGTAAACAACCACAGGCTCTTTACGGCCCACCACCGCTACCCGCGAAATTTCCCGCACCGGAAAAGCGCCGGCCATATGTTCTATCGTGGCTTGTGAAAGCAGGGTATAGGTGCCAAACTGCTTGTTGATGCCTTCCAGTCGCGCCGCCAGATTCACCGCATCGCCGATCATCGTATAATCAAACCGGGAATGGGAACCCATGTTGCCGACCACGGCGTAGCCGGTATTGACGCCGATGCGCATTTTCAAATCCCTTCCCACGCTTTCCCGAAGGACAGGACGCATCAGGGCAAGCTTCGCCTGACAGTTGAGCACGGCTCGGACACAGCGGACAGCGTGATCCGGCTGGGAAATAGGCGCGTTCCAGAAGGCGATGATCGCATCCCCTTCATACTTGTCCACGGTGCCGCCTTCTTCATGGATGATGTCCGTCATGGCCGTCAGATAAACATTCAGCAAATTGGTGAGCGCTTCCGGGTCAAGACCCTCCGATATGCTCGTAAAACCTTCCAGGTCGGAGAAAAAAATAGAAAGCATCCGCCGCTCACCGCCCAGCTTCAGCCGTTCGGGATTTTGAATAAGCTGTTCAATCACAGCGGGGCTCAGGTATTGCTTGAAAGCGCTTTTGATGTAAGTTTTCTGCCGTCCCTCGGTTGTGTAATAAATAAGCCCCGCGCTGAAAAGTGTCACGGCAACACCCGCCTCCTGAACAACCAGCGGTAGCCAGAAGCCCAACCGGTAAGCGATCAGACAAAGGACAACCGGCGCCGAGATAAAGAACGCATAGACCAGGACGCTTTTGAAAATACCGGAGACCCAAGACGTTGCCATACCGGCAAGAAGAACAATGATCAGGGTGATGACAACAACAAGAGCCAGGGGGACAGGCCGGATAAAATCGTTGGCCAGCAGGTTGTCGAGCATCGTGGCGGAAATTTCCACACCGGGATAAACACCGGAAACAGGCGTGGGACGAAGATCAAATAGGCCTGGAGCGGAAAAGCCGAAAAAGACATAGGCGTCCTTGAACTCTTCCAAATTCTTGATAACAGGTGTCTCTCCATTTTGGAGACGCAGTTCACTTTGAATGACCGATGCCGCACTATACGCTTTGTGTGTTCCCGACGGGCCGCGGAAATTAAGAATGGCCTTGCCTGAGGCATCGATAGGAATTGCCCTATCGCCCAGCAGGAAGCTTCCCGGATAAATTTTCAAAGACGTATCCGGTTTTGTGGTCCAATAACTCGCCAGAGCAAGCGACGGTAAAATCTTGCCGTCAAATACCTCAAAAAGCGCCGCCCGTCGATAAACGCTGTCTGCATCCGGACTCAGGTGAACATTGGCCAGAAGGCCTGCGGCGGATGATATCTCCGCCACAGGAAACGAAGCTCGGAGAAAGGCGTCATGTCCGGTATCCGTGAGCCACAGGTCAAGTCCCTGAACATTCAAAGCCGGCGCGGGAGCAAAAGCAGGCCAGCGTTTTTCACTGCCCGCCGTCTTGCTGAGAAAAACAGCTCCCACAAAAGATTTAAACCCCCTCATTTCGGATGCAAAAGCCTGATCGTCCGCCACGCCGTATTTGGAGGGTTCCGTAAAGAGCACGTCAAAAGCCAGAGACTTTGCGCCCGCGCGCTTGCAGAATTGGATGATTGTCGAGTAAACTTCGCGCGGCCAGGGCCAGGACAGGCCGTTTTCGTCTTTGGCCCAATCCAGACTGTTTTGATCGAGCAGGATCAAACGGATTTTTGGTGTGGCCGGTGACGGTGTTGCCAGGATGTTGACTCGCCAGTCCCAGGTCTTCGCCTCCCAGCGATCCAGTAAGCCCGGCAAGAAAAAGACCAGGGCAAACACAACGCCGATCATTCCCGCCAGCAGGCCCTGCCAAAGCTTTGATCTGCTGCCCCGGAATTTATTTTTAAAATCCATAGTTTCAACCTGGTAAAATAAAAAGCTGACACCTCTACAACAGATGCCCCACGGCTTTGGTAAATCTCTCTTTGCGGATGGCCGGCGTCTCAGTGACGGCAAGCGACTTTCCACTTGCCTTCAACTCGGCAATCCGGTTTTGCGGCGAAGGATGCGTCTTGGCAAAATCAGATCCGCCCGGTTTTATTTGTCTGGTCATGACGCCCAGCATATCGGTCAGCGCGCCGGGATTGTAACTCATTCGCTGAAGGATGGACACCGCCGCCGCATCGGCCTGATATTCATAAGAACGAGAATAGCCGTTGTTGATCATTGTGTTGGTGATATCGGAAATCACACCCCCGAAAGCCTGAGTTAATTGTGCGACTTCCGGTGAACCGAACGACTTGGCCCCTTCCTGTGCCAGAATCGAAAGCGCCTCCGTCATCCGCGCTTTCTCGATGGCCTTCATGCCGTGCCTTAACTGAACATGACCGATCTCATGCGCTAAAACAGCAGCCAGCGCGTCTTCCGTTCGGCAGCAGCGTATCAGCCCGCGGGTAATAAAGATGTGACCACCCGATGTGGCAAATGCGTTGATATCGTCGGAATCCAAAACGAGAAAATGATACCCGCCAAACAGCTCAGGCATATCCGACACCTGGGCCAGCGTCTGACCGAGCACATTGAGATAAGCATTGACTTTTGCATCTGCTGAAGCCGAATACTTTCCCAGAACCACCGCACCGACGGTTCGTCCGATATAGTATTCCTGTTCCGGCGTAAAATCTTCCAGGCTCTTCGACACGGCTGCAGTGCTCTTGCGTATGGACTGACTTTGAGACTTGCTGATCGCGCCGGTGGCCTCACCGACCGTTGTAGCCACTGTTGTCGCCGTTTCTACTACCGCGCAACCCATCAGAGTCATTAAAGCCAGCAGGATAAACCCTGTTTGCCAATAGTGTTTATTCATAGCCTGCCTCCTTCCCCGCCAGGCGTCAGACGACCCCCGGATATAAAATCTTCCATTTGTTCCTGAGACACCTTCATGGCTTCCATCTTATTGATCCATGTGTAGTCAAGATTTTTGTTGCTCTTGCGATATTGGGCCTCCACCTCTTCGCTGAAGCCTTTGCCCGCAAGCGCGATTTCATCGCGGGTGACGGAAGTCCCCACATTGCTCTGCCCGGCTTTCAGGGCTATTTTTTTACTGGTCAAGGCTGTATTGTGCATCCATCCCTGATTTTTTCCGCTGCCCAGTGACACTCTTTTCCAGGCACCCCGCTCTTCCAATACCGTCACCGAACTGCCGTAAGTTGTCCTAGCCACGATTTTACCCAAATACGACGGCGTGGCCCGCAATTGACTTTCTTTAACCTGAACATTCATGGTTTTTTGCGCGACGGCGGTTGAGCCAAGCCATAAAGAGCCAAGCAGCATGAGGCAAGCGATCATAAATATATAACGAAACATTTGACCCTCCTTTCCACAACAAATTGTCGGATGATTCAAATGATTGAAAACTATCTTTCGTTTGTCAAGAAAAAAGACTGGCGTGTGTAAGCATAACCAAGGCAAGGAAATTGCATGGCTGATCATCTAAAAATCGCCGCTGATTTTTCTACTGCGAAGTTCCACAATCTTTCCTTTGTTCCAGCCGGAGATTTTGCTGTAGTATTTGGTGAGCCGGGCAATGCCTTCAACATCGGCCGAGCCGCAGTAGCCGCATCTTTCAGTCACACCCGGCGCGATCTCCTCGCCGGACTTACGGATGAATAATGTTAAATCTGTCGTTTCGGAGGAATCAATCATATTACACGTTCGTCGGAATGGATTTTTCGATATTGCCCAATGCCGCTTCCGCCGCCTTCGATAGCTCTTCATCGTGGTCATGGTTAAGCGCAAAAGCTCGGAAATGATGTACACGCGCAGGAATGAAGCGGTAAATCTCAGCCAGCGGTTCGGAAGAAATATGCCCCGTCGCCGGATTGAAGATATTGATGAGTTTGGACGGCACAGCCATCGGATTCAAAGGACGCGGGTCCTGCGTTGCAACATCCACGCGAAACGGAAGCTTTTTGAGTTTTGCGGGGAGAAAGGTTTTGATCTTTGCCTCATAATTTTGCGCGTCCGGAAATACTGTTCCGCGTTGAATCGAATCGATGGATATTTCGGCGGCAAAAGACATTTTCCATTTCAGTTCGCGGGCGTGAATTTTTTGCCATTCCAGCGCCAACTTACGTTTGCGTGGATCTTTGACGGAAAGCCAGCCCTGCACTTCGCTGAATAATGACCACTCATCGCAACCGAGATAGGCGTCGAGATTCTTTATCGGACTTTCCTGATACATGAGCCTCAGCGTGTCAGAGAAAATTTCCTGCAAGTGCAAATCCAGCGCACGCGTGGTGCGGTGAAAATACACATTACTGTATAGATTCAAGCGGGCGTTGAGAAAACGCCGGAGCGCCGAGATGCCGGACTGATGAAGGGCCAGGCCGTCTTTTGTAAAAAATGTGTAGTAGCGCAGGCGCGGCATATCAACCATGTCCAGAGAAAAACCCGTCATATAGGCGTCGCGCTGGACGTAGTCGAGATTATCAACCGTGTAAATGCCGGAGAACAACTGCCTGAGCCAGTGAAGCCAGCGCGGCTGTTTTTCTTCACGGCGGAGGTCGGGCATTTTGATGAGATAGGCGACCTGCTGCGGGTCTAACCTTTCCCCACGGGCAAAAGCGCCCGACGGGCCACGCGAAATTCGCGAAATAACCCCGCCCAGTTTTTTGATAATGATCTGCCGGCCTATATCTTCGTGGGTCAGCCCCCAGGCAGAGAGATAATGTTCATCAAAAAAATGGCCGAACGGGCCATGTCCCACGTCATGGAGCAGTCCCGCAAGACGAAGCAATTCTTCCACATAATTGAAAGACGGCGTGTCCTTGCAGACATCCTTGAGGCTGGGATACAGATGACGGGCGAATTCTCCCGCGACATGCATCGTTCCCAGCGAGTGCTGAAAACGGGTATGTTCCGCCGCAGGATATACCCAACGGGCGCTCTGGAGTTGATAAATGCGCCTAAGCCTCTGCATCCAGGGAGAATCAAGAATATCCTTTTCCGTTTTTTCCGCGGGCCCGTTATCATGCGGCACTGTAAAGAAAGCGTAGGCGTGAATCGGATCGGCAATTAAAGCCATCCCGTCGTAGGCATTCATGGGAAAATCATTCTTTTTCATGACAACTTGTTTACAATATTATACCTAAAATATCAATTTCAATAATTATTTGATGAAACCGTCCAACAAACGCATGACAAACGCATTGACAGATTTCTTCAATATGGTAACAAAATAATCACATTAAATATTAAACATTTTATTTTGGAGTAAGCCCTTATGAAAACTTTTTTCTCGCCGTCATCCATTGCCGTCATCGGCGCCAGTCCCCGCGAAGGCAGCCTGGGCAGTCAGATTATCACCAACCTACGCTATGGATACACCGGCCCGATTTATCCCGTTAACCCCAATTATTCAGACATCCAGACCCTGCCGTGTTATCCGACGGTAGAAGAGATTCCCGATCCGGTCGACCTGGCGATCATTATCGTTCCCGCCCGCGCCGTGCCCGAGGCACTCACAGCCTGCGGGCGCAAAGGCATTAAGCGTGTCATCATCGAAAGCGCCGGTTTTGCCGAGACCGGCAAGGAAGGCCGTCTGCTTCAGGAGCGCTGCCTGGCTCTCGCCCGCGCGGCCGATATCCGCATCTGGGGACCCAACTGTATGGGCATGGTGGATATCCCGAAAAGATTCTTTTTTACCTTCATGCACCCCAATATCTACAAAGACGGCTTAATTAACGGCCGGATTTCCATGGTGGTGCAAAGCGGTATGCTTTCCGCCGGATTTTTAGTTGATTTGATGAGCGAACGCGCCGTGGGGATAGCCAAGGCCTGCTCCATCGGCAATAAAATGGACATCGACGAATGCGACGTGCTGGAATATCTGCTCGAAGACGACGAAACGGATGCCATCGCCCTGTATCTGGAATCGATTGTGCGGGGACGCAAATTTCTGGAACTGGCGGACCGAGCGAAAAAACCGATTGTCCTGCTCAAGGGCGGTAAGAGCACTGCGGGGGCTAAGGCGGCGCTTTCGCACACATCGAGTCTGGCCGGCAACGCCCGGTTGCAGGATTCCCTTTTATCGCTGGCCGGGGTGACGATTGCGTGCGACTTTCAGCAGATGATGGAAGTAACCCGCGCGCTGGCCATGATCAAACAGACGCCTGCGAATTGCCGGACGGCGATTTTGACCTTCAGCGGCGGCGCGGGCATCTTGTCGTGCGATTTGATCGAGCAACAGGGGCTGCGTGTGGCCGAACTTTCCGCCACAACAAAAAAAGACCTGGCTTCCGTATTTCCCGACTGGCTGCCCGCCTCAAATCCCGTTGACATGTTTCCCGCCTTTGCCGCCAAAGGCCCTATTGCCGCCTATGACAGCGCATTTAACGCCGTCGTGAAAGATCCGCAAGTGGACGTCATCTTTCTGCATTTCTTCGTCGGCCTCTATCCCAACTACGACCAGTTGAGGCTCTTCAAGGAAGCGGCGGATCGGGAGGGAAAAGTTTTGATCCTCTGGGTTATCGGCCGACGGGACGCGCTTCGAGACTTCAAGCGGGAGGCTCAGGAGTGCTCTATCCCTGTTCACGGAGAATTGTTCCGTGCTGTCGAATGCCTGACGTATGCGTCGCGTTACACGCCGCGCAAAAAAACACATCAACTGATTCATACCGGGAAACCCAAACGGTTGCCGAAAGCCGCGTCCATTCTTTCAGACTGCCCCGAACGAATCTGGGATGAATACGACAGCAAACGGCTGCTCAAAACATATGACATACCCGTGGTTGAAGAAAAGATCGTGGAATCGGCCGCCGAGGCGGCATCCGCCGCTCGCCGGATGGGATACCCCGTTGTCCTCAAGGGACTCGCCAAAGGACAGATACACAAAACAGAATCGGGATTGGTTTGTCTGGATATTACCTCATCTGCAGCACTCAAAACCGCCTATGCCAATTTGACCCGCCGGATGAAAGGCAAGGGAAGAATTTTATTGCAGCGGCAGATGCCCATCGAATATGAACTGATTGTCGGCGTACTGCAAGATTCGCAGTTCGGTCCGTGCGTAATGTTTGGTCTGGGCGGCGTTTTTTCCGAACTGCAAAAGGACGTTGTCTTCGCGCCCGCGCCGCTTTCCGCGTCAACCGCAAAAGAACTGATCCGGCGTATTTCGGGCAAGAAACTTCTGCAGGGCTTCCGCGGCAGAAAGCCGTTGGATATGAGATTGATGGCAAGTATATTGGTGAACCTGGGTAACCTCGCCGCCTCCTGCCCGGATATCGAGCAGATCGACGTCAATCCTCTGGTCGTGCATCAGGGAAAGCCCGTCGCGGTGGACGCGACGATCGTGAAGCGCATTTCGTGAAACGTGAAGCGTATGACGGCATCAATGCCACTGAATAGCGATGGGGAAATCGCCGCGCTTTGCGCTAAAAAGTGAGCGTCAGTTTGTATGCCTGTGTCGTCTCTGCAGGCCAGATGTGTCATGAATGATGATGATCCCTGTCCGGCGCGGCGCAGGAACCGCTTTTTGAACCGGCGGGCATTCGGGCCGGAAAAACATAGCGCACAGCTCGCTCATACAGCAGGTAATCCCACGCCCAGTTGGTCAGCACCATGACCCGATTGCGGAAGCCGATCAGATTGAAAAGATGGATAACCAGCCACATCACCCAGGCGAAGAATCCCTTGAATGTAAACTTGCCGATGGCAACTCCGGCCGCTTTACGGCCGATGGCAATCATCGAACCCCGGTCAGCATATCGGAAGGACTGCGGTAATTTTCCCGCGATTTGACACAAAACATTTTTTGCAGCTCTCACACCGGACTGAATCGCCACCTGCGCAACCATCGGCAGGGCGCGCGATGCATCTTGAATAGACGCCAGATCGCCGATCACATAGATTTCAGGATGCTCCGGTATTTGCAGGTTATCCAGCACCGCCACCCGGCCATCGCGTGTTACGGGAATTCCCGAAGCGGCGGCAAGCGCCTCTCCCTTAACGCCTGCGGTCCAGACAACCGTGTTCGTTTCAATATTCTCTTTGCCTCGACTTCCTGTATAGGGAACGGTCTCGTGTCCTCGATCCACCTTTCCAGTCTGGTTAGGGTCGTGAAACCGTTCCCTGCGCGCCTGCGAATGGGGATCAGTTTCCGTAACCTTCAGAAAAACTTTCCCCGGTGTAACTTCGGCAACGGCAGCGTTCATTCGTACATCCACACCCATTTTCTGCAGCTGATCGGCCGTGTAGCCCCGGATGTCAGCGGGCATGGGGGCTACCAGATATCCGGCGGCTTCCAGCAGAATAATTCGTACTTCGGAAAAATCGATCGTCGGATAATCCTTGACGAGCGGGCCATGAATAAGTTCGGTCAGTGCCCCTGAGTATTCTACGCCGGTGGCCCCGCCGCCCACAATGACAAATGTCAAAAAAGCCTTCCTTCTTTTTTCGTCCATTTCACGGGATGCAGCTTCAAAGCAGCAGATGATATGATTTTTCAAGGCGACGGCTTCTTCCAGCGTTTTGAGGAAATAAGTATACTCTTCGACGCCCGGCACGCCGAATGTGGAGGTGACACTGCCGTTTGCCAGGATCAGATAATCATAGGATAGCGTTTCAGCATCTGTTTCGATTTGACGATTCTGCAAATCGATCCGTCGCGCGTGCGCCAGAATAAAATTGATATTCGGGATTTTCCAGAAGACGCTGCGCACCGGGTAGGCAATATCTTCCGCGTCGAGTTCCGCTGCCGCCACCTGGTACAAAAGTGCCAGAAAGGTATGATAGTTATTGCGGTCGATGACAACCACATCAACCGGATGATGCGCCAGTGTGCGCGCTGCCCAAAGGCCGCCAAAGCCCGCGCCGATGATGACGACTTTTGGCCTTGTTTTCTCCAAATAAAATCCCCTTTTCGTTAGCCTGCTTTGCTATTTATGTTTTGCTGATCCTTTCGTTTTCTCTTTTATCGTTAGCTTCCTGATCTTTGTCGATGTGACCCTCGCCTTCTGCTGCGGTGCCTTGACCGGTTTTTTCCAGTCGCCGTTTTCCAGCGCCAGTTTCACGACGTCCATCATGTCGCTGACGAAATGAAAGGTGATGCTTTTTTGCACGTTGGCCGGAATATCCTCTATATCCTTGCGGTTCCATGCAGGCAAAATCAGGGTTTTGATGCCGGCCCGATAGGCCGCCAGCACTTTTTCCTTGATGCCGCCCACCGGCAGCACCGCACCGCGCAATGTGATTTCGCCGGTCATGGCCAGGTGCTTTTTAACCTTCCGATTGGTGAGTAAGGAGGTCAAAGCCGTGAGCATCGTTACACCCGCCGATGGTCCATCCTTAGGAATCGCGCCCGCCGGAACATGAATGTGAATATCCCGTTCATCGAAGAAATCCGGATCCACACCCAGCTCTTTGGCGTTGGTGCGAATAAAGCTCAACGCCGCCGAAACCGACTCCTTCATAACGTCGCCTAATTGTCCGGTCAGGGTGAGACCTTTTTTACCTTTCATGGCCGTGGCTTCGATAAAGAGCATGTCGCCGCCCACCGGTGTCCAGGCCAGGCCGATGGCGATGCCGGGCTTGGTAATGCGCGCATCAATATCCGTCGGAACGCGGACCGGCCCCAGATAATTGTGAATATCTTTCTCCGTCAGCGTTTTCGCTTTGATGCTGCCTTCGGCAATCTGCGCGGCCACACCCCGGCAGGCGCTGGCGATCTCACGCTCCAGATTGCGCACGCCCGCTTCCCGCGTGTAGCCGGTAATCACGGTGGTGAGCGCCTTGGCCGTCATCTTGAACTGCGGCGCGGTCAGGCCGTTTTCCTTCAATTGCCGAGGGATTAAATACCGTTCAGCGATTTTCACCTTTTCTTCCTGTGTGTAGCCCGTCAGCTCGATAACCTCCAGACGATCCAGGAGCGCCGGAGGAATGGTGTCCAGCACATTGGCCGTTGCGATAAACACGACGTGTGACAGATCAAACGGCACGTCCAGATAGTGATCGGAAAACGTGTTGTTCTGCTGCGGATCTAAAACTTCCAGCAGGGCCGACGAGGGGTCTCCCCGAAAATCGCTGCCGACTTTATCGATTTCATCGAGCATGAACACAGGGTTGTTCGATTCCGCCCGCCGCAGACTCTGAATAATCCGTCCGGGCAAAGCGCCGATGTAGGTGCGGCGATGACCGCGGATTTCCGCTTCATCCCGCACACCGCCCAGCGATATGCGCACAAACTTGCGGGCAAGCGCCCGAGCGATGGAATGACCCAACGATGTCTTGCCTGTGCCCGGAGGGCCGACAAAGCAAAGAATCGGTCCCTTGGAATCCGGTTTGAGTTTGCGCACGGCCAGATATTCGATGATGCGTTTCTTGGCCTTGGCCAGCCCATAGTGGTCTTCATCCAGAACCTGGCGCGCCTTGGGGATATCCAGATTATCCGTCGTGCCCTCATGCCAGGGCAGCGCCGTTATCCAGTCCAGATAGGTCGAGGATACCGTGTATTCCGCCGAAGACGGATTCATGCGGGAGAGCCGCTCCAGCTCGCGCAGCGCCTCTTTTTTTGCCTCTTCGGGCATGTTTTTCTCCTCAATCTTTTTGCGGTACTCATCCGTCTCCACTGCATTTTCGTCGGTTTCGCCCAGTTCTTGTTTGATGGCCTTCAACTGCTGGCGCAGGTAATATTCGCGCTGATTTTTGTCGATATCGTCTTTCACCTTGGTCTGAATTTTATTGCCCAGTTCGAGGACTTCCATCTGGTGATTGACCAGACGGGTCAGTTCCTTAAGGCGCTTTTTCACGTCGGCGGTATCGAGCACTTTCTGCTTCTCCTCCACCGGCGCATTGATAACCGACGTGATCAGATCGGCGAGTGTCCCGGCCTCTGTGACGGACTTGGCCATCGAACCAAACTCCGGCGGCAAAAAAGGTGAAAGCTTTAATATGCGGTCGAACAGCGACAGCAAATTAGACATCAGAGCTTCGGTCTCCAGATCTTTGACCTCTTTCTCCTCAATCAATTTAATGCGCGCCTGCTGATAGGATTTGCCTGCAATAAGCTCCTCTATCGAAAAACGGCTGACGCCCTGTAAAAGCAGCTGCGTTCGGTTTTCCGACGTTTTGGCCATCTTCAGGATCATGGCGCAGGTGCCCACTTGATGCATGTCGTCAAGCGTATATTGGTCCGGTGTTTCCGGCTCTTTTTTTGTCATGATGAGCCCCACCAGGCGGTCTTTGGTCATGGCTTCGTCCACCAATAGCGAAGCGCTGCCCGTGACTTCCAGCGGAATCATGGTTTTGGGAAATACCAATACATTTTGTAACGGAAGAATCGGAATCACTTCCGGAATATTGAAATTATTTTTATTTTCAGACCCGTTTTGTTGAGTCATGATAACCTCCAAATGTTGTTGTCAAGAAAAAATCAGCTACGTCGTCGAAATGACCGACACGCGATGCGCTTTATGGACCGGCAGCTTGTTCATCCTCACCATCAAAATACCGTCGGCATAAGATGCAACCGCGGATTCACCGTCCACTTGCGCGGGCAGAGCAACATTTCTTTCGAAATAGCCGTGCGGAATTTCCGCCTGACAGTAGCGGGCGTTTTGCAAAAGCCGAATCGCCTTGCGAATGCCGGCGATTTTAATTTTTTCCCGGTCCACCTCGATATGTAATTCGTCTTTGTTCAGTCCCGCCATGTCCGCAAGCACGATGACCTCCTCGACCGATTCGTAGACATCAATGTTGGGACGCCAGATACATTCATAATTTTTGAAGGCCGGACGCACCAGATGAAAAATTTCATCCACCGCTTTTTGAAACTCATCTTCAAAATTGCCGCCGAAATTAATTTTTATGTAAGTCATTGCCGCCGCCTCTTGGATCAGTTTTTTAATATTTATAAAATTATAGTGATTCGATGACGATTTGTAAAGGCTGTCCTTCAACATCCCAACATTATGAAGAAATCGTCCTCTTTCCCCAAAATAAAGAGAGAGGGTGTAATTATCCAGAAAAAATAGCTGGTTAAATGAATCATATTTTGCTATGGAAGACTCCACTTGGTTACAAAAATTAACGTAATGGACATCCCTTCAGTAAAGAATAGTTTTATTCTATCCGATACTACTTAATCTCGATGACCCATAAGAAAGAGAAAAATGAAAAAAGATCATTTAAGAAATGTTGCTATTATTGCCCATGTTGACCATGGAAAAACCACCCTGCTCAACGCGATGCTCAAACAGACCGGCATTTTCCGCGTCAATCAGGCGGTGGAAGACCGCGTGATGGATTCGATGGCGCTGGAAAAGGAACGCGGCATAACGATTGCGGCAAAGAACACAGCGGTGGACTATAACGGCGTGAAAATAAACATTGTCGATACACCCGGCCATGCCGATTTTGGCGGAGAAGTCGAACGCAGCCTCAATATGGTGGACGGCGCAATGCTGCTGGTTGATGCCAGCGAAGGCCCCCTGCCGCAGACCCGTTTTGTGTTAAAAAAGGCGCTTGCCCTGCATCTGCCGATTATTCTGGTCATCAATAAAATTGACCGCCCCGACGCCCGCATTGAGGAGGTTATTAATGAAACTTACGATCTCTTCATTGATCTGGGCGCCGAAGAGCATCAGATTGATTTCCCGATTTTATACACCAATTCCAAAATCGGCGTCAGCCACAAGAAACTGGGCGACGACAGCGCCGATCTTCAGCCGCTTCTGCAAGCCATTATTGATTCCATCCCGGCGCCTGTGGGCGATGATGATGGCAATACGCAATTCTTAGTCACTAACCTGGATTATGATTCTTATGTCGGCCAGATTGCCGTCGGCCGTCTGCAAAGCGGAACGCTGGAAATGAATAAGCCCTACAGCCTTTGCGCCAAGGAGAAAATTGTGAGCGGCGTGAAACTGTCCGCCCTTTATGAGTTTCATGGCTTGGCTAAAAAACCGATCACCGTCGCGGAGTCGGGCGATATTCTCTCGTTGGCCGGTGTGGAAAATGTCACCATCGGCGATACGATTTCATCCCTGGAAAACCCGCAGCCCTTGCCGCGCTTGATCGTGGACGAGCCGACCGTGTCCATGGTGTTTTATGTCAATAACGGTCCCTTTGCCGGAACGGAAGGCAAATACCTGACATCACGTCATTTGCTGGAACGGCTGGAAAAAGAATCGCTGCGCAATGTGGCTGTCAAAATCAAAAAGCTGGATCGGACCGATGCCTTTGAAGTCTGCGGACGCGGTGAATTGCAGATGGCGGTGCTCATTGAAACCATGCGCCGCGAAGGCTACGAGCTGATGGTGTCGAAACCCCAGGTCATCACCAAAATGCAGGACGGCAAAACCGTCGAGCCGGTGGAAAGATTGTTTCTGGATATCCCCGAAGATTTTGTGGGAAAGATTACCGAAAAGCTGTCCATTCGCAAAGGCCGGCTGGAAAGCCTGGTGAATAAAGGCAGTGGCCGGGTCAGCATGGAGTTTCTGATTCCCTCACGTGGCCTGATCGGCTTCCGCAGCCAGTTTCTGACCGATACCAAAGGCGGCGGCGTGATGAATTCTCTCCTGGAGGATTATGCGCCGTGGTTTGGTTCGATTCCCCAGCGCAGCACAGGCGTGCTGGTGGCCGACCGCTCCGGACGCGTGACCTCTTACGCCAGCTTCGCGATGGATGATCGCGGAGAAATGGTCGTGGAAGTCGGCACGAATGTTTACGAAGGCATGATCGTGGGTGAACGCAACCGCACCCAGGATATTAATGTCAATATTGTCAAGGAAAAGAAACTGACCAACATGCGGGCGTCCACTTCGGATGCTACAATTATTTTGCGTCCGCCGCGTCTATTTTCGCTGGATCAGGCCATCGAGTTTATCGCCGAAGATGAGTTGGTGGAAGTCACGCCGCAAAGCGTGCGTCTGCGCAAAATGGAACTCTCCGCCACCCGCCGTCAGATGAAAGCCCACAAGGATGAATAATCAACTAAACAGAATTTGACTATTAAAAAACAGTCAAATGAATTCCGGCGCTTTTAACGCCTTCACCTATGAGTCCTTTGCGCCATGTCGGAATAACAAAACGGTTTAATGAACGTCATTGCCCCAACCCGATGAGATTCAACATGCCTATTTCTTCCCTGCATTGCGGGCAAAGATCGTGACCGTTTTCCGCACCAGTGGTTTCCAAAAAGATGTCAGAAAGTTCCTCTGCTGGACTTCGATATAAATTTTCGTCTTCAGTAAACTCCTGAAAACACCTCTTATATATTTTCATGATTCCCATAATAGCCTGTACGGATCTAATATCATTTCCTAGTGTAGTGCGTCTAACGCTTCTTTACATTTGTTGATCTTTCCTAATATTTTCTCCACCGAAGCACTCCAAACAAACACTTGAGGATTTTGGTTGTG
>WRPE01000032.1 GCA_009773315.1 Syntrophaceae bacterium
AAAAATATTTCAAATCGATAAATAACTTTCTATTGCTTATTCTCATTGTTTTCTATACTTTACATTATCACCAAAATAAAACGTTGGGACAGTAGTGATTGGAAACTCAAATTAATGACCCTTGCACTCAATAAACAGAAACTCGACAATCTTGCCGACGAAATATGGAAATCCGCACAGCGTTTGCGCGGCAAGTTCAAAGCCTACGAATATCAGAACGTTATTTTGCCCATTATCGTGATTCGCCGCCTGGAATGCGTGCTCATTAAATGGCGCGAGGATAGAGCGGCTGAAGTGCTCGCCAAACGACCAAAGCTCACACCAAAAGAACTGGCCAAGCTGGTCAAAGGTCTGGAAACCAGCGGTGCGCCCTTCTCCAATAAGACCGACTGGACCTTGCGCCGGGTTTATGAAGAAGACCATACGCTTCTGGAAGAAAATTTCCGCGCCTATATCAACGGATTCTCCAAAAATGTTGATGACGTCATCGAGCATTTCAATTACCGGGCCACCATCGGCCAGATGGTGAAAAACAACCGTCTTGCGCCGATACTCAATCAATATAAAGAACTGGAACTTGGCCCGGATAACTTGTCGCCGCTGGAGATGGGGTACATTTACGAGGAACTGCTCCGGCGTTTTTCAGAACAAAGCGGTGAAGAAGCCGGAGATCATTTCACGCCGCGCGAAGTCATCCGTTTGATGGTTGAGCTGCTCGATATTCCCCTTCCCGACCGCCACCTGTCCATCTATGACCCGGCCTGTGGCACCGGCGGCATGTTGTCGGTTGCCAAAGAACACCTGCTCGACCGCGCCGCGACACAAAAAGAAAAGGACAATGTTGAAAAGTATGTCACCGTCCATGGTCACGAACTTTCTCCCACAAACTACGCCGTCTGCCAAGCGGACTTACTCATCAAAAACGACAAACAGGCCAAGGTGCATTACGGAAACTCACTGATTCCTCACGAGCCACATAGCAGGGAGCCGGGCGATCATTTTTCCGAATCCAAATTCCGGTTTGACTTTATGCTTTCCAACCCCCCCTTCGGCGTCACCTGGGGCGGCAAGGACGGCTACGAAGCCGAAGCGCGCAAACTGCGAACGACGCGCTATCGGGCAGGGATGCCGCGTGTCAACGACGGGGCCTTGCTTTTCCTGCAAACCATGCTGGCCAAAATGAAAGAGCCGGCCAAAGGAGAAAGCCGCATGGCCATTATTTTTAACGGATCGCCGCTTTCCAACGGGGATTGCGGGTCCGGCGAAAGCGAAATCCGCCGCTGGATTCTGGAAAACGACTGGCTTGACGCCATCGTTATGCTGCCCGACCAGCTCTTTTACAACACCGGCATTTTTACCTACATCTGGCTTTTACGCAACAACAAGCCCGCGTCTCACAAAGGCCGCGTCATGCTGATCGACGCCCGCAAGCAGTTTGAAAAAGAACCGAAATCTTTCGGCAGCAAGCGCAACCGCATCACCGACACACACCGTACCTGGATAGAAGAACGCTACCGCGATGGCTGGAAAAAAGGTTTTTCCGACGATCAAGTCAAGATTTTCCGGCGGGAGGATTTTGCTTATCACAAGGTCAGCGTCGTCTTCTGGCAGTTTGACGAAAATGACCAGCCCGCTATAATCACCGAACCTTATGAAAAGACCTTTACCGCCGCGACGCTTAAGAAAGAACAGGAATTCTACGCAAGCGACCTGACTTTTTCAGTGCGGTTGAAAAATGACGGAATCGAAAAAACGGAAATCCTTAAAATTACCGCCAAGGATGACGTAATAAAAAAATTCAAGGCGTTGATGGAAGACAGGCCGGAAGTCGTTGAGGTTGCATGGACGCATCGCCATTATGTGAAAGACGACGAATACATTCCGCACGGCGAAAACATCGAGGAATTTTTAAAGCGGGAGATTGCCAAGCCCATTATCCGCTGGCAGGACAGTCCGCAACTGGGCTACGAAATCCTGCCCAATAAATATTTCTATCGTTACGAGCCGCCCACACCGGCCAAGGAATTGCTTGCGGAATTCTGGAAGCTGGAAAAAGAAGCGGAAAAGCTGCTGGAGGGCCTGGCAAGATGAGCAAAACCAAAGACATCTCTCTTGCGTCGCCGGAATACCGGCAATTCATCGAAGAGCTGAAAGGCAGGGTGCTCGCCGCCCGGATTTCCGCGGCGCGCGCCGTCAACCGGGATTTGATCCTGCTGTATTGGGATATCGGGCGTGGCATCGTGGAGAAGCAGCAGACACTCGGATGGGGCGATTCGATAGTCGAGATGGTTTCGGCGGACTTACAAAAGGCATTCCCCGGCTCCTTCGGTTTCTCACCGCAAAATGTGTGGCGGATGCTCCAGTTTTTTCAGACGTACACGGACAACCTGTTTCTCTCACAGACTGTGAGAGAATTGGAAAAGAAAGGGCGGAAAACGCCGAGCCCCAAAGAACTCTCACAGTTTGTGAGAGAATTGGTCGCCTCAGTTCCATGGGGCCATCATGCCAATGTTTTGGCCAAGCTCACCGATCCCGCAGCCCGCCTTTATTACCTCCAGGCTACAGCCCGTTTTGGCTGGTCGCGCAATGTCTTGCTCAACCAGATCAAGGCAGGGGCGTATGAGCGGGCGGTCACGGAAAAGAAAACACACAATTTTCCGTTGGCCTTACCTCAGTACTTAGCTGAGCAGGCGGATGAAGCGCTGAAAAGCTCCTATAATCTTGAATTTCTCGGCATCTGGCGCGAGGTAAAAGAACGCGAGCTTGAAGACCGTCTGATCGAACGCCTGCGCGATTTCATTTTGGAACTGGGCTACGGCTTTTGCTTTGTGGGCCGCCAGCACCGGATTGCGCTGGGGAAGAAAGAATACTTTATCGATCTGCTTTTTTATCATCGCTTTCTTAAGGCGCTTGTCGCGTTTGAATTAAAGGTGGGCACATTCGAGCCGGAACATGCAGGCAAGATGGATTTTTATCTCAATCTCTTAAACGACAAGGAACGCGCTCCGGATGACAATCCCTCCATCGGCATCATCCTCTGCGCCCAGAAAGATGATGTGGAAGTTGAATACGCCCTTAAAACCAAACAAAACCCGATCGGCGTGGCCGAGTATCATTTGCAGTCGAAGTTGCCGGCCGAAATGAAAGGCAAACTGCCGACAGCCCGGCAACTGGCCGACGTCGTCCGCGCCACCCTGCCGGAAAAGAAAGCGAAACGGCCATGAACAGTCCTGCAATGATACGCCAAATATTAGATGAAGTAAAAATTTATATGGCTGGAAAGGCCTTCGATACGAACTGTCTTCCCCTCGATTGGAAGTTTGATCGGTTAAAAGATGTTGCCTTGGTCAACAGGACTTCGCTAACTGCAAACACTGACCCGGACTACGAATTTGATTACCTAGAGATATCGAATGTTAATTACCATGGAATTATTGACCATCAGGCCATAGAGCATTTGCGATATGAAGATGCACCATCAAGGGCTCGCAGGCGCGTGGGCAAAAACAATACAGTAATCTCATCCGTTAGACCGAATCTTCAGGCCGTGGCGTTTTTGCCTGACGTTGGTCAGGATTTCGTGTGTTCTACAGGATTCAATGTTGTACAAGCACGAGAGATAAAACACCATCCAAAGTTTGTGTATTACACGCTAATATCAGAATCAGCGCGACAATATTTTGAATCAATCGCAAAAGGAGTTGGCTATCCGGCAATAGATGAGAAGGATTTTAATTCATTGCCTTTACCGCTGCCACCACGTCCGGAACAAGAGCGGATTGCGGCTTTTCTGGACGCGAGCTGTGCAGCGATTGATGCGGCAGTTTCGGCCAAGCAGCGACAAATTGAAACCTTAGATTCTATTGTAGATGCAACACTCCACAAAGCTTTTGCAAATGCTGAATGGCCACAAGAGCGAATAAAAGACGTGACAATAAAGATAGGAAGTGGCGTAACGCCTGAAGGTGGTGCGGCGAATTATTTGAATGAAGGGATTCCTTTGCTGAGGAGCCAAAATATACATTTCGACGGTCTGCATTTAGATGATGTTGCGTTTATATCTGAAGAAACTCATGCTGAGATGTCAAACAGTCAAATCAAGCCACGCGATGTTTTGCTCAACATAACAGGTGCTTCAATTGGCCGATGTACCTATGTGCCGGAGAACTTTGGAGAGGGTAATGTTAACCAGCATGTCTGCATTATTCGGGGCAATCATCAAATTGATTATCGTTTCCTTTCGTCATTTCTTTCCTCACCAATTGGGCAAGGTCAAGTACTTTCTTCGTTCACGGGCGCATCACGTCAGGGGCTCAGTCACATAGAGCTTGGTCTTATCAGTGTACCATTGCCATCCATCGACGTGCAACGAACCATTATTGCAGATTTAGAAAGAAGAATGCTTCAACAAAAGCAAATACACGGAAATATAGAATCGCAAATTACTACCCTCACAACCTTCCGCAAATCCCTGATCTACGAATGCGTCACAGGTCAGCGACGAATAATGGAATCTGATCTGAAGAAGGTAAAAGCCTATGGCTAGAAAGAAAGCGCCGGAGCTGACATTTCAGGAACACATTGCCAACTTTCTCACCCGCGAGCATCAGTATGGTGTGCTCGAACAGGATGATATCACGGATACGGAGCATTACCTTGCTGAAGACCATCTCTGGGCTTTCTTAAACGCCACGCAGGCCGACCAACTGAAAAAGCTTACCGACGATTACGGAACGGACGCCCGCGACGAGGTCTTTCGGGCGCTTTGCAAAGAATTAAACCATACACCGCTGTGGATGCTCCTGCGCCATGGTCTGAAGGTTCGCGGCCTGGAATTCCGCCTTTTCTATCCCCAACCCCGTTCCAGTGAAAGCACGGCGGCAAAAAAGCACGGCGAAAATCGTATTACCTTCCGCCCGCACTTTTACTTTGGCGACACGAATCAGGAAGTTGACTTTGTCTTTTTCTTAAACGGTCTGCCCATTGTCGCTCTGGAGGTCAAACACGAAAAGAATCAAACCGTCCATGACGCCGTGGCGCAGTTTGCCGGGCGCGATCATGCCCATCGGATTTTCCGGCATCCATTTCTTTATTTGGCCGTCGACACCAGCGACGTCATGGCGGCCACCGACCCGCGACGGGTGGAGAACTTCCGCTGGCACAACATGGGGCTCGTAAACGAGCCGCTCACGAAAGGCGGCAAAGAATATCCGGTTGAGTTTCTCTATCGCGAAGTCCTGTCGCAGGATCAGCTATTGGAGATGTTGTCGTTTTTCCTGGTGCGCGTACCCGAGCGTGAGGCCGACGAAGACAAACCGGCGCAACCGGCTTTCACCATTTTGCCCCGTTACCACCAAAGCCGCATGGTGCGAAAAGTGGCCGATGACGCCCTGGCGCATTTTGTTGCCTCCGGGGATATCGGGCGGAAATATCTGATTGATCACTCCGCAGGCAGCGGCAAGACGTTATCCATGTGCTGGCTGGCCGACCGGTTGCACAGCCTGTTCAAACCGGACTCCAGCGAGAAAATGATCGATATTATCTTTATTCTGACCGACCGCACCACTTTGGACAAAAACATCCGCCGGGATATTGTTCATTTTACTCATCTGAAAGATGTTGTCGGTCTGGCGGATCGCGCCGATGATCTGCCGCGCTTTCTTGCACAACGGAAATCGATCATTGTCACAACCATACAGAAGTTTGCCTGGATTCTGGAGAAACTTGAAGCAAAACCGGAATTAAAGAAATTGCGTGTTGCTTTTTTAATTGACGAGGCCCACCGCTCGCAGGAAGGGCAGATGGGCGTTGCCATCCGTGTGCCGTTCCGCACGCCGGATGACCCCGATGCGGCGGATACTGAGGATGATGTAAAGGACGAAGAAGAGAAGGTTGCCGACATTATCCGGGAGCACGACAAAAATCAGCTTTTTGTGGCCTTCACCGCCACCCCGGCCCCGGCCACCGTAACGCTTTTTGGCGCGCCATTCGATACCTACAGCGAGGCGGAAGCTATTGCCGAAGGTTACATTGTGGATGTGGCGGCCAGCATCATTTCCTATAAGACGCTCTATAACCTGCATTGCCCGGTTGTGCCCAAACCGGATGAAGAAAAATTCTATCCCAAAGGCGTTGTCGCCAAAGCGCTGCAAAACCTGGCCTATCAGGATGAAGGATTAATTCAATACAAGGCGGAGGTCATGCTTCGTATCTTTGAAAAAGACATCAAACCGCTGGTAGGCGGCCGCGCCAAGGCAATGATTGTCGCCACGTCACGCATGGCCGGTTTGCTCTATTTCAATATTATCAAAGAAAAGCTCAAGGAACGCGGCGCGGATTACAAAGCGCTTTATGCCTTTTCCGATTTTGTGCATACGGAAACCAACAAGCCCGTAAGCGAACATGCCGTAAACGAGTTAAAGGACGGCGAATTGATCGAAGATCGCTTTGCGGGCGACGATTACCGGTTGATGATTGTGGCCAACAAGTTCCAGACCGGGTTTGACCAGCCGCTTTTGGCCGGAATGTTTCTGGACAAACCGGTGATGGATCGCAACGCGGTGCAAACCGTGTCACGCCTGAACCGCTGCCATGAAGGGAAGAAAGATGTCGTTGTGGTTGATTTCACCAATAACGCTTCAGCCATCTTGAAGGCATTTGCCAAATACCGGCAGGGAACACCCTTTGTGCCAACAGAACCCGACCCGGCGCTTTGCACCAAATTATACGAGGACATTATTGCGGCCGGTGTTTTTGCGCAGGCTGATGCGCACGACTTTATTCAACTTGCGGCCACGGGGACGGATGCCGAGATACAATATGTGATTAATGGCTTGCGGGTGCGGTTTCAGGCTCGGCTTAGTTCAATGGAAGACCGGAAATCGTTTGTTTACACGCTTGCCCGTCTGGTCAAGAGCTTCCATTTTCTGACGTGTTTCTTTACTTTTCCGGATGCGATCAAAGAGTTTACTGCTTTTGCCGAGGCAGTAGGACCGCAACTGATCAAACAGGGCAGCGTTTCGGAATTGATGAAACAGATTCGTCAAACCGAAGTGATCAAGGTGGCGGTCGAGTACCAAGGCGAAGTCCAGAACACAAGCGGCAAGGTGAAACTCCGGCCGGGTGGGGGTAAGCAAGGCGCAGGGCCGCCCCTTGTGAAAATATCCGTGCAGGACATGATTGACGACATCCGCAGGAAGTACGCCATCACTGATGAGGAAGCGCTTTACATTCGACAGGTCACGGAGGCGAAAGTGGAAGACCCGGCTATTCGCGATACGGTTCAGAACCATCGGGAAGACAGCATTTTTTTGGAAAACGCGTACCGGGGCCAGGTGAACGGCGAAATACGGGTTACTTATAATGATCTGGGGCGTTATGATGAACTGGCCGATGCCAAGTACACGGATACGGGCGGCATTTTCGATAGTATGGCGATAACGGTCATAAAAACACATTTGCTGGCGGCCTAAAATTATGAAGAAACGATTAAAAGACATTCCCAAGGAAGAGAGGCCGCGCGAGAAGCTGCTCCAGAGCGGCGCTGCGGCGCTTAGCGATCAGGAGTTGCTGGCGGTATTACTCGGTAAAGGAACGCCGGAAACGGACGTTATGGCTTTAGCCGCTAAACTGGTCAAGGTCATAGACGATAAAGGGCTCAATGTCCGGGCGGATGACCTGCGGAAGTTCGCAGGTGTGGGTGACGCAAAAGCCGCTCTGATTCTCGCGGCGCTGGAGTATGCGCGCCGCCGGATCAAACCGGAAGGGGCAAGGATCGAAACACCGGCTGATCTGCTCCCCCATGTGCGTCATTATGCAGACCGTAAACAGGAGCATTTTCTTTGTGCCAGCATTAACGGCGCAAATGAAATATTGAATATCCGGGTCGTGTCCATCGGGCTTGTTGATCGCACGCCGGTGCACCCCCGCGAGGTTTTTGCGGACGCGCTGGTGGATCGCGCAGCCGCTGTGATCGTGGCACACAACCACCCTGCGGGCAGCCTGGAGCCATCGGCTGCCGACATTGAAATCACCAACCAACTGAAAGCGGCGGGCGTTGTTCTGGGTATTTCCTTACTTGACCACATTATCTTTAGCCGGATTGGCTATTTCAGCTTTCTGGAAGCCGGAATGATAAAGGGCTGATAGTTAGCGAAAACGGCACAGGTATAATTATTTTCTGGGTTCGTCATGATTAGTCTTTCATAGATTATTTTGAGGAGCATACATGAAATATGATGAAGATAAAGTGGACGAATTAACCCTGGCGATTCTCTATCTTGTCTCCCACGGTCGGGAAGAAGGTTGCGGGGCAAGGGCATGGAAAGGTTTTGACTGGGACACATTAAACAGGCTCCACAACAAAGGATTGATATCGAATCCAATCGGGAAAACCAAGTCAGTCGGCATGACGGAAGAAGGTTTTCTCAAGTCCAAAGACCTTTTTGAAAAACATTTTGTCAATGATCAGCGGCGCGACAAATCACCCATAGAGCCTAAAACCGCTTGTGCGAAGCAGGTGAAAACACGGCACAAACGCGAACGGGAACAACCCGACAGGGAAGACCGTATTCTGTACGAAATCGTTGTTGATGCATACAACGATACCGAACGGGCCATGGGCTGGTACTACTACCTTAAGGATAAAATGCAAATGCCCTTTACAGCGCGATGCCGAATCAGCCATTCGATTTCTCCTCTGAAAACCGGTCAGGAGGTTCAAGTTATGGGCATGGCTAAAGAAAGTGAATGCATGTCCGAGGTTTTTGTTTTGGTGAAGTATGGCAAAACAACACTTGCCGTGCCTCTGGCGCAGATGGACTGCCTGTCTGAGCATGAAGAGACCATCGAAGCCGTTGCTGACTGGCATTACTGGGTTGCACGCGGCTATGAATACTGAGCGCCTCACCATCATATTATCAGCAAATTGGAGGAAACATGGATCTGTTTGAAAAATATCAAGATGTGCTTCAAAATATTGAATTTGCCATCGTCTCTATTTATCGGGAACATCTTGAAATGACGGACTATGCTGTGATGCGTTCGCTGGAGGCAATCATTAATCATTATAGCGCTGAAAAAACAGGAAAGACGCCACGGAATTTTTCGCTCGATAAACCTGAAAAAGAGATTTTTCGGCAAGTTCAATCTGTTTGCGAATGGCGCATGGGACGGCCATCATCATTCGGGATGCCTGAAAACAAACCCATATCCCTAGATGAAATCATTCAATGCCTGAAGCGGATTTTGAAATCCGTTGAGAAGTGGAATAAACATGAAGGCATACAAGGCTATTTGCGTTTTGTATCTCAATACGTCCGTTAGGCCTGAAACATCGTTTATTCTATTTCCAATTCAAGCGCTACCTTCGTTGGTAGTTTGCCCGCCGCATGCTTGGTCGTCGGCTTCCTAAACCTATTGGAAGGTATAATAATTCCGGGGACACAACACTAAATTCCATGATATTTAACTAATCGTTACCATTGCGTTTTCTCTCAGTCCTGTTAAGAGCTCTATTTTGCTTGCAAAATATTACAAAGTACATATAATTAACACTAAGGATAATTATATATGCTTAGTAAAAAAATAGCCAGATTGCAGGAATTAAGTCGGAAGCCCTATTTTACTCTTGGCGACGTGGCGCAGACTTTCAGCCTCCAGCCGGCCCCCGCCCGCGTATTATGCAGCCGTTATGTTCGGCAGGGTTTGCTGGTCAGATTTAAAAATAATATTTATACAACTGCCTGGAAATGGGAAAGTCTGACGCGCCAGGATCTTTTTAAAATCGCTAATGTGTTGCAGGTTCCTTCCTATATTTCTCTGATGACGGCCCTGGCGTATTATGATGTGACAACGCAGGCGCAGAACAATTATCAGGAAAGCGTCTGTCTGAAACGTTCGATAGCCTACCATGTCCGGGAGGCTGTTTTCAGTTATGCCAAATTACAGAGCCGATACTATGGCGATTTCGTTAAAAAGGACGGCGTATTTATCGCTACCAAAGAAAAAGCGTTTCTGGACGCGGCCTATCTTTTCTCATTCGGCAAATATAAGTTTGACGTTGACTCACTAGACATGAAGAAACTGGAATTGAAAAAGATAAAGAGTCTGTTGAAAGTTTATCCTGAAAAAACAAAAGAAACGGTGAAAAGACTATGCGGGATTTAATTCAACATGAGCAATTTGAGCTGGAAGTCCTGGACAGGCTTAACAGCGGACGATTTCTGACCAACTTGATTTTCGGCGGCGGTACCATGTTGCGCTTATGCCATGGGCTGGATCGTTATTCGGTGGATTTGGATTTCTGGGTGGCAAAGGATATTGACTGGGCAAAGTTTTACCGGAAGATGGAAAGATATTTACAGCAATTCTATTCACTTGCCGATTCCGCCAACAAGCATTTTACAATTCTATTCGAATTGAAATCGCCACAATTTCCAAGAGCGCTGAAAATAGAAATCCGCAAAGAGGCAAAGATCATCAAAACGGAAACCTGCATCGCTTACAGTGTCAACTCCAATATTCAGGTTCTGATAAAAACTGTGGCGCAGGAAGAAATGATGAAGTCAAAAATTGAGGCCTTTCTCAGCCGCAAGGAAATCCGTGACGCATACGATATTGAGTTTTTATTAAAAAGGGGCATACCCCTTGCTGCTGAAAATGAAATTCCGGGCAAACTGCTTGCCGGGTTGGAAAAACTTGGGAAGAAAGACTTTTCTGTAAAGTTGGGAACGCTGCTTGATGCTTCTGTGCGAAAATATTACCTGGAAAATGGATTCCGCATTCTGGAGATGAGCCTGCGGGACAAAATGAAAGCCAATGAAACATAATGGGGAATGGTTCCAAATACCTGAACGAAATTGGGGAGCAACTCTTTCCCGATATTTTCATTGGATACGCGCTCATAGCAATGGACGTTCATTCGTGTTGTGAAAAAAAAACGACTATGGTAAATCAACAATCCTTATTCATCTTTAAAGGGATTTTGACATGATTGACGTTTTAAAAAGGGTTCACGCACACATGCCATACCATCTTCTACCTCAGCATCTGCCGATGATTCTGGAGAAGAAGCTCAATCTGGAGATTTATTTCAGCCACTATGCGTTACAATCACTGGATAAAAAAAAGTGCGTCGAGACCGCTCACAGATTAAAAGATGCCGGATTGAAAGTGACTTTTCACGCTCCTTTTGTAGATCTGCGTCCCGGTGCGCTCGATGATCAGATCCGAAAGAGCAGTCTGGATCGGATTCGGCAGGTATTTGATCTGACACCGCATTTTCAGCCGCTGAAAATTGTCTGCCACCCGTCCTTTGACGACCGCTACTATGTGGACTGCGATGATTTGTGGCTGGAAAACAGCGTCAATTTCTGGCGTCAGCTTATTCCGTTGGCCAAAGACGCAGCGACCATCATCGCTCTGGAAAATGTTTATGAAAAAGAACCGCACATTTTAAGCCGTCTGTTTGAAATGCTTGCTTCGGATCAGGTTTGTTTTTGTTTTGACACAGGGCATTTCAATGTCTTTTCCTATGCGCCTTTGAAAGCCTGGATGGAGCAGATGGGCCGTTATATCGGTCATCTGCATCTGCATGATAATTTCGGCAAGTTTGACGAGCATCTGCCGGTGGGCGCGGCGACGTTCCCCTTCGAGCGGTTTTTCATGGCGCTGAAAGATATGAACGCCAGACCGACCATCACGCTGGAGGCGCACGCTCAGGAACATCTTTGGAAGTCGGCGGTTAATTTGCAAAAAATGTTGCTTTGGTATGACGGGGATAAGGCGGATTAGAAGCCTGCCGCGGAGAATAATGTGATTAAGTATCTGATCAAGAGGGTCCTCTTTATGATTCCGCTTCTGCTCGGCATCACCGTTATTTGTTTTTTTGTGATGCGCCTGGCGCCCGGATCGCCCACGGATTTGCAGACGCAGATGAATCCGAAAGCGTCGGCCGAGATGAAAGAGCGTCTGATGAGCCTGTATGAACTGGATAAGCCCATCCATGTTCAATACTGGTCATGGCTGAAAAAGCTGGGGCGAGGTGACTTGGGAACTTCCTTTTCATCCGACCATCGGAAGGTGGCAGACAAGATTCTAGAGCGTCTGCCGATCACAGTTATTATCAATTTTCTGTCGCTGATCATTATTATCGCAGTGGCTGTGCCGATTGGCGTTTTATCGGCGGTTCATCAGGATTCGCTTTTTGATAAAGTGACCGCTGTGCTTGTGTTTATCGGTTTTGCTGTGCCGACGTTCTGGCTGGCGTTGCTCATGATGATTTTTTTCGGCATTCACCTGGGGTGGCTGCCGATTTCAGGATTGCGGTCCCTGAATTATGAATATCTCAGTGCCTGGGGGCAGTTGGCGGATCTGGTCAAGCATCTGATTCTGCCGGTCTTCATATCTGCTTTTGGAGGATTGGCCGGACTTTCCCGCTACATGCGGGCCAATATGCTGGAGGTTATCAGGCAGGATTACATTTTGACGGCGCGCGCCAAGGGGTTGAGCGAAAGACAGGTGATTTATAAACATGCCTTGCGCAATGCACTATTGCCGGCGATTACCATCCTGGGATTATCCATTCCCGGCCTGATCGGAGGCAGTGTCATCTTTGAAACTATTTTTGCGATTCCGGGCATGGGGCAGTTGTTTTACCTGTCGGTGATGGCTCGTGACTATCCGACGGTCATGGGGATATTGCTGATTGGCGCGATTTTGACGTTGGTGGGGAATTTGATTGCCGATTTGTCGTATGCGCTGGCGGACCCGCGTATCCGCATTTCGTGAAAGAGTAAAACGATGGGTTTCTGGAAAATGTTTTATCAAAACAAACTGGCGCTGACCGGCTGTGGCATTGTAATTTTGCTGTTTGTCGTGTCGCTCCTGGCGCCCGTGCTTGCGCCTTACGATCCCGGCGCGATTGATCTGAAAAATGTCCTGGCGCCGCCGTCCGGTGAACACTGGTTTGGTACGGATCAGCTGGGGCGCGATGTTCTTTCCCGAATGATTTGGGGAGCGCGCATTTCGCTGAAGGTCGGTTTTGTCGCCACGGGTCTCGCAATTCTCATCGGGATGGTTCTGGGCGCCGTTGCCGGTTTCTACGGCGGTTGGATCGATGCGGTGATCATGCGATTTGTGGATGTCATGCTTTGTTTTCCCGCCTTTTTCCTGATCCTGGCGGTGATCGCCTTCCTGGAGCCTTCGATCTGGAATATTATGATTGTCATCGGGCTCACCGGCTGGATGGGGGTGACTCGTTTGGTGCGGGCGGATTTTGTCTCGCTTCGCGAGCGGGATTTTGTGCGGGCGGCCCGGGCCATAGGCGCAAATGATGCACGAATTATTTTTATGCACATTCTGCCCAACGCGCTGGCGTCCATTCTGGTGGCGGCTACCCTCGGTATTGCCGGCGCGATTCTGACGGAGTCGGCTCTGAGTTTTTTGGGAATCGGCGTGCAGCCGCCGACGCCCAGCTGGGGGAATATTCTGACGGCAGGCAAAGATAATATCGATATCGCCTGGTGGCTGTCGCTTTATCCGGGCCTGGCGATTCTGATCACGGTAGTCGGCTATAATTTATTGGGCGAAGGCATACGCGACGCGTCCGATCCGCGCCTGAAAAGATAATTCCATGATATGTACGGCAACGGTGTTACTAAACTTGAATATTTATTTTATGCCGCAATTCATAATAGCACTCTTGGGGCTTGATTATGTTGTTAAAATATAATACTAGTCCGCCACGGTTACGAATGAATATGAAAAAGTTTACAGGCTATGCTTCCCAGGAGGATTTAAATGTCCAGAAGAATCAACCCAGAATTACTCAAAACTGACCGCCGAATCATTTCCCGCAAGGTACTGATCGGTGAATTATCAGAAAAAGATTTATCCGCTCTTTTAAAAAAGCTGCCTGATATGGCCGATAATGCCGAAGAAATTCCGTTTCAGGCCAACGAAAAGTAGGCGTTATGCTGGTTGACTCCCATGCCCACCTGGAGATGAAAGAATTCGATTCCGACCGTAAGGACGTGATCGAACGGGCCAGCCTCGCAGGTGTTGACTGTATCATCACAGTGGGAACAAATCCGAGCTTGAGCCGTAAGGCGTTATCGATTGCCCGTCAATACGAAAACGTTTATGCAACCGTCGGGGTTCATCCCCATGATGTGGCCAAATCAAACGACAAATCATTTGACGAACTGAAGGTGCTGGCGCAAGATCCAAAAGTTGTCGCCTATGGCGAAATCGGTCTGGATTTCTTTCGCAATATTTCACCGCGTGGAAAACAAATAGAAATGTTTGCCAGGCAACTGGAATTGGCGAACGAACTCAATCTGCCGGTGATTATCCATGACCGCGATGCTCATGAAGAGACGCTCAGCATGGTGAAAGCCTCCGGTATCCGCTGGGGTGTCTTTCATTGTTTTTCCGGCGAGTGGGCCATGGCCAGGAAGTGTATTGATCTGGGTTTTTATATTTCCGTGCCCGGTGTCGTGACGTTTGATAAGTCTAAAGTGTTGCATGAGGTTGTGAGGCAGGCGCCGCTCGATTCGATCCTTTTAGAAACAGACTGTCCTTATCTGACGCCCGCCCCGCATCGCGGTAAAAGAAATGAACCGTCATTCATTATCCATACGGCAAAGAAAATCGCTGAAATCAAGGGCATGACCTGGGAAGAGGTGGCGCAAACGGCAGCCTGCAACACCCGGAAGCTTTTCCGCATCAAAACCTCTCCCGCTAAATAGCCCGGGCGATTTTTTACAAAATCTGATAGACAATCTGACCATGAAAAACGAAGTCGATAAACCAATGAAGAAAGCGGTTGTTTTGCTCTCCGGCGGCATTGATTCCGCCACCACACTGGCTATTGCCCGGAACAGGGGATTTGAGATATGTGCCTTGAGCTTCCGGTATGGTCAACGTCACCTGGTTGAATTGGAAGCAGCCGCGCGCATTGTCCAAAGCTATTTCGTGCCTCAACACCTGACGGTTGATATTGATCTGCGTCGTATCGGGGGGTCCGCTTTGACCAGTGACCTGGGCGTCCCCAAGAGCCGCTCATTGCAAGAAATGGGGAAGGATATTCCAATCACCTACGTTCCGGCGCGCAACACCATCTTTCTTTCTTATGCTTTGGCGTGGGCGGAGGTGATCGGGTCTTCCGACATTTTTATCGGTGTGAATGCCCTGGACTACAGCGGCTATCCGGACTGCCGCCCGGAATATATTGAGGCCTACGAACGCATGGCCAACCTGGCGACTAAAGCCGGTGTGGAGGGCAAACAAAAATTAAAAATTCATACACCGCTCATCGCGTTAAGCAAGGCGCAGATTATTCGCAAAGGTATGGAATTGGACGTTGATTATTCCCTGACGCATAGTTGCTACGATCCGGGAACGGACGGCGCTGCCTGCGGCCAGTGTGATTCCTGCTTGCTGCGCCTGAAAGGCTTTCAGGAAGCGGGACTCAGCGATCCGGTAAGATATAGGCTGACCCCCTAAAGGGGTCACGAGACCGAAGGCTGAAGACTGAAGACCGAAGGACAACCAGCCTAAAGGACTTATGTATTCTGTTAAGGAAATATTTTATTCGGTACAAGGGGAAGGCTATTACAGTGGCCGTCCGGCGGTTTTTTGTCGTTTTGCCGGATGTAACTTGTGGTCCGGTAAAGAAGAAGACCGAAAAGATGCGCTCTGCAAATTTTGCGATACGGATTTTGTCGGGACGGACGGCAACGATGGCGGATCATATAAGACCGCAAGCCTTTTGGTCCAAAAGATAGCTCAAAACTGGCCGCAATCAAACGGTCGCCGCTTTGTGGTTTGCACCGGCGGAGAACCCTTGCTGCAGATCAATGACGAGTTGATTGCCGCCCTGCATGAAGCAAATTTTGAAATAGCCGTGGAGACCAATGGTACACTTGCAGCGCCTGCGGGCATTGACTGGATTTGTGTCAGTCCCAAAGCCTCTGTGGCGTTGGCGCAGGTAAGCGGGCATGAGTTAAAGCTGGTCTATCCGCAGGATGGGGCCAATCCGGAACAATATCTAAAACTGAATTTCCGGCATTTTTTTCTGCAGCCCATGGACGGCGCTGGTCAGGAACAGGCCACAAGGCAGGCCTTGGAGTATGTTTTGGCGCATCCCGAGTGGCGAATCAGTGTGCAGTTGCATAAAATATTAGGTGTTCGATAAGGAATAAAAAATGGAAATTTATAAAGTATTCAAATTTGACGCGGCGCATCATCTACCCTGTGTCCCTGTCGGCCACAAGTGCGCCAAGCTGCACGGCCATTCCTTCCGCGTTGAAATCCACATCCGGGGTAGCGCCGACCCCCGCACTGGCTGGGTGATGGATTTTGCCGACATCTCGGCCGCTTTTGAACCGGTCCTGGATCAATTAGATCATAAAAATTTAAACAATATCGAAGGTCTGGAAAATCCCACTTCGGAAAATTTATGTCAGTGGATCTGGCGGCGTCTTCGACCCACACTTCCGCAATTGTATAAGATCATCGTTCAGGAAAGCCCGGAATCCGGCTGTATCTATGAAGGGGAAGATTAATTGTATTAACAACGGGAGCGGTGAATCGTGACTTCCGACGCACTATTAGAAAAATATAACGCTTTAGTGGCCGAAAACGAAACTTTGAAAAAGGAAAATGAGCGGCTCAGAGCGAAATTGCGCGACATTCTTCCTTCGCCAAGCGATGATGTAATCTTCCCCGCCCCATCAAATGAGAGCATTCAACCATTGGTGTTGCTGTCCGAAATCCCTCCATCAGAAAAGATAAAGTTATTCATGACGCTTTTTAAAGGCAGAGATGATGTCTATGCCAAACGATGGGAAAACAAGAAAGGTGATACAGGATACTCACCCGCATGCCGTAATGAATGGAAATCAGGCGTCTGCCGAAAGCCGCAGATCAAATGTTCCGTCTGCGCTCACAGGACGTATGACGAATTGACGGAGCAGATTATCGAGGATCATCTGCGAGGGAAGGTCATTGTCGGCATATACCCTTTGTTCATGGATGAAACATGCCGTTTTCTGGCGATGGATTTTGACGACGAAGGCTGGCAAAGAGATATTACAACGCTTCGCTCCGTTTGTTTGGCGTTCGATATATCCGTTGTTGTGGAGAGATCAAGATCAGGTAATGGCGCGCATGCCTGGTTTTTCTTTGAAACGCCGATCCCTGCTGCATTGGCAAGAAAATTCGGTTCTGCATTAATTACTTGCTCCATGAGCAGGCATCATGAGCTATCCTTCAAATCCTACGATAGATTATTTCCAAACCAGGATACCATGCCTAAAGGTGGCTTCGGCAATTTAATCGCTCTGCCATTGCAGAAAAAGGCGCGTGAACTCGGCAACAGTGTTTTCATTGATGAAAACTTCAATCCTTATGAAAATCAGTGGGAATTTTTATCCGCCATTCAAAAAATGTCTGAGGAAAGCGTTGCAATGCTTGCGGCGCACTTGAGCGGGCCGGATGAGTTGGGCGCGTTGAAAAAAGATGATGAAAAAATAGAAAAGCCGTGGGAGCCAAAGCCCCGGATCGGTCTTGCCGCTCAGGATTTTCCAAAAGAAATGGTGTTAGTCCGGGCCAACATGATTTTTATTCCCAAAGCCAGTATTTCACAAAAAGGCTTAAACGCAATGCAACGGCTGGCTGCGTTTAAAAATCCTGATTTCTATAAAGCTCAGGCCATGCGCCTGTCGACCTACAACAAGCCGAGAATTATTTCATGTTGTGATGAGACACCCGACTATCTTTGTCTGCCTAGAGGATGCGAAGGGGACATCATAGCGCTTTGTGCTGATGCGGGCATCACACCTGCCTGGTTGGATAAGAAACAAAAAGGAAAAAGCATTCAAGTGGATTTTACTGGTGTGCTCAGGGACGAGCAGTGTCAGGCCATTGATGAATTGTTAAAACATGAAAACGGTGTTCTTTCGGCAACCACGGCTTTCGGCAAGACAGTGATTGCTGCAAAACTGATTGCCGAGCACAAGGTCAATACGTTGATTCTTGTCCATAGACAGCAGCTTCTTACCCAATGGACGGACAGGCTTACGGAGTTCTTGAAAATCGACGAAGTCCTGCCCGCTATGGAAAAGAAGCGCGGACGCCAAAAAAAGAAAAATGTGATCGGATTGATTGGCGCCGGGAAGAAGAGTCCCGGCGGGATTGTGGATATTGCGATCATGCAATCTTTAAGCAGCGGTGGCGACGTTAAAGAGCTTGTGAAAGATTACGGCATGGTGATTGTCGATGAATGCCATCATGTCTCGGCGTTCAGTTTTGAACAGATCCTCAAGACCGTTACGGCAAAGTATGTCTATGGTTTGACGGCCACGGCGGCAAGGCAGGACGGTCATCATCCGATCATCTTCATGCACTGCGGCCCCATCCGGTATCGCGTGGACGCAAAACAACAGGCACGCTTGCGGCCTTTTGAGCATTACATTATTCCAAGATTCACAAATTTCCGATTGTCATTTGAGATGGACGAGAAAGATTATTCCATTCAGGAACTTTATTCCGAAATTGTGTCAAACGACTGGCGAAACAGGCTAATCACCGATGACGTCATTAGGAGTTATTCCGAAAGCAGAAACTGTCTTGTCCTGACTGAAAGAACCGCGCATGTCGATGTGTTGGCAAAGATGCTGCAAGGAAGTATTCCGGATGTTATTTCGCTGACCGGGCGCGCAAGCGCGAAAGAAAAGAGGGAAGCCTTCATCCGGATCAATGAAACACCTGCCGGGCAGCCATTGACGTTGTTGGCAACGGGTAAATATGTCGGTGAAGGTTTTGATGAACCAAGGCTCGATACGCTTTTTCTGGCGATACCAATATCCTGGAAGGGAACCGTTCAGCAGTATGCAGGACGCCTGCACCGTCTCTTTGTCGGCAAGGAAAATGTCCAAATTTATGACTACGTGGACAGCCAAGTCAGGGTTTTTTCGAAGATGTATAATAAGAGATTGGCTGGTTATGCGTCACTGGGTTACAAGGTCCGGGCGGAGGGCCTGGCCGAAAATTCCATGGACATTATTTTTGACCATCAAAATTTCCAACCTGTTTACGAGAATGACTTGGCAGTTGCACGAAAAGAAATTGTGATTGTCAGTCCTTTTGCCACAAAAAGACGAATTCAGCAGGCATCGCCGTTGATTGCCGCCGCTTTGCAAAAGCAGATCAAAGTCGTCATTATGACGCGGCCTGTTACGGACTATAAAGACGACAAGGCTCTGCGGGGGATTTTTACAGAGTTGGAATCCATGGGGCTGCAAATTATTTTCAAATCCAACATCCATCAAAAATTCGCGATCATCGACCGAAGTATTGTCTGGTACGGCAGCATCAATCTGCTGGGTTATGGTCGGTCGGAAGAAACCATGATGCGCTTGGAAAGCGCCAACATAGCCCGTGAATTACTAAAGAGCCTTGAATAAAATAGATATAACATCATTTTCAATCAGATAAGAGAAGTGGTCGAATATCGTACGGTATTATCTGCTATTTTGACTTATATATAATGCAAAATAGCGTTGACAATCAGTAATGTATTACATATAATGCAATCATGCTATTTAATATTGGACAACAAATTCGGCAGACTCGAAAGAAACGTAAGATTTCTCAGGCGGAATTGGCGAAAGCCCTGGGAATGAGCCGGACAACCATCGGGCAGATCGAAAATGGCACCGTGCAGGAAATCGGTGTACGCAAGCTGATTCGCATTCTTGAATTTCTGGGGTTGGAACTGCGAGTGCGATCGGCAGGTCAACCGCCAACCCTGGAAGAACTTCGTGAAGAGGAGGAACGCTGATGGTGGGAGTGTCTTCGTGTAACTGGTGGCAATCAGGTAGGGCGAAATCGGTTTGCGCTTCCCGGTGATCCATCGCCTCATATTTCCGAAATGCCGGAATCTCTGGATGAACTGCTTGTCTATTCCGATACCAAAGAACTGTTTCATGAACTGGTGGCAAAATATGCGCTTAGCTCCGGAATATCAGGGGTTCAGCCCAAGGTACTGCTGGATGCTTCCGAGCGCGGCACTTTGACGCAAGCGAGCTACATTGTAAAGTCGTGGGGTTCGGATTACCCGTGTCTGGCCGCCAATGAGTATTTCTGCATGACAGCGGCCAAGCGCGCCGGACTTTCCGTACCGGAATTTTTTCTTTCCCACAATGGCGGTCTTTTAATTATGCGGCGATTTGACATAACGGCGGAAGGCGCGGCGATCGGCTTTGAGGATATGTGCAGTCTTCAGGCATTGGGAACAGCAAAAAAATATGCCGGCAGTTATGAACGTGTCGCCAAAAGCATCAGTGATTTTGTTTCCGGAAATCGTCTGATGGAAGCCCGCCAACAGTTCTTTTCGGCGCTGGTGTTGTCGGTCATGCTGCGAAACGGTGATGCGCATCTGAAAAACTTCGGTGTTCTGTATGACTTACCGGGACATGCCGTCCGAATGGCCCCCGTGTATGATCTGGTGACCACGACGGCCTACATCGCCAAAGATGTTCCGGCGCTGACCCTGGCCGGGACAAAGAAGTGGTGGCCGAAAAAAACGCTGGAGCGTTTTGCCGTGGCCCATCTTTCTTTACCGATGCCGGTGGTTTCAGCCACTTTCAACCGGATGGCCGAAGCGGTCACGGAAACACGGGCGTTAATCCCCGCCTATATGGCCGACCACCCGGGATTCAAAGATATCGGCCAGCGTTTGATAGCTTCTTGGGATCAAGGCGTGAAGGGGCTGACGGCGTCTTCGACCCACACTTCCGCAATTGTATAAGATCATCGTTCAGGAAAGCCCGGAATCCGGCTGTATCTATGAAGGGGAAGAATAAAGAGTAATTTTTTTATTTAAAATCAAGCCGAATGAATTTAGGCTACCTAGCTTCTCATCCTGGAAGAACGAAAACGCGCCAAAGCCTTTGTGGAGATCAACACGCCGATCATCAAGGCCTGGTGTTCGGACATGGCGTTCCTCAGTATTTCCGAGGCAATGCAATGCTACGGAGGCTACGGATTTTCCGAAGATTATCCCATCGCGCAGCAGCTTCGGGACAGCCGGATCTACCCCATCTGGGAAGGAACCAACTATATCCAATCTCTGGACCTCATCGGCCACAAATGGATGATGGCCGGAGGTCAGGTGTTTGCTTTGTGATTTGCGGAACTGGAAAAATTTGTTGCCGACAACAAAGATCATAAAATTCTCAGCGCGCAAATCGCTCTTCTGGCGGAAGGTTTGAATCAGTATAAGGAAATTCAGACTACAATGGCCGGATACCTGGGACAGGGTAAGTTCAGCATGATCGGTTTCTTTGCCACTCGAATCCTCAATGCCATAGGCCATATATACGGCGCCAAGCTTCTGCTTGAGTATGCCATAATTGCCCAGAAGAAAATCGACGAGCTGGGCAAAGAACATTTCGAATACCCGTACTATGCCGGTAAAGTGGCTTCGGCGAAATTCTTCGCCCACAACCTTCTTCCCATAGTTGGAAATATCTTGCGGATCATCAAGGAAGGTTATAATTCCGTTATGGAAATTCCCGAGGCATCCTTCCTGTTAGAATAGAACATTTTACTTCAGGGCGGGAGCAAACAAACTCCCGCCCTGATTCTTTTCTGAGAAATACAACTGGAACAAAAATATTGGATAGACAAGCTAATTGATCGCGCCGTTTTTTTTCAACAGTACTGCAATAGCCTCTGCAAGGCGGCTGTATCCTGCAGCGTTGGGATGGATATAATCCGATTTAAGTGAACCATCGGCCAGTACCAGGGACAATGTATTTTCTTCCAGAGGAATAGTCAGCTCTTTGGCGATGTCTAAATAAAAAGACGCGGGTGAAACAAATATCCCCGGAGAAGGCACCGCAATTATAACAACGGCTACGCCTTTTTGCACTCCGGCATTAATAATCCGTCTCCCGATTAATTTCTCCAAAACCGCGGGATAACTCTCCTGCGGATTGGCGCCGGTGCCGAAAGTAATACTGTCGCCGAAAGCCACAACGACGGCATCAGCGGCAAGCCTTGGTAACTTGTCTGGAGACGAACAGGCGGCAAAGCCGAATAAAAGCAGAACTGCCGCCAGCAGAAACCTGAATACATTATTTTTTTTAGAATTCATACCATGCCCTCCTGCTACCTGTGAATATCCTTCGGCAATGCACGTTGTTTTCTAATAATAATAGCGTAGATGACTAAGTTTATAGCGATGACCAGCCCGCCAAGGATAAATTGCGTAGATGCTGTGATGTTTGCAGGGTAGATTACCGGAATCAGGTATTGCTCAATGAAGCCTCCGCTGTATGAACTGCTGCCGGAAAGGCGGCGCAGATGATTTTCCAGCGGCGTCAGCGGACAAATCCAGCCGGTCATCTCTACAACTACTCCCCAAACCACAGCCGGAATATGCACCCAGGCCAGACGTGGCCAACGCACGACAAGTAACCCTCCCGCAACAACAAAAGCAATAAATAGAAGATGCGCCAAAATGATCGCGCCAGCTAGTATCGCATACATACTCCCCTCTGATGTATATATGTTTTTTATGGATTCGTAAATAATGTACTGAAAATATTTTTTTATTTCAATTAGAAATATTGACACACCATGATAATATAAACATTGACTCGGCAATAAATCTTTTTATATTCTAGCTCTGAGATAAACTGTTATTATAGAACAAACGGGGGGCAACCAATGAATCTTGTCGAGCTTGCCGATGAAACAATAAATACTTTTGGCGAATATCCCTTTTTAATATTCGATGACAAAATCTTTACCAACAAACAAATCATCTAGGACGCTACAAAGCTAGCTTGCAGCCTGATGAAGCTGGGCGTAAAAAAACCGATAATGTGGTTGTGATGCTTCCCAACTGCCCGGAGGTCATTATCAGCTATCAGGGAATTCTTCGCTGTAGCGGCGTTATCGTACCACTCATTCCGCTTATGGCGCAAAAGGAATTAACCCACATTCTGGACAACTGTGAAGCAGCGGCCACGATCACCATCAGCGATATTTTCCTAAAAAATGAATCCGTGCGGCTGCCGGACAAAACCCTGAAAAACATTATCCTGCTTGATGATGCCGCACCGCAAGGGACCACTTCTTTTTCTCAACTGATTAATAACCAGCCTGATAAAACCTCGCTGCCAACTATCGGAGAGGAAGATTATACACGGCAGGGACAACTTCAACACCCAAAGGGGTGATGTTAACGCATAAGAACCTTTACTCCTGTGCTGATAATTCGTTCCGCGCTCACGATACGCAGTCTTCTGATATCACGCTGGGTGCCCTGCCTCTTTCACATTCTTTCGGCCTTACTTCCATGAATAAAGCCTGCAAGTATGGCAATCTTCATGTCCTGATGCGCAAATTCCAGGTTGAAGAGGCTTTTCAGCTGATCGAAAAATACAAAGTAACCGATTTCCCGGGAGCACCGGCTCTATCTATCAAGGGAAGAATAAAGAGTAATTTTTTATTTAAAATCATAAACATTGAAGATGATTAAAAAATATTTCTTGCGTTTCCTTTTTTATCTGCTAAAAAAACGAAAGTTCCATATCAATCTTTAAGCGTTTGTCGAAAAAATGAGCGGTTTTGATCAGCGTCATTCAGCACTCTACACAGCAAATAATGAGGAGGAGCAGACATGAAGCATTTAAAAAGATTCATTTTATGGTCAACCATCAGTATTCTTTTTTTCTGGACATCTCTCGGCGTTGCGGGCGAAATAATTATCGGCTACTCGGGGCCGATCAGCGGCTTCGCCGCTGAATATGGTCAGGATATTTTCAACGGCATTGATATGGCTGTCAAAGAAATCAATGAAGAGGGCGGCATTACGGTTGCCGGAAAAAAATATACCTTTAAATTGGAAAAACTTGATGATCGCGCCGATCCCACTCAGGCAACCAACAATGCGCGACGCTTCCAGGCGGCAGGCGCCATCGCTGTCTTTAACGGTGTGTTCACCACCACCGTCCCTATAATGAAGATCAACGAAGAAAAGGGTAAAGAGTTTCTCATGATGGCGTATACCAGCACGCCGAAAGTTGAGGCACTGGGCAACAAACTGACCATCATATCCACGCCGACCTTCAGTGTTTATGTGGAAGTATTTACCGACTGGGCGCTGAAAAAAGGCTGGAAGACCTGCGCCATGGTGGTAACGTTTGGCGGTTACGGCGACGAGTGGAGTCAGGCGTTCCGGGAATCCTGGGAAAAGAAGGGTGGCGTCATCACCATGTCCAAACCAGCCAATTATTACATGGAAACAGACTTTTCCGCACCATTGACTGCTGCGATTGCGACCAAGCCTGATTGCATGCTGATTGGCGGCCCATCGGCCACAACCGCTCTGGTGATCGAACAGGCGCGTCAGATGGGGTTCAAAGGCGGCTTCATTATGATCGATCAGGCCAAACAGGACATTATTGCCAAACTCCTGGGCAGCACGAAAATCATGGGCGACCTGATCGGTACGGGTGGTGTTTTGAGTCTTCCTGCTTCGCCTTACGCTGAGCGTCCGTTTGATTCGCGATATACAAAAGCCTATAAAAGAATGACCACTTGGGAATGCGTTCTCAATTACACGGCCGTGCATTCGCTGGCCCGAGCCATCACAGCGGCGGGCACGGCAACCGACGCCTATAAGATCCGCGCGGCTTTTCCTAAAGCTTATCCCATGCTGGCTGACAAATTTCCGTCGGAGTTTATGGGCATTACAGCCGGAGGACGTGTCAAAATTTACGGTACGGTTCAGACGATTACCAAAGGCGTGTCCGATCCGTCATTCCTCAGTTGCTGGTGGCCGAAAAGCCAGGCAGAATTTGACGTGATCCTGAAAATGTCCAAAGTCAATGAAAAGGTCAATAAAATCTTAGTACCCGTCCCGTATTAACAAGGGATAAAAAATATTATTTTTAAGGAGGCAAGTATGTCGTTAAATCAGTTAATAGATTCACGTGATGTCCGTTTTACCCTGTTTGAAATGCTGGAGCTGGAGAAACTGAGCCGGTTTGAGGCATTCAAAGATTTTGACCGGAGCGTCTATGAAGATACGCTCGAACTGGCAGAAAAGATTGCCATCCAGCAGTTTTATCCGACCAATGCCGAAGGGGACAAGACGGGCCTGAAGTTCGATCCCAAAACGGGCGAGGTCAAGGTTCCCGAGTCGTTCAAAAAGGGATTCAATGCCTATATCGAGTCAGGATTCCATTCCCTGGCCCTGCCTCAGCAAATGGGCGGGATGGGCCTCCCCTCCAGCATCTCGATGGCCTGCGCCGAGTATTTCAATGCCGGAAACACATCCCTGACAATGTATTGCGGCTCGATCACCGGGGCGCTCGCCATCATCGCCCCCTTCGCTAATAAGGAACTCTATGACATGGTTGTTCCCAAGCTGCTGGAAGGAAAATGGGGCGGCACCATGTGTCTGACGGAGCCGGGCGCCGGATCCGATGTCGGGGCTCTGAAAACAAAGGCGGTCAAGCAAGCCGATGGTACCTATCTGATCACCGGCTCAAAGATTTTCATCTCCAACGGCGAACACGACATGAACGAGAACATCATTCACCCGGTCCTCGCGAGGATCGAAGGCGATCCGGAAGGGACCAAGGGGATCTCGATCTTCGTCGTTCCCAAAGTCCTCATCAACAAGGATGGTTCCCTGGGCAAGCGCAACGACATGATCTGTTCGGGTATCGAGCACAAAATGGGCCTTAAAGGAAACGCCACCTCCTCGCTGAATTTTGGCGATAACGGCAAGTGCGTCGGCTACCTGCTGGGCAAAGAACGCGAAGGCATGAAGGTCATGTTCCATCTCATGAACGCAGCCCGCATCCACACGGGTGTCCAAGCCCTGGGTTGCTCCAGTGCCGCTTACCTGCACGCTGTAACTTACGCCCGCAACAGGGTTCAGAGCGCCCTCATTACCAATCCCAAAGGCGGCCCCGTGACCATCATCAATCACCCGGACGTGAAGCGGATGCTCCTTTACATGAAGAGCAACGTCGAGGGGATGAGTATGCTGTGCCTCTTCCTTGCCTATCACGAGGATATCATGCATGCATCGAAAGATCCCGAAGAAGTGAAAAGAGCGACCGGTATCGTCGAAATCCTGACTCCGATCGTGAAGGCCGGCATCTCCGACGCCTCCTGGCTCGTCACCGCCGAGGCGATGCAGGTTTACGGTGGTTACGGCTTCTGCCAGGAATACCCGGTCGAACAGTACGCCCGCGACACCAAAGTTTTTTCGATCTATGAGGGGACCAACGCCATCCAGTCACTCGACCTGGTCATGCGCAAGATTCTCATGAATCCCGAGATGTACAACTACTCCCAGCTCAAGGAATGGATGAATGGCACGATTGCGAAGGCCAAAGGCGTCGTCGACGACAAGTATGTCAATCCGGTCGTCGACGGTCTGGCAAAACTCGACGAGATGATCGAGATGATGAAGAAGCAGATGAGCGAAATGAAGATTCTCCTTCTGCTCAATAACGCAACACCCTTCCAGCAGGCCATGTATCCGCTGATTCTGGCCTGGCTGCATCTGTGGAGCCTCACCATCACCACTCCCAAAGCCAAAGCGTTGTTGGGCGATGCCAAAGGCGCCGACCGGCAGAAGATTCTGGCCGACAACCCGGAAGCCGCCTACTACAGCGGCCGCGTGCTGTCGTCGCAGTTTTTCATCGGCGCGGAATTTCCCAAATTCTACGGCCGCCTTGCCTGCATCATGAACAACGAAGGTGCCGCGCTGAAGGTTGAGGCGGACAACTTCACCGGGGCGCTGAAAGAGTAAATAGATGACGACGACGAAACTTAGGCATAAATCCTAAAGATAAGAAAGGAGAATTAAAATGAAAGCTGAAGACGTAAAGAAGATTGCAATGATTGGTGCGGGGGACATGGGACACGGAATCGCGGCATCCTGCTTGTTGGGCGGTTATGCCGTTGTTTTGAGGGATATCGAGCAGAAGTTTGTGGATAAAGGAATGGCCGGTATCAAAGCCAGCTTTGACAAATTCAAGGAAAAAGGAAAAGTGACGCCGGAGGCATACAATGACGCTCTGGCGCGTCTTACCCCGATGGTGGATTTGCAGACAGCCGTGAAGGATGCGGATTTCATTATTGAAGCCGTGCCGGAAAAACTCGAACTCAAAAGAAGCGTCTTTGCCGATCTGGACAAGTTCGCCCCCAAGCACGCCATTTTGGCGTCGAACACATCCAATATCAGCATCACAGACATTGCTTTGGCTACACAGAGACCGGAGAAGGTGATCGGCTATCATTTTTTCAACCCGGCTATTCTGATGAAACTGGTGGAAGTCATCAAAGGTGACAAGACATCCGACGAATCTATTCAGATCGGCTATGACATCGCCAAAAAAATTAAAAAAGTTCCGGTCATCGTTAGAAAAGACTCGCCGGGGTTCATTTACAACCGGGTCAACGAACCGACGCTGCTTTTGCTTTCCAAAATTCTGGAAGCGGGCCATCCCACGCCGGAAGAGTTTGACGCAGCGTTTAAGCCCATCATGGCGATGGCGCCATTCGAACTTTTGGACTATGTCGGCATTGATGTCGCTGTGCATGGTTTGGAATATTTTGCTTCGGTGCTTTCCAAGGATTACAAGCCGTCCGATGCCATCGAGTCTTATTTGAAATCAGGCAACCTCGGCAAAAAAACCGGCAAGGGGTTTTATGACTGGTCCAAGGGCAGACCGGCCATTGATCTGGCCAAGGCGACCAAGGAATTCGACCTGAACCATCTGGTCGCGTTACAGGTCAACGAAGCGACGAAAATTCTGGAAGAAGGCGTGGCGGATGATCCCAAGGAAATCGATCTGGCGATGGCCAATGGCGGCGGGTCTCCTTTTGGTCCCTTTGCGCTCGCTCAGGGGATTGGTTATCCGGTTCTCCTAGTAAAGCTTGAAGAAGTATACAAAAAGTTCCCTCTGGATATTTTTAAGGCCACAAAAATGATGAAAGAAGGCAAAATCAAAGTGTGATATCGCACTAAAAATATTCTCCCTAATGTCCATTCCGGTTGGCTCAGTTCGCGTAATGGGGGTGGCATTAGCGGAGATATTTTTGATTAGCGCGATTATTCGGCTGGTTTTAGATATTTGTGTCCAGAATAGCCACAACCTTAATGAGCTCAGCAAATGCCGGGTCCGCAGGCATTCCCCGGTGCCTGGAAGATTGTCCATAGTGAGAAAACAATCACGAACACAGCGGCAGGAATGGCTATAAATGCAAAAAACTTAGCGATAATATCGGTCACATCTTCACCGTCTTTAATCTCACGGAACATACTTCTGTTCATTCGGGAACTCCTCTCGGCGTGTCGATTCTAATAATGGGTTTGGGTTGAACGTCAATGTTGTGTAATCCTCGCTATCTTCCGCCGGATGATTCATATTAATAGGTTTGACTGCTCCATGTGGGGCGATGAAGGCACATTCGTTGCCTTGTTTATCGTAAAAATAAGGCGCCTTCCCTTCTTCATAAATAACCACTGCCGGATTTCCATGATATTTGTACAGCCGTTTCCATTCTTGTTGGACATTCTCTTGCCTGAAAGATTCTTCCAACGCTTGTCTGTAAGGATTTGTCGATGGTGATGGCAGATAGAGATAGGACGTTGCGCCGAGAAAAACAAAAATTAAAACCAGAGAGGTCATGACTGTAAGATAGAAGCTGTATTTGCGCAGATGAAAAACAAACTTCGTATATTTATTTACTTTCATCTTTATCATGAGTTGCTTCCCTCTTTTTCTTAAGGGGGGACCGGATCAATAAGAAACACCTTACCGGTCCCCCAACTCCGATGCGCCTATCTCATAAAATAATTTTCATGTTCGTCTTTTAAACGACCCGTCGCCCCTGAATGACTCTAACGAGTACAACAATTATTGCAATGACCAGCAGGACATGAATAAAAGAACCCATCGTATAACCTGTCACCAGCCCCAGAGCCCACAAAATTAACAATACTACGGCAATTGTCCACAACATATGATTCTCCTCTCTGATAATTCATTCCCATTGCCTTCCGGTACACTCCCGCGCCGGAAGGCAATGGGTGGTTAATTTGATCCCGGACTTTACTCGATGGTCATCCGGTTATTTACACTCTTTACACCATTTACGTCGTTGGCGAATTTGGAAGCCAGATCTTTTTCAGCAGCATTTTTCGCCTTGCCGGTCAATGTCACAACACCCCTCTTTGTGGTGACTGAGGTATTGATGCCACTGGTCGAGCGGCGATAGAGCAGCGTCATCTTAACCTGAGCGGTGATGGACGCGTCATCAATCTTAGAGCCGACCGTTTGTTTCTTTTTCGGGTTTTTTCCTATGGTCATCTCATTATTGACGCCTTTGACCCCTTCAACATCTTTTGCGTATTCGGTTGTCAGATCCTTTTGTGCCTGGCTTAATGTATCGCCTTTCAGGGTGACGATGCCGTCTTTGGTGCTAATCTCTGTCATAACGCTCACGTTCCGATGAAACAGGAGTATGGTTTTTACTTTTGCTGTGATCCATGCATCCGGGTTATCAGCGGGTCGTTCGCCTTTGATTTCCAGCTTGTTGTCCACGCTCTTCACCCCCGGCAAGCCTGCTACGGTCTCGTGGGCTAATGCTTTGTGTGATTCCTGGGAGACAGTTCCCGTTAAGGTCACAGCGCCATTTACGGATTGGATTTTAATATCATCCCCCTGAAGATAAGTCTGGAATACATACGACTTTTTGGCAGATGATTCAATACGGTTGTCCATCTTGGATGCATACACGGGCATGCTGAGTGCCAGCAGCGCCACTGCTGCCAATATCATTACTATAAGTCTGTTCATTGTTTTCATTTGTCCGTTCTCCTTTTTTTGTTTTTACGGTTGTTGATGGAACTCTTTGATCCCGCAGGACTTCAATCCTTGCGGGTTCTGTTTATACGAGATGCGCAGACCAATCAGCGGATCAGCGCAGAAATGCCAATGGTGATGAGAAAGACCGTGACGATATAGCTCAATATCGGGACCTGGTCTCTGGCGCATGGTTGCAGGATGTTCAATTTCATGGTTACTCCTCTCCAATAAGACTGATTGTTAAATGATTCATTGCGTGACCTCTTAAGTCTCCTCCATCCCTGCAGGGCTGAAAACGGTATGGAATCTCCTTTCATATGGACCTTGGAGAAGATTCTGTGCACCACCCCGGAACACACTCGCGTTCTCCGATTTCATGTGGTTCATAAGATTTTCCCTGGTATCCCATTCTTCGATAAGAAAGAGTCGATCTTCATCCTCAATACTCTGGCAGAAGTCGCAACGCTTACATCCCTTTTCCTGCCTGATAGAACCGGATAGTGAAGCAATCGTCTGGGACAACTCCAAACGTTTTTCAGAGATGACCTTCATGCGTGTGATGACAAGGATCATAAAAAAGAACCTTCTTTCGTACGATATATAATGAACATGATCATACCCATGTACTAGCAAGGAGTCTGCCAATAGCCGAAGGAGAATCAGAAGATTTAATTAATTCATTAATAACGGAGTGTTAGATGAAAAGGAGAGAGCAGCAGCCTGATTTGGAGTGATTCGTTTGGCCTCAGTATTTGGTGGAGCCTCAATATTTTGAGGGATATTTTCCTCCGGCGCCGGCGCATCGTCAGCGGGGTCGCCTTTCAGGTAATTATTAATGCGTTGTTCCATTTGAACCGGAAATGCAGGCACAGGTCCTGCCAGCATTTTGCGGTACACGTTCAACATAATCTTTCTGAACACCGGAAGCGCAACCCGGCCGCCGGTTTCTTTGTGTCCGAGGGAACGGTTATCATCAAAGCCGATACGCACGGCAATAGTGATTCCTTCCGGGCCGTAAGTGGACCCTACAAAGAGCGCATCCCTGAAGCCATTGGTTGTTCCTGTCTTTCCCATAACGGGGATCGGAAAATCGCTTGCTTCGAGCGTATGAGCGGTGCCGGAGGGCATGCGCACAATGCCGCGCAGGCCTTCCTGAATGAGCGCAAGTGCATGGAGGACGACGTCGACCGGAGGTTCGCTGTGGTCGTTATCGGCCAACACCTCACCGGAATTGCTAACGATCTTTCGGATCACATACGGCTTCGCGAAGATGCCCGAGGCCATCGTACGATACGCATTGGCCAGCTCCAGCAAATTCACTTCGGATGCGCCTAGCGCGGTTGTGACATAGGGCGAAAGCGGTGTTTGGATCCCCAGGCTACGCGCCATCCACATGACGCTGTCCATCCCAATCCGTTCGGTGATCCAAATTGCCACGGCGTTTCTGGATTGTGCCAGGGCTTCCCTGAGGGGGATCATGCCTTTGAATTGACCATCGTAATTTGAGATCCATTTCGTCTGCTGGTTCCCTTTGTCGGGAACGCTGATGGGTTCGTCGGGAACCAGCGTATCCAGATTAAATATTCCCTGCTGAAATGCAGCGAGATAGACAATAGGTTTCATTGCGGAACCCGGTTGCCTCAGAGACTTTGTGACGCGGTTAAAATCGCTGTATGAACTGGAACGGTCTTGGTAGAGCCTGCGGCCACCCGTTTCGGCGAGGATGCTTGCATCACGATTTCTCAGCACAACGACAGAACCCTGGATCAGCCCTTTGGCGGCAGGGCGCCGCTTCTCGTAAAGCGCGAGACCGTGCTCGAGGGCATCGTCCACAATTTGTTGCACCCGGGCTTCCACCGTCGAGTAAATCTGGATGCGGCCCTGCAGAAGATCTTCAATGCTGAGGTTGGCATGGCGGCCTTTGAGCTCTTCCAGGACATTGCTTACAACCGCAGACCCCAGAAGCGCCTTGTTTTTGCGTCCTACGACGGCCTGAATCGGGCGTTGTTCGGCATCCTTCAGTCTGTCGGGAGAAATGAACCCGTTGGCCGCCATGAGTGCCAGGCTTTGATTTCTCCGGTGCAAAACTCTCTCCGTGTTTTTCGCACCGGGCGCATAATGGAGGGGTGACTTGGCGATAGAGGCGAGCAGGGCTGCCAGGTCTGCATCATCCGCGGTGAACGTAGCGAGAGACCGGCCAAAATAATATTCCGCCGCCACCGCAAATCCGTACTGACCGTTTCCCATGTAGATCAAACTGGCGTATCGGGCCAAAAGTTCTTCCTTAGCGCGGCGTTTTGAACCAAAACGCTCCTGCATTTTTTTTTCGACCCACAAGGACAGTCGAATCTCCTCCAGCTTCCGAACCAGCATGTTGACGCTATGTGAGCCGATTAGGTAAGACAGCGCGCGGGGCAAGAGTACGCCGTGCAGAAGTTGATCGCTGTTTTCCTGAGTCGTCATGTTTTGGAAACTCGTCAGGTTTTTAAGAAAATGACACCGCACGAGCTGTTGGGTGATGGTCGATCCCCCATGCGGGAAGATCGCCTCGCTCTTCGCCTCGTCCTCACGGCTTAATGTTGTAATTCTTGTTGCCAGCGTTCCGAATCTGATTTTGCTGAGGACGCGAGGAATGACGGAATAGTCAACGCCGTTATGGGTGAAAAAATTCTTGTCCTCGGCGGCGAGGATCGCATCTCGAACAACGGGTGGAATGTCCTGATACCGGATATTCCGGCGGTATTCTCTGGCCATTTCCACGAGCGGCTGGCCATTGGCATCGTAAACGTGGCCGATGGTTGCAAACTCAAAACGGGTAAATGGTTCTAGAGCAGGCAGGTTGGTTCTATCAAAATAGATGCGATATAATCCGAGCGCAACGAGCGTGATGATCATGACGGTCGTGCAAATCAGAAGGCGAATGAGGCCACGCTGCCACCGCAGTCCGCCTAAGACTGAGCGGATACGCCGGAATATCCGTGATGCCAATAGGGAACCCCACCCCCACGGATAGCAATACGCATGGCCAATAGAATCGCTATCAGTGGATTTATGATCAACACCTTCGGGTTGAGATTTTATTTTCTTCTGTGTCTTATTTTTCTGTAACACCGGCTTCGGCCTGTTTTTTTTCGCCATGGGCCAAAATCTCTTTTGTCTTCTGGCGTGTCTCTGCGAAATGTCTATCGGCGTCCTTCTTTAACGCCATTGCTTGATGCGTGGCCTCCTCAATAATCTCTTTTGCTTTCGTACTGGCATCAGCGTAAATTTCTTTTGCATCCTTTAAAACCGCGTTTCTTTTCTCCCTGATCTCAGAGCGCAGTTTTGTTCCGGATTTCGGTGCGAAGAGAATGCCGGCCAATACGCCTAGAGCCCCTCCGATCAATAATCCAAGGAATAAATGATCCTGTGGTTTTTCATGTTCTGTCATAATAAATTTTTCCTTTCTTTCCTTTTTTCCGGGCTTGTGCCCAATGGCGATCAACCCCTCACAATGAGGACGGGAATGGTTTTATTATTGTGGATAAAAAATTGGCAACCCCATCAGCGGATCAACCCGAGAATGCCAATCACAATGAGATAGATGGCAACGATATAATTTAATAGTTTCGGGAAAATGAAAATCAATATTCCTGCGATGAGAGAAACCACCGGCTGTGGCGATATAGCGAGTTGCATGGTATCCGGCCTCCTTTCTCAGCTCTGCATGAGCCGTTATTTTTACAATTCACTTCCGGCCGATTTCGATATTTCCTTTATTGCTGCTACTGGCGACTGCGAGCATGATGCCAATACCGATTGCTATCACCGCTGCAATCAAGGTCCATGCTGTACCGATGCTGGCCAGAACACCCATTTTCCAAAGCGCAGCGAGAAGGCCACCAATCAGGATAACATAACCAATAAGATACATACCTGTCCATTTCATGATAAACCTCCTGTTGAATACACAAATGTGATTGCAAGGAGTCTGCCAATAGCCGAAGGAGAGCGAGAAGATTGGATTAATGATTTAATAACGGGTTGTTAGCTTGGCAGGTCAGAACAGCCTCAAAAGCATGAGATGATTCATTTGGCCTCAATATGCGGTGGAACCTCAGCATATTGAGGGATACTTTGCGGGGAGGTGAACAGATAAACAGGCAATAAATTTAATTTATGGAATGCTATTCCACTTTCTGCGGGCCAAATGTGCATTGATCGCCTGTGTAAGCGCCTCATAGATCTTATCTTGACACACCAATGCCATCTCGATATGGTTTATCGCGCCTAAAGTGAGACTTCAATAAAGGGAGCGCTGTGACACTTAGGAAACGATACCTGTTCTTATTTTCTTTAGCATTGTCAGTCATCCTGCTGATTCCTGCCTTCATGGTGGAGACAGGCATATCCGCAGAGAAAATGCAACCCAACTCGGACCACTTTGATGGCATCCGGTATCTCAACCCCGGTGTTCCTCAAATTCCGCCAAATTCGTCTGGCCGGACATCAAAACGCAGCCCCACCTGGTGGGTTTGGAACTGGATGCTGGGCAATGATTGGCCCCAATGGCCCATGGTAAAGGATATTTTGCCTGGGCCGCGTCCGGTCGCCCGTATCCCGAAAGGCGAGATCAGCGTGACCCCTGTCGGCCACGCCACATTCCTTATTCAAATGGATGGTCTTAATATTCTCACCGATCCAATTTGGTCGGACCGCTGCAGCCCGGTGCCATGGGCGGGTCCCAAAAGGTACTTTCAGCCCGGCATTCGTTTTGAAGATCTGCCTGCAATTGATGTCGTGCTCGTGTCTCACAATCATTATGATCACCTTGATATTCCTACCCTGAAGCGTCTCACGAAAAAGGGAACACCGCGCTCCATCGTGCCCCTTGGCAATCTCAACCTTGTCCAGAGTGCAGGCATCTCCATTGTGGATGAGCTTGACTGGTGGCAGTCGGTCCGTGTGTCTCCCGATGTAACGATAACCCTGGTTCCCGCACAGCACTTTTCGATGCGCAACCTGTGGGACCGCGATCAAACCCTCTGGGGAGGTTTTGTCATCTCCGGATACTCGGGTAATATTTTTTATGCCGGGGATACAGGTTACGGTCCCCATTTTCAAGAAATCGCCCGCCGCTTTTCAACGATTCGGGTGGCGCTCCTGCCGATAGCGCCCTTCAGGCCGCAGAAGGTGAATGATACGATTCCCGCGCATCGATCCATTGTCCACATGGGTCCTGTGGAAGCCGTAAAAGCGCATCTGGATCTGGGTGCGCCCTTCACCATCGCCGCCCACTACCAGGTATTTAGGCTGGGCGTGGATGGATTTGATGATGCCGTGTCTGTTCTGGCCTCGACATTGAAGGAGCAGAATTTGAAGCCCGACACCTTCATCGCGCCTATTTTCGGTCAAGCCATTATCATGCCTCCCCTGCCGCATATATTACCATCGATTGTGTCCAGGGAGCACTGTGCCGGGTCGGAGCTTTTCATAGACTGTCCACCCGTAAAAATGAATTTGAAAGAGAAAGCCTTTCGTTGACAGGTGGGCTGAAGGAAGAGTTGTCTCTGATTATCCAAAATCAGCCACACCTGTTGGCGGCGAGCTCGCGAGGTGGCTGATTAACGTGATGTTTGATGAAGAGAAAAGAACAGCAGCAAAACATGAAATAATTCGCTTGGCCTCAATATTCAGCAGAACCTCAATATGTTTAGGGATTTTTTGAAGAGTGGACAGGCAGATACTCCGGCTTTTTGTCTGCTGCCGAACTATCGCCATGCGTCACCGCGTGTCACATTCAGGTGATCCGGTGGACAGGTGCCTGGAGTATCGCAGACTATTCATCCAGTTTTATTCAAAAAATCCGCGTTTCACCAAATTTCATGATCAGGAAAGACTCCTCCGCCATGGACGCCTCTTTCAGGGTTTTTTTCAAATAGAGGGGCGGTTCATCCAGCGGTTCATCGGCTATATAAAAGGTCCCCCAATGCATAGCAATGGATTGCTGAGCCTGCAGATCTTTGTGGGCGGACACGGCATCCGGGGGGTCCATATGGATGGTCTTCATGAACCAACGAGGCCGATAGGACCCGATGGGCAAGAGCGCCAGGCCCATTGGCCCCAGCTTTTCTCTGATTTCCCTGAAATGAGGAGAGTATCCCGTATCACCGGCAAAGAGTATCTTCCCGCGTTTTGTTTCCAGAACCCATCCTGCCCAGAGCGTTTTATTGCCGTCACGGACGGCTCGCCTGGAGAAATGCTGGCCCGGTACAGACACAACGCGGATGCCTTTGAACATCGATGTGTTCCACCAATCCATCTCCGTATAGTGCGTAATCTTCTGATCGCGGAACCACTGTCCCAGCTTCAGAGGGATAAAATACTTCGGCGAGTTTCCCAACTTTTTAACCGTATATAAATCGAGATGATCATAGTGATTATGACTCAGGAGAACGGCATGGATCGGCGGCAGGTGATCAACGGGTATCCCCGGAGGACTCTTCCGTTCGAAACCAAGGCCAAGAGGCGATGCTTTGTTATTAAAAATGGGATCCGTTAAGATGTTGATCCCCTCCAACTGGATTAAAAACGTCGCATGACCTATCCAGGTAATCTGTATTTTAGCGGGATCGGGATGATCGATACGCTGATAATCCGGTGCAACAATATCCGGCACATAGGGTATCTTCTGAACAGGGATAATGGCCGGTTCTTCATCAGGCACGCGTCCCAACTTCCAACGCAGAAAACTCGCGAATCCGTGTTCCGGATAATCATAAATATTGCGAAAGCCATTCGCTGTATGATGCGCGGGCAGTTGCTTTCCTTGAACCCCTCCCCATTGTCAAGACAAAAAATATACAAAGTTAAGGTGTGTTCAATAAGCCTGCACGTTGTTTAAAAAATCCTTTTCCCTTTACTCA
>WRPE01000076.1 GCA_009773315.1 Syntrophaceae bacterium
TATATGCCATATTTTAAATATTTTGTCAAGAAAAAATTGCTGTTTATTGAATTATTTTAATGCGTTAAATGACTTTTGACTTTTTACAGGGGCATCAATCTTAAATCTTAATTACTTAATTACTTAATTACTTAAATCTTTCTTTTCATGACCCGACAAGAACTCATTAACCGATCCGAATCATATATCCGCCAGGCTCTTAGAGGCCACATTCCGTCGCAGGTAGGGATATATCTTTATGGTTCACGCGCCAAGGGAGACAATCGCTGGAATTCGGACTACGACCTTTGGGTTGATGGCGAAATCTCAGGTAGAATTCTGGATGAGCTGAATGAGGAGTTGGAAGAATCCTTTGTGCCGTTCAGAGTGGAAATAGTGACGACTTCGCAACTTACTGGTCATTTTGGGGAACGCGTGAAACAAGAGGCCCGACCGTGGATTTAAGAATTACGGCGTTTAAAGAGGCATTGGATAATTTCGCTTATCTTGCCCGGATAGACCTTGCTGAGATCAGGCAAATGCTCCCCGATGAGCGCCTTGTTGACGGATTTCAAAATGGACGTGCCCAGAAATTTGAATACACCACGGAATTATGTTGGAAAGCAATTAAAGTTTTTCTAAAAGATAAAGATGGTATAGACGAAGCAGCCCCTAAAAAGATTATCAAAGCCTATTACATTGAGGGTTATATTGCAGAGGACGATTACCTGTTGCTGCTGGATGCTATAGAGGACAGAAATCGCCTTAGCCATATCTACGACGCAGAAACATTTAATCGCATTCTTGCACGCCTTTCCGATTATGCCGCACTTTTTGAACGGATTGGTGCGCATTTAACGAAACAATCTGAATAAAACTGAGCTATTTTCCCCTTAGCCCTTAATACTTAAATCTTAATTACTTAAAACTATTTTTTCCCTATGGAATTACTTGAAACAATAAGACGCTACACCGAAGAGATTTTCTCAGGCGATTCCAGGATTCTGGCGGTTTATCTGCTGGGAAGCGCCCTCAGGGGGAATCTGGGCCCGGAGAGCGATATTGATTTGGCATTGATGCTGGAGGAGGGCGCAAAAATGAGTCCTCTGGAGAGGCTGAAAATCGCCAATAACCTTGCATACAAATTGGAGCGTTCGGTGGATCTGGGGGAAATCTCATCGGCAAATCTGGTCTATTCCCGGGAAGCCTTTTTGTCGGGTGTCCCCGTTTTTCAGAGAAATCCTGAGAAAGCCGCTCTTCGCAGAGCCGGTTTAATGGGAATGTACATTCAATTCAATCTGGATCGCAAAGAGGTGCTGGATGCCTACAGGGCTCGATAATGTGGCCTTGAACAAGGCCGCCGCGATAGAACGCTCCTTGAGGAGAATGCGCCAGGAATATGCCTTTAATCCCGCGCTGGATAATTACACCCATATCGACGCGATGATTTTGAATATTGAACGGGCCTGTCAGGCGGCCATTGATCTTGCGCAGCATCTTGTGGCTGAAAATCATCTCGGAGCGCCTCAAAGCAGCGCGGAGCTGTTTATCCTCCTCAAAAAGGCAAATAGGCTGAGCGAAGAAACCGCCCGGGCCATGATCGCCATGACAGGATTCAGGAATGTGGCAATTCATGAGTACCAGGAACTGGAGATTGCCATCTTACGCGCGATAGCCGAGAAAGAATATAAATCCCTCATTGCTTTCTGCCGTGAAGCAGGAGTGGAAATAAGGGTATCGTAATGGGAAAATAGGGACTGCCCCTATTTTAAAAAATGCAGGAACTGACCCCTGATTAAAGAAAGGATGCATCGATGGAAGGAAAGAAGGAAACCAAGAAGCTCGCGATGACCAGCACGAAACAGGAGATGCTTCAGGCCTACAACGCCCTCCTGAAGGATCTGGAAGCCAGGCAGGAAGGGGAACTCAAGCCGGAAAAGAAGATCGAGGAGAAGAAGACCCGGGAGGTGGTTCAAGTGGCCGAATCCTCGACGGCGGAAGGGGTTGGCAATGAGATCGCCGCGCTCAAGCAGGCGATCGGTAAGACCCTGACAGGAATTTCCGATCAGTTGGAAGGCGAAGTGAACCGGTTCGTAGCCATCCGCGGCGCGATCGGCGCCAAGGAAAAAGAACTTGCGGAACTCTACGAGATCGAAAAATCGGCCATGAGCCTGGCGGCTCTCATCGAGGCGCAAAACCAGAAGCGGCAGGAATTCGCCGACGAGATGGGAGAGAAAAAAGAATTCCTCCGGGAAGAGATCGAAACCACCCGGGCCGAATGGGAAAAAGAGAAGGAAGAGCATGACGCCGCCGTTAAGGAGCGCGACGCGGCGGAGAAGAAGCGACAGACCCGCGAAAAGGAAGAGTTCGACTACGCCTTCAAGCGCGAACAGCAGACCGCCGCCGACCGGTTCGCCTACGAGAAGGCGAAACTGGAGAAGGAACTCAAGGACAAGAAGGAACAGATGGAGCAGGAACTCAGCGCGCGGGAGGCCGCCATCGCCGTCAAAGAAGCGGAACTCGGCGAACTGCGAAAACAGGCCGCCCAGCATCCCAAGGAGCTGGAGACTTCCGTAGCCCGGGCGATCAAGGAGACCTCCGAACGTCTGCTCATGGCAGCCAAGAGCAGGGAAGAACTCCTGAAAGCGGAGGCCGAGGGCGAAAGCAACGTCTTCAAAGCCCGCATGGAATCGCTGGAAAGGACGACGAAGGAACAGGCGGAACGGATTACCGCGCTGACCAGGCAACTGGAAGCGGCGTATCAGAAGGTCCAGGACATTGCCATCAAGACAGTGGAGGGCGCCTCGAACAGCAAGTCAGTCGCCAATCTCCAGCAACTGCTGGGCGAGCAGATCCGCAAACAGACACAGGAGAAGTAGGCGCAGAGATCGTCCACCCTCGCCACCTCACCAAGCACCATGGTTCGACAGAGCCTGTCCCGAGTCCATCGAGGGGCTCACGATTACACCAAGAGCTTTGCACAGTGGCAAAAAACTAACAATTTTAAAAGCTTTGAACAACCCCCTATTTTCGTCATTCCGGACTCATGACTGGCGAATGCCGGTTGACCCGGAATTCAGGAAATGAGACCTTTGCATAACTACATGAAACCAACAAATTTGTCATTCCCGCGAAGGCGGGAATCTGTGCGCCCGGGAGCGGGCGCGATCAGAGAGGTGAAAGTCCTCTCACGGGGGATGCTCACCTCCGTAAGCT
>WRPE01000033.1 GCA_009773315.1 Syntrophaceae bacterium
ATCATCCCGCCTCCAGTTGAAAAAGTCTTCTTTCACTACTGGCGAAACTCATACCCCGACCGGCGGCATACGTAAAGATGGGTGGGCAAGACGGTTACTCTGCGGCTTTCTTGAAGCTGATTTCCAATGCTGTTGTGGTATAGTGATTTCCACCCCTGCCGGCAAACAGAGGAGAATCATAGTCTGTTGGTTCGCCCCATGTCTTTTTGATCTCGATATAACTTTTCAAATGAACAACTATTTCATCATCAAGATAGACGTCCCTTTTCTTCCCCCGCTTTCCGCAATGGACGATGAGGTAATTTTCTTGTCCCGAAAGATGCAGATCACTTATTTTCAGGGAGGCGATTTCGCTAACTCGTAAACCGCTGTTCAATGCCAGGTGAATAAGCATGTACCGGTTAACCCAGGTTGTTCTTTGTTCCGATAAGTCAGCCTTTGCCTCTTTATTGCAGCAGCGCAAAAGCTTGCTCCTTTCTTTTACCGATAGAAATTTATCTCTCGTGATGACGTAATTATACATTGCGCTCCTCCCGACTGTTGGTGATTCATTGTTGGATGATTGATTGTTACCGTGAACTAAAGGTGGAATGGAAAACACGAATTCAAGAAAAATTAACTTAATAATTTTCTATTTTCTCAATTATATTATACCATAAAACAAAAAGAATGTCAAGCTCAATTATTTGATATTATTACGTATATATCGTTATTACCATTGAATTACAAAGTGAAAAATTACAACAAAAAAACCCCGCCGGAGAGACGGGGTTTTTATCTTTATTTATACTCTTTCCTAAAACAATTTCTTCAGCGAATCCTGCTTTTTCTTCTCACCGCTTTGCTTCTCCTGAAACACATCGCTCACAGCCGCATTAAGCATTCCCGGCTCATAAAAATATATGCTACTATCATCATTGAATACTTTAATTTTATTGCCTATATATTCAAAATATGGATAAGTTAATGTTCGTTTTTTATCTACTTCTATTAAATTTTCTGTTCTAATAAATTGTTTATTATAAGTAATCTTACCTTTGGGAAATTTCTCTTTCAAGCTTGACATGATTGAATTTTGAACTTGCTTGTCAACATCTAACCTGCCAACGTACACCCTCTTTCCGAAAAATTTACCATTGTATAACATGATCCCCGTCGTAAAGGTTTCATAGGGTGCTATCTTACTTTTACATACCAGCGTGGAAACCGTTTTGGGAATTGAATAAAAGTTGATAGATTTTCCAAGATCATATGTAAAATGTTGTAGGAACATGACCGTATCACCTACGGATAAATCGCACTTTTCACCTGTCTGCTCATCCACTACAAACACTGCCTCAATTTCATTTATTGTCATTCCCCATTTCAAGTTCTTCCATCCTTCTTCTGGTCCATAATTAGCGTATTTGCGTGTAACAGCTTCGCTCATTTCTTGCTTTTTCTTTTTAGATTTTTCAACAGCCAACACCTTAGCTTCGGCCAGTGCTTTTTCTAATAAAGGCAATATCGCTTTTGTTCTTTCTTCTTCCCGTCTTACCTTTATACGTTGTTCTGCTGTGTTTACATAAGCATCAAAACTACGATGATTTTTAAAGAAGTTTTGCTGTCGGCAATTAAAATATATTTGACGAAATTTTTCAAAATCAGAATCGTTCCAGTCAAATGGACTCTTACCAAAATATTTTGATACAGCATCATTAGTTACATAATTTACTGGAAATTTTGTCAATTCTTGACAAGAATTGACAACAATAGGATTTGAAGATCCTTGCCCCACCGCCTTGTTTACAATATTTTTTAATTCTTCATCAGTGATAAAATCCGTTATCTGCTGACACTCAGTTATTATCTCGCCTTTGCCTAAATGTATAGGAATTTTAAGACCAACACGCTCTAGTTTCTCGCATGGTGATGCAATAGAGAATGACTGTGATGAAAATATTATTGTTAAGATCGACAAAGAAACTAACAAAAGATTTTTCATAGAATATCCCTCCACTAATGACAATAAGTAAACTCTTATTTTAATAACTCTTGTTTTTTTCTGTTAAATTCATCTTCTGTTAAAATGCCTTTATCTTTCATCTCAGCAAGTTTTTCTAATTGAGTGAGGGAATCACCACTTGTTTTGGAAGGCTGCGATGAATTGATGCGCTTAAATTCACCACGTTTCGCAAGGTAAACCGGAAACCCAATAATCCACAAAAACAGACAAACAAAGAACCAACCTAATGGCCCCATGTTTGCTATTCCTGTTATTTGTCCTTTTTTAACTCCAATTGATTTTGCGTCGAAATAAACCCAGATACTGGTTCCAATGATGATCAGAATAATTAAATAATCCATTTCCTTTCCTCCTCAGTTATTATTTGACAATGGTGTTCAACTATTAATGCACTTGAAATACTGAATCATGGCAAGAAAACCGAACCATGCATTCATAATATTACATATAGAGAGTATTGTCAAATAATATCCTACTTTTAGGTGTCTGTATGAGACCTTCCGAATGTTTTATAAATAAACAGTGGAGGCTTATTGTGGATATTAGTGATGTTCAACGGCAAATTGGTTTGAGACTAAGAGAATTGAGGCTAGCAAAAGGATTGCGGCAAGAAGACCTTGAGAGATGGGATTTTTCTTATCGTTATTATGGTAAGCTTGAGCGTGGTGTCGTTAATCCAACATTAGCTACCTTGATTCGACTTTGTGAAATATTCGATGTGACACTATCGGACTTATTCCGGTTTATGGAAATTAAAGGATTACCTACCGAGGAGCGAGAAGCAGTCGCCATAAAGCTTTCAAAAATTCTCGGTGAAAATAAGAAAGCAAAGATTCAAAAGCTGAAAATATTTCTGGATGAAATCCTGCCACCATAAATGGTGAGAACTTGATCACCCGATTAATACATCAATCTTTTTTAAACGCACAACTTGTAATTACACAACACCGCTCGATGAGTATCTTTGGTTTTATTGATTCCTTGAAAATGGAAATAGTAAGTAAATAGGTTCACCCCTATATTTTCATAAAAAAACAGTATTTTTAAGATAATCACAGTTTTCTTAAAAATACTGGGTGGCAGATTCTCTTCATTTTTCACCGCAATTTTTTTAATATTGGGTCGTCAGCTAAGAATATATTCGTGGTTTCAGTCTCGTCATCAAAAACAAGAACTACCGATCCGTCTTTCAGCTTGGATTTTACCTGTCTGAACATTGTTTCAAGGGAAGCCTCAACAGCGCCATAATCAGTCCCGTTTCTGGAAATGAATTCTTCGATAACTCCCTGCAAGGCTTTTGCGCTGAGTTTATTGACTGGAATGATATGGATCGACATTATTCACCAACCGTTTTTGGCTTATGTAGCAAACCTGGCTCAACCGGAGACATCATTATTTCTTCCGAGGGATAAGGCTGCAATACTCCCAGCAGTTCCTTTTGATTGTGATTGTCCGGATCAATCCAGACATCTTCGAGCTCTTTCTTTACAATGACCGGCATCCTGTCATGGATAGGCTGTATTAGTTCATTGGGCTCTGTCGTGATGATTGTGCAGGTATGAACGGGATCTTTCTCCGGTGACAGCCATGTCTCATAGAGTCCCGCAAATCCAAAAGGTTCCCCTGATTTTAACGAGAAGCGGAAAGGCTTTTTCATCTTACCCAATTTCTGCCACTCGTAAAAACCATCAGCGGGAATCAGGCAGCGTCTTTTTTGGAAGGAATTCTTGAAACTCGGCTTTTCTGCTATGGTCTCCGCTCTCGCATTAAACATCTTGTTTCCGATAGAGGAATCCTTAGCCCATGCCGGGATGAGTCCCCAACGAAGATTGACCAGCGTATTTTGATTCTCCTTGCGAAGGACAGCGTATATTTGCTGACCTGGAGAAATATTGTTACCCGGTTTGTATTCACAGGCAACATTCTGGATGTTGAATGATTCAGTGATAATCGTTAAGTCCGTCAGCAAAACAAAGCGGCCACACATCTTAGTCATCTCCAAGCTATTGAAAATATTATAACAGATCCCCTATATTTATAAATATTTAAAATATTATTGACAATAGAACAAATGTTCTATTAAGATGCAAACCATGGAAACGACACGCACCGTAAAATCAGTAGCACAGAAGATAGCAGATTTCAGCCGGGAACGCCATCGTATGCCGACCTATGAGGAGATGCTTGCTCTACTCGCTCTCCGTTCCAAGAGCGTTGTCCATTTCTGGATGAACAAGCTCTTAGAAGAACGCATCCTGGAAAAGGACCAAAAGGGCCACCTGACGTTCATAAACTCCCTGATCGGTGTCCCCCTGGCCGGTAACGTATCCGCCGGTTTCCCATCCCCAGCCGAAGAAGAATTGCGAGATGTGATTTCCTTTGATGAATATCTGATCACCAACCAGTCCAAGTCATTCCTGTTAAAGGTTGACGGAGATTCCATGATCGGGGCCGGAATCATGCCGGGTGATCTGGTGCTGGTCGAACGGGGCAGAGAACCGAAAACGGGCGACATCGTCATCGCCGAGGTGGACGGCTCTTGGACCATGAAGTATTTTTACAAGAGAGGCAAAGAGGTTTACCTCGAAGCGGCAAATCCGAAGTATCCACGAATCAAACCACAATCAGAAATGCGTCTTGGCGGCGTGGTCACAGCAGTCGTCAGGAAATATCACACGTAATATATTGTTATGACCGAACAACTATTCAGCCTTCATTCTTGGCCACGGGCTATTGCCCATATCGACGGCGACGCCTTCTTTACGTCCTGTGAGGAGGCCATTCACCCGAAGCTGAGAGGGAAAGCGATCATTACCGGTGGAGAACGTGGTATTGTCGCCTGTGCCAGCTATCCTGCCAAGAAATTAGGTGTCCAACGTGGTGTCCCTCTGCATGAAGCAAGGAAAATCTGTCCGGGATTAATTATTCTTCCCTCCGATTATGAAACCTACAGTCTGTTTTCCCAGCGGATGTTTAACATTATGAGACGATTTACTCCCGATGTAGAAGAATACTCCATTGATGAAGCCTTTTCCGACATTACCGGAATGCGCCGGGTATTGCATTCATCATACGAGGAAATCGCCCTTAATATGAAAAAGGCAATTGAAAGAGAACTGGCCATAACGGTCTCTGTCGGTTTGAGCATTACTAAGGTACTGGCAAAGGTTGCATCCAAACATCAGAAACCGGCGGGCATGACGGTGATCACGGGAAAACACATACCTGATTATCTCCGCGATCTCCCTGTTGATAAAGTATGGGGTATCGGCAATGCAACCACAAACTATCTGGCCAAGATGGGTATTCGCTATGCTTTGCAATTCGCCCAATTGCCGGAAAAAACAGTGTTGCAGAAATTTACCAAACCCGGTGTGGAAATCTGGCATGAGCTACGCGGAAAATCAGTGTATCCCGTTACGACAGAAGAAAAGAGTTCTTACGCATCCATCAGCAAAACAAAAACATTTGCGCCGCCAACGTCCAATGCCGAATATTTATTTGCCCAACTTATGCGCAATATGGAATCAGCTTGCATTAAGGCTAGGCGCTATTCATTGGCAGCAAATAAAATCGTTGTCTTTCTCAAAAAAAATAATTTCAATACAGTCGGCAGCGAAGCAAAGCTATCGCGACCCTGTGCCAGTCCTCTGGAATTTTCCGGCACTATTCATGATTTATTTAACTCTTGTTATTGCCCCAAGGATATTTATCGGGCGACCGGAGTTGTTTTGCTCGACTTGGAGACGGATACCAATATCCAATACACACTTTTTGATAATCCGGTTCAGGCGGAAAAGATAAAAGACCTCTATAATGTGGCCGACAAGTTGGGAAACAAATTCGGGAAGCACACGGTGCATCTGGGGAGTTCCCACCTGATTGACAAACTGGGTAAGGGTCGGAGGGGGACGCCCACCATCCGGGAGCAGACTCAGATGATAGGCGAAACAAACCGCCGCCATCTGGGGCTGCCGTTGTTGCACGTAAAAGTATAGGTGCGGATGGTGAGTTTTGCGCGTTACACCTACAACTGTTGACACCGATCAATTCCCCAACATCAATTATTGCCAGATAAAATGTGCATAAAAGAGACCAACCTCTTTGTCCGCATCATGCTGGTTTCAGACCGTCCTTTTGGGCAACCATGAATCTTGCAGATTCATAGACGGCTCCTACAAAGGAAATGAAAATCAGGGACAACAGAGCGTAATAGTAAAAGGTAAATCCGGCAGCAAACGCTGCCAGCTTCAGCGCGACAAAGAACGCAATAGCTATTTTAGGGTACGGATACACCAGACGATGGCTCAACCACAGACACGCAGGAACGACGATGATGGTCATCAATACAATTTTCATGATGGGTGTGATTGGCACATTCATGAATGTGAATTGCAAAATAAAAACAGGGATAAGATGAATAACATACACATTGATTGAATGTTTTGAACAAAAGGTGGTTATCGCATTTGGTTTATTGAAGAACCTTTTGGCGAAAGAAAGGAAAAACATCAAAAGAAATATGCAAGCCAGTGGTTCCAATAAATAGGTTCCCAAAAAAGTAAGTTGCGTGGAAAGGCTCATGGGCGGACGGGGCATTTTATTATCAAACAGACGATTATGCTCAGCAACTTTCATCATTTCCTCTATCGCAGGAACGCAACCGGTATATTGCAGCAGGACATATAATGCGAGAAACACAAATGCCATTGTCCCCCACAGCTGCCAGCTGCCGATATTGCCCCTGGTGAGCCACTCTTTTCTATAAGCATACAAACCGAATAAAAACAGCGGGAGGAGCACCCAGACTTGATGATTCGGAAACGATACCACTTTTCCTATTATTAAAAATGGACCTGGTGTAATACCGAGCATGGAATAATACACCATGGTTGCGGCGTAGAAAATACCGATCGCTGTGGCAAGAAGAATCGTTTGAAGTATAATTATTTTTCTGCCGTCCACTTCTTTCGGTTCACTGCTTTTTCTTTTAAAAGGCAGGCTCACTACAACAACAATCAGTGTGACAAAAAAGAGAAAGGTCAAAAACCAGGTATGCTGAAAGTTAAATGTTACGGCATTCAATGATTTTTCGGAACCGGTAAGATATATTCCAGGGATATTTAAAAATGAACGCCAGAGGTTGAGGAATGTCTCCAAATAGGTCGGAGGGACGCTGTTTAATCTTTTTAAGAGGAGTTGATAATGAATATCACCGGCGCAAAAGAGAAAAACGATGACCGGCATATAAAGGCGCAGAAATCTATTTTTTATGTACTCAAGGGGCGTAACTTTTTTCAACGATGGAAATATGAAAAGGGCGGCAATGAATAAGAGACAGGGCATTAAATAAATGGCCATCGACGATACAGCTGTCTCATAAATTCTGGACGACCCCTCTTTATCAATTACAGCCCACCAGAACGATATCGGATGGGCGAACATCATAATAATATGCAATAGAACAACATTATACACCAGAAAGTTTCTGATATTATCCAGATACACGAAGCGGTTTTGGTTGGTTTGCATTTTATTCCTTGATGATGTTTTGATCTTCTCACTATTTTAATGTCAGAGAGAGAGGAAACTGCTTTAGGCTATCTCCGACCCACAATAATGAGGTGACGACAGCCAATATTGCTTTATTATCTTTAAAAACGATTACGGCATAGGAACGTAAAGGCCATATTTCATATTTCCATTTCACCTCAAACTCGTATGCCTGTGTGCCATCCTTCAGTTTAATCTCTCTTTCGTAAAGTATTTTAACATCAGAGCCCTTCCACAGGTTCTCAATACTATTTTTAAATGCCGTTGGCGTCTCGCTATAAGTCCTACCAACCGGAAGATCTTTTACCGCGACATCAATAGTTGTAGCTGACCCGGAGTAGGGCCGTCTCCTAAAAATATTATTTGGATCCTGAGAGGCTTTTTGATCAACCCATTTGGGAACAGTCAAAGTGAAATCAGGTGATTTATGGACAAACAATTCAGTGTCCCCTGTCTTTGCACACGACATCACCGATAATGTCATAATAAAGATAAACAGTAGCACAGCACCTTTTAAGATTGCTCTCATTGCCCTTCCTCCTTTTTTCTTAATAAGATAGGATAGATTGATCTTGTTGGTAATTTATTCATCTATTACCAATTATAATGTAGCATAAAATGGCAATATTGGAAAAACAACATTTTATTTTTAAGATTATATTTGCATCTAGCACAAAGACGCAATTGCCAGACTTAAAATAATTGAGAATTACAGATAGCAAGAGAATAACATGAACGTCAATGGGATCCTCGGGAGATCCTCTCTATGGCGCTGTTCGGTCCAGTAGTCTTGAAGACTAATTTCCCCCTCATTAAGAATTTCTTAGCCAGTTAAGGACTTCCGTGAGGACTTCCGTCGGATCTTCGGAGACCGCATCTCTCCCATGACGGCTCCTCCCTGGAGGTAACCAATAGCTCCCATAGAAGTCTGAAACCACAACGAGAAACCGGTCCTTTTCCCCAAGGCTCTCCAAGTTTTTGAGCGCCAGAACAATTTGATCAGCCAGCGAAAAACACTCCCGTATCTTGGTCGATTCTTTGTCAGCATCCATATGTACGCCACCCCAACCTAAATGCAGGAACAGTCCCAATCTCCCGTATACCAAATAGTACTGAATCGCATAGGAGTTTATGCCGTGTCCAGAATGGGCGAGTACGGCATAATCCTCGACATGATTATTTTCAAACTCCTCAATATAGTAGTCAAGATTGTACGGCGACATATAATTGTCCCAATCAATTACCCCGGTAGAGAAAATATAGTCGCCCCTCTTCTTCAGTCGAGAGGCAAGCTTCTTAGGAAGCGTCGGGAACGCTAAACCTTCTTCTCGGAAGAACTTTCTTGCTTCTCCGAGATCGGTCAGGACACTTTCGATAACCGGTCCATGCACAGGAATCACAGGTACAGCAGGACCAAGCTTTTGGCGCAGCTGATCCAATCCTCGAACCTCTATCCTTTTATACCGTCCAACATAGATAATCAACAGGGTGGCTGCGTGGTTCTCTATATACCGGTGCATCTGTTTGGCGCAGTCCTCGACATTGAGACTCCCAACGTACTTAAACTCCACGGATACAATGCCGCCTTGAACTGCAAAATAAAGATCTGCTCTTCGATTGCTTTGTTTCCCGGGAATTTTGATATTCACCTCAGGATGGTGGTCTTGGAAACGGTGCCATGCTTTTTCCCAGTCGGCGTCTGGAATGTATTGGTGGTTATGGTCCGACTCCTCAGTACAGATGACTCTAGTAGCGCTGTGAGACGAATTAATACAATTGGGAATATCGCCTGGTTCAAGCTTAAAATGTCGCTGAATATGATTGGTCAAGATACAGCGGAAAAATCCCTCTACTACTTCCTCGGGTGACACCCTTTCCTCTAATTTCGGCAACTTTACGTGGCGAAATAACAATTGTCGCTGAACCTCCACTACGTTCTGCTCGCTGGGAGCCACAGTCTCGACGAATCGAGCAATCTCTGCTGCCAAGACATCCGGCTGTATATTGATGAAGGTTCTATTATCTTTCATAAGGTCACTATTTCAGATAAATATACTAAAAGGCGTATCGCATGTCAAAATAATCTTGACCACAAAAGATGGGGTGCAGTGTCGATGTTTGGAAGATATTAATTGTGTTTATTACTAGATTGAAATGTTGAACAAATTGAGAAAATACGAAAAACAACATTACAGCAAGAAACACGTATATCCGTATATTTAAGAAAACATACATTATCTTAAAAATCCTCTTTTGCTTGATATTTTTCCCAGATCATATAGGATGATCGTAGGTCAAATACTTGATGAGCGGGGTATATGAATAAGGCAAATACACAGGACAAAGATTGTATCCCTGAAAAATACAAGATCATAGGCGTATCAAAGCATATACAATCTTTACGAGAAAAAATAAAGAAAGCATCAGAAAATGATGGCCATGTTTTAATAACTGGGCCAACAGGTACAGGTAAAGAGCTTGTCGCTCGTAATATTCATTATAACAAGAAGAAGGATGGGGATAAATTTGTTGGTGTGAATTGTGGCGCAATATCACCTAATTTGTTTGAAAGTGAATTTTTTGGAATCGAAGGGAACGTTGCTACAGGAGTTACAAAACGTGATGGCCACATAAAAAATGCCGAAGGCGGTACTTTGTTCCTCGATGAAATTGGCGAGCTAGCAAAAGATGGTCAGGCCAAGCTTTTACGTTTTTTAGATGATAAAATTTATATGACTGTTGGCGGAAAAAACGAGATCACAGCAAAAATAAAAATTATCGCAGCCACAAATCGTGACCTAGAAGCAGAAATGAAAAAAGGAAAATTCAGGGCTGACCTTTTTTATCGTTTAGCCGAACAAATAATAACCACTGAACCTATAGCCGGGAAGATAGGTGACATTATTTGTTTGATTAATCACTTTATGAAGATAAAGGATAAAAATAATGAAAAAATAAAATTACCATTATATTTTTATGATTTTCCGGGAAATGTAAGGGAATTAGAAACATTGGTCGGAAAAGACATCGATGAAATTATCGGCATTATGGAGAAATGGTCAGAAAAGTCAGACAATGAAAATGACCCAGAGATCAAAAGGCAGCAGACAGATGCCATAGAAATGTTATCAGAAGGCATAACAATAATAGGTAAAAATCAAGGTGTTGATGTTGAGACAGACGATTATGAAGAATGGTTCGGCGACCTTTCCAATTATGGATTTTCAGATGATGATCGAAAGACCCTCGAAGTGATCATTAACAATCAAGCAACAGAAGTAATAACGACATTTATAAAAAAATATAAGGCTGATGATAAGTTCGTGTTGGGAAACATGCTTCTTGCTAAACGACATTCAGCCATAATTAAGCGTGATGATGATATTATAGACAGGCGGATGAAGTTTTATGAGATCGCCGTTCTTGCGCAGGATTACAAATGTTCCAAAAGGGAGATTAGTGATTATTTACATATCGGTGATAAAGAACTATCACCTGATAAATTTAAGCAGACCTACCACTTTGAATATCCAGGAAATATAAAATACAAAGTAAAAACACCAATCGATGTATTTCCCGAACCAGAAATTGAAGAACCCGATGAGTAATAAACATATTGTGGTCTTCTAAGAGAACTTCCAGTTCTTCCCACCACGATAAATCCTCTTCCCATAGCATATTTCCCCAAAGTATAATTTATAAAGAGCTGTATTATTAACAAGTTATATATTGGCCTCCCTCTTGCACTGTAACCGTGCAAATAATTCAACTAGGAGGTATTAAAATTATGTCAATGAATCTAAGTCGTTTTCAAACAAAGAACAAGGCTACTCAATCCTCAGCAAGTAACACACATAAAGCGCCGGTGAGCACTGAGTCACCAGCAAATCAGGTCCCGCAGAGCACTGTACCGAAGTGTGCACCAAGGCTGACTGAAGAAGGGGATATTCATCCCATGACTTCAGTGAGCTCTGCCAATGCGATAACTCTGGAATATCTGGACATTCCTATCGACCAGATCGATTTTGCTAGAGGCGGTTACAGGTATAACAGCGATAACAAATCTTTAAGACGACTTGCAGATTCTATCCGTGATTACGGGCTTCTTCATGCTATTGTCGTCAGACGAGAAGGAAACAGGTATAAAATCGTTTTGGGAAATCGAAGAGTTGTTGCTTGCGACTCAATCGGCCTCAAGGTGATACACGCAAGGGTTGAACCTACTGAATCAAATACCCATGCTTTTCCGATTATTGAAAACATAAAACGTTCTGATTATGATCCAATTTCTTTTGCAATTGAAATCCATAAACGGCTGACGTCGTTAAAACCCGGTCTTGATCTCGATGCTCTGATCAAACTTTTTAATAATACCCATAGGCAAATAAAAAACCAGAAGAACATTGACGCAACTGTTACGTCAATCCTGGAAGAAACCGAATGTTCTGCCAGTACCATTAGAAACCATCTTGATTTATTAAAACTCCCAGACCACCTTCGGCGAGCTATTGAGGATAATAAACTAACCCCTACCCTTGGTTACGTTTTCGCTAATAACATGGAGCATCCAGCTTTTGATGCTAACTGCCAGAAAGCCTTAAAAGAAAAGATGAAGAGAAGTACATTGGAAGAGTTATTCAAAGCTCCTGTGACATCGCAGGCAAGCGCTGACCAGGTCAGTGCTGCGGCACGACAATTATTGAAGCAGATAAAAGACATTAAGAATAGGTTGAAAAAGCGATCCGGCGACCTGTCAAACGATGATGCAAATAATCTTCTGAGTGAGGTCATGCTGATCAAAGAAATTATAGAAGATTTAAGGTCTAAAGCTGGGTTGGGTATATCGCATTTATCACACGAAGCACCTTGAGTTTGCAAGCATCGACAGAAAGGCGTTGGCTGAAAAAGCTTTATGACTTGTTTGTAGTGGTTGAATGTAAACGGTTCCATAGAAAAGAAACAGGCGGGAATTAGTGGGGATAAATGAGTACCATTGGATATATTTCTAATGGAGTATTGGTTTGAATATGCGACTTGATCATGACGAAATTAAATCGATTGCAGAGTCAGTGGCTCAAGAAATTATGCCAATGCTGCGCCCTGTGCAGCAAAATGAAAAAAGATTAGGTACTAGATGATGAATAATATGCAACCAAGGTTAATATCGATTGATGAGGCAGCCAAATATCTTGGGATATCTCCGAAAACGATCCGGAATAGATTGGGCCGAAAAGCTAAAAATCCTTTTCCAGTAAAACCAAAATACATTGGGAAAAGAGTATTGTTCGATAAGCGGGACATCGATAGGTTTATCGATTTCTTACCGCCATGCATATGAAATTAAGTAGAAAGAACGCAACTTGACACTTGCGTAAATAAGAAAAATATTATATATATAGCACACTTAACTAATTATTGCTGTCATGAAGAAGGGTGTGAAAAAATTAGCAAAAGTATATGGGGGTGGATCTGAATGGCAATTTTAGCTGAATGTCCAATATGCCATGTGAAGCAAAGTGTTCACAATCGACTTTGTCCTTGTGGGGAGGATCTCGTTAAGGCCAAACAGTCAAAAAGAGTCCGGTATTGGATTAGTTATAGGTTATTGGGAAAGCAGCGACGAGAATTTGTGGGGTATTCTATAGAAGAAGCTCGTGATGCAGAAGGTAAGCGCCGTTCTCAGAAACGAGAAAACCGTATATTTGACATTGTCCCGGAAGCAAAGATGACCTTTACGGAATTGACGAAATGGTATCTGGAACTGAAATCGAGGAAAACTCTGAGCTCCTATGATCGGATAACGGGGTGCATGGATCACTTCAACGAAGTTTATGGTGAACGAATTATTAATACCATTAAGCCCGTTGACCTTGAAAATTATCAGGCAAAGAGAAAAGAGGAAGGACGAGCGGATGCAACTGTTGACATGGAAATACGAATTGTCAAGACGATGATTAAGAAGGCGTTTGACAATGGCCTTGTGGGCAGTGAAACCATTCGGGCATTTAACAAGGTCAAGAAACTCTTAAAGCGAAATGCAAACACCAGGGATAGGGTTTTAAGCAAAGATGAGATAGACGCACTTACCTCCCTTTTACCCCCACATACTAGAGCGATACTATTCATTGCCATTCATACCGGCATGAGAAAAAACGAAATCCTGTCTTTAACCTGGGATAAAGTTAATTTAAAAGAAAGGATGATCCGTCTTGAAGCTTCAGATACGAAAGATCGGGAGCCACGAAAAATACCTATATCTGATGAACTTCATGGGTTACTGAATAGTATCCCCAAGGCCATTCACGACAAGCATGTGATTCTCTATAGTGGGAAACCTGTCAGAGATATTCGGGCCGCATTGGTAACGGCATGTAAAAAAGTAGGAATTGAGTATGGCCGATTTAAAAGAGGCGGTTTTATTCTACATGATGCAAGACACACCTTCAACACTAATATGCGGCGGGCGGGTGTGGACCGCAGTGTTATTATGAAGATCACTGGTCATACAACACCAGATATGTTTGAACGATATAACACTGTTGATGAGAATGATATTAAGCAAGGCATTAATCAGATGGAGAGTTTCTTGAAACAAAGTGTTGACCAAAGCGTTGACCAAGGCACTGAAAATATTTCACGTAGCAAGCAAGATGGTTTAGCCGTGACAGCTAACCTATTGAAATTAAATGGCGGAAGTGCATGGGAATCGAACCCACCTGGGACGGTTCTAGCGCCCCACACTGAATTTGAAGTCCAGGAGGCCCACCAGTGACCTTGGCACTTCCTTGGGGAAATTTTGCACTACATTACCTTTATTTTTATCACGCTGTCAATATGCAAATGGCTAACCTTGACGGCCTCGTAAAAAGTCAAAGTAGTGTAACACCTTAAAATAATTTACGATATTGCAATTTTTTCCTTGACATCTATTCTTTGAAATGGTATGAATCATGTTAAATATTGATTACATAGGTGCTGACGCCATGATTCATGCCCGCGATCACAAAACGCCTTACATGATCGATCCCTGGGACTACCTGGGACCCAAACGACGCAAACTTTTAGATCAGTCCTGGGCCGGTCTGTTCCGGGAACATATTCTCTCCGAGTTGCCCGTTCATAAGATCGCCTCTTGTTACACAGACGGATTCGGGAGGCCCAGCAAGGAGATCTTTGCCGCTTTGGGGGCCTTGATCCTCCAGCAGATGCATGACCTGACGGATGAAGAGACGGTATCACAGTTTTTCTTCAATCTTCAATGGCATTACGCCCTGGGTTGTTTTTCACTGGTAAAGCCTTCGGAATCGGCCAAGACCCTCGAGGCGGTTAGCCGGGACCTCTTTTCCCTGGTGGAGCGTTTCCGGGATAACAAGCAGGTAAAATCCCTGACCACCTTCGGCGCCCTGTTGCGGGTGTTGAAGGATCAATGCGACGTAACCGCGGCTGATGCGGGGCCGGCGGAGATGGTGTTGAAGGAGCCGAAGAAGATTTTATCGTCTTCTCTCCAGAATCCTTCCGATCCGGAAGCCGGGTATGACGCCCACAAGGGTCAGGGATACCAGGTTCAGGTGATGGAGACCTACTGTGATTCCCCCGATGAAACGATTCGCGGGAAGACCCTGAATCTCATCACCCATGTGGAAGTTGAATCGGCATATGTCAGCGACGTCCACGCCCTGATCCCCGCCCTGGAATCGACAAAGGAGAGGGGGCTTGCCCCGGTAAAGGTCAAGCAGGGCAAGAAGAACACCTGCAGCGTTGCCTTCGCCTCGGAGCATTGCAGCGCCTGTCCACTCCGCGAGAAGTGTCCCGTCAAGCCGGGGAGGAAGCGTCATTACCTGCGTTTTGATCTCAAAACACTCAGAATTGCCGGCCGCCGGGCCAGGAAGCATACCCCGGAGTTCAAGGACAAGTACCGATGGCGCTCCGGGGTCGAATCGACCTTTTCGGAAATGGACAAAAAGACAGGGGTCAAAAGACTCAGGGTCCGAGGTTTGTCCGCTGTGGGCTACTGCGCCCGTTTAAAGGCCATCGGCGTCAACCTCTTCCGGGCTGCCAGGGTGAAAAGGGCGATCGATGCCCTCAGCGCCACCCCCGGAAAGCTTGCCGCCTCTGTCTGTTCCACTATTTTGGCTGTCAAAGAGCGTTTTCTGAGCCCGTGGAGCCGGCTCGGAAATATTTTTCGCCCGGTGACTAAAAATACGGCCTACGCTTTCAATATCGCCGCGTGACTTCTTACGGGGGCGTCATTATTCAAACACCAAGTTTCCGAAGCTTTCCGGATTGTGAAAATTGCGGGCGGAAAGCGGCATCCAGGAAATCCAGTGGGGGTGGGAGGTTTCGTTGCCGCATTTATAAAAATTGGCCCGCCAGGTTTGCCCTTTAATCGGTTCCAGTACCCCGATATACTTTTCCAGCACGGCAAAGGGGACGGAAAATTCCAGAGTCCAGACCATCGGCGAGGCAATCTCTGGTTCAACAACGGATGGCTGGCTGGCGAAGCGCCGGATTTGCTTGTCATCATCCGGTGTCAGAGGTACAGATTGTTTGAGTCGTCCCTCGATACGCTCTGGGTTTGTCACATAAGACGCTAATAGCTCGCCGCCGCAATTAAACTCGAAATTAAAATAACCTCCGCCGCCAACAAACGGAACTTGTCGCAATCCCTTCGTGGTTCAGGTCTTTGGCGTCGGCAACCGCAGCAACCGCAGCAAAGTCTGTGGCTGAACGTCGCAATCCCTTCGTGGTTCAGGTCTTTGGCGTCTTCAGCGTTTAAACGTAGTTTAAAACATAGCAAGAAACGCGTCGCAATCCCTTCGTGGTTCAGGTCTTTGGCGTCGCTACAAAAGTTCAGTTTGATAAGGCCACTGCCATGCAGGCAGTGTCGCAATCCCTTCGTGGTTCAGGTCTTTGGCGTCTTGAAAGCGTTGAAAGCTTGCATAGTGCTTGCATTATATGTCGCAATCCCTTCGTGGTTCAGGTCTTTGGCGTCGTTGATTGACTATACACAATTGTTAAGATTGACAAATCGTCGCAATCCCTTCGTGGTTCAGGTCTTTGGCGTCATCACGAAATCAAATATTAAAAGTTTAAATATAAGGGTCGCAATCCCTTCGTGGTTCAGGTCTTTGGCGTCTCAATCTTAATCTTTGGCATTGGGATTTGCTGTTACTTTGTCGCAATCCCTTCGTGGTTCAGGTCTTTGGCGTCAGTGTTTAAGCTGACTAAAGCGGACGAAAGATTAAGGCGTCGCAATCCCTTCGTGGTTCAGGTCTTTGGCGTCAGAAAGAGACTAAGCACTATCCAGAACGAAGAAGTCCTGCGTCGCAATCCCTTCGTGGTTCAGGTCTTTGGCGTCGCCACGGGCGCAGCGGAAAACAAACGGGTTGCCTCGGAAGGTCGCAATCCCTTCGTGGTTCAGGTCTTTGGCGTCGGCTCGCCTGGCGAGCGTTAATACGCCATTAATCAATTGTCGCAATCCCTTCGTGGTTCAGGTCTTTGGCGTCCAATTGAAGTGGACGAATAACAAACTGTCTATGCCATGATAGTCGCAATCCCTTCGTGGTTCAGGTCTTTGGCGTCGGTAAAGTCCTAGCAGCGAAAGAAAAATGGACTGACCTGTCGCAATCCCTTCGTGGTTCAGGTCTTTGGCGTCGGGGCGCTTGTGACGGGAATAAAGGCGGCCATCGTCGGAGGTCGCAATCCCTTCGTGGTTCAGGTCTTTGGCGTCGGCGCCCTGGTGGATGAAAAGAACAAGGCCTATGGGTCGCAATCCCTTCGTGGTTCAGGTCTTTGGCGTCCGTGCCGTGTGGGCTATGAAATGACCAATGTCAAGGGTGGTTGCCGTCGCAATCCCTTCGTGGTTCAGGTCTTTGGCGTCAGGAAAAATGCTTAATCCGCCCATTACCGGCGCACGTGTTTGTTTCGTCGCAATCCCTTCGTGGTTCAGGTCTTTGGCGTCCGCCGTGAGCAAATGGAAACGATATGGAATGATTATTGATAGTGTCGCAATCCCTTCGTGGTTCAGGTCTTTGGCGTCGGACGAAGACGCCGCAACGCGCATCATCGCAACGTTTGGTCGCAATCCCTTCGTGGTTCAGGTCTTTGGCGTCGTAGCAGATTGCGAGGGGTGCAGGAGAGCTTATGTCGCAATCCCTTCGTGGTTCAGGTCTTTGGCGTCAAGGATTATAGCCAATTAGCCAATGAGTTAATTTTTAAACGTCGCAATCCCTTCGTGGTTCAGGTCTTTGGCGTCAAAACACAAGTAATTAAAAAGGATTATAGCCAATTAGTCGCAATCCCTTCGTGGTTCAGGTCTTTGGCGTCGCATATCTGAAAATTATCTGACCCGCGCCGCCCTTCCGGGTCGCAATCCCTTCGTGGTTCAGGTCTTTGGCGTCATTCCGACTTATAATGAATTGAAAAAGTCCCGCACGGTCTCTAGTCGCAATCCCTTCGTGGTTCAGGTCTTTGGCGTCATGTCAGAAGGAGGCAACGCTATGATGGAAGATGCTATCACAGTCGCAATCCCTTCGTGGTTCAGGTCTTTGGCGTCGGGGAAACAAAAAAAAAGCAGATGCACGCGCGAATATGCGCGTCGCAATCCCTTCGTGGTTCAGGTCTTTGGCGTCTGCGGTGCAATCTGTACTGCGGAAGATGAAAACAATTCCTGCGTCGCAATCCCTTCGTGGTTCAGGTCTTTGGCGTCTTATTTTTCCTCCATCCTTCAAAAAAAGCTGCGATACCGTCGTCGCAATCCCTTCGTGGTTCAGGTCTTTGGCGTCTCGCGTAGAGCTTTCCGATACAGCGACGCTTCTGGTGTCGCAATCCCTTCGTGGTTCAGGTCTTTGGCGTCAAGGGGTTGAGGGGTTTGCGTGATATGGTCAACCTTGCACAAAGTCGCAATCCCTTCGTGGTTCAGGTCTTTGGCGTCAAGAAAAGGGGAAAGTATGAATAAGCAGATTATAGTAATGTCGCAATCCCTTCGTGGTTCAGGTCTTTGGCGTCCGCCGGGTGAGTGGAAAATGACAATGAACCGATACGGAATTGTCGCAATCCCTTCGTGGTTCAGGTCTTTGGCGTCAACCGCTTTGTCGAAAGCGGCCTTCCCGGTTTTATCAATGTCGCAATCCCTTCGTGGTTCAGGTCTTTGGCGTCTAGAGGCGACAAGATGAAGCAAATAACAAACATCATTGTCCCGGTTGTCGCAATCCCTTCGTGGTTCAGGTCTTTGGCGTCCGCGGTTCTCCATTTATCTTTAATTTCATATTTATGTCCCCTGCTATTCGCGAACCTCTTGTTACAAAACCCTGCATCCTTAAAATCACCTCCTTTTACCGGTTGATAATACAGCATAATCGTTCATAATTAAAAGCGTTTTATCGCCGCCGCGAACCATGCGGTGTGTATTTTTACATCATGAAGAAAATCAATAGTTTGCATAGATCAACTTTTTTACCGTCAGGTTCATTTATTTCACCCTCCCTCACCCTCTCTGAGGCTGTGTCGCACTATCTGCACCCCTTATCAAGATCGTCTATACATTTCAGTAAACATAATACTCGCTGTCCGGATCGGTAAACTGTCCCTGGCCGATAATCTCCACTGTGCCCGCGCAGGGCTCACAAAGTGGAAAATATTTCACGCCGTCTTCTTCCTCTACAATAATCTTTTCGACCCTTTCTTTCAAGCCATGAAACGCCTGTGGCGTCATGCTCACCTCAAAGATGGACTTCTGAACTCTGACGCCGTAATCAAGCATCACCTTGGCAATGCGCATCAGCCGCCGTGGGTCGGCAATATCGTAAGCAACGATCATGTTCATGTGATTTAGCCTCCATTACAAATCAACCGTTCCACATTTTGATTCCTGCTATTCCCCGTCCTCGATCCCTCCCACCAGAGACTGTGTCGCAATAGCCAGAAATGCCATAAAATACGTCATACCGGTGAAAGCCGGTATCCAGAACTTACCGATAATACTGGATTCCGTATCGCGCTTCGCTTGTACGGAATGACGAAATTGTAATTGCGTCACAGTCTCGCAGGGGAGGGAAGAAACAATGTGCGCCAGTCGCGAAACTAGACAATCATATAATCCAATTGCGTGACTTTCAGGCCTGTGCCGGATAACACGACTTTGTTGATGCAGCGGTTGCAAAGCTTGTAGATGCGCACAGAGTCTTTCGCAATATCCAGATTTTCACGGCAGTAGGCGCGTATTCGCTTTAATGCAATGTCGTCAATGTCGCACTCAAAAACTGATTTTTGTGTGCGCAAGCCGAATTCCTTTAGAAACCCGCGCAGATTATTAAGGCGCTTGGGGTCTGTAATATCGTAGGTGATGAGTGTGATCATTTCAACAGCACCGGCTGATAGACCTGAGCTTCGCCTTCGATGACTTTGCGGTAATGTCCGGCCTGATAAATCAAGACATCTGCATAGGTCAGCGTTCTTTCGGCGGGCGGGTAATAAAACTCCGTGGTCAGCTTCTTTTCAAAAGCCTCAATCACCCGTATAAACGCTTCCCGCTGGAGCTTGACGGGATATTTCCCCATTGGCTTTGCCGCAGTTGCTTCAGCATCCATTCTTTGCTCAGGGATGTCGAAAGCGACAGAGTCCATCTCGTTGCCGGAAATCCAGCCGATGGGGTCTTTACTGACATCAGCCATCGCAATGCGCGTAATGTCCTCGCCCGATGCAATAGCCATTTCCTGCGGCTTCTCTTCGTAAAAATCATCTTTCTGCAAAATCTTTAAATTGAACAGCGACAAGGTCAGTGTATCCGCAATGATGCTCCGAAACTCTTCCATCAAATCCAGCACCAGGGAGTAACGACCATAGTCGATGGAATGCAGAAAGCCGGGATAGGGATCCAAACCCGCCACGCGCACCGCCGCGTAAACACGATTCATCAGGAAGGTGTAGAGCAGCGATAAAATGGAGTTGACCGGATCGGTCGGCGGGCGGCGAACGCGCCGCGTGAAGCTCTGCTTTTCAATAAAACCGGCCGGGAAGGCTTCAAAATACAACGCCCCGGCGCGTCCTTCATAACCGCGAATGCTGTCCACATTATCTGCTTTCTCCAAAACCGGCAACAAATCCTGAATCTCCCGCGCCTTGCGACCAGCAATGTCGGCATCACGGCTGCGGCGAATCCGCATGAGCAGGGTGGCCATGTTTGTCAGCTTTCCGGCGACAACCGAGCGCGCCATCCTCACGGCAAAAGCCGTATCATCCAGCAGCGCGTATTGCTTTTTGTGGAGAAATACATTGCGAGATTCAGGCGAGGCCATTCGCCCTAGATACCGCCCGTTCTGCGTCAGAAAGACCGTGTCGATTTCGTGCCGCAGAATTTGCGCAAGCGCGCTGTGCGTGATTTCCACGTTGCCGAACAGCACAATCTGTTTGAGCTTGTAGGTAAACAATGTGTTGTAGGTGGCCTCACCCTTCTTGACGAGCAGATGACGGCCTTCCTTCACAATGCGCGCCCCTTGCGTGTTGACATAAACGACCATTGCTTTTATTTCCTCCTTCCCACGTTTCATGCGTGTGGGAAGTAGGATAAGTCAGACCTGAATACAAAGTCAAAGGCGGCAACGTTGCCATGGGTGGGCTTTTTCCATTACAATATTCAGTTGTCAAAGAACGCTTGTTTCTTATAACTGAGGAAAATCAAAATAATCTGTCATCTGGCAAAAGCCGGTCACCGTTTCTAATGTATCGTTCGCCGTGCGCTCATTGACAGGCTGTATGCCGTGCGCCAAAATAGATTTATTGCGGCTGCTCTGAATATTTTTAATCTTTGCTTCGTACTCATAAAAGCGCTTTCCTGCCTCATGGCCTGCGGCACGAAGAACTTCATAGGTTGCCTGCAACGGCAGTTTCATCATCTCTGTGTGAGGGTCGCGATATTTGCGCATAAATTCATTATGCAGTTCCTGTGGTATTTTGGCCGGTTTTACTTTATCCGTTGTGCATCCTATTTTTTTCTCAAAACAGATTTGGCCGTATAACTCGAGCGCACGATAGATACGGGCGGACGCGTCATCATACCTTTTATCCGCGATTCGCCTGCGTGCGTTGTTGATCAATTCTTTAACCAGGATCAAGTCAAATAATTGCATGCCGTTTGTCTTCGCCATAATTTCGGAAAGAAAATCAATATGACCTTTTAATTCATCACTGAGGCGTTGATAGTTTTCATTGGTATAGTGTTTTAAATAATCGGACAATTGCACCGCGCCTTTTTTCAGACAATCGAGCGCTTCTTTATGACGAAATTGTTCCCACAGAAGAAAACCATTCGCCAAGGGCCGCACAAACTGGAAGAAAGTACTGATCTGCGTTGGCAACTCTCGCTTGCACAAATCAAGAATCTGAATAACAGCGGAATAACGACGTGCATTGAACAAAATGACGACCTGACGTCTTTCCTCCTCGGCAAAAGCCGACCAGGGATTCATGTCTGAATACATTTTTTCATGGCCATTTTGGACAACACCCAACCCATCCTTTGACCTTGTTTCACCCCCGACATAATTAAAGTCATAGGCATAACCGACCGTGGCCAGAAGAAGGGCAGCCGACATGACTTTTGTACCGCCTGTGTAATCGACGATGATGTCCTGTTCCGGTATCTCATGCCTGGCCGCCCTGTCCACGCAGCGCTTGGCGGCCTTGTAACACTCAAACAGCGAGTTGGGATTTTCCGTGATCTCGGATTCAATCTTGTTCGGCTTATAAACGGCGCCTTGCAACACCTCACCCGTTTTTAAAATAGAGTCATGCGACGCAAAGAAGATCAGGGTTTCCGGCTGATGTTCGGCAATACTTTTTTTAAGTGGTTCCGGCGAACCGCCAATGGACATAATCATTAACTTTGACATAAATGGTTACCCTTTGTTCTCTCGTTTTGATCAGCTTTGCTCTTTTTGACGGCATTGATCACCGGCTCCGCGGAACCGCCGACGGAAAGAATTGTGATTTTTTTCATGCGCACCTCACGTTAAGTTGGGCAAATCTTTGCCCGTCATGATCTGCTCAATCTCTCTTGCGATGCCCATTTTTTGAGACCATTTTTTTATGTACGCCCCATCCAGGCATTCACCCTGAACGGCAACAATGCCACGGGCATCCCCTAATTGTCTTTCTGACGGCGTCAGCTTATGCCAATATACTTTGTGCAACAGAACATCTTCCGCTGTCGCCATAACGGCGTAAAATCCGACGTATATTTCCACCTGCCTTGCTCTGCTGAAACAAGACAATGCAAAAGCATCCCCTTGACTGATCCAGAAATCAACTTTCCAGCCTGTCTGATCATGGATAAAGTTGAACATGCCTGTTCCCGCAAACGCATTGATGATGCCCTCCTTACTGATGTAACCGTCATGTATAAATAAAGCGACAAGGCGATCAGCATCTTCTTTTCGCACATTGACCACCAGGTCGATATCATGCGTGAAACGCGGTATGCCATAATAAGCACTGGCGATTGAACCCGTGATAAAATATGGAATGCTGTTCTCCTCAAGCTTCGCTACAAGCCATTTAATAACGTCCAGTTGTTCCAATCGCCATCCTCTTTCTGCTGCGTTTGATAATTTCTTCATCACTCAGGTTCGGATGCAGCGATTTTTCCGAAGCCTGTACCTGCGCCAGCGCCATTTCCCACATTTCAAAAACAATGCGCAGCCTTTCGACACCGGTCATCCGTTGATATATTTCAATCTGTTTTCTCGCGCCTTCCTGCGGATTCATAAAACCATAACTCCCATCAATATAATCATAACATTTTTGTACTTAAACCACATTTTCAAATTATTGCCTCCAGGCGCTTCCTGACGACGACGGGAAACGCTTCGGAAAGCGACATCAATTTATCCTTTTGGATGTGGTCGAGATCCAACTCATCGGCAAACGGGATGCGCTTGCGCAGGTAGATGGTATCGAGGAGTGCCTTTTCCGGCAGCGCCATGTTGAAGCCGTCGCGGGTTTCAAAACCGTTGAAGAGGCGGGGCGCGATGCGCGAAAATTCAATCGTCACGCCGCCGAATTGGATATTCCGGGAAACGCCGACTGCCGTATCGAGCGTCAGAACCGTGCAGACAACAGGCGATTGAAGGATCAGGCCGTGACGGTTGAGCGCCCATTCGCAGGAAAGATAGGAAGGCGTCCGCAAAAAGCAGGCAACCTCTTCAACACTTGGCTCACCTTCACGAAGTCTGTTGATATAGACCCCGCGCGTTACCCGTTCAACAAATCCTTTAGCCAGCGCCCGTGTGAGGAAGACATTGGCATTGCCTGTGAATTTTTCCACATCAGCATAATGAAAGAGGTTCGGCAATTGCCTGAGGATATTGACGGACGTCATGGCAGGCGCACCCCCTTGGCTTGCAATTCGCCAAAGAGAGAACGAGTCGCTTCCAGGAAGGCGGCAAATCCATCAGACTGATGGACAGCGATCACATCCGGGGAAAGAAAACGTGACAGGTCTTGGGCAATGGCCCCGCGCATCATTTCTGCATCTTGCTTTAGAGGCTTGATAAAAAAATCAATATTTCTGTGAGCGATAAAAGCTGCCCTGTAAAGCGTGAATTTTCTATGGATAATCTCCACATCCACGGGCGTTTTCAGGACGGCATAAAGATACCAGAGATCAAAAAAATCGCGGCCTTTAATATAGCGACGCTCCAGGAGGGCTCGCACTTTGTCGGAAAGAATCTCCGCGGTCGTTTCCGCGACGATAATCGCATTGGGGCGCGGCACGCGGAATTCCCCGGAAGCCATCAGATAGGCAACGGCGCTCAACGATGAAAGAACATGATTTTGGACATCCGGCAATTTTCCCGCAACCAGACCTTCAAATTCCAGCTTGATGGAAATTTTTTCTCTGGACGTTTCCGGGCGAAAGTCCACAAAGCATTTCAGCGCATCAGCGCGCGCGCTTTTTTTGCTTACAGTGACCGCACCGACGCCAAAATGAGGAATCATGAGCTTTTCAATGCCCTTGATGGCCCCGCTCAGAATTTTTTCCACGGCTTCGGGCGCAAGGGACGTTACAAAATCGAGATCTTCTGAAAAACGACTCCCGCCGTAACACCAGCGAAGTGCCGTGCCACCCTGAAAGATCAGATGGCGGCTATCCTTCTGCATAAAAAGCTGGTGCAGAAGAATCAACTGCGCAATCTCCGCCTTGCGGATATAGGTTTCACGATAAGTTTTCATATGCGGTTACGATATAATACATATTTGTATTGTAATGTAAACTGAATTATGAGCTCTTCTGCATCCCAAACATTTTTCTGATCGTCCAGTATTTCCAGTAAGGGACCGCCGCAACGGACAGGCCGTCTTTTTTTAAAATGCCTTCGGTGTTCAATGTGATGACCATGCCGCGTTTGAGCCCGTATTTGCTCATAAAAGAAAACACCGGTTTGATGTCCGCCGCTTTCACATCCTTGCGCATTTTTATTTCCACCGGCAGCGGGCCGGTCGCACCCGTGTTGATGATATCGATTTCCTCGTTGCGCGGTGTGCGCAGGAAAAACTGAGGTTCGAGAAGATTGACAAAATACTGTTCCATCAAAAGAGAAAATTCAATTGACGGCTCCAACGCCAGCGTGAACGCGGTATTGGATAGATACGCCCGCTTGATCTTTTTCTCGCTGGTCAGAAGATTGGGCGAGTAGTTATACAATTTGTTCAGAAACAGACCGTATTCCAGATAACCGACATAATTAGCCAGCGTGCGCTGATCGATCTTCAGATCATTGGCCAGATTTTTGTAGTCCAGATAGAGTCCGGGCCTTGCCGCAATAATGGTCATCAGTTTCAGCAGCAATGCCGGTGACGCCAATCCGAACGCCATGGGCATATCAACGAAAATCACCCGTTCAAGAATGCTCTCCCGGATGTATTTGCGCAGTATCATATCTTCAAAATGGAAGGTTTCAATAAAGCCTCCGGTTTTGAGATAATCGGCAAAGTGGCGTTTGATATTGTTTTCAAAAATGTCTTCACGCTCAGGATCAATGGCAATATCCTTGAAGGACAGGTATTCATCAAAATCGAGCGGATGGATCACGACATCGAAAAACCGACCGGCCAGACTTTCGCGCGCGGAGCGCCAGGCGGGAATCCTTGCCGATCCGGAAAGAAATATTTTGACCTGCGGGTGCAGATCATAGAGTATTTTAATTTGGGCCGGCCAGTCCGCCAGCTTCTGGATTTCATCAAAGAACAAATACGTTGCCGTCCCGGACAGATCCGATTTCAGAATGTCCGTTTGATAGGTTTTCAGCAGGTCGTCGAAATTCAGGCGCGCCTCATCAAAGGAATAATACAAAATTCGATAAGGCGGTACGCCCCGCTGCAGCAGCTCTTCCACAAGCTGGAAAAGCAAGGTTGTTTTTCCAACCCGGCGTAAACCGGTCAGCAACAGAATCTGGCGGGTATCCAGATACGGTAAGAGTGCCGGAAAGACCTTTCTTTTCCGGCCACTTAACGCCGCCGATATTTTTCCGTCCCGCCACCAGGGGTTAAATGTCATCAAGTCCATAGGCATTCCAATGTAGTTATTTTGCTAATACAATAACATTATATTGCTATTATTATCAAATATCAATGCTTTTTCTGTTGTTGTATTGTTCTGTAAACAGACAATGCTCATTCTATTTAAAAATAGCCTTTCAGTTTATCCTTTGCTTTGCTTTTCTTGAAGTCACCGCCCATGTGTTCCTTGACGAATACGGCGAATTGCTGTTTGTCTTCATCCACTGCAAGCTCCTTTAAGGCATTGTCAATATTGGAACACAAACGCCCTGCATCGTTTGCCTTGATGACTTTTATTGCATCGCACCACTTTTCAAGGGCGGTGCGCACGGCTACCGGCGGTTTTTCTTCAGCCGGTTTTATTTTCTGCTCGAGTAGACCCATTGACACAGTGGCAACTGCTGGTTTGTCCATAGGAAGATCATATGGTGTTTCCAAAACGACCCAACCAAAGGGCCGCAGGGTACTTCTTGAGCCAGATTCCGGTTTACGTTCCTCTGCTGCAAGCCAGAAGGTTCCAGCACCGATTGATGATGTTGCCGCCTGCTCGCCGCGACCACGCATGATCTTTATTTTCCGGTGTCCTTCTATGGTCAGGCATTCTGCGCCGGAATGACGTCCTAGCCGAAGAAGATGTCCATCTTTCAATGGATCATATTTTGTACCCGTGAGGCTGACAGCAGCCAGTTCCCTATCTTCACGCTCTTTTTCATCTGTGAAGAACATCATAGCATTTTCAAAAAGAAGCTTCTGTGAAAGGGGTCTTTCAATTCCCGCTCCGGCAAATGGTTCATCAATTGTAACCGATCCGGAAAAAATAGCGCCCGGTTCGATCACTTCGAGGATCTGATAAGGTCCACGCGCTGCCTGATTTGATGGTTTTTTCTTTTCATTGATGGCGTAGCAGATCTTCGTTTTGACCCCATATACGGGGATAAAGTCGGACACCTTGAGCATCCGCAGGGGATCGCTTTGAAAAGAACCCTTCAGGAGATCTTTTTCAAGATCTTTCCCTTTGCGCTCATTGGAAGGAAAAACTTTAGCCGCCCAATTGAGATAAGCTGTTCGCAATGCACCCTTGACGGCTGATCCGGGAATGTAGGGCAACTGCGAGTTAACATTGAATGCCGTCCGGTTGATGGTAAACTGGTTCATATCATTCTGCAGCCGCCTGTCCCCTATTTTCATTCCTAACAGGGCTTGATAATGGTCAATAAACCCCTTGCTGAGATTCACGCCCAAGCCGGTCACAGGTTTGCCGCGCATAAATTTGTAAAGTTCCAGTAGAGAGTCGATTGTGCCTCTGGCGCATATTTGGCTGAATAGGACTTTGTCTTTATCAGACAGATTGTTTATAAAATTAATTGGATCAAATGAAATCAGCGTCTGGGCGCTTTCATCCACAACAAAACCTGCGGGCTCATAGACCTCATCACACCCAACGTGGATCGGCGCCAATGTTCGGAGGAAGAAATTATTATGACTCTTCATCTTTCAACCTCCAATCTAAAAGGTAGATAAACGGCGTAACCCTGCACGACGGTTCTTTCATCACTCTTCGATACGCCTGTAATGGCCCGACCCATATAAGGTTTGGCAAAACCATTCTTCTCCTTCGGCATAAAGACAGCCCCCTCGTCTGCCATGATGACAGGGTTTTTAAAAGGATTGACTGAACGAGCCAAGGTGTCGCCGTGTTTGCCGAAACGGACAAAAGGGGTAAAGTAACTTGCAGCATATGCACCTTTTTCCGGTACGACGGGGGACAGGACATAACAGGCATCCGGCGTTTTTGCAGCGGGTAAGGCAAGTTCTTTAAAGCCACACGCCGTGAAGCGTCCGCCGCCCGTGGATGCATCTCTTCCAAAACCGGTTTTCCCGATCCGCTCAATGCCTGTGCACACCCGCTCAATATCGGTTGCATCCTCATCGATCAGAATGAATAAGGCCAGTTCTGCATTGGGAATAAAACACATGCCCAACTGTTCGTATGGCGCAAATATGCCAAGCCCCGTGGTCATAGTCGAGCGGTTGATGGTGTTGTGCTGCTGGTCAAAGTCACGGGTATAGGAGATTGGCTTCTCCTGCCGGTTACGGGACGCAACTTTTCCAACAGCCAGTGAAGCGAGTTCCCTATCAGTTTTGTATACGGCATCTTTCAGAGTCATAGACAGGTTTTCCGCCAGGAGCATCCACTTCAACTTGGTCTTTTCCTTTCGTTCCTCCATCTGTTTACATCTGCCTAAAGCTTTAGATGCCGGGAAAAGAAAAGAAACGGGAATGTCCGGTTTTTTTACTGCATAACGGGAACTGGCATCGGACAACATCGGCCAGGCAGATGAGAAAACGGCAAATGGTTGCTTCGGGTATTGGGCGATCCACTTATCCAGACCACCATTTAGTAGTCCTGGGTCGTAAGCCGCCTGCCAGCAGAAATGGCCAAAGACAGTGTCCCCTTTTAAGGGGGTGCCAAACCATCCATCAGGTCTGATCGTGATCTCGTAGAGTTTCAAGATGTCCCACCTCCATCTTTAAAATAGTTTCAGGTTGTCAAATTTTTGTTGAATTTCACCATCGGCAAACTGAAAAGCAACTTTTCCGTAACCCCGGCTGCCGCTTCCGCCGAGTGCATCCATTTCCAGCAATTTTAAACCACGAAGCAAGTAATCAAAAAGTTCATCCTCATTTTCGTTTAGAAGCTTGAGCGTAACGGCGAAATCGAATTCCACATCGGCGGGCACCCGTTCCGTAAAACGCGGGTTCTGTGCAGTTCCCGTAATGCGGTCGATACTGTTTTCCGATTTGACTTCAGTGAGACTGAGCCTTTCACGATAAGCCTTGTTGCGCCATTCCTTCGTCAACTGACAGTCTGAAAAGGACACACGCGTCGGTCCGATTTCCAGTTCCTCAACGATTTCCGGATGTGAGCCACCCGTGCCGAAAACCTTAACGATTTTGATGGCCTTCTCCTTTTCAGTATCGGTCAGCTTTTTAATGAGATCGGCCTGAACAGGATGTCCCTTGGATTTGATCATCAGGCCGCTTTCCATCTCCAACAGTGATCGCACCTTGCCCTTGATGGAAGATCCAGGGATGTAAGGCTCCTGAGTATGGGGATGTTTAACGACGGGGTTATCCGTTCCACCAATGTGCATTTCCGTGTCGCCCGCGCCAATGTGCAGACCGCTCTTCAAAACGATTTTCCCTTTGATTTCCTTTATGTCAATAAGCTGCATATGTTCCTCCTACGAAGCATCGTATTGTTTGTAAAAACCCATGAAAGCCTCGAACAGATTGGTAAAGACAGCAAGATCTTCACGTCCGCGAATCTGACCGATCGAGTCTTTCATGAAGGCTGTAAAATTCCCTGTTACCAGCTTGCGCCCTTCCGCATAGGCTGTCTTGGCAATAAGCATGTTGACGTAGGGGATGATGTTGTCCCATGCCTCCGCATTTGTCCGGTTACTTGCAATGGAGTTCAGTCGCACAACCTCGTCATAGAATTTACGGAGTTGCGTGCGCTTGTTCCGTTCGAGCCGTTGCCTGTCATTCAGTCCTGCTGCATGAATCTCTTTCGCCAGTTTTTCCGCCTTTTCGGAAAACAAGGTCGGTTCAAGCAGACGGCCTGTCGGATCTTTGTAAAATTGAATCATCTTTTCCTCCTATCTGTTGTTGTAAATGACATCCCAGAGGGCAATCCTGAGACTGCTTCCATGTTCTTCCAGCCAGCGCGCTGCCTGAGTGAATTCCTCTTTCATACGCTTCTTTTCATTCTCGTCCCCTTTGATCGTTTTGCCGATGTTCCGCTCCGTCGAATAGCGGAACATCGCCCGCCATTTCAGACATTCCATGTCTTCCACGTGAATCCCCTCCGGACAGCTCGCCAGCAAAGTCTTTTCCCGCGCGGCCATGTCGATAAAATCATTCAAACGATAAATCATCGCGCTGTTCACTATGTTTCTCTGTTGCCATTTATCGAACTGCTTTCTGATTTCCTGCAGGGCAAAGAACTCCTTCCATTCGACGGTTTCCGAAAAGATGGTTACCCTGGCGCGCCCAGCATCCTTGGACATTTTCAACGAGGTTTCCGCCGCTTCTGACATTTTATCGATTGGCGCATGGGGCTTCTGCAGACTGAGCCCGGCGGAAAAATGAAGTTCAGAATTTCCACAAGTATAAGCGGAAAAACGGGCGTGAAGCAATGCGACTAGTTCAATCATCCTGTTCCAAGGGCCAATGAGAAAGAGGTCGTCGCCACCGGCAAAAACCGTATAGACATCGCGAAAACGATCATCGGTTTTCAGCAAATGCGGCAAATAAAGACAGAAGAAATAATTCAACTGTCTACTCAGGGTTGCGATACGGGAAAGAGTTATCTCGTCCTTTGTAAGTCCGCAGGACATGAGAAGACCGAGCTGATCAACATCAGCCTTGAGAATCCCCAGGGCTTCTATTCCCTTGTAGCCCCCGTCAGTTTGATTCATCGCCTTGTTGGCGATGTGTTCGAATGTCTTGGGTGTTCTCAATTGCAATTGATCAATTCGTTCCTCTTTTTTCCGGTCACTCTTTTCTCCCTCAAGCAGTCTTTCATCTTTCAGATCATCTTCTTCGTAAAAAGGGATATAACCGTTTATAAACTTCGCCGTTACATTCCGGGAAATACCGCTTTGCGGGTCAACGGCAATATCCCAGTACTTCAAGAGCTGTCCGCTTCTTGCCAACTGGGTAAGCTTGCTGTCGTCATCCTGAAACATCAACTGATAAAAACCAAAGATAGGCTCCATCAGTCTGTTCATTTTACTCTTCAGGTCTGCATCCACCGTTGTTATCGCAATCCGTTCATTCTTGACCAGGTTTTCACCGAGAAAAATATGATCATGGCAAATCCTGCAACAGTAACCGCCATCGTCCCGATCTTTCGTCCCTTCACTGGAAGGCCTTTTGCCACAGTAAGGACAGAGCGGCGGCTTGAGACCGTTTCGAAAGTCGTCGAGATAGCCGCCTACAACACCGCCAAAACGATCAATATCTATTTTTGTTAGTTTTCTTTCGGCCATTTTCTCGTTTAGGGAGTCACGTATGTCTGCAAACTTCCCTCTTACAAAGTCGTCCGGTTTTACCGTCAATTGTGTAATGCCCATAGAGTTCTGCCCGAAGGAAACTTTGATCAACCAGTCATTTATCAGATGCTCCGCACGTGCGATTGCTTCTTTAGCCGCTTTCGTGTTCGGCGCAATGATCATGAATTTCCCGGCAGCATTCAGGACGATGGATGAAAAGGGAATGCCAATTTCCCTGCAGATAAGATCCGCCGCCAACTCCGAAAAAAGCGATACGGAGAAGGAGCGCCCACGGAGGATTTTCGCCCGGTGACGTCCCGCTTCGCCGTTGTCACTGGAGATAAAAGCCTGAATCCCGTAAAAATCGCCGCCAATCAACAGAAACTTTTCTGCGCAATAATCGCGGATAGCATCAATGCCCATATCATCTGTCTCGTGGTGGTAAACATACAGGGCGGTGGCCAATGCCGCCGTCATGCGGACATGATCATAGAGCGAAACATCGGGAACAACTTTCCCTGCACGTGCTGCTGGAATCGCTGAAGTATAGATTAGCATCAGGCTGTCGAAGTGCTCAAACCAGAGTTCAACGCTGTCATTTCGATGAAGCAGTTTTTCCAGGGCAAAGATAAACTCGTCAAAAAGTTTTTTGTATTCCTCCAGTGCTTTTTCGTTACTGGATGGAACCCCTTGGTTCCTTTGCTGCGGGAAAATATTGTGCGGTGTCAGTTCCGTTAAGGGATAGACATACTGCTGTTGTATCGGATTCATCTGTTTTTCGGAATCCGTTGGTTTTAATTTTTCAAATAGTGGTAACATTCGTGTTTGTTTGTAATCTTTCGGCGTGATGGCTTCATTGTATTCCTTATCGAAGTTAGCGCGATCCCACCCGCTGCTGATACGGTCGGCCATGGCAATGATCCACTGCATCGGCGTTTTCGGTAGATGATGGCCAGCTGCCAGATTTATGAAGCTATCTTCCAAACCCCACTGCGCTTTATTTAGTTGCCGGGGAAGCAATTTTTCGATCTGTTCAATAAAAGCAGCTGTGTAAACAGCGTGCCGATGGGTATGCACCCCATTATAGAATGGTTGATAAAGTCCTGCGTTATTATTTAGATACTCTGGTGCAACATACATCGCGTCTTCTGCCAATTTCCCAATATCATGCAGCAGCCCGGCCAGTGCTACCTTCAAGACCGTATCGTTCATTTTATTCCTCCCGCTCTTATTTTGTCTCGTTTATATCAAATACTGAAGTGCTTTTGCCAGTGCGGCAACGTTGCCGTTATCATTCCCGGTCAGCCAGCAAGAATTTGTAGGCAGGAACGATAACGATTTTACCGGCAGCGGTTTCTTGCTCGCCTTCCTCCTCCAGCGTAACAATCGTGCCTTCCTGCAGCCCTGTCTCTTCCATCGCTTTCGTCAATGCCCGGATTTCCCGCTTTCTTGTTTTTTCCGCCTGCATGTCCATGGACGTTTGCACCAAAGCGGTTATCCGCCGCTCGCGTCGGCACAAAAAGTCCACCTCCAGATTGTTTTTTGTCCGGTAATAGGTAATGTCGAAGCCACGACGCATCAATCCAAGAAAGACAAGATTTTCTAAAAGCCTGCCGATATTTTTCGAATAGCTCAACGAACCGGCGGCGGCGATTCCCGTGTCAATCGCATAAATCTTGTGCGGGCTTTTCAGTCGCTGTTTGACGGAATAGTCATGAAGATCAACACTGATCAGCAGGCGCGCGTCTGCAAAATACGCCAAGTATTCCTTGATGGTTTTATCGTTGAGGTCAATCGCCCCGGACAGGCTGTTGTATGTGTAAAGCGATGAAACATTGGTGATGAGATAATAATAGAGATTTTCCAGGTCGCCGGATTTCTTCACATTGAATCGAGGCATGATATCCTGAAATAATATATGCCGTCCATACATGCCGAGGATTTCTTTTTTTAAGGCCGGTTCCTGAATGCAGGTTATCTCGGGAAATCCTCCGAAATGCAAGTATTCATCCAGCAAAGACCGTAAACGATGACTGTCGGCGGCAAGCGCAATCTTGTCTTTGTCATCAAGACCGCGCGCCCGGAGAAATTCGGCAAAAGAAAAAGGGGATATCTCCACCGGCAAAGTGCGCCCGGATAAAAGCGTGATATATTCCGAAGACAATAGTCTTGAGTTGGAGCCTGTAATGAAAAACTTTATCTTTTTTTGCTCGTAATGGGATTTGACAAAGACTTGCCACTCCGGGAAAAACTGCGCTTCGTCCAGGAAAAAATAGACCTGATCTTGCGGCTGGGTCAGTTTGAGATAATCTGAATAGAGCCTTTCCAGATAAGTGATGTCATGCCGGTAGCTGCCCAAAGCCGGTGTTTCCAGGTTGACAAAAAGAATCTGTCGGGGGGCAATGCCGCGTTCTTTGATGAGATAATTAATCGTCTGACGCAAAAGAGTGCTTTTGCCACAGCGTCGAACCCCAATAATTGAAATAATATGAGGAATATCTATATGTTCAATAACATTATCCAATATGTTGCGACGAATGCCGTCCTCATAAAAACTGTTCAGCCAGTGTGGATTTTGATCGGAAAGAAGCTCTTCAAACATATCTACTCCGAAATAAGTTAATTTAGTTCGGATCATACTGCGAACTATTGGCATTGTCAATATAAATGACTGTTATTTAATGTTATTTTTTAAGTGATTATCTTGATTTTCTTCCTTTCCATTTTAATGCCATAGCGTTTGTCCGGTTTTTTACCAACGGCCTCCACCGCCAGTTGCGCTAAGAAAGGTAGGCCGAAAGCGCGTTGAATATCTTGCCGAATTTTGCTTATATAAACGCGAAGGCTGTCCTTTTCCAACCGGCAGATGCCGGCATCGCCGATATGTCCGGCTAGCTGCTGATAAAACTCGTTAATCTTGTCTTGCTGTTTAGTGATATCTTGATAATCGAGGTAACATGCCGAGCAGTTCCGGCAACTGGCGTTTATCATCCGGCACTGCTTTTTTTGCCAAACAAAAAAAGCATAAAGCGCCAGACGCGATGGCATCATTTTCAATTCCGCTTTTTTGTAAATCACTTTACCCTCTTTCATATTCACAATCAGCGGGTGCTGCGTGTCCTTGATTAAGATACGCATCAACTGCGCCGGTGTTTGCGGCAAACCCCGGCGTTTGTCCTCGATGCTCTTGCGCACGGAAATAAAAGGTATTGGGACTAGTACCCTGTAACGTTTATAAATTCGGATAAAGGCGTTTCAGCTTAATCCGGGCGTCTGATGTGGTGAATTGCCAAGCAATTTTTTTCGTGCGGTT
>WRPE01000034.1 GCA_009773315.1 Syntrophaceae bacterium
ATTTTGTTCACGCCCCTACATCTTGTGCCTAAAATCTGCTTGACACACAAGACCCCGCTTAATATACTGCGTCCAACAAAAAGGAAGTTCTTATCAATTCAATTATCAATTTATCAATTCAATCAATCCAGTTCAGCGATTTGATATACGGCCTCTACGGCCGGACCCCGACGGCGATCAATCCGGAGGTGCAGAAGGTCGTCCTGAAGCGCAACAAGCGAGGCCAGACGCCAATCACCGGGAGGCCCGCCGATTGCCTCGAACTAGAGCTTGTGGAAAACAAGAAGAAGATCGGCGAGCTGGCCAAGACGTAAGAGGATATGCTCACCTACAGCCTCTTCCCGGCAACAGGCGAGCAGTTTCTGAAGTGGAAATACGGCGTTGAACCGATTCCCGAGAGCGTCAAACCTCCGCCCGCGGCGGCGGAGGCCGAGGCGAAGTGAAATGAAATTGAGATTAATTCCATGAATCCGGAAATATCTGGTACTGAAGATTACCCGGCTTCGGTAACATCTTTTATGAGGCAATAGGGCAGAATATTTTGACCACAAGAAAATTTCATTACTCAATATGACATGCTACCAGATGGCCACTGGATACTTCTCTGAGGGGAGGGGATTCTTGAGCGCAAATCGGCCTGGCCTTAAAACAACGCGGATGAAACTTGCAGGCCGACGGCGGGTTGAAAGGTGTTGGCACTTCCCCAGGAAGGATGATCTCCTCGCGTTGATCGGCCGGATGAAGTGGCAGAGAGGCCGACAGAAGCGCCTTCGTATAAGGATGCACCGACCTGAAGTAAAGTTCCTCGCTTTCGGCTATCTCGACGATATTTCCCAAATACATCACGCCGATCTTCGTGCTCATATGTTGCACGACAGCAAGATCATGGGCGATCAGCATATACGTTACGGCAAGGCGCTTTTGGATATCGCAAAGGAGGTTAATGATCTGAGCCCTGATGGATACATCCAAGGCGGATACCGGTTCATCAAGAATGATCAGGTCGGGCTGGGAAGACAGAGCCCTGGCAATGGCTATTCTCTGCCTTTGGCCGCCGCTGAATTCATGGGGGTACAAGTCAGCCCCGTCGCGCCTCAGACCGACCAGATAGAGAAGTTCGGCAATGCGCTCCTTAATCTCCTTCCGTGAAAGGATATTATTCACCGTCATCGGTTCGGCGAGGATGCTGCCTACCTTCATCCTTGGGCTCAAAGAGCTGAAGGGGTCCTGAAAAACAGCCTGGACGGATGTCCGATGCTTCTTGAGCTCCGACCCTGACAGAGCGGTGATATCTTTGCCTTTATACAGGATAGAGCCGCTTGTCGCCTTCTCCAGGAGCAGGATAAGCTTCGATGTCGTGGTCTTGCCGCATCCCGATTCTCCGACCAGACCGAACGTCTCGCCCTTGTTTATCCGAAAGTCCACCCCGTCAACGGCCTTTATCGCCCCCACCTGTTTCATCAGGACAATTCCTTTGGTTACGGGGAAGTGTTTTTTGAGGTTTATTGCCTCAACCAGTACGTCAGCCATTATTTATCCCTTTTCCTGATGGAGCCAGCAGTTCATAAAGTGCCCCTCCCTGATAATCCGCTCCGGCGGATATTCCTTAAGGCAAATATCGAGCGCTTGAGGACAGCGTGGCGCGAAACTGCATCCCGCAGACAATGTGCGAAGATCCGGGGGCTGCCCATCTATGGAGAAGAGCTTATCCTTCTTCTTTCCCATTTTGGGGAGGGAATTCATCAGGGCGATTGTGTATGGATGGGTCGGTTTATCGAAAAGTTCGGCGGTGCCAGCTGTTTCCACGATCTTTCCCGCATACATAACGGCCACGCGGTCACAGGCCCGGGCTACAATGCCGAAATCGTGCGTTACGATGATCATGGAAAGATTGGATTGCTGCTGAATCTCCTTGAGCAGTTTCAAAAATTGCGCCTGAATGGTGACATCGAGCGATGTCGTCGGCTCATCGGCGATGAGGATTTTAGGCTGGCAGGAAATGGCCATTGCCCCGACGATCCGCTGCCGCATGCCGCCACTCATCTGGTGTGGGTATTCTTTCGCCCTCACCTCAGGGGAGGGAATTGCTACCTTCTTCAGCATTTCCAAGACCTTTTCCATGAGCGCCAACCTCTTGAGCTTCTGATGGATACTGATCGGCTCCGCCACCTGATAGCCGACAGTAAAAACCGGATTCATCGACGTCATCGGATCCTGTAAGATCATGGAAATTTTCTCACCGCGAATCTGTCTCATCTCCTTTTCTGATTTGCGCAACAGATCTTCGCCTTCAAAAAGGATCTCACCTCCGACAATGCGTCCGGCTGGCTGCGCCACCAGTTGGATCACGGAAAAACAGGCGACGCTCTTGCCACACCCGGACTCGCCGACCAGCCCAAGCGTTTCTCCTTCCTGCAGACAGAAACTCACGCCGTCAACGGCCTTTACCAAGCCTCTGCGGGTGAAGAAGTATGTTTTGAGATCTTTCACTACCAGGATATTTTTTGAATTCATCATAGCACACATAATCTTACAATTGGCGGAATTTGGGGTCCAGGTGAACGCGCAGCCAGTCTCCCAGCAGGTTGCAGCTCAATACCACTAACATGATCGCCAAGCCGGGCCAGACACAGAGCCACCAGGATTCAAAAATGTAGTTTCTGCCCTCAGCGGCCATGGATCCCCATGCCGGATAGGGAGGAGGCACTCCTAGGCCCAGAAAACTCAGGCTGGCTTCGGCGATAATGACATTGCCGAGCTGAAGGGTTGCCATAATGATAAAGGGGTTAACAATATTGGGGAAGATGTGCCGCAACATGATTCTGGTCTTGCTGCATCCAGCCAGGACCGCCAGTTGGATAAAATCTCCTTGCTTGATACGCAAAACCTCGCCCCGCAGTATCCGGGCATACCCGGCCCAACCCAAAACGACGAGGGTAATAATGATGTTAGTGCGGCTTGGTCCCAGCACGGCAACCAGGACGATCGCCACAATCAGATAGGGCATGGACATGAAGATGTCGCAGATTCTCATCAGGAGGGCATCGACCCATCCCCCGAGGTATCCCGAGAGGAGGGCGGCGGCGATGCCGATGATTCCGGCCAGGGCGACGACGATAAACGCTACCTCGAGGGAGATGGTGGCGCCGCCAATAAGTCGGCTCAAGATATCCCTTCCCAGATGGTCCGTTCCCAGGAGATACGCGCTTGTTCCCCCTTCCATCCAGAAGGGAGGAAGCAAGGCATGCTTAAGTTGATTAAAGAGTGGATCATGCGGCGCGATCCACTTCGCAAAGATGGCGCAGATGACAAATGCCAGGAGCAGGAGCCCCGGAATGACCGGAACCTGCCCCGTGGCTTCAATGATTTTATGGACGCCTGCCTTTCGGAGAAGCCCGCCTATGCCTATCTTGCCTGCTAGATCCTTCAGATTCATCATCCCTTTTCCTTATCTCCGGCAATGGTTTTAACTGTATCTTATTCGTGGATCTATGTAGGCATACAGAATATCGACAAAGAGATTCACAAAGATAAAAAAGAAGGCGCCGATCAATACGCAACACTGGACCAGAGGAAAATCCCGGGCAAAGATGGCTTCCACCACCAACCGGCCTATCCCTGGCCAGTTGAATACCGTTTCGGTAATAACCGTGCCATTCAGCATAAAGACAAAGTTCAATGCCCCCATGGTTATAATTGGAATCAGGGCGTTCTTGAAGGCATGCTTCATGACGACACCATACTTGGAGACTCCTTTGATCCTGGCCATCTTGATGTAATCATGATCCAATGCATCGAGCATGGAAGATCGGGTGAGGCGGGTAATGGCCGCCATAAAGGCCCACCCCAGGGTGAAGGCCGGCATCAGCAGATGCTTCCAACTCCCCATCCCGGAGGTGGGCAGCCAACCCAGAAAAACGGCAAAGATGATCATCAGCATGAGACCGACCCAGAAGACGGGCAACGACTGACCCATGAGAGCGAATATCTTGCCGAATCGGTCAAACCAGCTGTCGACCTTGACCGCCGACAGGATCCCTACGGGAAGGCCGATGAGAAGTGTAAAGAACATCGCCGCCCCCGCCAGGAGCATGGTGTTGGGAAACCGTTCCATCCAGACATCCAGACAGGGTTTGTCCCACTTAAAGGACTGACCGAAGTTGCCCCTGGCGATATCGGCGATAAAATTTCCGTACTGAATGTAAATCGGTTTGGTGAGGCCCATCTTCACCCGCATCTCCTGAATCTCAGCCGGCGCGGCGTCGGGCGGCGCCATGAGGACAGCCGGATCCCCACTGAGCCGCACCAGCATGAAGACGATAACCGTCACGGCAAGAAGGGAAAGTGCAGATTGCACCAGGCGTTTCAGGATATATCTTTGCATGAATTTATCTCACTTCCCTCGCAACTTCAGGGACTCAAAGCCCATGGGAAAGATAAAACCGGGCATGGGGGTGTAAGACTCTATGGTCTTCCTCATGGCAAAAGGCACGTGTATGCTCCAGAGGGGGAGCCGAATGTTCGCTTCAATGATGGTTTCATCGAGCTTCTTTGCCGCTGCGGCAATCTCTTTGTTGCCGATCGCACGTTCTGTATCCTCCATGGCCTTGATAATGGCCGGGGTGGCCAGCTTATGACTCCAGATTCCGGTGATATGGCTTTGCAGGGCGCCGGCGGGATGACTCCTGCCGCTCCACCAGGGGCCGGAGCCAAAGCCGATGCCGCGAAGCCTTCCCGCCACAAAAGACGCAGACCAGGTGCCGCCCTCGAGCATGTCCATCTTGCAGCGGATGCCCACATCCCGAAGCTGTTGCGCGATCGCCTCAAACCGCTCTTTCTGTGTCGACGTATAGGTCAGGACCGTATCGAAACCATTAGGATATCCTGCCTGGGTGAGAAGCTTCTTGGCCTCGGCCGGGTTATAGGGATCCGGTTTGTTGCGTTTGGTGTCGAATCCCAAATGGTAGGGAGCGAGAAAACTTCCCCAGGGCTCCATCGTGCCATTCCCGATCACATCTGCTATGCCCTTGCGGTCAATCGCCAGACTTGTTGCCTTGCGAACCAATGGATTTTTGAACGGACTGTCTTCAGGGTGAGCTAAATCATGGAAGACCAGAGTCACGCAATAGGTATCCCTGCTCCAGACAATTTTTATATCGGGATCTTTCAGGAGAAGAGGAATATGGGTCAGATAAAGTGCGATAAAGTCGGCCTCGCCCGTCTTGAGCATGGCCAGCCGCGTCGAATGCTCGGGCACGAATTTATAGCGAAGCGTCTTTACATCGGGGGTTTTGCGGTGGTGATTTTCAACGGCCTCCACGTCAAAGGAGACATCCCGCTCAAATTTAAGGATCCGGAAGGGGCCGGCGCCAATGGGTTTGGCAGCAAAGCCGTCGTCTCCCACCTTTTCGACATAATCCTTGGGGACAATGGCCAGAAATTCAAAGCACCGTTCGAGGAAAGTGGCGAAGAAAGCCGGGTTAGGCTCTTTCAAGAGGACATTGACGTTGAAGTCATCGACAATTTCTACCTTTGAGATGTTTTTCCTCAAGTCAAAGCCGATGCTATTCTTCATGTCCTCCCGCATCATCCGTTCGATGCTGAACTTCACATCCTTGGCCGTCAAAGGGTCCCCGTTATGAAACTTCACGCCTTTGCGAAGTTTGAAGCTGATGGATGACCAATCCTTGGCAATATTCCAAGATTCGGCCAGGGATGGTTGAAATGCCCCGGTAGCAGCATCTTTCACGACCAGACCATCGAAGACCATACTGTTCAGGGTTGTGGATGTCGCACCGAAGGCCGTGTGGGGGTCAAAGGCCTTCCGCATCTCAAAGGTACTCTGTTGGGAAACCATGACAACCTCGCCGGCGGGTTTTTTTGCCTTTTCCTTCCCTATCGCCGGGGTAAAAGGCGCGATAACAAAAGGCAACGCCATCATACAACCGGCCAGAATGAAAACAGACTGTTTCTTCATTTTCTTCTCTCCTCGCTAAAATGTTAAATAGCTGTTTGTGAGTTTGCCCTTCTTAAACCTTTATAAATTTATCAGCTCTGTTATATTCCCCCTTTCGCTATATAATTCTAGATGTCAACATCATCGTCACTGACCTATTATTATTATTATTACTATATATTCCACGCCTTGTCAACCAAAATCCAAAAAAGGGCAATACAGCCGATCGCTACGCTCCTACTGATTTGGCGTTAAGCAAACATTTCAAAAATCATCAAAATATTTTATCCACCATGATCGCTGCTCTGTGGGAACTCGTTGAATGAGGCGAGACACATCATCTCGTTTTTCTTCAGCATTCGTCTTCCATCGCCATCATCTTGGCGATTCTTTGTTCATGGCGGTCGCCGGCGAATTTTGTGTTTAGAAATTTCTCGATCATGTCGAGTACCGGCAAACTGTACTTTATCCTGCCGCCAAAGGCGATGAAGTTGGCGTTGTTGTGGGCTTTAGCCATTTCGGCGCTGAACAGGTCGAAAGGAAGAGCGCAGCGGATACCGTTGACTTTGTTGGCGGCAATCGAAACGCCGATGCCCGTGCCGCAAAGCAGGATGCCGAATTCATAACCGCCTTTTTTGAATTCATTGCAGGCGGCCAGCGCCATGTCCGGGTAATCGACGGCGGCGCTGCCATGGGTTCCCAGGTCTGTGACCTCAAAATTCTTCTTTTTTAAAAAGGCAACGATTTGGGTTTTCAGTTCAACCGCTCCATGATCGGAGGCTATGACGATTCTTTTCATTTTTAATTCTCCAGATGTTGAGGTGCAAGTCCATTTATTGCTTCAGAAATAGCTTGCCGGAAGTCTCCCCCTGATGTCAACAAAAAAACTTTACATAAACGGCATATTTGCGTAAAAACGACCATGCGGAACTTGTTAAATCAATACTTCGATCATCTCCTGATCGAAAAAGGAGTGGCCGGTAATACGCTGGAGGCTTATGGACGCGATTTGAAACGCTATGTTTCCTTTCTCGAGCAGAGAGGATTGTCGGATGCGCGGTCTGTTATCCCTCAAAACGTGATTGATTTTCTTGTGCAAATCAAGTCGGAAGGGTTATCGGCTAATTCGATGAACCGATCGCTTGCGGCGCTGAGGGGCTTTTATAAGTTTTTATTGCAGGAAAAAGTGCTGGACGAATCGCCGCTTGCCAATGTTGAACTGGCCAAAGTCTGGATGCGTCTGCCCGACACGGTGAGCAGGGAGGAGATGAATTTGATTTTATCTCAACCGGGAGATCAGACGCCGTCCGCGTTACGCGACAGCGCGATGCTGGAGCTTCTCTATGCCACGGGGTTGCGCGTTTCGGAATTAATTTCTCTGACGATGAACAGCATCAACTGGCAGGTCGGTTTTTTGATTGTCATGGGGAAGGGCAGTAAGGAACGGGTCGTGCCTATCGGCAAAGCGGCTTATGACTGTGTACGGCGTTACGTGGATGAGGCCAGGCCCAGATTATTGAAATCAAAAACGACGGATGTTTTATTTCTGAACCGATTCGGCAGGGCGTTTAGCCGGCAGGGGCTCTGGAAAATTATTGTTCATTACGCCCAAAAAGCGGGCTTGCAAAAAAATGTGCATCCGCATACATTCCGCCATTCCTTCGCGTCTCATCTGTTGGAGGGAGGGGCGGATTTGCGTGCGGTGCAGGTGATGCTGGGGCACGCGGATATTTCGACAACACAAATTTATACCCATGTCACCAAAGACCGGTTAAAAGAGATCCATCGGAAATATCATCCAAGAGGTTAAAAGCATGTTGAAATTTCTAAGGGATAAAAAGGGATTAAATAAGAAGACCATTGCGGGAGTTGTGATCTTTGCAATGGTTATAGTCCTTCTTGCGTCTTTCATATGGATTGGTCCCCGCTTTTTCCCGACAGGTTTTTTTTACGCGCTCAGAGCAAAAAATACTTTCTCTTATTATGTATTGCGGAACAAACCGCTTTTTTATTATCTGCAAGTGGAAAAAAACGGCAAAGATATTCGTGTGGGCGCCGGTGACACATTAGAGATTAATTATCGTGATGAATTTGTCATTAAATCCGTGGTCAGCGATGATTTGAGCGGAAAATATACAACGGCAACGGTTGACGGGATAGGCAAGGAAGGGAATCATATCGGCGTGCTGTTGCGCGGCATTGATTTAGTCAATAATATCATGAAAAGCAACGCGAAAGGTACACAGGCGGTCAATGTTTATAAAGTCGCCGTTTATTATCAAAAAGAAAAAATAGCCGTGGTGCCAATGCTGGTTGTCATTATGCCTCAAGACTGGCTGAGGTATGCGAAAGATTCCAGCAACGTCGGCGTGCAGATTGAATACTTGAAGAGAGCTATCTTCCAAAACAGCGAAGATGTTGGTGTGCGCAAGATTCTTGCGGGCATCTATCTCAAGCAAAACCGGACGGATGAGGCCGCTTCGCTTTATGCGGATATTTTACGAATTAAACCTGATGATACCGTGGCCATGAAAGACTTAGCGCGCTGTTACATTAAAAGGAATCAGAATAATCAGGCTATTGAAACTTTATCTCGCCTTGTAAAAATACAATCACAGGATGCCGAAGTTTTCGCCATGCTGGGTCTGACATATGGCCATAAAAAATTATGGGACAAAGCGGCTGAATTTTACGGTCAGTCGATCAAAATGGAGCCGGATAATCATGCGGTGAGATTACTGCTGGCGGAGGCTTATGAGAAGGCGGGCAAAACAAACGCGGCTGTGGAGCAATATCAATACATCACCGGACATTCGCAGGATGCTGCGCCGGCGTGGAGCGCACTGGGAAATATTTACCTCAGAAAAAAGGACTATAACAATGCGATCAAGAGCTATACGCAAGTCATACAAAACAGACCTAAAGACGCCGCGGCTTATGCCAACCTGGCCATGGCCTATGCCGGGCAAGGTAAATTAAACGAAGAAATGCAAAATTTACAAAAGGCCGTCGCGCTATCACCGGATGAACCTGTTATTCGCTTTAATCTGGCGGCGGCCTATGAAAGAAGAAAAAAGACGGACGAAGCCGTCAAGGAATACTTGGTTGTTTTGAAAAAGAATCCAGAGGATACCGATGCCCTGGAGCGCCTGGCGGACCTTACCTTTCAAAGCAAGAAATATGATCAGACTGTTCATTATTACGAAAAATTAGCAAAGAAGTATCCGAATAAATCAAACATATTTGCCAACCTGGGATTTGCCTATGGCGAAATGAAACAGTACGCCCCGTCGGCTGAGAATTATGAAAAAGCGATCAGGTTGGGCGTGAAAAATCAAACCATGTATCATAATCTGGCTTACACATACACCAAGTTGGGCAAGGAAAAAGAAGCCGTGGTCTATTATGAAAAGATATCGCCTCAGACCAGACAAACTTTGGGGGTGATTGCCAACTATTACCTTAAGAATAAGAACTTTGCGCAGGCGATCGGATATTATCAGAGAATTGTGAAGCTTGAGCCCCAAAAAGCTTCATCTTATTTTAGCCTGGGATATGCCTATGCCTTGAGCAAAGATTGGGATAAGGCTATTGGGAATTATTTAACAGCCCTGAAATACGACCAAGAAGATGATGAAATATACGCGCATCTGGGCGATGCCTACGAAAAGAAAGGGCTTTACCCCGAAGCGTTAAAAGCTTATACACACGCCTACGAGATTAATCCTGAAACAAAAGTAGGTGGAAGAATTCCGAAGATGCGCATTCAGCTTTTACGGGAAAAAGATTAAAAAAACAGGGGTACATCATGAAGCAGGTAGAACTAAATAATTTTACAATTGGCGATCAGACCGGATTTGTTTTCATTGCGGGTCCCTGTGTTCTTGAAAATGAAACGGCGGCCATGGAGATTGCCTCCTATTTAAAGCAACTGACGTTCAAGCTACAGATTCCTTTCATCTTTAAAGCCTCATATGACAAAGCCAACCGGACATCGATCAAGGCTTACCGCGGACCGGGCATGCAAGATGGCTTGAAAATATTAAAGAACATTAAAGAAAAAATTGGCGTGCCGATTCTCTCCGATGTACACCGCTTTGAAGAAATTGAAGCGGCGGCCGATATTCTGGATATTATGCAGGTGCCGGCCTTTCTTTGCCGTCAGACGGACTTTGTTGTGGAAATCGCAAAAAAAGCCCATATCGTCAACATTAAAAAAGGGCAGTTTCTGGCTCCCTGGGATGTCGTCAATGTCATTGAAAAGATCAAAGCGGCCGGGAATGAGAATATTTTGATTACCGAACGCGGTGCGTCCTTTGGCTATAATAATCTTGTCTTTGATGTGCGCGCCCTGCCGATTATGCGGGCGATGGGTTATCCGGTGATTTTTGACGCCACGCATTCAGTGCAGCTGCCGGGTGGAGCGGGAGCGGCCTCAAGCGGTCAACGAGACATGGTGCCCTATCTGGCGCGAGCGGCTGTAGCCGCGGGCGTGGATGGTGTCTTTATGGAAGTCCATCCCGATCCGGAAAAAGCGCTTTGCGACGGGGCTAATTCGCTTTATTTGAATTCGCTAGAAGAATTGCTGACGACATTGAAAAAGATTGATGGAATAACAAAGACAGAAGACAGAAGACAGAAGGCAGAAGACAGAAAACAGAAAACAGAAGGATAAGGGTATGTTGAAAGAAGAGATTCAGGGAAAATTGAAAAAGATAAAGATGCTGGTCCTGGATATAGACGGCGTGATGACGGACGGCAGTATTATCATGGACAGCGACGGACGGGAGATGAAAAATTTTAATGTCAGGGATGGTCATGGTCTGGTCATGATTCAGCGCCATGGCATACAGGTTGCCATTCTCACCGGCCGAACATCGACCGTGGTTGATCATCGGGCGCGTGATTTAAAAATAACGGAAGTCTATCAGGGGGCATTGAATAAGAAGGAAATCTTCGCGCAGATTCTTAAAAAAAACAATCTGACGCCGGACACGATATCTTATATGGGTGACGATATTGTTGATATCCCCGTATTGAAAATGGTCGGCTTTTCCGTGGCTGTGGCTGATGCGCTGGATCTGGTGAAAAAAACAGTTGATTATATAACGGTCAACAGAGGTGGGCAAGGCGCGGTCAGGGAGATTTGCGAGATGTTGCTTATGGCTCAGGGATACTGGCCTGAAGTCGCTGCCCGCTATGATTTTTCAGAACTTATTCCATGAAGAAAACAAACACGGACTATTAATCTTAGGGCAGGAAAATGACGCTTGCGTGGATTTATCTGATCATAGCCGGTCTGCTGGAAATCGGCTGGCCGCTGGGTTTCAAATTGTCTCAGACCACGTCATACAGAGTTGTCTATATCCTGATGGCCGTGGTGTGCATGGGACTCAGTGGATTTTTTTTGTGGCTGGCGCAAAGAGATATTCCGATTGGAACGGCTTACGCGGTTTGGACGGGAATCGGTGCATCCGGCACGTTTCTCATCGGTCTGATCGTTTTTCATGATCCCATATCGATGATGCGGATTTTGTCTTTTTTGCTGATTGTGATGGGCGTGATTGGTTTAAAGATATCTGCCTGATTAAAGCCATCCGGCTTTCGTTATTGCCTTAATCAACCTCAAGGATTTGAAGTGTCCGAATAGCTTTACACGGACGATGGCGAGTGATATAAAGAATCATGAGATTAAATAAAAAAGTAAAAATTATCGCGGCAACACTGATTATTGTTGTGTTTGTTGCGGCGGCTATTTTTACCATGGTGAGGCTGATTGGCGAAAAAAAGGCGAATATAATAAAAATATTGCCGAATGAAGCGGATGTCCGTATTCAGGATTTTGTTTATACGGAAGTCGGCCAGGATAATATCCGGTGGGAAGTGAAAGCCAAAAGCGTGCAATATCAAAAGAAACAGAATCTTGCCTTGTTTGATCAAGTTCATATAAAATTGACCACGAAGGAAGGCAAAGTATTTACTATGACGGGCGATAAAGGCGAGATGCTAACGGATAAAAAAGATGTTGAAATAAAAGGTCATGTGGTGATCATCTCCGATACGGGAGACAAATTTACGACCGATTATCTTCGTTACAGCGATGCCCAAAAAAAAATCTATACCAACGCCCCGATCGTGATGGAAAGTAAACGGATGAAAATACGGGGAGTTGGCTTGTCTATTTTTATAAACAAAGGAGATTTGACTCTGTCTTCCGGAGTTAAAGCCAAAATCAACTGATAGGAAAATTCATGAGAGTAAAAAGTATATATCTTGCCGTTTTTTTTATCCTATTTATAATGAATACTTGTGTGTGGGCTCAGACCGGTTTCGATAAGAAAGACATGTTGCGTAAAACCGGACCGATTGAGATTGTTTCCGACAAGATGGAGGCTTTTCAAGAAAAAAAGATGATTGTTTTTTCCGGCAATGCCGTAGCTCAGCAAGGCGATATTAAAATGAAAACGGATCGCCTGTCTATTTACTATAAAAAGTCGAATGAAAAGAAAGAAAAAATCGGCAAGCAGGAAATGGAAATGGCGGGGGATCTTGATAAAATCGAGATGAAAGGTAATGTTAACATAACGCAAAAAGATCTTTCAGCTTCTGGAGATGAAGCTGTTTATTATCAGGAAAACGCGCAATTCATCATGACGGGAAATCCCGTATTAAGGCAAGGCAAGAATGTGATCAAAGGGTGCAGAGTTATAATTTTCATTGATGAAAACCGGGGTAAAGTGGAACAGTGTGACGCGGAAAATTCAGAAAGGGTTACGGCGATCATCCACCCGCAGGATAAAAAATAAACGATTGAACTATCTCGCGAGCTCGCTGCGGAGAATTAACGCTCGTCCCGCAGCAGCGGGATTGAACGAACTGGCTGACAGCCTTCGGATGTAAAATGAGTCATTTATCGGCAAAAGGACTGCTTAAAATTTATAATAAAAGAAAAGTGGTCAATCGGATTGATCTCACGATTTCGCCGGGTGAAGTGGTCGGTCTGTTGGGCCCAAACGGCGCCGGAAAGACGACCACTTTTTATATGATTGTCGGACTGATCAAGCCGGATGGGGGAGAAATATTTCTGGACGGCGAGGATATCAGCAAGTATCCGATGTACAAACGAGCGCGAAAAGGGTTGAATTATCTGCCTCAGGAGCCGTCTATTTTTCGCAAGCTGACCGTCGAGGAAAACATATTGGCTATTCTGGAAACACTCGATATAAGCGACGATGAAAGACAAGAGAGGCTGAAAGAACTCCTGGGCGAACTGGACCTCACGGCCCTGGCGAAAAACCATGCTTATTCTTTGTCCGGCGGCGAAAGAAGAAGAGTGGAAATAACGCGTGCGTTGGTGACTTCACCGAAATATATCCTGTTGGATGAGCCTTTTGCGGGCATTGATCCACTGGCGGTGGCCGATATCCAGAGGATCATTGAAAAATTAAAAAATAAAGGGATTGGCATTATCATTTCCGATCATAATGTTCGTGAAACACTTTGTTGTTGCGACCGGGCTTACATTGTTAATGAGGGGGCAATTCTTGTTCATGGAGAACCGGATGTGATTGCGCAAAGTGAACTGGCTAGAAAATTTTATTTTGGCGAAGATTTTCGTTTATAGAACCGAATGGATGTGTAACAGTCGTTTATGGCTTTTGAATTAAAACAGAACTTAAAACTATCTCAGCAACTGATTATGACGCCGCAGCTGCAGCAGGCGATCAAGCTCCTGATATTATCGCGCCAGGAATTGGTGGAATCGATTAATCAGGAAATGGAAGAAAATCCGTTGCTCGAAGAGGTAGCGCCGGACGAGGCCAGCGCCGAGGAATTGCGCGCCGGTGTCGAAGACGATGTTCAGTCCATTGAAAAGGAAGACAGTAAGGCCGTCGAACGCACGCAAGAACTGACCGGCGAAGGTGACGGCCGCGAGGAATTTGACTGGAATAATTATCTGGAAGATTACGGACCTGTCGGCGTTTCTTATGACAGGCCTGATGCGGATGTTCCAACGATGGATAATGTTTTAACGGAAAGTCCGTCGCTTGTCGAACACCTGATGTGGCAGATGAAACTGTCGCCCTTTACGGAAAAGGAAGTGCGTGTCGGTTCTCAAATCGTCGGCAACCTTGATCAGAACGGCTACCTGTGCGCGACCGTGATGGAGATTGCCCAGTTGGAAAATGTCAGTGAAGACAATGTTGAAAGCGTTTTGAAAAAGGTTCAGGAATTTGATCCGCCAGGCGTGGCAGCCCGCAATCTCCAGGAATGTCTGCTCATTCAAGCCAGGATGTTAACAAAAGAAAATCCTCTTCTGGGAATCATTATACGAGAGCACCTCAAAGATCTTGAACTGAAAAATTATGTTCATATTGCCCGAAAACTAAAAGTACCGCTTCGCGAAGTGGAAATCGCCGTTCTGTTGATCAGTAAAATGGATCCCAGGCCGGGGGCCATGTATTCGGAAGAGAAAATTCAATCAATTATTCCCGATGTTTATGTTGTGAAATCGGGAGATGACTATAAGATTATTCTCAACGATGATGGTTTGCCGCGCCTGCGGATCAGTAATTTTTATCGTGAACTGATGGGCGGCGTTGGCGGACGGGATCATGTGGAAGAAGAAAACGGCAAAAAATACATCCGCGACAAGGTACAGTCGGCCACCTGGCTGATTAAAAGCATTCAGCAGCGGCAGAAAACGATCTATAAAGTCGCCGAAAGCATCGTTAAACATCAAAGAGATTTCTTTGATCGCGGTATTGATTATTTAAAACCACTGGTTTTAAGAAATATAGCCGATGATGTGGACATGCATGAATCAACCATCAGCCGTGTTGTGACGAATAAATATATGCATTCTCATCGCGGTATATTTGAAATGAAATATTTTTTCGGCAGTTCCATCCAGAGAACGTCCGGTGAAAATATTGCCTCGAAAAGTGTTAAAGAGGAAATAAAGCATCTGGTCGCAACGGAAGACCCTAAAAAGCCCCACAGTGATTGCGAAATCGTTGCTTTACTCAAGGCCAAGGGAATCGATATCGCGCGGCGGACGGTTGCCAAGTATCGTGAAATGATTGGAATATTGCCGTCGTCCAAAAGGAAGAAATATTTTTAAAGTTAACGCTTTAAAATCGTGATTTAATGAATATATTAAATGAAAATACCGGTTGACTTTTGGTTTGGTCGCCACTATAGGACTGACCTTTGTTGTCGGTAGCGGGGGTGCCTTTTAGAGTAGTTTGGCTGCCTAATTTAATCAGGGAGGAAAAATAATGAACATTTCGGTAACTTTCAGAACAAGCGAAGGTGAAAGCTGGCAAAAAACCTATGTTGAGGAAAGAATCGTCAAACTGAAGAAATATCTCGATGTGCCTGCCGAAGCCCATATTATTCTTTCAACGGAAAAGTTTCGTAATGTTGTAGAAATCAATCTAAGCGCCAATGGCTGGAATGTAAACGCTAAAGAAGAAGCCAAGGATATGCATCTGGCCGTGGACAGCTGCATTGATAAAATTGAAAGACAACTTAAAAAGCAAAGAGAAAAGACCAGAGAGCATAAGGCCCAAAGCATCCGCCATGCGGACGAGAAGACGACGGAAGGTCTTGAAGAGGACGAATATGCGATAGCAAAAGTGGTGGAGACCCGCAAGATCGTCTTAAAACCCATGTCGCTGGAAGAAGCGGTTCTGGAGCTGGAAGGCGGTAAAGCCCGTTTTCTGATATATCGGGACACCGCTTCCGAAAAAGTTAGTCTGGTCTATCGACTTGATGATGGTAACTTTGCTCATATCGAAACGAACAGCTAACCCATGTAATAAATGTATCTCAGGTACATGGCATTAAAATGCCGGTTACCCATCAGGATGATGCGGTGTATGAGATAAACGGAAGCGTATATTTCAAGATCAGGTGTAACACATGCGACTGGATCAAATTTTTAAAATCGAATTTCTTAATGAAAATCTCACGTCCAACACCAAAATAGACGTGCTGGCGGAGTTGATTAGTGTTCTGATTAATAGTGGTCTGAAGATTGACAGAGCCAAAGCCATCGATGTGTTGCAACAAAGAGAAAAATTGGGGTCAACAGGCATTGGTGACGGCGTTGCCATCCCTCACGGCAAGGTTTCGGATCTGCATGAACTTATTGTCGCTTTTGGGCGTAGCAAGAAGGGGATTGCATTTGATGCAATTGACGGGAAACCGGTGCATCTTTTTTTTCTGCTGTTGGCTCCGGAGAATTCAACCGGCCAGCATTTAAAAGCATTGGCTAAGATTTCCAAAATGTTAAAAACGCCCAACTTCCGTAAGAAACTTATCGACGCAAGAACAACAAGTGATTTATATAAAGCGATCATTGAGCAAGATGAGTCTTGTCCTGTGTAAGAAAAGTTCGCAAAATAAGATGGTCACTCTGGAAACTATTTTTCGGGATCGTCTGCCTTCATTGGGCATCCGGGAAATATTGACGCCGCAGGGCTTGAAGAAGCCATTGTCCAGGCCTTACATTAAAAACTGCCGGAGGATCTTGACCGCTCAGCATCAAGAAGGCGCGATTATTATTCTTTCATCCGGGGCGCAAGAAAAGCTCATGGCGCTTGCCGATCCGTTACGTCAGAAAATTTTAGCCAATCTTACCTTCAAAACGCCTTTGCTGATTTTCGCTCAATGCATTGCATGGCGGACTCCCCTGAAAAAATTACTCAAACGGCATCACCTGCCGGCTGCGATTTCCTCCCTTCATGAAAATCTTCTGGAGAGCCGGATCAAGGCGATCATTCAAGAAAAAATCAAAAATTGTGTCACCGTTCATGGTGTCGTCCTGGAGATTCAGGGCCGGGGAATTCTGATTACCGGCGCCAGCGGAATAGGCAAGACGACCGCAGCGCTTCAGGTCATGTCCAAAGGTTATGTTTGGATAGCCGATGATCGGGCCGTGATTAAAAAAAATAAAAGCGGCCAGCTTATTGTTTCCGGCCATAGGGAAATTAAAAATTATGTTCATACCGAGCAGATTGGGATCGTGTCGGTTGACCGTATTTTGAATGCGGCACAGATCAAAGCCAAGACGACGCTTACCGCAGTCATTGATGCGATCAGAACCGAGGTGGACGATGTTTTCTCTCAGTTCATCGAAAAGGATATTCTGGAAACCAGACTGCTGTGCCTGCAAATCGGGATTCCCCGCGCTGGCTATTTGGACAAATATTTGTTAAGACAAGCCGTAAAAAAATTGAAAGAGGTTGGATAATTGAAAAATATCCATATTGTTATCATCACGGGATTATCCGGTTCCGGCAAAAGCACCGCGCTTCGGGCCATGGAAGACATCGGTTTCTTTTGTGTGGATAATCTTCCCGTCGTTTTGCTGCCGAAATTCATTTTCATTACCCTCCAGTCCTCCCCAGAGATCAGACAGGTGGCGATGGTCATGGATTTACGGGAAAGAAGATTTATCGAAAAATACCGGCGTATCTTTGAACAGCTGAAGGGAAAGGGATACAGAATTGAAATTCTGTTTCTGGAAGCCAGTGGAGGTTCGCTGTTGCGCCGTTTTAATGAAACAAGGCGCAGTCATCCACTATCCGCGCAAGGTTCGATTCAGGATGGCATCGATCTGGAAATAGAGAAGTTGTCTCCTTTAAGACAATTGGCGGATAAAATAATTGATACGACGGAGACCAATATTCATCAACTCAAGGATATTGTGCAGAGGCATTTTCTTCCAGTTTCCGAACAGAAAAAAATGATCATTAACATAACTTCTTTTGGTTACCGGTACGGGTTGCCGGCGGACGCGGATCTGGTGATGGATGTACGATTTTTACCCAATCCCTATTATGTGGAATCGTTGAAAAAATTTGACGGTCATCAGTGCGCCGTGGAAGCGTATGTTTTGGATAACGCGGAAGGCCAGGAATTTTTGAGGAAATCAATCGACATGATGGATTTTCTCATTCCTCTTTATGAAAAAGAAGGAAAAGTCCGCCTTAACATTGCTTTGGGATGCACCGGCGGTCATCATCGATCCGTTGTGATGGCCAACCAGTTCAGTTCACATTTCCAGGCGATGAAATATATTGTTCATACCTCTCACCGGGATATCAATAAAAGCTGACTTTAAGTGAAGCGTGAAGCGTGTAAACTATCTTGTTCGCTTCAGGAGATACCACCTAAAGGTGGCAAGACGCTTCAGGAGATGCTTTCAAATCGCCATCTTTTTTATCACGTTGTCTTCAATCCAGTGTGGATCCCACCATTCCTGAGGATTGACAAATTGTCCGCCGACAAGGATGCTGAAATGCAAATGGTCGCCGCCGGCAAGACCGGTTAATCCGGAAAGACCGATTTTTTCCTCTTTTTTAACATTTTTACCAACGGTCGTGTTAATAGAGGAGAGATGCCCGTACAAACTGAACAATCCCAGACCATGATCTATGATAACCGTATTGCCGTAAATGCCCAAAGGGCCTGCAAAGACGACGATTCCATTGTTGGCTGCTTCAATAGGCGCGTGAGCGGTCGAAGCAAGATCAACACCAAGGTGAATGGAATTACCAAATGGTTTACCTTCAACCAGAAAGGTCCGTTGATCTCCAAAGAGAGCCATCGGCGAGGCGTTACGCATTCTAAGAAATGTGCCTTCCCATAGTTTTTTATCGATGGATTTGCTGCAGATATTTTGAATGGTTTTTGTGTTGTCTTCGCGCAGGGTTGTATTCACATAAGCAAATACATCAACGGGCGTCTTCCCCTGCAGCTGGGGGGTCGATGCTTGAAACTCCGGCATGATCTGCTGGAGAAATGTATCGCTTAAATTCACTTTATCAGCGCGGAATTTCTTCGGTTTGATGGTATATGGCATGGAAACTCTGGCTTCATTACCGGCCTCGTCGCGGGCGAAGATGGTGATTTTTGTTTTTATGTTGGTGGCATCCGTCGGAAGGGCAAAGTAAGTGACCGACGTGGGCCTGTTATTAACCGAAATCGTGTATCCCGGAGAGAATCGATCGTCCACATAGACGCCGGTTGATACGGTTGGCTTGGATGTTCTGTAGGTGATGAATCCGGTGCCGCCCTGGTTGATGTAATTGACCGGATTCAGTACGGCAATTTGCGGCGGCACGGTGTCAATCCTGACTTGCACGGCCAGGACGCTTTCATTCTTAAAAAGAGAACAGTCGGCAGCGGTGATATGAATGATTGCCGGGCCGTTCTTCAGTTTGAGTTCTTCTGTATTCATAGTCAGTTGGATACTCTTCTGTCTGTTGGCTCTGGAAGGGAAAGTCTCCTGGGCTAAAATATGCGTTTTATTGTCCTGAACAATTTCCACCTTCAGACGGGACAAACCACTTTGAGCATCGGAAAAAGTAATGCCGATGTCTTTTCTCTTGCCGATGGCGATGATATCCTGACTCAATTTAATAACCGGTTTTTCCCGATCAAGATAATCGGCAAAATAAAGCCAGCCCACTACGCCGACTAATAAAATAATTGCGGCAATCGCTGCATAAGCGCCTGTCTTTTTCATTACGAAGCTCCTCGATTTATGACGTGAATTATACCGCGGCTTTCATAATGATTTTTGCTGTTGTTTGCAAGAGAAATATCCTTTGGTTTGTATGGAGCCAAACGACTTTATGCCTTGATCTTGCCGTAAAACGCTGTTATATTCCAAAAAAAATAACAAAGTGATAACGCCATGCTGGAAAATAAAAAAATTGTTCTGGGGATTACCGGTGGTATTGCCGCTTATAAAGCGGCGGAGTTGACCCGTGCTCTGATTAAGGCCGGCGCAGAGGTGAGGGTGGTCATGACAAAGAGCGCCATGCAGTTCATTACGCCGTTAACCCTGCAAACCCTTTCACAAGGACAGGTTTATACGGAAATGTTTGCCTCGGCGGATCAATACGATATGGCGCATATCAGCCTGGCGGATTTTGCCGATGTCTTTGTCGTTGCGCCGGCGACAGGAAACGTAATCGGAAAAATTGCATCCGGCATTGCCGATGATCTGCTGACCACAGCCATTATGGCGCAGAACAAGCCGACATTAATATGTCCCGCTATGAATGACAAGATGCTGGCCAATCCGGTTGTGCAGGACAACATACGGAAGCTCAGGCAATTCGGTTATACCGTGATGGAGAGCGACGTGGGAGAACTGGCCTGTAAAACATCGGGGTCAGGCCGTCTGCCCGAAATTCCGGAGATTGTGGAAGCGGTTGCATCAATTTTGACGCCCAAGGATTTTGCCGGCGAAAGAGTGCTGATCACAGCCGGTCCTACGGAAGAACCTCTCGATCCGGTGCGTTTCATCAGCAATCTTTCATCGGGAAAAATGGGTTACGCGCTGGCTCTTGCCGCTCATCAGCGTGGCGCGCAAGTGACGTTGATCAGCGGACCGACTAAATTATTTCCACCGCCGGTCAAAGAAATAATTTTTGTGCGCACCGCCCTGGAGATGTATCACGCCGTGATGGATCATTATTCAAAGGCAACGGTGATTATCAAAGCCGCGGCAGTTGCCGACTACCGGCCCGTATCGTTGGCCTCGGAAAAAATCAAAAAAGATAAAGGACTGACCGGCATTGAACTGACCCGCAATCCGGATATCATCGCCGAGATCGGCGCCAAAAAGAAAAAAGGTATTCTGGTGGGGTTTGCCATGGAGACGCAGGATCTGCTTGCCAATGCCCGGCAGAAACTTCTCAAGAAAAATATGGACATGATTGTCGCCAACAGTTTGCGGGAAGCGGGCGCCGGTTTTCAGACGGATACCAATATCATTACGATCATCGATAGAAACGGGAAAACGGTTGCCCTGGACAAAATGACCAAAAGAAATGCCGCGCATCGGATTCTCGATCACATCAGGTCATTAAGCAAAAAGAAAGGTCCCAGCAAAAAATAATGACGGAATCTTTATCGCCATCATCATCGGATCAGATACGAAAAGAATTGCTGTCGTTAGTGAAATCCGTCAAAGGACAAGTTTTGAATTCTAAAAATTTGTATGTTGAATTGGATTGGAAAAAGCCCTTGCCGGCGCAGAAAAATAATAAGGCAGTAACAGACAATAGTATAGAACCGTTACATGATCTCGGCCGCGAAGTTCTTGGCTGTCAGCGATGTTCGTTAGCCAGGACCAGAAAAAACATCGTTTTCGGCGACGGCAACGTATCAGCAAAAATTGTCTTTGTGGGAGAAGCGCCGGGTGCGGATGAAGACGAGCAGGGTTTGCCCTTTGTGGGTCGTGCGGGGCAGCTCTTAACAAACATTATAAAGGCTATGGGACTTGCGCGAAAAGATGTTTATATCTGTAATATCCTCAAATGCCGACCGCCCGGAAACCGCAACCCCCTGCCCGATGAAATTCGGTTGTGCGAGCCTTTTTTGAAACAGCAACTGCAACTGATCTCGCCACAAGTCATTTGCGCGCTGGGATCGTTTGCCGCGAAGACCCTTTTAAAAACCGAGACACCCATTACCGCATTACGCGGCCGTTTTCAAACCTATGAAGGGATCAAGCTAATGCCAACGTATCATCCGGCCTATCTTTTACGGAATCCGTCGGCTAAAAAGCAGGTTTGGGAAGATGTCCAGTTGATCATGAAAGAAATAGAACTGTGAGAAGGATCATAAAGTCAGGAAGAGGTGCAATCATGTTAAAAAGATTATCCTTCGTATTACTGCTGATCCTCATCGTGACAGCCGGTGTCCTCCATGCGCAGGATAAGAAACCTTTATTTCATGTGATCAATCTGGAAGGCGTCATTACCTCACCCTCGGCAAAATATGTTGCTGAAAGCCTGGAAGAAGCGCAAAAAGCAGGTACGGACGGCATGATCATTTTACTCGACACGCCCGGGGGCTTGGACACCGCCATGCGGGATATTGCCAAAAGCATTCTCAACGCGCCACTGCCGGTCATCGTTTATGTCTATCCGTCAGGCGCGCGAGCCGCTTCGGCGGGAGTGATTATTGCGCAGGCAGCGCATGTTGCCGCCATGGCGCCCGGAACCAACATTGGCGCCGCCCATCCTGTGGCGATCGGCATCGGGGGCAGCGGCGAAATGGGCAAAACCATGTCCCAGAAAATAGAGAACGACGCAGCGGCTTATGCCCGAAGCATAGCCAAAAGTCGAGGTCGCAGCGAGGAATGGGTGGAGAAAGCGGTACGCAAGAGTGAATCAATCACGGCGGATGAGGCTTTGAAATTGAAGGTCATTGATGTTGTGGCCGTGGATATTGAAAAACTATTGGCGGCGATTGATCAGAAGGAAGTAACCGTTGCCGGTAGCAAAAGGAAACTATTCACTACCAATGCTGTTTTGGATACAAAAAAGATTGGCATTCGGCAAGGGATTCTGGCGGCGATTTCCAATCCCAATATCGCCTATATTCTTTTACTGATCGGCCTGGCGGGCCTGTATTTCGAGTTTTCCACACCGGGCGCGATTTTACCCGGCGTTATCGGCGGGATATCCCTGCTTTTAGCGTTTTTCGGTCTTGCCACCCTGCCGGTGAATTATACGGGAGTATTGCTGATTCTATTCAGCATTATTTTATTCATTGCGGAGATAAAAATTATGAGTTACGGTATGTTGACAGTGGGCGGCGTGATATCCATGGCGCTGGGATCATTTTTCCTTTTTGACACGCCGGAACCGGCGTTGAGGGTTTCCTGGCAGGTCTTGATACCGGCTGTTGTTGTAGCTTCCGCTTTCTTTATCGTGGTGATCAGGCTGGCGATCAAGGCGCAGACGAGGAAACATTATTCCGGAACAGAAACGATGATCGAAGCACAAGGTGAAGCCGTGACAGACATTGACGTTAAAGGACAGGTTTTGTTTCAAGGCGAATACTGGGCAGCTGAGAGCAATTATCTAATACCAAAGGGAGCAAAAGTCCTGATCAAGAAAGTGGAAGGGCTTAAGCTGACTGTTGAAGAGATAAAAATAATTAGTCAAAAATAATACTTAAGGAGGAAGATTAAATGATTGGTGAATTACCCGTTCCGTTGATTGTTGCAATAGCGTTGGTGGTTATGTTTCTGGCGTCGGCAATTCGTGTTTTAAATGAGTATGAAAGGGCGGTTATTTTCCGTCTAGGCCGCATTCGGGACGTCAAAGGGCCGGGGTTGATTATTATTATTCCGGTGATCGATAAGATTGTCAAAGTAGATATGCGGACGATTACCCTGGATGTTCCTCCCCAGGACGTCATCACGAAAGATAACGTGTCGATCAAGGTCAGCGCCGTTGTGTATTTCCGTGTTACAAATGCGAACGCGGCGCTCGTTAATGTCGAAAATTACTTGTACGCCACTTCACAGCTAGCCCAGACGACCTTGCGCAGTGTTTGCGGCCAGATGGAACTCGACGAGATTCTCTCCGAGCGCGAAAAGATCAATATGCACCTGCAGGCGATTTTGGATCGCAGCACGGAGCCCTGGGGAATCAAAATATCGTTGGTTGAAGTAAAGCATATCGATCTGCCCGAAGAGATGAAGCGCGCGATGGCGAAGCAAGCGGAAGCCGAAAGAGAAAGAAGGGCGAAGATCATCAATGCGGAAGGCGAATTCCAGGCCGCACAGAAACTGATAGATGCCGCCGCCTTGATGGAGACACAGCCTATGTCGCTTCAGCTGCGCTATTTGCAGACTTTAAACCAGATTGCAGCCGAAAATAATTCTACAATCTTATTTCCCATCCCGATCGATTTGGTTAAACCTTTTTTAAAGCTGTCGGAAAAAGCATAAAAAATATGCGGCAGGAGTTTAAACTCCTGCCGCAAGATATAAAATTATTGTTGGGGGAGAACTATATATGCCAAATGAAAAACGCAATATTCTTACCGGTGGACTCATTCTAATTACTTTAGGTGTATTAATTTTTATTGGCAAGACAACCAGTTATAGTTTTGGTCAGACTTGGCCGATACTGCTCATTGTCATTGGTATCGGAACACTGATTCAAAGATTCCGGGCTATCGAAGGCTGGATTATAGCCACGGTGGGTGTAATTTTTCTAATTATAGAATTCTATGGATTCGACCTGCACAAATATTCTCAATATATATTGCCAGCAGTCCTGGTTTTTCTGGGTATTATTGTGATATTAAAACGCCGCAAGCATTAATGACAAAATCGTCGGCATAAGAAAATTATTTTATCATTCCGATATCTGCACGTCTCGATGCGCGGACTTGGTTTTTGCCAAAGGATTGCTTTTAAAGAAGTGCGAGGAAGAGGGAACAACGCCTTATCATCCGTTCCAAGACTTCCGCGTGATTCATGAATATCTGAAAAATAGTTTTTGATAGGTGGCATTCAAACCTTTTAGTTTGTCGACAAGGAATTTTGTTATGAGTATATCAAAAAAAATTAAAGCATCCATTTCACAATCGTCCATGATCCGCAAAATGTTTGAAGCAGGGATTGCCCTGAAAAAAACACATGGTGCGGATAAGGTCTATGATTTCAGTCTGGGAAATCCCAATGTGGATCATCCCCAGGAGTTTAAAAGAGAACTCATTCATGTTGCCAATCAGGAGATTGCGCTTAAGCATGGCTACACGCCTAATGCAGGATATGTGGAAACAAGGCAGGTTATTGCACAAAAAATATGCAACGCGACCGGATTGAAGATAACGGCCGACCATGTGGTGATGTCCTGCGGGGCAGGCGGCGCGCTGAACGTTATCTTGAAGTCGCTCCTTGATCCGGGAGATGAGGTCATCATCCTCAAACCGTTCTTTGTTGAATATCCTTTTTACATTGAAAATTATGATGGTGTCGTGAAATATGTACCAACCAAATCTGATTTTTCTCTGGATATTGCCGCTATTTCCAAGGCGATAATGCGAAAGACAAAAGCCATTATCATCAACTCGCCCAACAACCCGACCGGCAAGGTTTACAGCAAAAAAAATATAGCCGATCTCGCCAGTTTATTGAAAGAAAAGGGCAGGGCACGCAACAAACCTATCTATTTGATCGCTGATGAACCCTATGCGGAAATCGTATTTGATGGCGTTGAGATGCCCAGTATATTAAAAGCTTACCCCAACAGTATCATTGCTTATTCCTATTCCAAAACGCTGTCCCTCCCGGGAGAAAGAATCGGTTACATTGCCGTGAATCCGAAGATTCATGAAGCAGGCGATTTAGTGAACGCGCTTATTTTATGCACTCGAATCTCAGGTTTCGTGAATGCGCCGGCGCTGATGCAACGGATTGTGGCCAGACTTCAGCATGTAACGGTTGATGTGAAGGTTTATCAGAAAAAACGTGATTTGCTGTGTAAGGGCTTAGCCAAAGCTGGTTATAAATTTACCAAACCGCAAGGCGCTTTCTATTTATTTGTGAAAAGTCCGATTCCCGATGACGTGGAATTTGTCCAGTTGCTTTTGAAGAAAAACATTCTGGTTGTTCCCGGCAGCGGTTTCGGCTGTCCCGGATACTTCCGCATTGCCTTCTGCGTCGATGATCCGACCATCCTTAATTCCATGGATGGATTTGCCGCAGTCATCAAAGAATGCCAATAACGGCATTGAAATATGCCTATGCGATGAATCAATAAATGATATTTTCGATTTCCCGGATCAGTTGATGAAGCCTTTTGGGGGAAACGGGGTAGGGGGTTTTCAGCTCCTGGGCGAAAAGCGAAACTTTGTATTCTTCGATCATCCAGCAAAGTTCATCCGTTTTATCCTTTTTTTCCGCCGACGCACTGGAGGCCATATTGTTGCGGATTTCCTGAAGATGTTTTGCATAAATTCCGACATCCTGTAATTTGATTTCCGTGGCCGCCAGATTCAGACTGCCGCGGTCAGCCCGTATCGACAGAGCTTTTATATAGCGCGATAGGTTGCGCAGGCGATCAAAGGCGTATAGTGCTGGAAAATTGACAGGAACAAGGCAATGCAACTCAGCCAGAGTTGTTTTTAGAAATTTGAGCACGGGATTATTTACGCGGTTTTTTTGCATCAGCTTTTGCAGCAAATCATAAGTATCCGTAAAACTCCTGAGAACCGGTGTGATGGCGTCAACGATTTGCTGTCCATATTGCAGGATTTTTGTATTGACGGCATTGGCGTGGTTGATAAACTCTTCAGACGTGCGCCAGGGTTGGTAAAACAAATCTTTTTTAACACGATCCATGATGGACTGTTCCAGATGTTTGGGATTACCGATGTTCACGACCAAACTTTTCAACTCGCCGCTGCAAGCGATATTTTTTTTAAGTTGTTTGAGCTTATCCGCGAAAAAAATATCGTAAAGCGCGGCGACACCCTGAAGGTGACTTACGGCGGCTTCCTGTGGATTGGGGAAAAGACGGAGATTGATGACGTCGTCCGTTACTTGCAAAGCGGGATAGGCATAACCTGTCAAACCGTGTTTTCCCACAAGCTCAATGTTTTCGGGTAACCGGCCAAAATTCCAACTGGTGACGGCATCCTTTTCCCATTGCCGGCGATAGGCCGTAAGGGAGGTCTGATGGACCTGTTGGGCCAGATCTTTTTGCAGTTCTCCGATGTCCCGGCTGCTCCTAACTTCGCTGCCCTGATCATCAATCACACTGTAGCGGACATTCAAATGCGGCGGCAATTTATCCAGGGCCCATGAATCGACCGGCACCGTCAATTTGTATTCATGAAACAAAAACTTGCTTAAAGCCAGGGGCAAAGAGTTTTCCGCAATCGCTGCCCGCTCGCTGAATACTCGGGCAATCTGAACCACAGGCGGCAGATTTTGTCTGACGTTTTTGGGCAGAGATTTCAGCATATAAAAAACCTTTTCCTGTAACAGAGAAGGCAGATGCCTTTCAATATTTTCCGAGGCGGCTTTGGAAACCAGCCCCAGAGGCACCTTGACGGTCACACCGTCGCCTGCGCGTCCCGGTTCAAAGCGATACCGGCAGGCCAGTGCGGCATTGCCGATTTTAATTTGATCGGGATATTGCTTCAACTCCTGCGGGTCAGGATCTTCAGCGATGAAGTCTTCTTCCCGGAAACGCAGAAAATCATCACCTCCCTTGTCCTTGATTAACTTCTGCAATGACCGGATGTCCGAAATCAGCGGCAATCTCTGCTCATAAAGCCTGGCGATGGCTTCTTCATCAACTGCGATACCGCGTTTACGCAGCTTATCTTCCATCGCCTTTGTCTTTTCCCACAAAGACAGATTGTGCGTGAGAAAGGGAAGCTTGCGTCCGACGTCGCCTGTCACCAGCGCTTCACGGATGAATATTTGTTTGGCGTCCTCCGGATTGATCCGTTCATACGCCACCGTCCTTTGCTCGATAATGGTCAATCCGAACAGGATCACTTTTTCCAGCGCCACAACCTGGCCGCGATTCTTTTCCCAATGAGCCGCCCAATAGGTATAACGGCAATGCTCCCTGCCCAGTTCTTCCAGCCAATCGCTTGCGATATTGGCCGCATTGCGGGCAAAAACCCTGGACGTCAGACTGATTTCCGCTGCCACGATCCATTTCCCGCCCCGGTTAAAAAGACCGGAGCCCGGATAAAGCATTACCTCCCGGCTTTTGGCAGCCGTATAAAAATTCTTTTCTTTTTTCAGCGCGATGTTGGAAAGATAGCCGCTGAGAATTGAGCGGTGAATCTTATCGGAAACCACCTGGTCGATTTCAATCTTCACGGGTTTTCGATTTTTCTGCGCAATATTTTTGCCGCTGATAATATCCAGAATCTGATGATAAATGTCCCGCCATTCCATCATGCGCCTGTAGGAAAGAAAATGATCGCGGCAGAATTTTCTCAACTTGCTCTGCGATTGCATTTTTTCCAGGATGTCGGAATAGCGATTCCAGATTTGAAGGTAGGTGAGAAAATCCGATTCCGGATGCTGGAATTGAGCATGCGCGGTCGCCGCCTGATCGGTTTTATCATAGGGGCGTTCACGCGGGTCCTGAATGCTCAGCGCCGCGGCAATCACGGCTATTTCGTTTACACAGCCTTCTTTCTTTGCTTCAATGATCATCCGTGACACTCTGGGGTCCAGAGGAAATTGAGCCATGGTCTGACCGATTTGGGTTAGTTTGTATAGTTCCGCCTCCGTCTCGCTCTCGTCGCGGGTGAGCGCTCCCAGGTCGCGCAGTGTTTCGATGCCGTCGCGGATATTTTTAGGATGAGGCCGGTCGATAAACGGAAAGGACGTGACCAAACCCAGATTCAGAGAAAGCATACGCAGAATCACGCCGGCCAGATTGGAGCGCAGGATCTCCGGCATCGTATAAAGAGGCCTGTCGGCGAAATCTTCCCGGGAATAGAGGCGGATGCAGATACCGTTCTGAACGCGGCCGCAGCGTCCTTTCCTTTGCTCGGCGCTGCTCTTCGAAATGGGTTTGATCGGCAGTCCGGTGGTCTGACTGCGGGGATTATACTCCAGAATGCGGGCGAGCCCTGCGTCAATCACATACTTGATTCCGGGGATGGTCAGGGATGTCTCCGCGATATTCGTAGCCACAATAATTTTCTGCTCACGGGCGGGGGAAAAAACAAGCCTCTGATTTCCTGCAGAAAGCCTGGCAAATAAAGGCAGGACAAGACCTGAACATCTTTTGGCCAGGCGCTCGCATGTTTCACGAATGTCCTGCTCCGTGGGCAGAAAAATCAGAATATCTTCAAAACGTCTTTCTCGTTGTAAATTTTCTACGCAGGTTAGGACTTCATCAACATACGTCGTCTCGCCTTTTTCTTCCTGGACGGGATCAATCGGCGAATAGCGCACTTCGACGGGATACATCCGCCCGGATACTTCAATCACCGGGGCCTTATCAAAGGCTTGAGCAAATTTGGCCGTGTCAATCGTAGCGGAGGTGATAATCAGCTTCAGGTCTTTTCTTTTCAAAAGCAGAGTTCGCAGATAGCCTAAAATAAAATCAATATTGAGACTGCGCTCATGTGCTTCATCCACAATGATCGTATCGTAGGCCAGCAAATCGCGGTCCTGGACCGTTTCGGCAAGCAGCATGCCGTCGGTCATGACTTTGATCAGGGGTTCAGCCGACGTTTTTTCTTCAAAGCGGATTTTATAAGCCACAGATTCCCCGCAGAGCTGACCCAGCTCCGAGGCGATACGCGAGGCGATGCTGACGGCGGCAATCCGCCGGGGCTGAGTCAGTCCAATCACGCCGCGCAGGCCAAGACCCGCTTCCAGACACATTTTGGGTATCTGTGTCGTCTTGCCCGACCCTGTTTCACCTGTAATGACGACAACCTGATCTTTCCTGATGGTATCGATGATAAGCTGTTTTTTGGCTGTGATGGGCAGTTCGGGAGAAAATCCAAAAGCGGGAACGCATCGTTTGCGATTCTGCACACGCTGGCACGAGACGTCAAATCTCTGTTGCAGTCTGGATAAAATATTATGCGTCAGATCCGGTCGTCTGGAACTCCGGACGTTCGCGGTTTTGAGCGCCTGCAGAAGATGGTGATAATCAGCAATCATGATAACATCTGCGTGACGCTCAATATGCCGTCCCAGACGGCTATATGGATGGTCTTGGTGCAACGTATTGCTCACTAACGACGCCAGCCGAAGTCAAGATCCATGTCTTTCGGCGCCGTAAGCTCGACGCCGGTTTCGATGTTTTTCTTTTGCAAAGCGGGTAAATCCACAAGCCAGACAAATTTAGTGGTATCTTTTTCCGACGGTTCTGGATTGTGCTTGAAGGTTAGTTTTATTCTCTCGTCACGGGGTTCGGGAACAGGCTCTTCGATGCGCAACTTGATGGGTGTATGGCCTGCATTTTTGGCTTCGATCAGCCATTGCCATTGACGCGTTTGTTCATTTTGAAAAATTCTGGCGACACCCGATTTATCGGCTGTTGTTGACATGCTGACGGTAATGAAAGGACTGTTGCCGAAATAAATATCCGCCTGGGTTCCGGCGAGGGCGAATTCACGCTTGCCGATCATCGCGCCGTCAATGACGAAAGTCGCCTGTCCGGAGGGTATTTCAGCGGGCTTGGGCAGTTTAATCTGCGCCTGAAGAAAGGTTTGCGGTGAAAGGCTGGGACGAGCCAGAAAAAGGAATTGGGCAGGCCAGGTTTCCTCTTTGATTTTAAAACGCTGTCGGCTGCCCGCCATCATGGTTTTTCTCCCCAGCGACCAGACCGAATAAGTGGTATTGATTGTTTCCATTGGCGCTGATTCCACGGAAGCCTCGTCTGCTTCCGCTGTTTCGAGCGCAGCCAGCGCGGACCTTGCCTTACGCGATGCTTTGTAGATCACGGCCGTTTTCGGCTTGATGATCCACTGGGGCAGTTTCTGAGGCGCGATAGTTCGGACCGGCTGCAGAGTAGCCAGATTGATCTGGGCCAGTTTCCAGTCTTCCCCCGTGGATTGCCAGATTTCCGCGTCCCAGGAAAAAATAATACTGTTTGAGGAAGGCACGGCTTCCAGGCGGTAAAGAGGTTTCCAACCGCAGCCGCCCAACGTATAGCTATAGTTAAGGACTGAATCACTCTGTATGAGGCCGGATAGGGTAATAGTGACCTCCCACGCTTTTTCAATTTTCCCGGCAGCCTGGTTTAAGTTATCCTGAAGCTCTTTGATTTGCTTGTCGATTTTTTCCAGCTCTGTCTCAATGGCATTTTTTTCAGAATAGATTTTGCGGCTGTTTCTGCCGATAGCCGAAGCCAGTAAATCGGCTTCGGCAAGCGTTTTGGTTTTTGCTTTGGTTTGAGCCTGCCAGAACTGAAGTTGAATATCCAATGCCTTCAATTTGGCCTGCATTTCCTTTTTTTCGTTCTGGGATTTTGTTAATTGGGCGCGCAGTTGGGCGATTCTGTTTTCATCGACACGTGTTACGGGTTTTATCTGCAGGTCATCCACTCTTACCCGGGTTGCTGAAGGTGGGGAAACAACCAGGGATTCTGGGTCGGCCTGGGGGGGTAAAACAACAATCACCTGATTTTTATTTGCGTTTGCGGCTTGCGGATGGACTTTTACCGTTTCTTCAATTTTGGCTGAGTTAGGAAATAGAGTTACCTCTTTAACCGTGCCCGATGATACACGGGGTGCGATCAATAAACAAATGGAAATGAACGGCAACGCCATTACGAATAAACGCTTCTGCTTGTTTAGCAACATAGTTTAGTCCTCTCCTTCACATATTCATGCTCTTTTTGATTTTGACGGCAATTTTTCGAACTTCATTCATGACGTCACCTTCTTTGATCGTTAACAGCTGGCGGTTTTCCATAACCACTTTGCCGTCAATAATGACCGTATCAACATCAGCGCCGTTTGCCGCGTAAACCAGATGGGAGTATTCGCTGTAGATTGGCGTCAAATGAGGCTTATTAAGGCCTAAAATAATAATGTCCGCTTTTTTGCCGACTTCCAGTGAGCCTGTGAGATGGCCCATACCCAGAGCCTTTGCGCCATGGATTGTTGCCATGCGCACGACCGTTTGCGCGTCCATGACGGTCGGATCAAGCCTGGCGACTTTATGAAGTTTGGCCGCCGTGGACATCTCCCTGATCATATCAAGAGTATTGTTACTGGCGCAGCCATCCGTGCCCAAACCCACAGTAACGCCGGCCTTGAGCATTTCCGGTATCGGAGCCACTCCGCTGGCCAGTTTCATGTTGCTGCCCGGATTGTGGGAAACGTTACAGCCATTATCTGCAAAAAGCTTTATGTCGTCTTCTGAAAAATCAACACAGTGAAAAGCGATGAGATGTTCATTAAGGTAACCGATGTCTTTCAGAAAGGATACGGCGCCTTTCCCTAACTTTTTTTCAAGTTGTTTTTTCTCGGCAGCGTTTTCCAGAAGATGAAGTCCAATCGGTAAATGATAATCTTCGGTCAGTTTTTTCACCTCTTCCAGCAAAGGTGTGGAACAGGTATAAAGCGCGTGCGGTTCAATAATAATATTGACTAGAGGATCGTCCTTCCATTTATCGACAAGCATTTTGGTGTAAGCAATGCCTTCATCCGGGGTTTTGCAACTGGGGGAAGGAAAATCAAAAAGAACTTCGCCAATCAGACAGCGCAAGCCTGCTTCTTTTGCCGCCCGGGCCGTTTCATCCTCGAAAATATACATATCGCAGAAGGTTGTCGTGCCGGATTTGATCATTTCCGCGCAAGCGAGCAGGGACCCCCAATAGGCAAGATGGGGATCGACATTTTTAGCTTCGGCCGGGAAAATGTAGTTGTTAAGCCAGTCCATCAGGTCCATATCATCCGCTAGTCCGCGAAAACAGGTCATCGCCGCGTGCGTATGGCAGTTGACAAAACCCGGCATAATCAGGGAGTTCCCGGCGTCAATTGTTTTTTTTGCGGTATATTTTGTGAGAATGCCTTGGGTTTTGCCAATCTCCAGGATGGAAGATGCATTGATCGCGATAGCAGCGTTTTCCAGGCAGGTGTTATCATTATCCATGAGCAGGGTTTTTCCGCCACAAATGATGAGATCAATGTCTTGCATGTGCTTATCCTTTTGGTAAGATGCTGATGCTTATCACAAAACAGAGATGCGCTTCAAGACACAAAAACGGATATTAGTTTAGCGATAATAAAGCAGGTTATCAAATCCTTGACACGTCAAATTAAAAATAATATAAGCCGCACAGTTTCTTCCATGATTGAACATTGGGCCTGGGTGGCGGAACTGGTAGACGCAAGGGACTTAAAATCCCTCGACCCTTGTGGTTGTGAGAGTTCAATTCTCTCCCCAGGTACCATAATAAAAACAAGCTGTTATGAGTTCTCCTCTGACCGCTTTTTTATTTTGCCGGCTACGATTTGGCTACGATTATGTTTTTAACAGTTTTTCTTTAGCCAGATTATGGCCAGAAAAATGAATATTACGGATTTTTTAAAGTGTCATGGGTGCCTACTCTACGCAGAACGTAGGTATCACTTTCCATGTGGAAAGTAAAACGGTGTGAAGCTGTTACCCTGCCTTCCCAAATATTCCTGGGATCGTTCATTTTCTTGACATTCAGGGAAGGGTGCCTGGAATTGGATAATAGCAAGTCCAATTGCTTGTCCACGGCTTCCTGCATCTCTCGGGTCAGCTTACGGTAATCCCGAACAAAGGTTTTAGTAAAAAATATTTTCATATTTTGGCAGTTTTCAGGGCTTTCAGGCCGTCTTTCAGGTTATCAAAAGGACCCAGCACATCACCGTTGGTAATGTCGTTGTCTGCGTCAGCTTCGCCCTGCTGCCATTCTTTAGTATAAAAATAAGCTTGTTCCGGGTGGACCATCTTAACCGGCTTTAAAATAATCTGACCCTCCTTTTTTTCCATTTCCATATAGTCGCCAATGGCAATATGAAAATTTTTTCGTAAGCTGTTTGGGATCGTGATCTGGTAATTTTCTCTTATTTTGACCAAAGACATTTCCCCCTCCTTTTTTTTCTTGCGCATATTGTATATTTATGATATTCTCAATTTAACAAATTACGAAAATATCAATTTATGATTTAATCGTATCATACTCGTTAATTTTGTCAAGAAGTTACGGATAATAAACATCAGAATCAACTTTATGTAGAATTTGTGAACCGGCATGCAATAATAACCCACCTATAGGCAAAATCGGCATTCAAAATTGACCCGCCCCTATAAGCCTTCTATGCTGTCATCAATACGGCAGAAGGAGGCAGAAAGGGATGCTCACAGTGGAAACTATATTGTCTCGCAACGGCATAACAAAGATAACATATTGTAAATATTGTCAATAGCTCCTAGAGTATCGCCTCGAATCCCGCGTCAATGTTGGTGAAAGATTTCACCGTTTGCGTCGGGAAAAACACACCTACTAGGGGTGCCAGGATGACCAAAACGAGAATAATTGCATAAAAGACGTACAGAATGCCGCGCCTCGCAGAATAGCTGACTACCCCATCCTCAATACTCTAGGATAATTGATCCCCACCGGGTTGCCGCTCGGCGCGCTGCCGCCCGAGCTGCGCGCAGGACGCGAGAGTTATTTCCTTCAATAATGATGAACCTGTAAAAAGTCACCCCGCGATTTTCGCTTCGTGCTCATGATAGCCATGCGGGAAAGCATAAAACTGTTCCAGCAGCGAAAAAATTGCTGC
>WRPE01000035.1 GCA_009773315.1 Syntrophaceae bacterium
AGCATCATCTTGAGAATAACGGGCGGTGGTACGGATACATTACCCCTTCCGCCATAACAGTCTTTGACTTTGCGGTAGATAAACTCAAAGTCAATATGCCCTCGAATCTTTCGCAAAATGGAATTGGCAGGAATGCGCTCTTCAAGGTTAAATGAATGATAAAAGAGTTTCGGCTGTGCATCAGGTTGGTAGCCCATCATGGCGGTTTCTCTCCAAGATTGTGTTGCTATTTTTATAACCGCTCTTTATAATCTTTGCAAAAGGTATTTGGGCAACAGGCCGTAAAGATTTGACCCCATTTTCACCTGCTAACGCAGACATCAGCCGGAGCCGCGTAGCGGCGATCGGCTGTATGGATTTGTTCTCTGATTTTTTAAGGTGCGATTCCAATAATTACCAATGGAACAGCAGGGACACCCCGGCCCTGCCGAACAACATTATAAAGTTCACCTTCATAATAGGCAACACCAGAACTCATTTGTGCTTGAAGTGATTTCATGGGTAAAATTTCAATACCGACATCTATGAAGTCGCCGATATAAAATGCCAAGTGCTTAACAAAAAGGTCATACGCGACAAAAGAATACTTACCGAATTGCACTTCTACAGCAACGCGATCTTTCACGAAATCAGTTTGGTTATAACTGAATATGGGAGCCTCGCCCGCAGCTTCAATCTCTTTCTTTTGCTCCACAGCAGGCATGGCTAGAGTTTTTCTTATTAATTTTTCATTTTTTGTAACCCAATAACTGACCCTGCTTTCTTTCCACTGATTCGCATTAAGTAATTCTGCAAATGCCTTATTCATATCAATGGGGCTATAGAGCAGCTTACCTTGCTTGGTTTTCTCTTTGGATATTTTAGTTTTGCAATTATCAGCACGCACACGCGAAATGACTTTTTTGATTTCATTCCATAATTCAGGTTTGTGTACAATCAAGAACTCCAACCCATTCAAATGTGAATATGTCTCTATGATATTCATTTCACGTGATACCTCGCTTGTCTTTCCAATAATCGTAATTGATTATCGTCTGATTTTTTTGACCACGGCGCTATTCTTAGGCTATTGCCGGCTTCTACTGGATCATAAACTGGTTTATCCATTGGACGTGTTTTAAGTGTGCCCGAAAGTTCCTGACTGATTCTCTGTTTGGCAAGGTCTATATACTTACTGCTCATTTCCGCACCGGCACCACGACGCTTATGCCGAATGGCAGCGATTATTGATGTGCCGGTACCTAAGAACGGATCTAAAACCCAATCACCCTCATCTGTCATGGATAGTACGAGCCTTTCAATAAGCTCAACTGGAAATTGGCAGGGATGATCCGTTTTTTCCACATGATTACTTTTGACATTTGGGATAACCCATAAATCACCCGGATTTTTTCCCAAAGGATTACAAGAATATTGTCCAGCCTTGGGGCCTTTGAAATATTTTTTTCCGGGATACTTTTGAGGTACCCTAATTGGATCTAAGTTAAATGTAAATTTATCAGATTTTGTGAACCATATTATTGTTTCGTATCTTCCGGAAAATCTTTGCGTGCAGTGAAGCCCATGTTCAAAATGCCATATAATACGATTTCTCATCTTAAGACCCAAACCAGAGAAAATCGGATAAAGAATGGTATCAAGAGGAATTATGGCACCATTATCAACGTAATTACCAACCTGCCAGCAAATGCTTCCGTGCGGCGAAAGGCACCTTACGCACTCATGAATAACCGCTGATTGCTGCTCAATGTATGATTCCAACTTGAGACGCTTTTCATATTCTTTGCCTATGTTGTATGGTGGTGATGTTACAACGAGTTTTAACGATCCCGAAGGGATAGTTTCCAAAAGCTTTAAACAATCGCCGGGATAAAGGACAATGTTCTCTGAAATACAGAATTTATTAGATATTTTTCGTTTTTCAAACATGGCGGAAGCATATCAAGTCATTGGGAAGTAGTCAATTGATTCATTATTTTGTCATTTAATTTAAGAGAACGCTCCGCATAACCGGCTGGCAATGGAGCGAAGCGGAATTGCCAGTCCGAGTTGATGCGGTTGTTATGCAAATCCTTTCTATAGTCCCTTGTTTTGTGCAGCAATCTTGAACAAAATACCTACGAAAATAAGTTGCCCCATATCCAACCATGGAATCCATCTATAGTGAAAAAATATTGGCACAGCCCTCAACAACAATTCGCCAAACAAGAAACAAACTAATAGATAACCCAATGGATGAAATTTAACAGAAAGATCAAAGTCACCGTTATATACGGCTACAATGCTTCTGGTTAAGCCACACGTAGCGCATTCTTTTCCTGTATTTTCTTTGACAAAGCAAGAAGGTGGAACAACGTTAATGGGGCTTAAATACTTGTTGACTTCTGGAATATGAAGCGCAAATGGGGCAAATACTGCCAAAAGGATTAAAAGCAGTAATGCCCCATTCACATATTTGTATTGTGTCCTTATGTCAGGCATTCTTAGCTCACAACTAACGTGGTCGTCCCATTTGTTGTAATTCCTGCCGAGCCTTTTCGCCAGCCGAAATGATACTGAAATACTGCCAACCAGAAATTACGACACCAATCAGACTTATCGTTAGCGCTACAATAGCAAATGTTCTCTTTGCCTTCTGTGAATAGGCGACACCCAACGCTATGGCTGATATGATAGCAGCAGGTATGCCAACGTAAAAAGCAAGCGAACCGATGCAGGGAATAAATGATCCAAGCATACCAATTAAACCAAAAACCAGACCAACAACAGACAATGCTGTAACTGTTCCAGAATCCTTTAGCTCTTCAGACATGGAAAACCTCCTTTTAAATTCAGTGGATAACTTGACTACCTAAAATCAAAGATAATCTTTCTTCGCCAACCCTTTTCAGCGCATTCGCCACCTCCTTTCGATGTCGGGCATAACGAAAAGCTCACCGGGAGCAAGCCAGAGGCTTGCGATCCGGTGTAGCGGCTTGTTATAAATTCATTTAAGAATCTCTGTACTTCCAGTTTTGAAACTTTTCATATTCAAATTCGTCATCATAGTGATTAGCCCACTCTCCATATTTATTGCGGAGCCATGTTTCATAACCTTTTTTCGTTGCTCTTATGTCATCACCGACTGGATGGCATGCATTGCATAATATTTCAACGTCCTCAAGACTCTCGTTGAATAGATTTTCATAGTTCAAATGATGCACTTCCAATTGCTTTGTACTTTTGCAGCTATGACATTTCCTACCAAGATATTTAAAAGCGATTATTCGCTTCGCTTTCCACTCCGGTGAATGAATATACGTATCATAATCGGTATAATTACTTTTGGGGCCAAGAGAAATATTAATTACTTGGCTACTTTCAAAAAGAGATGTCTGATTCTTGTTTTTCTTCATTTTATAACAATTAATCTACCGGCCCGGTAAAACCAGGTTCCCCCGGGCAAAAATAACTTTAAACTCGTTTTTAACTTTTAAAAATACTTCTTGAAAATCAGCTAATTATGAATTATCGTATCGGTAAAGGATCCTTATTATTAGCAAATACCACATCGGTTTTTAATGGTTTTTTGTGAAATGCAGTCAAAAATATTTGTTTTTGATGGAGGTTCGCAAATGAATCAAATTTTGCCTCAGTTCCAAAAATACATGACTGAGCGAAAGCTGGCTCCGGAAAACCAGATTCCTTTTTTCGCCGGATGGGCAAGCAAGTTCATTTGTTTTTCCAATGTCCGGCATGATAGTCCATCTGATCTGAAAATTCAATTATTTCTTGATGAGCTAAAGAAAAATCCGAAAATTCAGGACTGGCAGCTTGCACAGGCCCAAAATGCCATCAAACTGTACGTAGATCATTTTCTGTCGAAAACGAAATTCGTGTCGGCGCCCGAAACGCAGGTGGAAAATAAACCCGTCTTTCCTGATGCGGCCGCTGTCCACCAGAAAATCTGGGAGGCGTTGCGCATCAAACATTATGCCTACAGCACGGAAAAGACCTATACAGAATGGTTTCAACGCTTTTATAACTATCTGACCGAGATCAAGAAGAAAGACTGGGATACCCAGGGGGCCGATGAAGAAGATGTCCGCGATTTTTTGAGCCATCTGGCGATTAAACAGCATGTTTCCTCTTCGACGCAAAATCAGGCTTTCAGCGCGCTTTTGTTTTTATTCCGGAATGTGCTGCAAATCGATTTGAAGGATCTCAGTCAAACCGTGCGGGCCAAACGCGGGCAAAAACTGCCGGTGGTGCTGGCGATCGATGAAGTCGGGCAACTGCTGAGTCATTTATCGGGTCGCGACCTGCTCTTGGTTCACATTATTTACGGGACGGGCATGCGGCTGATGGAAGCCGCGCGTCTCAGGGTAAATGACATCGATTTCAGCACGAATGCGATATTCGTCCGAGGCGGCAAGGGCGATAAAGACCGGACAACCATGCTGCCCCAGGCTGTCATAGAGCCGCTTAAGGCGCATCTGACAGCTGTGAAGCGACTGCATGAGAAGGATCTGACAAACGGGTTGGGAGAGGTTTACCTGCCAGAGGCACTGGAAAGAAAATACCCGAAAGCGGGGAAAGAATGGTGCTGGCAATACGTGTTTCCGGCCAATAATCTGTCGGTTGATCCATACGCAGGCAAGGTGCGCCGTCACCATATCAGCGCTGATGTTATTCAGAAAGCCGTTGCTGGGGCGGTTCGAGCAGCCGGTATTCCCAAACACGCCACGGTCCACACGCTCCGCCACAGTTTTGCGACGCATCTGCTGATGAACGGTGTCAATATCCGCGAGGTTCAAGAGTTGCTCGGCCACAAGAATGTGGAAACAACGATGATCTACACGCATGTGCTGCGCGATATGTCCCATGCCCCGAAAAGCCCGCTGGATGTGCTGTTAGCCCAAAATTTATCGCAAAAGTAAAGACGGTTTGCCCGGTATGGGATGCGGCGCGTTTGGGAACTAACCTAATGACCTAAAGGTCACACGAGGTCACACGAGGTCACGCGGCGCGCCCTACAGCTCGGAACGGTTGGCAACCGTTCCCTACGTCCCCGCCTTCAGCCTAACAGTCTTCAGCCTATAGCCTATTTCTATTTCAGTACAATCAGCGCATCCACAACCACCGGTTTTGAGCCGGAAAGAATGACGGGGTTGAGATCGATTTCTGAGATTTCCGGAATTTCCAGACCAATGCGGCCGATGTTGATCAGCATGTCGGTCAGACGCTTTTTATCCGCCGCTTCCATGCCACGCACGGCATCCAGGATTTTATGTCCCCGAATCTCCTGCATCATCTCGTGAGCGTCCCGGACTTCCAGAGGCGCGCGGCGGAAAGAAATGTCCCGCAGGATTTCCGTAAAAATGCCACCCAGGCCGAACATGACGCAGGGGCCGAACTGCGGATCGCGGGTCAGTCCCATGACCAGTTCGCGCCGGCCTTTGATCATTTCCTGCATTAAAACGCCGCCGTCAAAACCCTCCATGCCGGCCATGATTTCTTTAAAGGCTTTTTTCGCTTCTGTGGCGGTGCGAATGTCCACATGAATCAACCCTTTTTCCGTTTTGTGAGCGATTTCCGCGGAGCAACCTTTCATGACCAGCGGGAAGCCGATTTTTTGAATGGCTGCGTCCAGATTCTTTTTGTCCTTGATCAGAATTTCGCGCGTCACCGGGATATCATAGGCAGCCAGGACTTGCTTGGCCTCATACTCCGAAAGCGCAGTGCGGCCTTTGCGTAAGGCGTTGCCGATCATTTTAATAGCGCTATCTTTTTTCATAATTTTTTCCTCCATAATAAGTGTTGACGTTTGCGATCGCCCGGATGGCATCGTGCAGCTCATCAAAAACGGGGATGCCGCGATCAATATATTCCTGCCTGGCCATGGCAATCATTTCGGTAATATCCAGATTGTCCAACCCCCTTTTCGCGTTGGGGAGAACAGCGACAACCGGCTTGCCGGTCCGGTCCACGACCTCACGAATCGCCTGGGCCAGTTCCCGGAAAGGCGTGACTTCCGCCACCGGTTTATTGAACATGTTTGCAATTGTTTTATAATGAAAAAGAAGCGAAACGATAATTTGCAGTTCAACCCGTTTATCTTCCGCCGCGGCGAGCAGAACTTCTTTGAGGGTTGGTGGTGCAACAAACGGATTGGCCACGTCAATAGGGTTGACGGAGCTCGATCCGGGTTTAGGGAGATGATCGCCGATGCGCGCCTGAAGCTCGTCAGAAAGTGGCGGGATGTCGATACCGTAAATTTCAGCGGTATCACAGGCAATGACGCCGATGGCGCCGCCGCCGCCCACAATGGATATTCCTTTGAATGCTTTGCGTGGCAGAAGCGCAAAGGCCATGCTGGTCTGCGCCAGCTCTTCTGTGTCATGGACCTGAATGGCGCCCGCCTGCTTCAGAACGGACTGCCAGATCACACGACTTCCACCCATGGACGCGGTGTGGCTGGCAACGGTTCTGGCGCCGGCGCGCGAGAGACCCCCTTTGTAAACGATGACAGGTTTCTTCTTTGCGGCGGCTTTAATTTCGCGGAAGAAAGAGTCGCCATCCTTGATGCCTTCGATATACATCGAGATGACTTTTGTTTCCGGATCATCCTTTAAGTAGTGCAGAAGATCAGTTTCCCGCAGATCGGCGCCGTTGCCGAAACTGACAACCTTACTGAACCGGACACCCAGCCATTTTCCCGCATGCGCAAAGTCAATGGACATGCCGCCGCTTTGGGCCAGAAATGCCACCGGCCCGCTCTGGCGCGAAAGATCCGGTCCCGGAAGCAGCGTGAGGCCGCTCGCGGGGCAATAGATGCCAAAACAATTGGGGCCGACAACGCGGATGCCTTTATCGGCTATTTCTTTGATTTGCCGTTCAAGATCTTTTCCTTCCGGGGTTCCCAGTTCACTGAAACCGGAGGAAAGAATCTCCGCGCCGGCAGCGCCTTTTTTTCGGCAGGCTTCCAGTGCCTCCGATACGTGCCGGGCCGTCACGGCGATGATGGCAAAATCGATTTTTTCCGGAATATCCTCGACGCTCTTGAAAATATTCAGTCCTGCGATCGTGCCGCCTTTCGGATTGACGGGGAATATTTCACCTTCAAATCCCATGGCCATGATGACCTTCAACATTCCTGCGCCAAAGCCGACGCCGTTTTCTTCAGCGGAAACGCCGATAATCGCAAGCCGGTGGGGATGAAAAATTCTTTCATAATCCGTTACCGGATAACGGGTCTTTTTGCGGTTGACGGTTTTTCTTGTATTGTCTGACATCATTGACCTCCATAATTTCCGATATTATCTTGTATGCTAAGCAATCAACAACCTCGCGAGCTCACTACGGCGAATTAACGCTCGTCCCGCAACAGCGGGATTAAATCAAATATTTACTTTCGAAGATCTTTCAGCATTCGTATGAAAAGCAGTCTTTCTTCCGCGCCGAACATGGAAAGAACCTCCTGGTTAACCGCTATGGTGTCTTTCAGAAATTTCTCCCGGCATTGGCGCGATTTGTCTGTCAGTTGGATATTCAGGACGCGTCTGTCCGCTTTAACGGCGTTCTTAACAAGCCATCCGCTTTCCGCCATGCGGTCCAGAACACCGGATAAGGTGGCGCTGTCCAGGGCCAGACGCTTTCCCAGTTCTCCGGCGGAAAGACCTTCTTCCTCGTAGAGGGCATGCAGGGCCAGCGCCTGCATGGGCGTTAAGCCGTAGGGTAGCAGACGGGATTTAAAAGTCCCGTAAACTTTTTGATTGGCTTTACTGAGGATAAATAAAATGACGTCCTGATAACTGATCAAGAAAGCCCCTTCTTTATTATTTAGTATGCAAGATAAATAAACAGGCAGGCGAAGTCAAGAAAATTTTAGTCCATAAAAATGGTGAATCAGGCCATCAACCGCTGAGGAACATTCCCGGACGGCCTCCCAGGCGGCACGCTGATTTTCGTTGACTTTCAGAAAAAATTCTGTTTATGTGCCGCACATAGTCATTAAGCTTTCGCGTAAGTATTTCCATGGATGCAATATTTTGAGAGCCCATTGTAGTGTTACAGAAAGGACATCTCGATGACTCAAGGAATGATTCACCTCGATGGAATCAAAAAAGATCCCCGCACTTCTGCTGTTAATTATATCCCTGAATTTGAAGCCTATCAGAACAACCGTTTTAACCGTGCTGTCCGGAAAGTTCTCCACCGTGCAAGCAATGCATTGCTGATTCTTAATCCTGCTTTTCAAGTTACGAAGCATAACGTATTGACGGTCGGCCGCTCTTCGGCCATGTCCGCCATCATCCGTTTTTGATCGCTGTTCTTTGAGCTTTTTGCCTGGGTTCCGTATTTTTCAAGGAACCGCTATTCTTGGCTATGGAACGGCTTGTTTGTCTTGGCAAATCTAATCCATTCTTGAAGGAGGGTGTCATGAAGAAAAAAGGTGCAGGAATTGTAGTGTTGGCTGTAGCTGTTTTGTTTGCCATGTCCTTTACATGTGCGGCAGAGGAAAAGGTGTTCAACCTGAAATACCAGCAGATGCGGTTGGCTTCCGAACCCGGGATGGCCTACTACACGGAGATGTTTGAAAAGACGCTCCCCGCTATGACGAACGGGCGACTCAAGGTCAAGATGTTCTGGGCTGGCGATCTTGTCAAGAGCGCCGATTCCCTTGATGCCGTCAAATCGGGGGTCGTGGATATAATCGGCATGCCTTCGATCTATTTCAAAGGCGTCGTTCCGGAAGCGAGTATTGAATACGGTCTCCCCTTCGGCATCCGGACGCCCGGCGAAATGTACAATTTCATGTACGGCAAGAAGCTGCCCAATGCCTTCGGTGGCTGGCGAGCCATTGATCTGCTCCGGAAAATATACGCCAAACAAGGCGTGCATTATCTTACCGCTGGCGCTGACTGCTGGCCGGCATCTCTTATGTTCAACTCCCCCATCAACAAACTTTCCGACCTGAAAGGCAAAAAAGTTCGCGCATCGGGGCTGATGATTACTTGGGTGGAGCGGATGGGCGGCCAGGGCGTCTATATCCCCGGCGAGGAGGCCTACAGCGCCCTCCAGACGAAAACCATCAACGGTGTGACCTGGGGCAGCGCCATGGGCATGTACAGCATGAAATTTCACGAAGTCGCCAAGAACTTCCTCTATCCGCCCCTCATGCCGGTCAATCACCTGACCGTGCTGGTCAACAAGAAAACTTGGGATTCACTGCCGCCGGATCTGCAGGTCGCCCTGGAGCAGGCCATGATCAAGGCAGGAATGGATATGACCTATCATCAGAACTGGACAGGCGAGCAGTGGGGCCTTAACAAGATGGCCCAGAAGGGTGTCAAGATGAATGTGTTGAAAGGCGCCGAACTGGCCAAGGCGGAAGAGGTAGCCTATGCCATCTGGGATGAAGAAGCCAAGAAGAGTCCCGATGCGGCGGAACTGGTCAAAATGACGAAATCGTACATGAAGGAAATGGGCTATATGAAATAGAAAAAAAGGGGGAGAAACTGGGCAAAAAAAGTTTCCACCCTTTTTTTACCTGCCAAAATAACTGATAAAAGCCGAGGTGTTGTGCCCGGGCCAAGCGAATTTTAATCGTTCCGGCAGGCAATTGAAATTCCATTTTTCAAGAAAATTCATTTCACACGGCTAAGGGGAAGCTATGCGTTCTTTTGTGCGAATAATAAATAAAATCAGTGAAATAAGCGGTGAGATCCTTATGTGGTTTTCCTGGATACTGACGTTTATTATCATGTGGGAAGTCATCGCCCGAACCTTTTTCAACCATCCGACGACCTGGGCCCATGAATCAAGCATCATGGTTTTCGCCGCCCTGACCATATTGAGCGGAGCTTATACGTTGCGCTATCGAGGCCATGTCAACATGGACCTGTTCTACGTGAACCGCTCGGTCCGGGGGAAAGCGATCCTCGATGTGATTTCCTTCCCATTTTTCCTCGTTTTTTGCATCACCATTATCTGGCTCGGTTGGGAGTTCGCCTTCCGCTCCGTCATGGCCCTGGAGGTGTCCCAGAGCGATTGGGCCCCGCCTCTCTGGCCGATTAAGCTGGCCATTCCCCTGGGTGCTTTTCTGCTGTTGCTCCAGGGCCTCGCCAACCTGATTTCCGATGTCTATACCGCTGTAACGGGGAAAGGAGTCGAAGCATAATGGATACTGGACTTGTTACGATTCTGCTCTTTGCCGCCATGGCCATCGGGTTGATCTCGGGGCTTCCCATTTCCTTCGTCCTCGGGTCTATCGGCGTCGTTTTCACCTTTTTCCTTTGGGGCCCCCATGCCATGGGCGTTATTCCCAATCTGATCTTCGGTAAGGCGATGATGTCCTTCGGTCTACTGGCCATACCCCTCTTCATTTTAATGGGGTCTGTTCTCCAGGAATCGGGCATGGCCGACCGGCTCTTTTCCGCCGTCCATGTGTGGGCGGGAAAGGTGCGCGGCGGCTTGGCCGTGGCCGCCGTCATCGTCTGTACGATCTTTGCCGCCATGACGGGTATCGGTGGCGCCGGAACGATCACGATGGGCCTTATCGCGCTGCCCGCCATGCTGAACCGGGGATATAACAAACGGATGGCCCTCGGTTCCGTCGGGGCCGGCGGGGCCTTGGGTATTCTCATTCCGCCCAGCATTATCATGATCATCTACGGTATGATCTGCCAGGTCTCCGTGGGCCGGCTTTTCGCCGGTGGCTTGGGCCCCGGCCTGCTTTTGGCGTTCCTCTACTGCGCCTACATTCTCATCCGCTGCAGGATCCAACCGGATTACGGCCCGATCGAGGAGACGGGTGAGCGCGAACGGACCTTTACGGAAAAGATGCGCGCCACGATACCGGTCATCCCGCCCCTAGTCCTTATCGTCGTAGTCCTGGGGGCGATTTTCTCCGGTATCTGCACCGCCACGGAAGGGTCAGCGGTGGGAGCGGCGGGCAGTCTGGGCTTGATGGTTTATAATCGCTCCGTCAACTGGAAGGCCTTCCGCAACGTCTCCCTCCAAACATTGAAATATACGGGCATGGTCATGTGGATCATTATCGGGGCCTACTGCTTTTCCACTATCTACATGGCCCTGGGTGCAGACGAGTTCATCCGGAAAGTGATCGAGCACATGCCCGGCGGTTACTGGGGGATCTTCATCCTGATCCAAATTCTGTTTCTGATCATGGGAACCCTGCTGGATCCGGGAGCCATCGTTATGATTACCGCCCCCCTCACGATGCCCATCGTCGAGGCTATGGGATACGACCCCATCTGGTTCGGCGTCATCTTCGTCATCAATATGCAGGTGGCCTACATCTCGCCTCCCTTCGGCTACAACCTCTTCTATCTGAAGGGCATCGCCCCGCCGGGGGTCACCATCCGGGATATCTATATGGCTATTATCCCGTTTGTTCTGCTGCAGATTCTGGGCTTGATCCTTGTGATGATCTTTCCGCAGATCGCCCTGTTCCTTCCCAATCTTATTTATGGGGTGCCCTGAGCGGACCAATCCTGAAAGAGGAACACTATGTTTATTCCATTGTTGACTACAGACTTCATGAAAAGGGCGGTTTCCCAGTATGGGAAGAAGGTCGGCATTATTGATGGAGACAGGCGATTCACCTATGCCCAGTTTGGCGAAAGGGTGAATCGTCTTTCCAGCGCCCTGACAGCGATGGGGGTGCAAAAGGGAGACCGGGTGGGTGTGATCGACATGAATACCCACCGCCTGTTGGAGCTGCATTTCGGCGTGCCCCAGATCGGGGCAATTCTGCTTCCCATCAATATCCGCCTTTCCCCACGGGAGATTGCCTATGTCCTCAACGATTCAGGGTCGCGGGTCCTCGTCATCAACGAAGACCTGGCGGGCCTTGTTGAAAAAGCAAATCTCAAAGGCATTGAGCACACGATTATCCTGAGAGGTGACGGGACAGGGACGGCCCTGGCAAATATTGCGGGGATCGATTACGAACGGATGCTGGAGCAGGCTTCGCCTGTTCTGGAACGGGACTTTGGCGTGGACGAGAATGATCCCGCCGAGATGTTTTACACCAGCGGCACCTCGGGCAATCCGAAGGGGATGCTCCTGACTCACCGCATGCTGTGGCTTGCGGCAACAAAAGATCTCTTCAACGGCGTCGGTGTGGCCAACGACCGCATTATTTATCTCCAGGCCATCCCGCTTTTCCATGCCAACTGTTGGCGGAAGGCCCATATGATTACCGGCGTCTGCGGCCGGCATGTCATGCTGAGACAGTTCCGGCCCGATCTGGTCTGCGAGCTCATTGAAAGGGAAAAGGTGACTTATGTCGAACTGGTCCCGACGATGGCCGATACGCTGACCCAGTTCAAAGACCTGGAGCGCTACGATCTCAGAAGTCTCGAGCGCATCGTCCTCGGCGGCGCGCCGCTCCTTCAGGGCACACAGGAAGCGCTCATCAAAAAATTCCCCTGGTGCATGATCAACGCCGGCTACGGCATGAGCGAAACGGCCTCGTGCGGGACCACGGCGCATCTGAAGGATTACCTTCTGGAGGGACTTTCACCTGAAGACCGGAAGAGCCTTCAGAGATGCCAAGGGGTTGAGGACATGCTGACCCGGGTTCGGGTGGTCGACGGCCGCGGTAAGGATGTAAAGGCCGACGGCAAGGAGATGGGAGAGATCATCATGCGAGGTCATACGGTGATTGACGGGTACTGGCAGCTTCCGGCGGAGACGGCCAAAACGATTGTCGACGGCTGGCTTTACTCCGGGGACATCGCGACGATGAACGAAGACCGGTATATCACGATCGTGGACCGCAAGAAGGATATCATCATCAGCGGCGGGGAGAACATCGGCTCCGTGGAAGTGGAAAACGTTATCTCTTCCCATCCCGCTGTCGCGGAAGTGGCTGTTGTGGCGGCGCCTCATGAGAAATGGGGGGAAACCCCGGTGGCCTTTATCGTTCTGGCGGCCGGTTGCACGCTCACGACGGACGATGTGATCGCTCATTGCCGACAAGAGGAATTATCGCCGTTTAAGATCCCGCGGACGATTGAATTCCGGGAGGCCCTGCCCAAAGGCGGCACGGGCAAGATTCTCAAAAGTGAATTGAAGCGTTCCCTGTGGGTGAAGGAATAGTTTAAAAATCCTCCGGCCATACAGGACAGCACAACTTAACGAGTCTTGTTTTTATTGTTCGGTTTCCGGTTGTAACAGAGCGGGAAGCAGGGCAAGTAATCCTCGCTGGCTGCGCGCTTCGCTTCTTGGAACGTGCGAGGCCACACGCGACATACCAACGGCTTGTGGCCGGAAATATGTAGTTTGCAGCCGCGTTCGTCAAGCAGGAAGGTGCAACCGCGCGCGCCTATCCGTGTTCGATACATGATTGTCCCCGTCTTATCAGTCTTTGGCTCCAAGAAATCAGATGCTGTGGCAATACCTACAGAGATCAAGCTATCCCTCTCATGCGCGAAGACATCGACGCCGTGTTGGCAACAAGAATCTCCGCAGGGAAATGAACAACAGTCCCATTGAGGCTCTTTTTTTTCTTCTGATTCGTCTTTCATTTTCTGCTGTCGAACAATTTATATGTCATCATGTAAAATATGCAGTTGACGCAAAATCTATTCTTAAAATGATTTACATCCTACACAGAAGCTTCTTGAAAATCAAAACAATATTACTTTTATCATTCTGGTCACAAACGAAAAAAGAAGCCAACCATAAATGGCTGACTCCTTAATTTGATTGGTGCGCCCAGCAAGATTCGAACTTGCGACATCCAGATTCGTAGTCTGGCGCTCTATCCAGCTGAGCCATGGGCGCGTGATTTCTCAAATGACGAGGCAGCCCTATAACACATAATTGAACTCGTAGCAAAGTTAAAATATGTGAAAAAAATCTTGTGGTTTATGAATAATTTATCGAATGATTCCGTTAAGGATAGGGCTAATCTTTTGTTTTTAAGTTTGCCTTAAGATCAGACAAGACATCCTGTAACTTTTCCGTCTTTTTGATGACGACGGTGGCGTCCGAAGAACCTGCTTGGTTAGCCGTGCCCTTGATGATGCCGGCTTTTTTGCTCCGGTTGACCTGCCAGGAAGAATCACCCGAAGAGGCCACCATCCAGTTGTTGAGGTCGAAGCGCATATCCCGCACATGGGGCAAGGCCGAAATCTCCCTGGCGATGCTTTCAATCTCCTGCGCAGAAAAATCGCCATTTGTCCTGACAAAGTCTCCGTTGAAATAGACTGTGCTACCCATAAAGGAGTAGTCTATTCTTGTCAGGTCTGCATCGTGACGGGTTAATACCATTCTCACATTCCGATTAACTTCATATCGGGATATTTTTTCGTCCTGACGCATATTTCACCCTGTTTTCGGGTTCAATACTTCATAATAATCGTCTGTTGTCAAGAAATGAATGTCTGCGTTTCTCCTGGGAAAATAACCCGTTTAAGAAAATTTTGAAAAATCAGGCTTACGCCGCCCAAAGAAGGCGGCAAACGCTTCTTTGGCTTCCGGCGCTTGCAGCATGGCGCTGAAGTGCTTGCTTTCTTGCATCATCTGAGTGGTTATCGCATCGGCGTGACGCGCCTTCATCAGGCCCTTGGTGGTGCGTAATGACGACGGCGGCAGTGCGACAAGCTTTGCAGCCTGGGCATAAGCATAGGGTAGCAGTTCTTCCGGCGCTAATACTTTATTGACCAGTCCCATATCGAAGGCTTCCCTGGCGGAAAAGGCTTCGCCGAAAAACAGCAATTCGGCGGTGCGTTGATAACCGATAATTTGCGGCAAAAGCCTGCTTGAGGAAAATTCCGGGCACAAACCGAGTTTGGCAAAAGGCATCGAGAATTTGGCGTTATCCGCCGCATAAATCTGATCGCAATGTAAAAGCATTGTGGTGCCGATCCCGATGGCCGCACCTGCTACGGCGGCGATGACCGGCTTGGCAGCCCCACTGAGATTGCGCATAAATTGCGCCACCGGTCGATCGGTGACATCCTTTTTGTTATTCATAAATTCTTCCAAGTCGTTCCCCGCAGAAAAAATGTCCGGCTTGCCGCAAAATAATATTACACGCACAGCCTTATCTTCTTCTCCATCCTTGATGGCATCCGCCATCATTTGATACATGGCGGACGTAATCGAATTTTTCTTTTCCGGCCGGTTAAATTCGATCTTGAGAATGCTGTTTTGCTTACTTGTTAGAATATCCATATACTCTCCCTCTGTGGTAACTTTTATCAATTTTGCATTTAACTAATAAAAAATTGAAATGGTTGTCAGGTTCTTCTCAGGAAGAGGTGCACAGCCTTTCGTTGAATTTTTCGGGGCAGAAGCGGTATTCCTGTGTGCCATAGCACTCTACGGAAAAGGAGGCGCAAACGCTGCCCATTCTGGCGGACTGCTCGATATCCTTGCCCTGAACCAGGCCGCTTATAAGGCCGCCCCGGAACGAGTCTCCTGCGCCGGTGGGGTCAACCACCCGGCTTGCCTTGCTTGCAGGAATACGCACCTCGTCTTTTTGTGTGCAGATCTGCGATCCCATTTCTCCCAAGGTGGTGATGATAGCACCTGCGCGGCTCAGTAAGGCCTTTTTGTCTAATCCGGTCTTGCTCATGATCAGTTCCAGCTCATAGTCATTGGTGATCAGTATCCGGCATCCCTCTATGGCCTGGATCAGGTCTTGTGCATCCAGCATGGGCAAGGCTTGCCCCGGATCGAAGATATAGCCGATATCCTTTGCCTTGCAAGCGCGTGGATAGTTTACCATATCATCAAGGTTGCCTGGCGAGACGATGAGTAGGGTATCCTTCGGGTCGAGCTTGTCAAAATCCAGGGCGGAAGTATGCTTCATGGCGCCCGGGTGGAAGCCGGTTATCTGGTTGTCTGCCCGGTCGGTGGTTATGTAGGCGCTAGCAGTGAAATCGTCCTCGATGATGCGGATTGACTCGGTAGAGATCCCATTCCTGGCAAACCCTTCGAAATACCGTTGGTAATCATGGCCAATAGCGGCAGAGATGACAGGTTTCTCACCCATCAGGGTCAGTGCATAGGCGATGTTACCCGCTGTACCGCCGAATTTCTCCTTCATGCTGTCCACCTGAAAACAGATATTCAAAACATGTATCTTATCGGGAAGGATATGGTCTGAGAAGTATCCGGGAAAGTCCATAATTCTGTCGTATGCCAGTGATCCGGAGACAATGATTTTCATAGTTGTACCCCTTTAAATTATTTCTACCGCACCACCGACTAAATGAACCAGCCACTCGTATGCGCAGGGTTCGGTGGATTCAAATGCCATGTGCGTGTTTACCGTTAAAACATATAGGATTGAGACTTTGTCTGTCAAGCCCATTATGGGTTACAGAAGATTTTATTTCAATATGTTGTGTCGAGGCAGGAGTAGATTCCGGACCATGAGGCGCTGTTTGTCATCCTGCTCATGCTCGTGATCTTTATAGCCGTTATCCGGCGCAGAGCAAAGAAGCTGTCCGTGATTGCAGCTGTTGCTTTCAAACTGCAAAGTCGGATGATCAGATTCATGATCATGGAAGCAACCAGGCGCTTGCCCCAGGATTCCTCTTTATGATGATGGTTATGCTGATTCGTTGTCATTATTGTTTCCATCGAGTATGTTGAGCGCCGTATCAATCGCGCTGTGACTGCCGAAGAGAATCAACTGATCGGCGGCTTCCAGAACAAAGTCACCGGGCGGGTGGGTAATGGTCTGGTCATGGCGAATGATATTGATGATCATCGCGCCCGATTCCGCTTTCAGATTGACGTCCCGGATGCTTTTCCCGATATTCGGATTTCCTGCGGCAATATAATAGGTTTCAATGGTGCCCTGCGCCAGAATCTGACTGATCTGATCGAAGGCTTCCTGCGTATAACGGACTTCCCGGAAAACGCCGTAAGATTTATTGCGGATAATATTTCCCTGCGTCAAAATGATGCTGTTGGGAATGTGAAACATTTTTAAAACCCGGCTGAAGATTTGGATGGACGTTTCAAATTCTTCGGGAATAACGTCGCTGGCCCCCAGCGCCAGCAAATCCTCGATATCAGAGAGATATTTTGTGCGGACTATGACATGCAGATTCGGATTGATGGCCCTGGCATTGGACAGGCAGCTCTTGGTCAGAAATCGATCGGAAATGGCAATCACCATGACGCGCGCGGCCTCGACATTCGCGCGCTTCAGGATTTCCACGTTGGATGCGTCGCCCCAGATAGTATTTTTATCGCCCTTGCTTTTCGCGTTTTTTATTTTCGAAAAATTAAGATCGATGATCACATAATTAATCGCGGTATCTTTGAGCACACGGACAAGGTTTCTGCCGTTGAGGCCCATCCCGCAGATAATCACATGGTTGGAGACGTTTGTGCAGGAGTCCGGTTTGACGTCCTGCGCGGGATCAAAAACATTTCTGCGGGCTAATACATAGTAAACCAGCGAAACGAGCAGTGGCGTCACGATAAATGTCAAAACGGACGCGCCGATAAAGGTCTGATAGATATAATTGGAAATGATGTTGCTTTTAAAGCCCTGAGAAGCCAGGACAAATGAAAATTCACCGATCTGTGAGAGCAGCACGCCCGAAAGCAGCGCGACACGCAGGGGGTATTTCTGCAGCTTGACCAGGCCGAAGACGATTGCCGCCTTAATTACAATAATGATCAGAGAGGTCAAAAGAATATAGCCGGTATGCTCTCGCAGAAAATCAAGATTGAGGATCATGCCGAACGAGACAAAAAAAACGGACAGGAAGACGTCCCGAAACGGGTTGATGTCGCTGATGATTTGATGTGTGAAATCCGTGTCGGACAGCGCCAGTCCCGCCAGAAAGGCGCCGATGGCGAGCGAAAGGCCCAGGGATTCCGTGATCCAGGCGATTCCCATCGTGATCACCACGGAGGAAATCACCAGCACGTCGCGCATATTCATGTTGACCAGTTTTTCCAGTACAAGGGGGATGACATAACGCGCCGCGACCAGGATGATGGCAATAATCAGAAGGGATTTGAGAAGTTTCCAGATGATCATCAGAGCGTCGGGCCCGCTTTCACCGGCCAGAAACGGGATGAGCAGCATCATCGGCACAACCATCACATCCTGAAACAGGATGACGCCGATGGAAATCCGGCCCTGCGGCGCATCTTCGTCCGACCGGTCTTTGAGAATTTTGAGCACCAGGGCCGACGAACTGTGGGCCAGAACGAATCCGATGAAAATGGACTGGCTGACGCTTAACTGCATCGCCAGTCCGATGCACACCCCCACGATAAATGTACACAAAATCTGCAGGCCGCCCGTCAGAAGAATTTCCGACAAGTGCTTTAAAAAGCGGGAAAGCTGAATTTCGATGCCGATGGTGAAAAGCAGAAAGGCCACGCCGATTTCCGCCAGAAACTGAATCCCGGCCGTATCGTCGATCAGCCTCAGGCCAAAAGGACCGATGATAATGCCGGTGATGAGAAATCCGATAATAGAGGGTAGTTTGATTTTATTGAAGACGTAGATAACCGGAATGGAAAAACCAAGGATGATGATCAGCTGGGAAAAAAAATTTAGTCCGTCCACAGGCATTCCTGTTATCTGAAGTCAATGTTCAATGCCTGAAGATGGACAAACTTGCGCCGCCCATCTTCAGAGTTTCTTGCTCTCCTTTCTGAGTATTTACCATTGATGACAAATTTTTCCAAGAAAACATCTTGCTTTTTTTCTCAGAAGGCAAAGCTCGCCATGATGCCGCCGTAAAGAAAAGTAGCATCTTTATCGGCCGGTAAGGCTGCTCCCTGCAGGCCGCGCGCTCTCATTTCATATTTTGCGTCGTCGGACAGGGGCAGGACGTAGACCACCATCGGCGTGATCGTCAGATTCTTGGTTACGGAAACCGGCAGAGAAATGGCGATGGTCGCGTCATGAAAGTTGTTGAACTTATCCGTCGTTGCCAGAGAGCCGCTGTCAAATTTGGGATAAGTTGTTTCGTCTTCACTCTTCAGATAGCTGATCGAGCCCGCCAGTTTTAACCCGATTTTTTCATGTAGAGCAAATGTGTGCGAAATGCCAAGCAAGGCGTACCATTGATGGTAATGATCAATTTCCTTATAGACGGTCAGTGTCGGCGCCAGAATCGTATCCAGTCCCAGTGTGACGAAGACTTCCTGAGAATCAGGCAGATCAGGCCCTCCCGGTGCTGCTGCCGCCAGGCCGTAGTAAATGTAGCCTGCACCTATCTGCACGATACCAAACTTTCGCGAATAAGAAAGGGTGACATCCGTCTCGGTATAATTGGACGCGTATTTTTCGTCCCCTGCCGCATAGGGTCGGGTATCCATATTTCCCCAGACATTGGCCGTGAAGCCTTTGTAACTTGCCGTCAATGAGGGTTGGACCACAATACTGTGGCGGCTCAACTCCTGTCCGCGCCAGATGTAGGCGCTCAAAACACTTGCTGCAACTTCACCCGTCACCTTATCCTCCTCGGCTGCAAAGGCAGACGGCACAAAGCCTTGCAGCATCAGAGCAACAACCAAAACACCAACTAATCTTTTGAAATGATCTTTCATAACTTTCTCTCCTTTTCTTCAATAATCTGTCTTTCTCGCGATTATCTTTTCAGAAGGAGATAAGAACAAAAGTCGTGCCGCTTTCTGCAAGGCACAAGAGATGCTATTCAATGTTTCGTATTATCTACGCTTTTTACTTACCGTTGATTGATGTCACAGATGTTATAGGTGAACATTATTGTGTGATTACGGAAATGCTGAACATATTTGATGCCATGAATCACCCCGGCAAACCGCCGGAATTATCGCAAGCGACTCTTTCTTTGATAAGGGTTTTTTCTCATCATTACTACATAACAGCGCCGCCATCCACATGAATGGCCTGTCCCGTGATGTTCTTCGCTTCATCTGAAGCCAGGTACGCCACAAGACTTGCAATATCCTCCGCCGTCTGTGGTCTTCCCAGAGCGGTTAAAGGCTTGACGCGCTGTTCAAAAATTTGTTCGGGGGTCAGATCTGCCATGGAAGAATATTTTTCCTTCATCGATTGGGCAAGCTCCTTCCAGCCCGGTGTATATACATACCCGGGGCAAACGGCGTTTACCGTGATGTCATAACGCCCCAGTTCTTTGGCCATCACCTGCGTCAAGCCGACGACACCAAACTTAGCTGCACAGTATGGACCGATGAGGGATTCACCCAATTTTCCCGATATGGACGAAATATTGATAATCCTGCCCTGTTTTCTCTTAACCATCTCCTGTGCCACAGTCCGCGAACACAGAAAGGTGCTTTTCAACGTAATGTCAATTGTCCTGTCCCAATTTGCCGTTGCCGTTTTAATGATAACCGCAGGCCCGCCAACCCCGCCACCGACATTATTGACCAGAATATCAATTTGATCGAAGGCCTCAAGGGTCTTTTGGACAAGGCGGTTGACATCATCCTCGCTCGTTGCATCCATCGAGACTGCCATCCCGGAACCCTGACGTGATTTAATTTCCGCAACAACCTTTTCCGCGTCATGAATATTCAAATCCGCTACGACTACTGTCGCGCCTTCCTCGGCAAGGCGCAGGGCAATTGCCCGGCCGATGCCATTGCCCGCGCCCGTTACGACGGCAACTTTTTTCTTTATTTTTAGGTCCATCTGATTTTACGTTCCTTTCAGTTTTTTGTAGCCATTAATTTGCCGACCCCAGTATATTTAGCCATAATCATAGAATCCCTTTTCTAATTTTGCATACAACGAGCGTTGGTTGCGTCAGTTAATTTAGCCGGGGTTGTTTTGTCAAGTATTAGTTTTGAATTTACATTGACAGCCTGGGCGGTTCTGGTATAGAAGCAGCTATAGTCTTGAAAGGATTGTGATTTAATCAATGAAAAGAAAAACAGCCTCTGAGAAGGAGTCCGCCCCGAAGAAAAATAACGATCTGTTTCAAAAGAGACAATTGCAGATTGTCAAAAAAGCTACAAAGCTTTTCATGAAGAAAGGTTATGCGCAGACATCCATGCGCGAAATTTCCAAGGCAACCGGAATCGATATCAGTAATTTATATTATTTCATTAAAAGCAAGGAGGAGATTCTATTTCGAGTGTTTGAAATGATTCATCAGCCGGAAATTGATCTTTTCGAAAAGCAAGGGATCATGGACATTGATGATCCTATAGAACAACTAAGAACCGTTATTCGTGAATTGCTTGATTTTGGCTATGACTATGGAGAAGAAATCCTGCTTTTATACCGGGAATCAAAAGTTCTCCCGAAGAGTTTACTCAAAATTATTTTGGCCAGGGAGAGTCATTTTGTCGCCCAGATCCAAGAAATTCTGAAGAAAGGTCTGGAGAGGAATGTTTTTCATTTCGAAGACGCCTCTTTTACCGCCAACACAATTGTTTACGAATTATCAATGCATCCCCTGCGTAGTTGGAATTTGAAAAAATATTCCAAGGAAGAACTGATCAACCTGCTCGAAAAGCATATCATGAAGGCAGTCATATTTTAATTGTCATCTGCTGCGGCACTGCCAAGCATGGATCAACAAAAAGAAGCCGGAGCAAATAAACCGCTCCGGCTTCTTTTTTTTATTTACTTAATCTAACAAGTTATGCCAGAAGTTTTGTCTGGACACCCTTCAAAATGGATTCCGCTTCCTTGACCATGACCTGCACCATGTCATTGACTTTGGGCATATCATTGATCCGTTGCGCGGCTTCGCCGGCAGCCATGAGGGCCATTTCCTTATTCCCCTCATAAACAGCCTTGATAGATTCAATCTCGTACTGTATCAGGGACATGTCAATGGTGGTAAAGTCATCGGGAGTTCCCAGGAAAACACCGGGTGATTTCTGCAGGGTGTTTCGGGCATGTTCATCACTGCGGGGAGTCTTCAACCAGCGGGCCGGTCCCACAAATCCACGGGCCACGAGTGTTCCCCGGTCTCCGGCAGCCACAACAGCTTCTTTCCAGATCTGGTGGAAATCACTTTCCTGTGTTGCCAGGAAGCGGGTTCCCATTTGAGCGCCGTCAGCGCCCAGAACCAGTGCCGCCGCCAGGGTCTTACCGTCGCAGAATCCGCCGGCGCCGCAGACAAGCGTTTTTTCGTCCGATACGGCTTCCACAACAGCAGGAAGAAGAATCATGGAGTGAACCGGTTCCCAGGAGGTGTGGAAACCGCCTTCATGGCCCGAAGCCACGATCACGTCAACACCTGCTTTTTTGCAGCGCAGGGCGCCCTTGACGGACGGAACCACATGCATCCAGGTAAATCCGGCGCCCTTGATTTTGTCTTTCCATCCGACCGGATCTCCTGCGGAGGTGAAGATCACCTTGAAGTGATTCTTCATGTCGGGATTCTCTTCCCGAACCCGAATCGCCGCATCAATGATAATCTTTGCTTCAGCGGCCATTTCCGCCGCCACCATGACATTAATACCGAAAACACCCCCCTTGTCCTTGACGAGACGATAGGTCCGTTTCAACACCTTATCGATGGCGGTGGGTATATCGTCATCCGGATTCGCTTCGGCAGTCTTGATCCAGGCATCGTAAACGAAGGGCTGAATATCCCTGCCGGTCAAACCGCTTGTAGAAAGCAGACCCAAAACGCCTGCATTGGCTGCGGCAACGCCAAGATTGTTGTTGCTGAAGGGCCCCATGCCCGCCTGGATAATGGGATATTTAATCCCTATCAGGTCACAAAGTCTTGATTTAATCATACATTATCTCCTCTATTTCAGTTTGCACGTCCCTGTAAATTAATATATACAACGAGCGTTGGTTGTATGAACTAATTTGCCGGTATTGTTTTGTCAAGCATTATTTTTTAATTTATAATCCTGGAACACAGGTAAGAAGAGGTCATTAATTTCTATTGACAAAAGTCAGCAAAAAAATTATTGTATATTACATAAAATAATTAGGTATTTATTGGTGCCATGAACACGTTCCTCATCAGACAAATAATAATTACTTATATCATAATTTGCTTCCCCATAGGAGCCCTGGCTGTGGAATAGTTTCGACTTGAAATAAACAAATTCCAAACCGCTGCCAGGCAAACAAGGTAGCGGTTTTTTTATGAAAGAGAGGATTTCATGACAAAAAACCAGATTTTGATTTACGATACGACATTGCGCGACGGCACGCAGGGCGAGCAAGTCACTTTTTCCGCTGAAGAAAAGCTGCGCATTGCCCAGCGGCTGGACGACGTTCACTTCCATTATATTGAAGGCGGCTGGCCCGGTTCCAATCCTAAAGATATGCGCTTTTTTGAAATGGCAAAAACGGTAAAGTTTAAAAACGCGAAACTGACCGCGTTTGGCTCCACGCGCAAGCCGCACATTCGTCCGGAAGCCTGCCCGAACCTCAAGGCATTGGTCAGAGCCGAAACGCCGGCCGTGGCCATCTTTGGTAAGTCCTGGGACCTGCATGTCACCGACATTTTGAAAATCAATCTGGAAGAAAACCTTTGCATGATTCGTGACTCGATTGCCTACTTAAAATCTAAAGACAAGGAAGTGCTTTTTGACGCGGAACATTTTTTTGACGGCTATAAGCATAACCCCAGATATGCGACCCGGGTTATAAAAACAGCTTTGGACGCGGGCGCGGACAGAATTATTTTCTGCGATACAAACGGTGGCGCCATGCCCAACGAGATCACGGATATCATTAAAAAAGTGTCTTCGGTTGTTCCGCAGGCCATGTCTGGCATTCATGTTCACAATGACTGCGGACTGGCTGTCGCCAATTCCATTGCGGCTGTCCTAGGAGGCGTGAAAATAGTCCAGGGAACGGTCAATGGTTATGGGGAGCGGTGCGGGAATGCTGATTTGATTTCATTGATAGGCAATCTGCAAATTAAAATGAAAATGAATTGTCTGCCGCCGGAATCGATTCGTCAGTTGACTAATCTTTCCCTGTTTATCAGCGACGTGGCCAATATCCCGCCTTTGATGTCCCGGCCTTTTGTCGGACGCAGTGCGTTCGCGCATAAAGGTGGTGTACATGTCAGCGCCGTCACGAAAAATTCGCTGGCTTATGAGCATATGCAGCCCGAAGTGGTCGGCAATAGCCGGCGCGTGCTGGTTTCCGACATGGCGGGTAAAAGCAATATTGCCTATAAAGCTAAGGCATTAGGGATCGATCTGGACAAGAAAAATGCGTTGGGCAAAGTCGTTCATCAGGTCAAACTGATGGAAGACAAGGGCTATCAGTTTGACGCCGCCGACGGTTCCTTGTCCGTTTTGATGAAAAAAGCGATAGGCGAGTTTGTTGAGCCGTTTAATCTGGAGTGTTTTAGCGTGGTCACGTCGCGCACGCTCACAAATCCTTGTCTTTCCCAGGCCACGATCAAAATATCAGTGGGGGGCGAGGAGGAATTGACGGCTGCCGAAGGCAACGGTCCGGTTAATGCCCTGGACCATGCTCTCCGTAAGGCGCTGACTAAATTCTACCCGCAAATCAAGGAAATGCACTTGGTTGATTTTAAAGTACGAACTCTGGAAGGTTCGGAGGGCACGGCGGCAGGCGTCCGTGTTTTACTGGATTCGACGGATGGCTCTGAAGTCTGGAGCACCACAGGCGTTTCCGAAAACATTATTGAAGCCAGCTGGCAGGCGCTGATTGACAGTATCGAATACAAGCTCAGTAAGGACAAGAAAAAGAGGTAATTTTTTCTTTCTCAAAATCCGTTTGCAGCCATTGCTAAATCTACGAATTGCTGGTATAAATCTTTCGATGAAAACGGCAACTGCGAAACGGGGGCTCCACCGGTGTTATCAATTAACAGCCAAAATCCTCAAATGCGCCTCATTAAGAAAGCGGCGGATGTACTAAAGGACGGCGGTGTTATTATCTATCCGACGGACACGGTTTATGGATTGGGTTGCGATTTATCCAATAAAAGAGGGATTGAAAGAATTTACGAAATCAAAAGAAGAAATAAGAAACGACCGCTGAGTTTTGTTTGTTCCGATCTGAAACATATCAGCCAGTATGCCATGGTTACGGATTACGCCTATAAAACCATGAAACGGTTTTTACCGGGGCCTTACACGTTCATTCTGGAAGCATCGCGACTTGTCCCGAAAATCATTTTACCGAAAAGGCCGACCACAGGCATTCGCGTACCGGACAGCCAGATTTGTCTTGCTTTAATACGCGAACTTGGACAGCCGATCATCAGCACCAGCGTGCAGACACAAGATGGAGAAGATCTCGGTAATCCTTCACTCATCAATGAATACTTCGGACGTATCGTTGATTTAATTATTGATGGCGGAACAATCGTTCCCGAGCCGTCCAGTATCATCAGTCTGGTTGATGACACGATCGAACTGATAAGAATTGGCAAAGGCGATGTTAGCGCCTTTATTTAAAATATACAAGGTTGTAGCGCGCAGTTTCGTATCGGTCGGACATTCGGCCGGTCCCTGCATGAACGCGTGATAATGGATGCAGCCGAAAAGGATAATTATGAAACACATTATGCTCGTTAACGCCGTGCACAAAGAACAGATGCGCATGGCCACAGTTGACGAAAAAGGTAAGCTCATTGAATTCAACATTCAAATGACGGTCCGGGAACCGATCAATGGGAATATTTACAAAGGGAAAGTGCTGAAAGTCGAACGCGGTCTGCAGGCGGCTTTTGTCGATTACGGCGGTGTTAAGGACGGATTCCTTCCGCTGAGGGATGTGAGCTCAGAATATTTGACCGAACCGGAAAATGGTCAGGCCGGCGGCAAACCGGTTCTCAAATCCGGCCAGGAAATTATCGTGCAGGTCGTCCGGGAAGTTACCGGCAACAAAGGCGCACTGCTCACGTCCTATATTTCTTTGCCCGGAAGATATTTGGTCTTGCTTCCCAACAAACTCTGCGGCGGCATATCACGGAAAATAGAAAGCGAAGAAGACCGGCAGAAAATAAAATCGCTTATGGAGCAGATTAAGGTTCCCGAGGATATGGGTTTCATTGTCCGCACGGCGGGCATCAATCGCACCAAGCCTGAAATCCAGCGCGACTACCAGTTCCTAATGCGTCTGTGGAAGGACATCTACAAGAAAGCCGAGAGTGCATCGGCCCCCTATTTTCTCTACCAGGAAACGGACTTCGGTGTACGCTCGCTGCGTGACTACTTAACCCTGGAGATTGATGAAATTCTGGTGGATGATGTCGAGACCTTCCGCAAAATGCGCGCTTATTTGAAAGCGGTAGCCCCCCGCCATTTACGAATCTTAAACAATTATAAAGACAAAGTGCCGATTTTTGAACGGTACGAACTGGAAGAACAAATCCGCGTGATTTACCAGGAGCGCGTGGAATTGAAATCCGGCGGTTACATCATCATCAATCCTACAGAAGCCATGATCACCATTGATGTCAATTCCGGCCGCGGCTCCAATAAAAGAAATATCGAAGAGACGGCATTCAAAACCAATGTTGAAGCCTGCGAAGAAATTGCGCGGCAGTTGCGCTTGCGCGACCTCGGCGGTCTAATCGTGATTGATTTTATTGACATGATTGATAAAAAGCATATCGCGGAAGTGGAAAAAGCCTTCAAGAAAGGCCTGAGTATGGATCGTGCGAGAATCCAACTTTCCCGTATTTCCAAATTCGGTCTTCTGGAATTGTCTCGCCAGAAGAAGCAATCCACCATTCAGGAAATCAGTTACATTACCTGCCCGTATTGCAAGGGCAGTGGTCTGCGACCCTCTCTGGAATACGCATCTTTGGGCGCGTATCGCAAAATAGAATCGGAAGCGGTTAAAGGCATTTACTCGGAGTTGAAAGTCAGCCTGCCGCATGAAATCGCCATATATATTCTAAATAATAAAAGAAGTGAGCTCTTGAAGCTGGAAACGAATTTCGGTATTTGTCTGCATATTGAAGGCAGATCGGATATGGCGTGGGATAAACTCGAAATTCAGCAATCCATTAAAGAGCAGACGCTGGAAGCAAGCGCCATGCAGGATGTTCCTTTGCTGCAACTGGCGGAAGAGCCGGAGCCGGATGCTGAGGCTGATGTAGCGGTTGATACAGGTGTAGACGTCGATGGGGTAGTCGATACAGAAACAGTTGATGTGGGTGAAGCTCCCAAAAAGAAAAGCCGTCGCCGTCCTCGTCATAGAAAAAGAAAATCTCCGGAGACCTCGGCGGAAAATCCATCACCGGATAATCCGGTTCTGGAGACTTCGTCTACGGACGAAGCACTGCCGATGGCCATGCCGCCGCCGCGGGTCCAGTCACCAAAATTCCCAGCTAAACCGCTGAAGATTATCAGCGCCCTGCCAGACGAATTTTTCCCTGTGGAACTAAGCGGGGATATATTCGCGCCGGAACCTGCGCCGGATGAGCCAACAGAAGATAATCAGGATCAGTGAACATGAGAATAACACCACAGACAAAAGCTGCATCATGCAACTGCGGTGGCTTAAGGAGGCTCACCCATGGCAGATGAAATCATGAAAAGGCTCTATCGGATTGTCGTGCCTTTGCCGAACAGTCCGCTCAAGGACCTGAATTCTTACGTCATCAAAGGCGAAGACCGCAATCTGATTATTGATACCGGCTTCAATCGCAGTGTCTGCTATGAAGCGATGCAGAAGGGATTGGCTGAACTGGGGATTGATTTGAACAAGACCGATTTCATGCTGACCCACATGCACGCCGATCATACCGGACTTGTTTCGCGACTGGCATCGGAAACAAGTCGGATATTTTTCAGCCGGATCGATTCTCAGGTTTTTGACGAGGACAACAGCTGGCAACCTCTGGTCGACTTTGCCGAGATTAACGGATTCCCTGCCGATGAATTGCAGAAAGCGCTCAACAGCCATCCCGGCTTTAAATACAGTCCGGAGAAAGTGCCGAAATTTCATCTGATAGATGACGGCGATGTCATCGAATGCGGCGGTTACCGCCTGCAATGTGTGGCCACGCCGGGACACACGCAAGGGCATATCTGCCTGTACGAAAAAGATAAAAAAATCCTCTTTTCCGGCGATCACGTTCTTTTTGATATCACACCGCATATCGAATCGTGGGCCTATACCACTAATTCTCTTGCCGACTATGTGGCGAGTTTGGACAAAGTGTACAATCTGCCTGTTGATCTCGTTTTACCCGGACACAGAAATTTATTTAAAGATCTGAAAGACAGAATTGATGAATTAAAAGTCCATCACCGCGAGCGCGCCGATGAAGTGATGGACGTTCTGGGAAGCGAAGCTCTAAACGCCTATGAAATTGCCGCAGGGATGACTTGGGATATTGATTGTGAGACCTGGGAGGATTTTCCCATTGCCCAGAAATGGTTTGCCACCGGAGAAGCCATCGCCCATTTACGCTACCTGGAAGGCGAAGGCAGAATCACAAGAAACACGAAGCAGAAGATTATAACCTTCCGCGCAATCCGCAACTGATGCATACAGATCAGCCTCGACTGCGGATTGTTCCGGACAGCCTTTAAAAACTTTTAAATTTTAGTTGATAAACAGATGTAGGGAACGGTTCTTTAGTCCGGCGTATGCCGGATCAACCCGTTCCCTACATCTTAGAATTAGAAGAAGATCATCCCCAGTGCTTCGGCGATACAGGCCGGCTTCTCCTGCCCCTCGATTTCGATGGTGTGCGTTTGTGTCATGAGCAATCTGTTTCCCGGCTTTTCTTCCAGCGCGGAAAGAACAATCCGGTCGCGGATTTTCGCGCCGGAGATCACGGGATTGAGAAAGCGCACCTTATTCAGACCATAGTTGATCGACATCTGGGCGCCTTCCATTTTCAGCGGTACCTGATAGCTGAAAAACGGCAGGTGCGAAAGCGTCAAAAACCCGTGCGCGATGGTTTTACCGAACGGCCCCTTGGCTGCTTTTTCCGCATCCACATGAATCCACTGATGATCTTTTGTGCTGTCGGCAAATTGATTAATCTGTTCCTGGGTCACCTGTGTCCAATCGGATAGAAATACTTCCTTTCCGATAGACTTCTCCATATCTTTTAATACCGATGCGATAGACATATAGAATTACTCCCTTCCATTTTTATGTGAATGCAGCATACCCTTTTTTCGGTCTTTAGGCAATGCCGGATTATTCGAAAGTCGCGTTTACTTTGGCCTGCGCAGCTTTTGCTTCTTTGACGATGCGTTCAAAGAGCTCGGCGACCGTCGGCTGGTCATGAATCAACCCCTGCACCTGGCCCACCGGCAACACGCCTGTCTTGGAATCACCGTCTTCAGTGGCCACTTTGATGGCCTTGAAGGCGTTGGCCATAAAAGCCAGTTGTTTGGCATTTGAGTAGCCGGAAGCGAGCACGCCCAAAAATAGCTTAAAATAGGGCACGTTGACCTGCCTGGCGATTTCCTGAGAGTTGAAAAATGCCGCGGGCCAGCTTAACCCTTTCTTAATCGCATTTTTAGCCGCATCCGTCTTCATAACCCGGCACAAAATGCCGTCAAATCGTTTGGAAAAAAGCGTGTCGTAAACTTCTTTTTCCTGCGTCATTTTTTTGTAGTTTTCATGCAGCGGACTTTCTTTGGTTGTCATCAGCCTTGTCCCCATAGCGACGCCTTCCGCGCCCAACGCCAGAGCGGCAGCGAGTCCCCGCCCGTCGGCAAAACCACCCGCGCCGATGACGGGGATTTTTAGATTTTCCGCCAGATGCGGAATCAAAACCAGCGACGTGACGTCTTCACCGTGCGCCGCCGCTTCCTGGCCGGTGGCGATAACCGCGTCCGTGCCAAAATCCTGTGCGCGCTTGGCATGTTTCAGATTGACAACCGTGGCAAAAACCTTTCCGCCGTATTTGTGCGCTTCCTTCACAATCCAATCGCCTTTGCCCAGGGCAAAGTTAATCACAGGCACTTTTTCCTGCAAAAGAACTTTCGCATTTTCCGCCGCACCTGGAAACATCAACGACGCATTAGCGCCGAATGGTTTATCCGTCAGCTTCCGAATTTCACGGATGGCCTCCCGGGTTTGCGAACTGGACAGCGGTCCTGTTGCCAGAATGCCCAGTCCCCCAGCGTTGGATACCGCCGCGACCATTTTCGGCGTGCTGATCCAACTCATGCCGGAGAGCACAATCGGGTACCTGGTGCCGACCATTTCAGTTAATCGTGTTTTCATAGTTTCTCCTTAATTATGATTAAAATCTCGTCAACTCTTTGCGCATCAGTTGCCACAAAGCTTTGCGGCTCTGGCCGAGCGCTCTTTTGCTTCGGCCGCCATTCTCTCCATCAGTTCTTTGCATGTGGGGATATCGTGGATCAGCCCGATGGATTGGCCGACCATGAGCGGTGCGTAATTCACATCGCCCGTTTCCCAGGCTTCCTTCACCTTCTGGCCGGACAAAAGAGGGATAAGCTCTTCAAATCCGCCGTGCCTTGCTTCAATGGCCAGCACTTCTTCAATGACTTTAGATTTCAGACCGCGCCCCTGAAGACCGATGGATTTTCCGTAAATTATCGTATCGAATTCCTGCCGGCGGATCAATTCCTGTTTGATGTTTTCGTGAACCTCGCATTCCTTTGTGGCAATAAAGCGGCTGGCCATCATCACGCCTTCGGCGCCCAGCGACAATGCTGCAGCGAGCCCCCATCCGTCCGCGATTCCGCCGACGGTGACCACGGGAATCTTTACCGAAGAAACAATCTTGGGTGTCAGCACCATGGACGTGACATCGTCATTTAACGGGTGGCCGCCTTCTTCAATACCCGCCGCGTAAATGCCGTCAAAGCCGATTTTTTCCGCATGCATCGCGTGCCGCAACGCGCCAACCTTGTGAAACATTTTTACGTTGGCTTTCTTGAGCAGTTCAACCGCTTCCATTCCCGCTACCTTATCCAGCGGTGTTCCGGAAAACTCAATGCCGGCAACCCTTTCTTCGGCGCAGACTTTAACATACATCTTGTGGTGTTCCGGCGTGATTCGCACCGACGGCAAAAGCGTGATCGCCACAAAGAAAGGCTTATCGGTGAGTTTGCGTGTTTCCCGGATGGCCGCGCGTAAGTCGTCCGCCGTTTCATAGTTGCCGGCGGTCAGATTGCCGATGCCGCCCGCGTTGGACACCGCCGCGCACAGGTTCGGCTTGCAAAGCCACATCATTGCCCCGCAGATAATCGGATACTTTACGCCGAACATTTCCGTAATTGCTGTTTTAAACATAGATGCCTCCTCAGATTGTTTTTTGCCGCCTCATCTTCGCGGTCTTGTTCTTTGATTGTTTCAAACTCTTTTGAATATTCTGCTCCACCTGCCGCTGAAACAGACGCCGCAGCAGATAATCGCGGTAGAAATCGCCGATTCTTGTGAGCTCGGCGGTGATCAGAATATTTTCTCTGGTCGATTTACCGGCAACAATTTTGCGCCGGAGGGCCATCTCCTTTTCAACAATTATTTTACCCAGTTCAACCAGAAAAGACAGATCATTTTGCACCATTCCCAATCCGGCAAGTTTCCGGATGCCGTCGCGTCCCACACGGACATCGTCTTCATTATACAGGGGTTTATCCGCACCTGCCGTAAAAGGGATCAGAATGCCCAGCTTCTCCGCCTGTTTTAAATCTTTTTCCGTCATGCCGGTAACCTCAAGAAAAGTTTGCCGATCAACCAGTCCGCGGCCAATGCGGTTATTGGAGCCGAAAACGGCGTTTTCGACCGTTTCCGCTTCCGGTAAACTGAGACCTTCGTCCATGCGGCGCAAAATATTTTTTATGAGGTAAAGCGGGAAGTAACGTTTTTCCTTAAGATCCTGAATGGCGCGCAGTCTGTCAATACAGGCCTCGTCGTAGTAGGCCATTTTTTCATTGGCCTTTTCGGGCCTTGGCAAAAGTCCCTCTCCGACATAGTAGCGGATGGTCGAGGCCGGAACATTGCTTCGTTTTGCTATTTCGCCGATTTTTAGTTTCATTCGCCAGACCAAACATTAAAGTTGAGCTTTAATGTCATAGTGCGGTTGCTGACCGCTGTCAAGAAAATAATGAAAAGATAAATAGTGAAGTAAAAAGAATCCTCATTTAGGTGTTGCATTGTCGTTCTAAAGTTGTAAGATGCGAGAAATTAAAAACATAAAGCCAATGGAAAAAAACTATTTAAACAGTTCATGCTAACCTGGATGGATCGATACGTTGTCTGGGTAAAAAAGCACACCGTCTGATTTTTAAGGACATTATTGTTCCACTGATTGACCTTCGTGCATGTTTATGATGACCGGTTAACGGCAGACCTACCCGCACGTCCTTCGAGCTGGACGGGACATAAGTGGCTCCGGATGCAACATTACAAACCGTATTCATTGTTTTGCAGAAGTCGCATTTTTATTGACTTGTTGGTGAAAACGCGGCCCACAACAATTCATTTCTTCTTCATAAATAAAAATCAAGCGTTGGATGAACCTAAAATATTATGGTTCTTTTAATGCTTTTCGGTTACACTGCCATTACAAAAAGAAAATAAAGCGTTTAACAAGGGCAATACAGCCGATCGCTACGCTCCGGCTGATTTTTTCGATACCCACGAAATATTATATTGCATTACATTGCATTATGATATATTATGCATCATAAAAGTATTTTGGAGGAAAATATATGCCTACAGCAGTTAGAATTTCAGAAGATCTGGTTGATGAGGCGAAGAGATTTAGTCGCATCGATCACAGGTCGCTTGCAGGTCAAATCGAACACTGGGCGCGTTTGGGAAAGTGTGCTGAAGAAAATCCGGACTTGCCGTATTCTCTTATTAAAGAAATCTTGTTCGGACTAGATGAATTGGATCAGGGCGAGAAAACAGAATACAAGTTTGGATAGGTTAAAATGAAAATCTATCAATCAAGCTTATTTGAGAAAAAAGTTAAGAAGATGACTAAAGCCGAAAAAGAAGCTTTAGACCGCGAGGTAAAGAATATTGCCGAGAATCCAAATATTGGCGAAGAGAAAAAAGGAGATTTAAAGGGCGTATTTGTCCATAAATTCAAACTCAAAACAAATTTATATTTGTTGGCATATCGAAGAGCCGATAAAGATTTGGAACTTGTTATGATTGGCTCTCATGAAAATTACTATCGTGATCTCAAAAGCTACTTAAAAAGCAAATAAATCGGGTAACAAGGTCGCTCAAGCCGATCGCTCCGATAGATGAAAAGCCCATCCGGGAATATCTGGCCGAGAATGAAAAAGATGAACGCTTTGTCTTAGCCCGGACGTAAAGTTCTTCTCATCTGCCAAAGATCGGCACTCAATGGCAGAACGTCTGGCAAACCATTTCCAGAGACTGGCTTTCATGCTCTTTTTCTTCTTCCCGGATATGTTGAACTTTTCCCTTGGCAATGCATTCCGGCATCCGGGGCATGAACACTGTAAACTTTATGCGTATCGTTTCTTTTCTGATTGAAAATGGCCCTGGCGATGTGCAAAACTCTGACTAAGCGTCCTTCTGGA
>WRPE01000077.1 GCA_009773315.1 Syntrophaceae bacterium
AGCAATTTTTTCGCTGCTGGAACAGTTTTATGCTTTCCCGCATGGCTATCATGAGCACGAAGCGAAATGCGCGGGGTGACTTTTTACAGGTTCATCATTATTGGACCGTTAATATAAGCAGCGCCGTCTTCCAAAGACTAATATGACCTTGCCCGGCATATGCGAAGGCTGTGAACCGTTTTCGACCCGGATTGAAGCAAAGCCCGGAGAATTTATTCCTCCTGCGCCGTTTCGTCTGATCTTAAAAAAGTAGGATGGTTTCAAGAAGGGCCGCAAAGGGAAGTCCTGTGCGGCCCTTCTTGCCTGAAACTAATCGACACCCCTCTACATCACCGATAAAATATCAATATTGACATAACTGCCCGCCGAATAGGGGCAATTGATCAGCGCCTGGATATCCTTATTGTCCGGCGGATTGCCGTTGACATCAAAGCAGGACTGGCTGTTCGGATTGCAATCTTTGGGAATCCATTTTTTTTCATCATAGGCCCAGCCGTAGGCATCGCAGGAGCCGGTCGAATTTTTTTGCAGGTATTTGAGCCACCCCTGACCCACCGGATTGGTCGCCCACCAGATATGATACGCGATCTTCTTTGCCTTCTCACCGCTTGCGGCGGAGGCCATGTCCGCGCCGCTGGGAGAACCGGCCGCCGTCCACGAAGAGGGGTAAGTGTTGGAAACATCCGCTGTTGTGTAGTGAGACGGCGAAACGACCCAGGACGGCTTGGTGGAAGCGTCTAATGTTGCCGGATAAAGCTTCGGATTTGCGCAGACATTGGCCGAGCTCATCTGCAGGATATAGGGACAGCCGTCATTGGTGGCGCTATAGGCTGAAATATTCGTTTTACACGATTTTTTGTGTTCCACGGCGCAGCCGGTATAGGTCATGGTGCCGTTGGCGTTAAGGCCGTCCACCGCACCGATGTCATACCAGATATTCTTGTCCAGAGGCGCGGAGAGGTTGAACTCGAACAGCATCACGCTTTGCGGCGCAGGCATCGTGATGCCGGCTTTGGTCACCCAGGTGGTCGTGCCGGACGTCTGGGTTTCGGTTCTCAGATAGGTATGATGTTCATCATAAATATTGATATTATAGTACCATTCCGGACGGGTGTAAGACGCCCCCGTTGCCGGATCAGTGCCGGTCACAATGGGCGGAATCACGCGCAAGATCTCTCCGGGTTGCAAATCCTGCTTGTTGGAAATGTGGTCGGGCGCAATCAGATCCAGGGTGCCATTGACCCTGCGGATATAGAAGCGCGTGCCGGAATCGGTAATCTGGGTTTTCATGCCGGCCCAGTCGGAATGATCAATATTGCAATAGTCTTTATTCGATTCAGCCACGGCTTTTGAGCAAGGCGGTTTGCTCATGATGAACCAGACGGTAATTGCACTTGCGGAGCTGTTGCGATATTGAATGGAAAATACATTGCCGGGATAGGTTGGAAAATTCGCGCCTGTGTCGTTGACGGTGAGGGTGGCTTCACCTTTCACACCCGCAAGCTTCGCCACAATCGGTGTGGCGCCTGCGGCCAGGCCGGTCGCCTTGCCGTTGGCCTCCGCCGTGGCAATCGCGGCATTCGTGGCGCTCCAGTGGACTTCGGCGGTGATGTCTTTGGTGTCGCCGTCACTGTAGGCGCCTGTTGCCTTAAACGGCTGAGCGTTCCTTAAATGAATGACGGGATTTCCCGGCGATACCTGAATACTCGTTAGTTTTGAGGCATCGACGCGCAGCGTGGCACCGCCGTTCACCCCCGCCAAAGTAGCGGTGATGGTGGATAGTCCGGGCGAGACCCCGGAGGCCACACCCGCCGCGGTCAGCGTGGCGATGGCCGGGTCGCTGCCGGTCCACGAAACCTGTGCTGTCAGATCGGCGGTATGATGATCGCTGTAGGTTCCCGTCGCCGTAAATGCGACGCGGCCACCCACGGCGATTTCCGGATTCACCGGATGCACGCTGATAGAGGTCAGCGTTGAGGAAAGCACCGTCAACGCCGCATGGCCGCTAAAGCCGCCAAGCGCCGCGCTGATCGTTGCGACACCCCCGGAGACACCCGTGGCCACGCCGGTTGAGGCCACCGTCGCAAAGGCCGTATGATCGCTTGCCCAGGTCACAAGCGACGTCAGGTCGTGAGTGTCGCCGTCGCTGTAGGTTCCGATGGCGGTAAAAGCCTTTTGGGTTCCCACGGGCGTTTGTGCAATGGCCGGTGAAACCTGAAGTCCGGTCAGGGTGGCGCTGTCCACAGTGAGCACCGCCGTTCCGGCAACACCGCTGAATGTTGCGCTGATGGCCGTTGTGCCGGGCGCGACACCTGTGGCCTCACCGCCGCTCGTGATGGTGGCATGCGTAATCAGGCTGCTCTTCCAGGTCGCCTGCGAGGTCAGATTGCGGATTGTCTGATCGCTGTAAATGCCCGTAGCCGTAAAAGCGCGTTTGACGCCGACAGAGACCTCAGATGTCGCGGGCGTCACCTGAATGGCCGTTAACGAAGCGGTTGGCGATGATTCACCGCCACCTCCGCATCCCGCAAAAGTCCCGAGCATCAAAAAAATGCACGCCGGCAGAAAATACAAAAAATACCTGTTTGAGTTTATCATGCGACATCTCCTTACCTTGTCTTCATTGAATTCCACGGCCCAATGTCTCCTGAAAATAATTTTTACGATAAGGAGCAAAGTCAAAATAATGGCTGACGGTTTTTTCTTCGAAATCACATCGGGCATCATCATTCCTGACGGCAAGACGCCTGCCGTTTTTGATGACGTCAGAGTACTTTTTCACCCTTCATCGCTTCTCTCCATCCCTGTTGGTTTTTTTGTGTATGGATGCTACAAGAGGACACCACTGGATGTCAATTAAAATAT
>WRPE01000036.1 GCA_009773315.1 Syntrophaceae bacterium
CTGCTGGTGTTGGAGCGTTTGTTTGAAAAGAGCGGCATTAACCCTATTTTGGAATCCATAACCGCCAGGCATAAACGTTTGGAATTCGATTTGCGGGGCGAAATCAGCGGAATAGGCAATATACTCTTCAAACGGCTTCCTGAATCCACTTGAAGGCGACAGGGTGATTGGAAGCAGGGTTACTGCCCATAATCAAAATTACATCACTGTTTTTAAAATCGACCCAGTGATTGGTCATTGCGCCATGTCCGAACGACTCTGCCAGAGCCGGTACAGTTGGACTGTGTCAAATACGGGCCTGATGTTCAATATAAACAAGGCCCAACCCCCTTAAGAATTTTTGATACGTGAAGCATTCTTCAAGGTCCATGGCTGCCGAGCCGACCGAGGCAATGCCTTCGGTGCGGTTGACAAGTTCACCCTTGCTGTTTGTTTTCTGGAAACTGGCGTCCCGGCTTTTCTTGACGTTTTCGGCGATCTTCTCGAACGCCCATTCCCACTCCACTTCTTTCCATGCAGTGGCGAAAGGTGCGCGGTAAAGTGGTTTGCCCAGGCGATTCTCGTTGACGGCCATCTGATAGATGGAGCCGCCCTTACTGCACAGAGAACCTTTGTTGATGGGGCTATCGGGATCCCCCTCTGTGTTGACGACCTTACCATCGCGTACAGATACGATAATGCTGCATCCCACGGAACAGTAAGGACAAACTATTCAATGCCAGCGGTTGTCAACGCAAAAATATGAACAATTCTGGGTACTAATGCCATATTTGACATAACATAAAAAGCAATAAGATCGGAGCGCTACGGAGTTCACTTCTTTTGATACAAAGCAAGATGACTTTTGGTCAATCAAAGAAAATTTGGAGAAAACGGGTGTGATTTCACTCCAGTGTGAAGAGAAAGGAACCATCCTGATAAGCTCCAGCTTCCTGCCCCTGGTGGGCGGAAATTAATAGGAGGGTTTTGATGAAATAGTTTTACCCTCTTTATGATTGTTGCCCGGAAAAGTTAATTCCCTGACTATTTCCTGATCAGATTGACAAAGCGCAGGTAAGTGCGAAGCGCCGGTGTGCCACCGCCTTCGGAGATGATCTGCATGACACGCGCAGAATCGGTAACCACTGCGCCACCCAGATGTGTAACTGGTGTGTCTTGAAAAACATCCGGCATAAGCGGTGTGGATGGCCCCATGATGGCAACCAGACGCGGCGTGCCCAGCGCGCCTATTATTTCTTCAAGAGTATTATTAAGAAGCGTCGTGGCGGTGATGATGGCAATATCGCAATCTTGAAGTGCTCGTTGTTTTTCTTGGGATGAGAGTAATTCCAGACGCTGTGGGTTTTTTTCAATCACCGTCAGAATAGCGCCGGTAGCGCAAATGCGTTCCACCAGCGGTGAAAAAAGCCCGACCATCGCGACTTTCTCACCCGGTTGCAGATTGAAATATGTGGTAGCTTCCCGATCTTCGGTTGTGTCGCTGGAAGGTTTGATCAGCGCATTGGCAGTAGCAAGACCGATGGCCCGTTGCAAAACGTTTTTACCGTCATTCTGATATCGCAACAAGTCTGCCGAAGGGGAACCGACGTATTTTCCGGCATCTGATAAAACCGTGCAGCCTCTGGATGTGACGTCCGGCAGCACGGCGGCCACTCCCGACGCACCATTATCCAGCATCACCCCCACATAACTCAAGCCTACGCGCAGATCGGTGATCCGCCGGTTTCTTGCGGCCGGTTCGAGCTGCTCATAAAGACGATTTAAAATTGTTCCTGGTTCAATCACATTAATTATTATTTCTACGCATTAGCGGAAAACACATCGCTGTATGGCGTTTCTCCCTGGCAGTTGCGGCATTTATCACCATCCTTTGACGGATAGGCTTCACCACAGACCGGACAAACACCTACCGGGCCCATTTTTTTGCGGCGGACTTTCTCCGGTTCAACCTGCACGTGCTGGATGCTGAGCAGTCCATGCCCGGCCTCTTTAATCTGGGCCATCAGCAAATCAACATTTTGTTCGTTCTTTTTTTTCTTTTTAAGATACCAGTCGCGCACTTCCGGCCAGTTATTCAGCTTCTCCGTGTCCAGATAAACCCGCACGCCATGGCCGGTATATTTTTCATACAGGGTAACGGCAAAGCGGCCGAAGTTGACAATGGAAAGCCAGCCGTTGCCGATGGTGCAGGGGGTCAGAATCTGGACGGCATCAGGCAGACAAACCGGCGTTTCGCAGACCGCATCAAAAAATTCACCTTCCGGCAGATGCTTCATGGCCAGATCGACGATAAAGCCGCCAATGATCAAACCTGGCGCGAGGTTGCCATGGAAAGACTTCACCAGATGAAGATACTCTTCATAAGAATAGGTACAAATGTTCATAAATCTCCCCTAATATACCAATGCCAGGCGCGGTTCGCGCGCTCCCTTGGCTGTTGTTCCCGTCCCCGGTTCACGCGTGATGGTGCGCTGCATCCAACCGTCGTCGTTTTTTCCCTCGACCACCGGTAGAATTTCATCCGCCAGAAACAGGGCTTCATTAATATCATGCGTGACGTAAATAATAGGACAGGAAAGTTTTCCTTTCAGATCTTTCAACTCTTCACGCAGCCCCCGGCGCGTGATCACATCGAGTGCGGAAAACGGTTCGTCGAGCAACAGTAGCCTGGGATGCCGCGCCAGCGCCTGGCAGATCGCGCAGCGCTGACGCTCGCCGCCGGAAACCATGTGCGGCTTTCTTTTTCGCAAATGACTGATCTTGAAAAGATCAAAAAGCGCGTCAACTTCCTTTTTATCCGTCGCGGCAAACGCTGCGTTGTCCAGGAGATTGAGATGCGGAAAAAGATTATAATCCTGAAACACATAACCCAGGCGGCGTTTCTGCGGCGTAACGTTTATACGGCGGTCAGAGTCAAACCAGACATCATCGCCAAAGATCACCTGGCCTTCATCCGGCGTCTCAAGACCTGCCAGCATGCGGATGATCGTGGTCTTACCGCCGCCGGACGGGCCAATCATCACCATCATGCTCTTTGACGCGCAGGAAAATGAGACGTCCACATCAAAATATTTCAATCTCTTCTTAAGAGAAGCGGCGATGGTCATGTTCGGGAATCCTCATTGAGCTTGTTAATCAATAGTAAAAAGGCGTAACTGATCGGAATGAAACTGAGCGCGATCATCCCCGCAGCCTGGTAATTCATGGTCTCCACAGCTTCATAAATGGCAATGGATGCGACTTTTGTTTCTCCCGGAATACTGCCGCCAACCATCAGCAAAACGCCGAACGCCCCGATCGAGTGCAGAAAAACTAAAACAGCGGCAGCGGCAATGCCGCTCAAAGAGTTGGGAATGATTACCCGCAAAAATGTTGCCCGTTTCGATAAACCGAGCACATAGGCATTTTCCAGCAGGCGGCGGTCGATTTTGGAAAAGGCCGCTTTCATCGGCGAAACGGCAAATGGAATCGAGTAGATGATGGACGCGATGGTGATGCCCAGAAAAGTGAACAACAACGATCCGCCGGTAAGTGATTCCCAGGCATGCCCGACAAATCCTTTCGGGCTCATGACGATAATCAGGTAAAAGCCGATGACCGTGGGCGGCAGGGCCATCGGCAGATAGACCAGTGCTTCCAGCAACGATTTCCCCGGAAAGCGGGTGTAAGCCAGCAGATAAGCAATAGGCGCGGCTATCACCATTAATACAGCCGTCGTAACGAGAGCCAGTTTTAGTGTCACATAAAGCGCGAGATAATCCATTTAATGATAACCGTACTTCTTTTTTATTTTATTCGCGTGGTCTGACATTAAAAATGTTGCAAAAAGTTCGGCGCAGACCGGATTTTTAGCTTTTTTCGAAACGCAGGCAAACTGTGTAATCACCGGCGCTTCGGCAACGGTATAATAACATCCGCTTTGTCCCCGCTGCGTTGTCATCGCGGATATTGAACAAAAACCCGCGTCAACCGCGCCGGTTTCCGCATACCGAAAAGACTGAGCAATGTCCTGGGCATGGACCAGTTTGGATTGCACGGCATCCCACAGCGCAGCTCTCTGCAGCGCTGCTTTAGCTGACGCCCCGTACGGCGCTGTCAAAGGATTGGCGATGGCAATCTTTTTGATTGGATTATTTTTTAGAGCCTCCTGCCAGGTTGCAGCTTTGCAAAAAGCTTTATCGGCCGACCATAGAATAACTTTGCCACGGGCGTAAATAAAGGTCCCCTCCGTCCACCCTTCTTTTTCGAGAAGAGCCGGACGCTCTTCATCGGCGGATAGAAATAAATCATAAGGGGCTCCGTTCTTGATCTGGTTGTATAAACTTCCGGTAGATGAAAAAGTAGCTTCAACTTTTACCCCCGTTTTCTCCTCAAAATCAGACGCAATTTCTTTGAAGGCTGAAATGAAGTTTGCAGCAACGGCAACTGAAATCTTGTCCTGTGCGAAAGCATATAAAGGGCTCGCCAACATGATCAAAACCAGCACAGTAATCCACTGTTTCCTCATAACTGCAATGTCTCCATTTTCTTTATGCTTTTATTAACATAATGCCTTTAAAAAAACCACTATGCTTTGCATAAAGATGAACTGTCAATCGCAAGAAGCACTCTTGATGAATTTTATTGACATTTAACCATCATTCCCTATAAGCAGAATCATGCAAGATTACGGGAGACTCTCCTGATGGAAATCAAGTACAAAATCTGGATAGAAGAAAACGGGAAGGTTATTTTCGGCAAGGGACGAGACGCTATTCTCAAAGCGATTGATGAACAGCGCAGCCTCAATGCCGCAGCAAAAAAACTGGAAATGCCCTACCGCGCGGCATGGGGAAGATTAAAAGCCTCGGAAGAGAGGTTGGGAATGAAACTGGTGAACATAGGCATACACGATAAGTCCATGCAATTGACACCGCGGGCCCGCGCCATTATTGACCGCTTTGAAAAACTGGAAAAAGACGTAGAAAAACTCCTGCACAACGCTGACCAGGATTTTCAGAAATTAATCCGGCAGAACGGAAAATAAACACCCTTAAAAAAGCAGCTTAAACCTTCATCCCCTTAATGAGGACGTTGAGGCTATCTCTGACGGTTGTATGGATTCTTTCAGGACGTTTTTCGGGCGCCCCCGTGAACATATAAAGAGAAATAACGCCGTTGAGCAATCCCCAGATTGCGTTTTGCACCTGACGGCTATCAATATTTGAGACAAACTCGCCCGCATCCACACCTTTCTGGAGAATCTCGGAAATCGTGCGAATATTTTCATTGGTCGTATGAATCAGCTGCGTGTTTTGCTCTTCGGTCAGGTTCATATTGTCCGCGTGGAGCATGAAAGTCATCAGAATTCGAAACAATTCATTATTATCCAGGAAGAAATTCACGTAGTCGCGGGCAAAAGTTACGAGGAGTTCCGAGGCTGTTCCATCCTGTTTTATGAAATTTTCTACTTCTTTATGGTGCTCGATATTGGCCGAAATCAATATCTGTGTGTATATTTCTTCTTTGCTGTCAAAATAAAGGTAAATAGAACCCTTACTCACCTCTGCTTTGGCGGCAATGAGGTCGACGGTAACGGATTTAAAGCCGCGCTCAAAAAAAAGCTTGCGCGCTGCCTTTAAAATAGAATTTTTTCGATTTTCCTTTTCTTTATTTCTTCTTTCTTCCGAGCTCAAAGCCAATTCTCCTCTCCAATAACACGAAGATATTAAAAGTAAATGGACATGTGCTTAATATTTCAAGGACCTGGCTGAGCGCTATCAATCTTTATGATTGTTCAGCGCAGCACATCCTCCTGTCGCGCTCTCATCATGACCGCTCTTTACAAGTTAATGTAAAAACAAAAAACTATCGCCAAGATGAACGATTGTGACTTACGGTCATGAACGCGTATCGCAATTGACTACCCCTGTCAAGGAAAATTACAGGCCACTTGGATTCAAATATCGCCGATAATGAACGAAATCGGCAAGAGAATGGAATAATACCTCTGGACTGCTTTTTGGGCAAACCGGCATCAGCAAAAGCGATGAACGGCTAGCGCATTTTTTCGAGTTGACGGATAATGCTTTCCAAAGGCGGACGTTCATTAATATCATGAATGTCAATATAGCGGATGATACCCTTCTTATCGATGATGATGATCGCCCGCTCCGCCGTGCCGTCGGAACGCAAAATGCCGTATCGGGAAGCGACGGCTCCGTGCGGCCAGAAATCGGAAAGGACATTAAACCACAGTTTGCCCATTTGGTTGGTCCAGGAATACAGCGTCGGTATATTATCCACGGAAATACCCACCAACACAGCATTGTTCTCTTCAAACAGATCCTGAACGATATTGTAGCCAGGCCACTGGTCGGAACAAACCGGCGTCCAGGCAGCGGGGATGAAGGAAAGTACGACATTTTTTTTGCCTCTGAAATCTTTCAGGGAAACTTTTTTGCCACTGATGGCCTTGAGTGTAAAGTCCGGTGCTTTCTGGCCGACTTTCACCTTTAAAGCACTGTCCACAGCCTTGAGCTTACCCACTGAATATATGCTTCCCTTATAAGCTTCGGACAGAGCAAAAGCGTTCGATGCAAAAAATCCGGCAATAAATATCGCCATCAGAATTTGTCTTCTCATAACCGCCTCCTATTTAATATCAGCCAGTTTGACCACCTCGGCCAAAAACGCTTCAATATTTTCATGCGCGCCCAGTCTGGAATAAACCACGTCCAGCTTTTTGGGGCCGTTTAACTTCACCACCACAAAGTATGGCGTACGAACTTCACCGACAATTTTATGAATTTTAAAATCCGCGTCGGGAATCAGCGGAAAACCTATCTTATATTTCTTTTTAAAAGTGTTCACTTCAAACGGGGAATTGCCGGCGCCGATGCCGAGAATTTTGATTTTACCCCTCAGACCGGGATTGTGCTCTATCAGGTCGAAGAGCCGGTTGACGTTGGGTGCGTCTTTCTGGCAGTAAGGACAGTACATCCTGAAGATCTGGATAATCAACGCCTGCGTCTTCACTTTGTCCGGTGAAAAAAACCGGCGCCGGATAAGCCCAGATATTGAAGTTCACTGGCATCAACAGGTTTCAGCAATTTCATCTCGGGCAAGGAACTGCCCGCCTGCGGTGGTTGAGTCGTCGCGGCTATCGCACCCGCAGATGCTAAAATAAGCATGATTGCAATTATAAAAACAAATCTCTCTTTCATCACATTTTCCTCCTGTCAGTTTTTTGATACTAAGTGGTGCACCGCTTTTTCCAAACCGTCAAGCGACAACTCGAACATCGGGAAAATACCGGCAATGGTTTTCACCGTCCAGGTATAAAACCAGTGATCCTGCGACTGCGGATTTAACCAAACGGCATGCCGAAACGTTTTGGATAAAAATTTCAGATAATCCACCGACGGCCGTGATTCATTCTGGCCGACATAAATCGCTCCCCGCGGGTCGGCCAGTTCGTAAGGCGCCATCGACGCGTCGCCGACAATGATAAGCCGCGTTTCAGGATCAGAACGGGCAAATTCATCCACCCATATCGGTTTCTTGTAACGTTGCGCATCGAGCCAGACCTTAGAATAAATCGTATTGTGGAAAAAGTAAATTTCGAGTTCCTTAAACTGAAATTGCGCGTAATGAAAGAGCACCTGCACAATCTCCACATACGGATCCATCGACCATCCGCCGTTATCAATAAGCAGCTTGACTTTCAGCCGGTCGGACAGACGCCGGTCGAAGACGATTTCTATTTCGCCGGCATTACGCATGGTCTGATAAATCGTTTCATCGATATTCACAATATCCTTGGGGCCCGCGGGCTGAAGGTGCCTGAGCCTTTTGAGCGCCTCACCAATTTGCGAAGCGGTGATGGGGCCGGATTGTGAATAATCCCGGTAACGGCGCTCCATGGCAACTTTGATAGCGGATTTGTTGCGCGATTCGCCTCCCACGCGCATGCCGCCCGGATGCGTGCCGGAATGGCCGGTGGGCGACGTGCCGTGCGTGCCGATCCATTTATTGCCGCCATGATGTGCTTCGGTCTGTTCCTTGAGAATCTTTAAAAAATGGGCCACCAGTTCATCGGGAGTCATCTTCTTGATTTGCTCTTCGGTGAGTCCCAGCGCGTCGGCCATCCCTTCCGGATCTTTGAGCCAATCGGAGAGCATCGCCTTGATCATCTCAGAGAGTTCCGCGTCGGTCGGCTCGACTTCCGTCATCCCGCGAAACGCCACAGCAAATGCCTGATCATAAATATCAAAATAGCGTTCGCTCTTGACCAGCAGACTGCGGGTCACACTGTAAAAATCATCCAGCGACGAAATCAGTCCCAGTCCCAGCGCTTTTTGCAGACGGAGAAAAGATGTGGGGGTTACGGGAATACCCTTGTCGCGCAATGTATAGAAAAAATTAACAAACATATTTTTTCACTTTATTGATGCGAGGCCAGGTAAAGATCCGTGCTTTTCTTGAACAGCACGCCTAAAAAAGGAATGTTGCTCGACTTCAGGCTTTTGATATTAAAATCAGGGTCAGCCTGGAGCGCGCGCATCCAGTTGATCAGCTCTCGTGTGGCGGGCTTCTTCTCCACGCCGCGCACCTCCCGCAGGCGATAAAACGCGTCCATACAGGCGGCAGTCAGGTCTTTATTCAAATCCGGGAAGTGCACGCTGATGATCTTACGCATCATATCGCGGTCGGGAAACGCAATATGGTGGAAATTGCAGCGCCCCAGAAAAGGATCGGACAGATCTTTTTTCGCGTTGGAGGTAATGACGATCACGGGCCGGTTTTTCGTCTTGATCGTCCGGTCGATTTCCATAATGTCAAACTGCATCTGATCCAGAATATCGAGCATGTCGTCCTGAAAATCCGTGTCGGCCTTGTCAATCTCATCGATAAGCAACACCACTTTCTTGTCCGCCGTGAACGCCTGGCCTATTTTGCCCATCTTGATATACTCTTCGATATTGCTCACATTTCGGCCGGAATCGGCAAAGCGGCTGTCATTCAGACGGGTGAGGGTATCGTACTGATACAGGGCGTCGATCAGTTTCATGCTGGATTTGACATTTAAGATAATAAGCGGCATGCGCAGTGATTCGGCGATGGCGTGTGCCAGCATGGTTTTCCCAGTGCCCGGTTCGCCTTTGAGCAGGAGCGGCATTTCCAGCGCCATCGAAATATTAACAATTTTAGCCAGTTCATCATCAAGAACATAACGCGCTGCCCCGCCGAATTTGGCGGGACGGTTTTCAGAGGTCGTCATCAAAGTTACTCCTTCAATATTTTTTAACGTCGGTAAACATTTCTATTCCATTCAATATAATGCCCCGGAGCGTTTCGTCAATCCGGAAAATAGTCACCCGGACACGCATGCTCTCGCGGCCCCTCTGGGTGGTTTGGTTACACACCGGATAGGCTGATCTTTCCTGCAATCAGCCATAGCATGCTTTAGGGAAAAAATTAAGCACAACAAATTATTTAAAAATAACGCTTGACTATTGTGGACAATTACCCTAGGGTGCATTCAACTTCGCGGGTCATAATGGAAAAAAGCGAAGGAATAAGTTGAATGGTGTCATGATAAAGCGCAAGGTCGGCCGCCTTAAGTACTTTTGAATTTGGCGGCCTTTTTGTTTCTGCCATAGTGATAATTCGACTTAGGAAATTTTGAGAAAGGAGGATTAGTACTATGTCAGAAGGTAAAGTAAAGTGGTTCAACGAACGCAAAGGCTTCGGCTTCATCGAGCAAGAGGGCGGCACGGATATTTTCGTGCACTTCAGTGCCATCCAGTCCAGCGGCTTCAAGACGCTGAATGAAGGACAGCAAGTCAGTTTTGACGTTGTCCAGGGCAAAAAAGGTCTGGAAGCGGAAAACGTCAGAGCGGCATAGCTGTTCATTTAAAACCAAAGAAAAGCGCTCCGGAGACTCTGTGTCCAGGAGCGTTTTTTATTGGTAAAAGTATCCCCAACCCTTAATCCCGCTTAAGCGGGACGAGCGTTAATTCACCGCGAGCTTGCTCGCGATATTAATGACGTTCATTTCATACCTCGACAACGAGCTCGCGAGGTGGTTGATTATTTCTTGACAAAAACAGAATATTTGCGTTAGTCCAGACTAAATTTTTTGGTTGACAATTCTACTGTGGCTTCCTTATCAACGATTTAAAATAACAGGGGGGAAAATTGTATTTCTCGGATGAAACACAAAAGACATCTCAAAAACTAACCGAAAAATGGCAAGATGTGGTTCAAAAGGCGCGAAAAAGCGATCCCGATCAGAAAGAACAATTTTCAACCGTTTCCGATCTGGATATTAAAAGGCTTTATACACCCGAAGATTTAAAGGACATGGATTTTGCTCGTGATATCAGCGCGCCGGGCGAATTTCCCTATCTGCGCGGCAACCAGGTCACTGGCTATCGCGGACAGCCCTGGACATTCCGCATGTTTTCCGGCATGGGCAGCGCACAGGACACCAATGCCCGCTGGCAGATGCTTTTACGCGAGGGGCAGACGGGACTCAGCACCGCCTTCGATTTTCCAACGCTCATGGGTTATGATAGCGACTCACCCAGATCCCTGGGTGAAGTGGGCAAGTGCGGAGTGGCCATTGACACGCTGGAAGATTTTCTGGCACTGATCGACGGCATTCCGCTGGATCAGGTGACCACCTCCATGACGATCAATCCCCCGGCCACTGTTTTGTGGGCCATGTATTGCGCTGCGGCCGACATCAAAGGTGTGCCTCTTGAGAAAATCGGCGGCACGATTCAAAATGATATGCTCAAAGAATTCATCGCGCAAAAAACGTTCATGTGCCCGCCGGAACCCTCCGTTAAACTTATCAGCGACACGGTGGAGTTCGGCGCCAAATACGTTCCCCGCTGGAACACAATCAGCATCAGCGGCTATCACATCCGCGAAGCGGGTGCCACCGCGGTGCAGGAACTGGCCTTCACGCTGCGCGACGGCATTGAATACGTTGAAGATGTCATCCGCCGCAAAAAAATGGACGTGGATGATTTTGCTCCGCGCCTGTCTTTCTTTTTCAATTCGCATATCGATTTATTTGAAGAAGTCTGCAAGCTCCGCGCCGCGCGCCGCATCTGGGCCAAAGTAATGCGCGACCGCTTCGGTGCAAAAAATCCCCGTTCGCTTTGGATGCGCTTTCACGTTCAAACCGCCGGTTGTTCGCTGACCGCACAGCAGCCTTACAACAACATCATCCGCACCACAGTGGAAGCGCTGGCCGCCGTTTTGGGCGGAACGCAGTCCCTGCATACCAATTCCCTGGATGAAGTTCTTTGTCTGCCGTCCGAGCACGCCGTGGAAGTTGCTTTGCGCACCCAGCAGATTCTGGCGGAAGAAACGGGCGTGATCAACACCATTGATCCGCTGGCCGGCTCTTACTTTGTCGAATCCCTCACCAATGAAATCGAGGAAAAAACATGGGAATACATCGAAAAAATCGATGCCATGGGCGGCATGATCGCCGCCATTGAACAAGGATTCCCCCAGATGGAAATCGCGGACGCAGCCTATAAATTCCAGCGGCAGATTGAAACCAAAGAAAAAATCATGGTCGGTGTCAATAAGTATGTTACGGAAGCGCAGCACGCGGTGCCGTTGGTGGAGATCGATGAAAAAATGGGCGAAGAACAGATCAAAAGGGTTCAGGATGTCCGCCGTAAACGCAACAACCACGCTGTGCGACAATCGCTTACCGATATCCATACGGCATGTAAAACCGGCATAAACGTGATGCCGTATTGCATCGAGGCGGTCAAGAACTTGGCAACGCAGCAGGAGATCTGCGACGTTTACCGCGACGTTTACGGGGAGTACAGGGACCCCGGCTTATATTAAGGAGATATTGATGTCGGCAAGAAAAATTCGAGTGATGGTGGCTAAACCGGGCCTGGACGGTCATGACCGGGGCGCGCGCATACTGGCTCGCTGCTTCCGCGACGCCGGTTTTGAAGTGATATACACCGGCTGTCACCTGACCCCGGAACAAGTCGCCGCGGCGGCCATTCAGGAAGATGTAGATCTCGTAGGCTTAAGCTGTCTGTCGGGCGCACATCGCGTTTTATTTCCACGCGTCGTGGAATTGCTCAAGGAAAAGGACGCCTCGGACATTACCGTGATCGGCGGCGGCATTATCCCCGAACAGGATTTTCCCATGCTCTACGACGCGGGCATCAAAGCGATCTTCACACCCGGCGCTTCTCTGGACTCCATTGTGGACTGGATTCGCACCAACGTTCCAACCAAAGCCTGATTTAATCTCTGGCAATAAGGACCTATGGAAACCACAAAAAAAATATGCGCAGGCGATGTCCGCTCGGCCTCGCGCCTGATCCGGGATCTGGAAGATAAGCTGCCGCAGGCTCGCCTCAAGCTCAAACAACTTTTTCAACACACAGGCAAATCGTTTATTATCGGCATTACCGGCGCACCCGGTGCGGGCAAAAGCACGCTGACCGATGCGCTCATCGGCGAATTCCGCAAGTTCAACAAAACCGTCGGCGTCCTGGCTGTTGATCCGACCAGTCCCTTCTCCGGCGGCGCGATTCTGGGGGATCGCATCCGCATGCTGCGACACGCGGAAGACGAGGGGGTCTTCGTCCGGTCACTCGCCACACGCGGCGCACTGGGCGGCCTGTCGCAGGCCGCAGGTGACGCCATCCATGTCATGGAAGCCATGGGCAAGGATATCGTCATTGTCGAAACCGTCGGCGTCGGCCAGCAGGAACTCGATATTATCCACCATGCCCACAGCGTCATCGTTGTCCTGGTGCCCGGTATGGGCGATGAAATTCAAACCATGAAGGCCGGCATCATGGAAATCGCCGATGTTTTCGCCATTAACAAAGCCGACCGTCCCGGCGCAAAACAGCTGCAAACGGAATTAGCCGCCATGCTCAATACCTCGCCGCTGACACCTGACACCTGGCGGCCGCCCATCGTCAGCATCGGCAATCTATATGAACCGGCGGGCTTTGCCGAAAAGACGGCGGAGCTCATGCAAAAAATATCGGATCATCACGCACATCTGCTGATCAGCGGGCAACTGGACATCCGCATGGAACGCAAGGCACTGATGGAAATCTCCGAGGCTCTGCGCGCCTGCATTCTGGAGCCAATCCTGAACCAACTCATCGAAAGCGGCAAGTTAAAAAGCATTGCCCAAAGAGTCAAAGATCGGGAAGCGGATCCCTATACCGAGGCGGAAGCTATCGCGCGCCGCTTCCTCAAATCAGGAGAAATACGATGACATCAACAGGCAAAAAAAATGTATCGCCGGAAAGCCCGGCGAAGACAAAAGCAACCGCCTCAAAGAAAACCGCGACGATCCCCCCTTCCGCAACCCGCGGCCTGGTCATCGTGATGACCGGCAACGGCAAAGGCAAGACCACCGCCGCGTTTGGTCAGGCGCTGCGCGCCGTCGGCCAGGGCTACAAAGTCTTTATCCTTCAGTTTATGAAAGGCCGGGACTACGGCGAGTTTGTCGCCGCCGAAAAATATCTGCCGCGTCTGACGATTCGCCGCTCAGGCCTGGACAGCTTCGTGATGCGCGATCATCCCGCCCCGGTGGATATTGAACTTGCCCGGCAGGGCTTTGAGTTGGCGAAAAAAGCTGTCGTTTCCGGCAAATACAATATGATTATCCTAGATGAAATTAACGTGGCGGTCGATTTCAAGCTCATTGAACTTGCCGATGTTATCGATTTGATCAAAAACAAACCGCCCACGCTCGACCTGATTCTCACCGGCCGCTACGCCGCTAAAGCCATCATCAAACTTGCCGACACCGTCACCGAAGTTAAAGAAATTAAACACCACTATGCCGCCGGTATCAAAGACCGCGCGGGCATCGAATATTAATTTTTCGGAGGACGTTTATGTTTGCATGGTTTGCCAGTCCCGAAGCCTGGATTGCGTGGGAACTTTAACAGCCTTGGAGATCGTCCTGGGTATCGATAATATCATTTTTATATCTGTTCTGGTGGGGTGCCTGCCAGCCGAGAAAAGAAACTTTGCCAGAAAGCTGGGATTGATGCTGGCCATGGTCTCGCGACTGGCGCTTATATTTTCCATTGTCTGGGTCTCCAATCTGATTCAGCCGTGGCTTACAATCCTGGAACAGGAAATTTCCGGACGCGATATCATTTTAATCGGAGGTGGATTATTCCTGCTGGCCAAAGCCACTCATGAAATTCACAACAGCCTGGAAGGAATTGAGGAAGAAAAACCGAAACTGAAAACCGTGAAAATGGCGCCGGTGCTTTTTCAGATTGCCCTTCTCGACATTGTTTTTTCACTGGATTCCGTCATCACCGCGGTCGGTCTGGCCCAGCACATGTCGATCATGGCCATTGCGATTATTATCGCCGTCGGCACTATGCTCTTTGCCGCCAAGCCGATCTAGTTGCGAAAAGAAATCACGGAATAATCAAAAAGAAACCGGCACACAGGTGGATTCCGCTGCTTGCAGCCAAGAAAATGGTTCTTCACGGTTCAGCAGCAACATTAAACCGCTGAACACAATTCCTTATTTAGGCGGCATACGCAACGCGCCATCCAAGCGGATACAACAGCCGTTGAGCATCGGATTTTCAATAATATGAAGAACCATCCGGGCAAATTCCTCAGGTTTGCCCAACCGCCTCGGAAAAGGCACCCCCCGGGCCATGTCTTCTTTAACAGCGGGCGGCAATCCGGCCATGAGCGGCGTTTCAAACAGCCCCGGTGCAATCGTGACCACCCGAATGCCATAATCGGCGCATTCCCGGGCAATGGGCAACGTCATGCCTACAATACCGCCTTTAGACGCGGCATAAGCCGCCTGACCGATTTGACCGTCAAACGCGGCGATCGATGATGTATTCACAATCACCCCTTTTTCGCCCTCATTATTGGGGGTATTATTTACCATCTGCTCAACAGCCAGACGAATTACGTTCAGGGTGCCCACCAGATTGATTTGAATTACTTTGTTGAATAATGCCAGAGGCAAAGGGCCTTTCTTGCCCATCACTTTGCCTGAGTCCGGCACACCCGCGCAATTGACCACAACATTAACTTTGCCAAATTGATCAACAGCTTTCTTGATCGCCTCACGGATCGATTCCTCGCTGGTGACATCGGCATGGGCAAAAATGACATTGTCTCCGGCTGCATCAGCCAGTTGTTTACCTTTTGCCGCATCCATATCAATGACGACAACCTTCGCTCCCGAGCCTGCCAATTCCAACACCGTGGCTCCCCCTAGTCCAGATGCCCCGCCGGTGACCAGAGCGACAACTTCCGTGTTATTCATATTTCCTCCCTTTTCCTGATGATATAGAAACACTTAATAACAGAATATTCTTAACATAAGAGAAAAGACCTGACAACAAAATATGCGGAAGATTTGATGCAGAAAATTGTAATCCGGTCAGGACAGAAATGCGTAAGCGACAAATTGCCCGTCGTGGCTTAGGCTGACGTCAATGTCCGTCTTGATGCCATTGAGATATACGGCCGGCGGCTGAAGTTCTCCGCCTTTTTCCCGGTCTCGGAGAATTTTAATCTGGCTTTGATCATCCCGTAAAAATACTGACAGTGCACGGGTCAGGCATGACCGTGCGAAAATGGAGGGATCCCCGTCTTTTTGATTATGCCCTGCGGGCAACATGTCAACGCGCCAGATCACCTTGTCCAAAATATCGAAACAGTCGGCGGCAAGGCAATGGACATAAGACAAAGAGGAAGAAAGAAAAAAAGGGATGCTCTTTTTCCCCGAAATCTCAACATCGCCTGCAGCAAATACCGTGGGCATCTGATCCTCGGGTGGCACTTCGAAAAGCTTGCTGCCCTGACATTCGACGGCCGATGAGGGATGGCGGAAATGCACAGTCCAGCGGCGCGGCAAAAAAGCCGCATCGCTGGACTGTTTCAGAATAACTTTATAAGCGGCTTCCTTGCAGGCCCAGATAGACCACAGCGTCGTATCCGGATTATCGGAACAGCGGATCTGCTCAATTTCAGTAGCGGTGAGGATTTTCTTCAGATAGCGCGAATCCGTGCTTTTTTGCCGGTTCTCCGGACTGATCAAATCCACAACATCGTTCCCGATGTAAGGCAAAATACGTCTCCTCCATGTCCGCGAGCCGCCCAATAATCTGCGCTGCATATTCCCGTTGGGCGCGAAGTCCCTCCTGCGCCACCGGCGTCGGTTTAAACACCCCCATCTGCACGTAAAATTTATCCCCCCAGGCAGGAATCAGACTATGACGGCGCTGCTTGTCGCCGCGTAAGTATAGACACATCACCTTGCAATTATCCACATCCTGAATAAACCGACCTACGCCATAGGAAAAATTATCTTTATCCACGCGGCCGGTGCGAGATCGGCCCCCTTCCGGGAAAATCATGATGGCCTGCCGACGGCGCAATAGATAAATACATTTGTCCAGCACTTCCTTCATCTTCTGACGTGAACCGCCTCGATCGACGGGAACGCACTTAGACAGGTAACATAAACCCGCGAGAAAGATGTTGCTTTGAAAATTGCTTCTTTCCGGCAAATTCCACGGGAGCTGCTTATAATGCGTGATATGCCGGACCATGCTGAACGAAGCATAGCTCAACAGGAAGGAATCTATCATGGTTAAATGATTGGCGCATATAATCCAAGGCCCTTTGTGTCCGGCAAATTCCGCGGCACACTGACGGCGAAGTTCCCGCAAATTCCTTATCCGGTAAAACAGAATGCGCGCAACAAAAAAGTAAAACGGCGCAATCAGAAAAATGGCCACCCGACCTAAAATGTTCTGCAACTGCAGAAAATACCTGGACGTTGCATCCATAAATCTTTACCCGAGTTTTTGTTTAACGATTTTTACCGCATCGCCGATCGTGCGAATTTTGTCCGCCTCATCGTCATCAACACTGATGCCGAAAACGTCTTCACATTTGATAATCACATCAACCAGACGCGCAGAATTGACTTTTAAATCATTCAATATGTGCGTATCGAGCGTTGCCTTCTCCAGCAGCGTCGAGTCTTTGGTATAAACTTTTAAAATATTCAACATCTCTTCAAAAATTTTCTTGTCATCCATTTTTTTAGACTCCTTCGGTATAAATTATTTTTCTTCCCATCTTTTAAATACAATACAACTATTCACATCCCCGAAACCAAAACCGGCCTTGGCCAGATAATTCAATTGGGGAAATTCCATACATTTCTGCGGAATCTTCGACGCGAACTGCGCGATATCCGGGTGCACATCTTCGCTGTTGATCGAGGGATGCAAAAAACCTCGATAAACCTGAAGCACGGCTGCCACGCTTTCAATGGCTCCGGCAGCGCCGAGACAATGACCGATTAAAGATTTTGTCGAATTAATATAAGGAAAGTTGGCCGGCGTTCTTTCCAGTGCTTCCGCCCAATTCATGACTTCATGGGGATCCGCGTAGGTGGCCGTGAGATGGCCATTAATGGCATCTATCTGACCCGGATCAATACCGGCATCGGCCACTGCCGAGCGGATGCATCTTTTCACGCCCGCAGGGTTGGGAGCGGTCATAGAGCCGCCCATTCTCTGGCCGCCGCTGTTGACGGCGCCGCCGATAACTTCAGCATAAATTCTCGCCTTCCTCGCCAACGCCGTCTCCAGATCTTCCAGAACCAGCATGGCGCCGCCGGAACCGGGCACAAAACCGCACGCGGAGGCGGACAGCGGCCTGGAGCCTGCAACTGGGTTATCATTAAACTTGCGGCTCATCACGCGCATGGCATCAAAGCCACCCCAGATGTACGGCGTAGCGCCTTCTGATCCTCCCGCAATCATGCGCTTGGCCAAGCCCATTCTTATTCTCCAGAGGGCGTCAATAATCGCCTCGTTACCCGTACTGCAGGCCGAGGAATTCGAAGTCACCTGATTGCCGGCCCCGATTAATCCGCCAATGCGGGCGCTGGTTCCGCTGTTCATCACCTGCTCCACAATGCGGCTGCCTAACCTTCTCACCCGGCCTTCATTAATCATGGGCACGACACTCTGGGCAATGGTATCCATCCCGCCGATACCGGAACCGGCAATGACGCCTGTGTCCCAGTCCACCGTATCATCGTTGCCGTCGGGCACACTGAAACCAGCGTCCGTCCAGGCATCCACCGCCGATACCGATGCGTAGCCGATATTGTCATTGATGGACATCAACTTTTCATGATCGAAATAGCGCTTGCGGATCGCGTCAAAATCTTCCGGGATACCGGCAATCTGACAGCCGAATTTTAATTCTTCCAGAAATGGCTGAAAACGTATGCCTGACCGGCCTTCGCGCAGCGCCTGTTCAAAATTCTCCAGGCCATGTGCGTTAGGGGCGGCAACGCCCATCCCTGTAACAACCACTCTTGTCCTCATGTTTCCACTCCCATTCCGGCTAACTTCCCCATACAAACCACTTCTCCATTTTCCCGTTCCATGCTGGTCTCCACTTTCAAGGCCCCGTTGCGCATATAAATTTTTTTTCCTCTTACCATCACCCGCTCACCAGGCCTTACGATACCTTTAAACTCGACATCTTCCGCCAGTGAAAAAAGGCTGAGCGGGCCCTTCATTTCGCTTGGCCGCACATTTCTCTGACACGCCAGCAGATACATACCGTAAGCCACCACGCCGATTTGCGCCATCGATTCCACCAGAATCACACCCGGCGTGATCGGCATACCGGGAAAATGCCCCGCGTAGAAAAACTCGTCTTCGCGGAAACGGTAGGTCCCGACAATTTCTTCCTGGTTGAGACGAATAATCTCATCAATGAAACGGAACGGCTTTTGCTGCGGCACCAGCGCCAACACTTCCTGTATGATGCTTTCATCAGCCTCCATAAAGGCCTCCGTTGACGTGAATCACCGAACCATTGATGTAGTTTCCTTTTGCAGCCAGGAAAGCGACGACTTCAGCGATTTCCTCAGGCCTCCCGATTCGCCCCAGCGGAATGCCCGCCATAATTTTTTCTTTTACCTCCGTCGGCAATTCTCCGGTCATGTCGGTTTCAATAAAACCGGGAGCAACGGAATTCACGAGAATATTACGGCCGGCCATTTCCTGCGCCAGCGATTTGGTAAACGCGTCCAGCGCCGCCTTTTCCATCGTGTAGGGGATTTGCCCGGCATTGCCCGTGTGACCCACCACACTGGAGATATTGATTACGCGACCGGCTGAATTTCGCATCATGAATTGCCGCAGAATTCTTTTGGTCAGATACCAGACGCCGCGCGTGATCGCCCTTTGCTCGTCAAACTGATCCAGCTTCATGGTGATGATGTCGGCGTTGATTGAGTGCCCTGCATTGTTGACCAGGACATCAACGCGGCCCGCCACCTCTTTGAGCTTCCTGATCATGGCATCGATCTGCTCGATACGGGCCAGATCCGCCTGAATCAGGAATCCGTCTTTTATTTCAGCCAAGAGCGCCTGCGCTTTTTCACCGCTGCTGCGGTAATGTATGCCGACACGAAAGCCTTCCGCCGCCAGAGCGCGACAGCACGCCGCACCGATCCCGGTGGCGCCTCCCGTCACCAATACAACAGGTTTATCCACTAGCTTAAGTCCTCAACTTTCAACATCAGGCGCAGCATAACTAAACGATCTCCCGCCCGATAATCATATTCTGCACTTCGCGGACGCCTTCATAAATATCAATGATATGCGCATCGCGCGTCAGTTTCGATATTTCGTATTCCGTGGTAAAACCATAACCGCCGTGCAGATGCAGTCCTTCGGTTGAACAAAAGACGGCCGCCTCCGAGCAGGTGTTTTTTGCCAGCGACGCGTAGATGCCTGCATCTTTCGCTTTTTCCTGTATCTTGCAGCAGGCTTTCATCAGAGACAACTCCGCCAATTCCACTTTTTTCCACATGGTGGTGAGCATATCCCTGGCCACCGGCAGATCACAGATGCGCTGGCCGAATTGTTTACGTTCACGGGTGTAGGCGAGCGTCACGTCCAACGCTCTTTTAGCCAGTCCCAGACCGATGGCCGCGACCATCGGACGCGCAAAATCAAGCACGTCCACGATATATTTAAAACCGAAACGCCTATCCCCAATAATCTGATCGGGCTCGATGATGACATCCTCGAAGGTAACACTGGCTGTGTTGGACAGTCTTTGCCCCAATTTGTCTTCCGGCTTGCCGATAATAATTTTGCCGCCGGTGGGCAGATTAATTTCCCGGGTGTCGTTTCCAACGTCGGGAAGATCGGCGGAGGTCACGTGCGAAACGGGAATAACCACGCAGGCCATGAAATTGCTGGTGGACTTGCCGACTTTGCACAAAATTGTGAATTGAGATGCATAAGACGCATTGGTAATAAAACACTTGGAACCATTTAACACGTATGTGCCGTCATCACGCTTCGCGATGAAGCTGGTCATCATAGAGTTGTCGGAACCGGCGCCCGGTTCGGTCAGACAAAAAGACGCCAGAAGCGGCTTTTCGACAAAGGGACGCAAAAACCTTTCCTTCTGCTGGTTGGTTCCGTGCTGGCTGATCACAACATTAGCCAGATCATTGCACATGGCGGATGTGGAAATGCCCGTATCGCCGTATGATATTTCCTTGATGATCAGCGCCGACGAAAACACATCGACATCAAACCCCTTGATTGATTCCGGAATGCATAAATTGATCACGCCCATTTCCCAGGCCTTATGGATGATCGTCCACGGAAAGCGATGCGCCTTTTCCATCTCCAGAATATGGGGTGTAATTTCATTTTTCACCAGCTTGCGAACGGTCTCCAGATACATGCATTGATTTTCACTGTAACTTAAATCCATAGTCTGCCTTTCGTTTCCTGCTTGATTAAAAAAAGTTGTTGTTCGTTGACTGTTTAAGCTTTTGTAAAGATTTTTTCCGCCGCCGCAAGCCCTGTAATGGACTCGCAAGCTATGCCGATGGTTTTAAAAAAGTCACGCAGCGGACGTCCCGGACCAATTTCATAAACCTGAGCAGCACGGTTTGCCAATGTCTGCATATTATCGCGCCATAATACGGCATTGGAAAGTTGACTGACCAGATTGTTGATAACCGCGTTCATGGAATCCGCATGAAATGATCCTTGATAATTGGACGTGACGTGAGGAGCGTTTTGGACATTAAATGATTTGCTGAATTTTTTCAGAGTTCCGGCAAAAGGCTCTTCAATTTTTTTCATAAATCGGCTGTGGAAAGGCGCACTGACATTGAGCTGCACAAACCGGTATGTTTTAGGCGCCGCAAATAATTCCCTACACCGATCTTCCGCCCGGGGCAAGGCAGAGGCGTCCCCGCTGATCACCACCTGATTGGCGGAGTTGATATTGGCGACATCCACCGGCAAATCCGTCAGCATCGCCTTCAAAGCCTGGACGTCTATTCCTTCGGATATCACGGCCGCCATCGAACCGACATCCACCGGAACGGCTTCCTGCATCAACTTGCCGCGTGTCCGAACAATTTGCACCGTATCGGCAAAAGGCATGACACCCGCGGCCACCAGCGCCGTGAACTCACCCAGAGAATGGCCGCCGAAATAGTCCGCTTTAAATCCGTATTTTTCAGCAAGTCCTCTGAACATGGCTATTTCGGTGGTCACAATACAGGGTTGCGTGTATTCGGTCAGGTTGAGTCGGGCGTCTTCATTAAAACAAATCGCCGCAACATCCAACCCCAGGGCGTCCGCCGCTTCTTCGTAGGTTTGACGACATACAGGAATTTGATCATAAAAATCTTTCCCCATCCCCTGCCTTTGCGATCCCTGTCCCGGAAAAACAGCCACCGTGCCTTTCATTTCGTTCATCTTTATTCTCCAAAACTATTCTTAAAAGTACCAATTATTTACCACCAAACAACTGCCCGCGTAAAAGCACAATCCGTGCCATGAAGGTATTGTTTCAACATAAGAGCTAGAAGCCTGAATCCATTTATCATTTACAACGCCAACAGCGGAGCATTCACTATTTATTTTTGTTTTGACGTGTAATTTGCTTTGCACTGCGAACAGATTTTCGCACCGAAGGAGTCATGCTTTCTGCACACTGAAGTTGACAATCTATTGCTTCATGGTACACAGTCATTAAAACGAAGATCAGACTAAGTCAAGTCGAAATTATGTCGCATTTTTCAAGAAAATATTCATGATGATACTGGATCAAAAATTTTATAATCGCCACACGTTGGACGTTGCGCGCGACCTTTTAGGAAAAAAACTAATCCGGCTTATTGACGGCACGGCGTTATCCGGAATCATTGTCGAGACGGAGGCCTATTGCGGAACAAAGGACAGCGCTTGTCACGCCCACCGGGGCCAAACCCTTCGCAACGCCGTGATGTTCGGCCCGCCGGGACACGCCTATGTGTATTTTACGTACGGCATGCACTATCTGTTGAACATGGTGACCCAGGAAGAAGGCAATCCCTGCGCTGTGCTGCTGCGGGCGATTGAGCCGCTTTCGGGTCTTACCGAAATGCGGGCGCGTAGAAAACGGCACGGAAAAGAACTGACCAACGGCCCCGCCAAACTGTGTCAGGCGCTGGCAATTGATAAATCCTTCAACGGCTGGGATCTGACAAAGGGCTCGCAATTATGGGTGGAAGACTACCAAACGATTGCGTCTCAGGCCATCTTATCCACGCCCAGAATCGGCATTGATTACGCCCGCAAGGAAGACCGCGAAGCGCTTTGGCGGTTTCTGATTATAGCTTAATCATCCCCCGTCCGTTTTTGCATTTTTTCTTCCAGATAGAGCTCCGGAAATAATTTCCAGATGGCCAGGAAGAATGAAGCGATCACCGGGCCAAGAACAAACCCTGAAAATCCGAAAACGGCGATGCCTCCCAGGGTGGATAGAAAAATCAACAGCGAATGCATCTGGATGTCTTTGCCCAACAGAATCGGACGCAACAGATTATCCACGGAGCTGACCACGACCGCTCCGAAAACCAGAATGGTAATTCCCTGCCAGATGTGACCCAAAAGCAACATAATGATGCCCGCCGGCGCCCAGATAATCGCACTGCCGATGGCCGGCACAATGGAAAGGCCGATCATCAGCACGCCCCAGACCAGAGCGCTTTCAACGCCCGTGATATAAAAAATCAGGCCGCCCAGCAATCCCTGAATGCCTCCAATAACAAAGGTAAACTTCAGCGTGGCCTTCGATGTAACAAGGAACTCGGAAATGAAGGTATTGATATGACGCTGCTCAACAGGCAGATAATGGCTGATGGTATCGATCAGCTGGCGTCTATCGCGCAGAAAATAAAACAGACAGTAAAGCATCACGGCAAACTCAATGAAAAAAAGGATCGTATTTTCCGTGAAGGCGGATAGGTTCTTAACAAAGAAATTGGCAACAGCTTTTAAAAGCTCAGCGGATTTATCCGTTATAAATGGTTGATCCAGGTTGAAACGCGCCAGAAGCGGGTGTTGGCTCAGAGAGTTGAACATGCCGGTGAGCGAATTCATCCAGGAACTGCTTTTGGAATTAATCGAGTTGTATATGTCAAGAGATTCGCCGACCAGCAAAGTGAGGATTAATCCGACCGGCAGAATAAATGTGACCAGCACAGCTCCAAGTGTGAGACCGGCGCACAGATTGGGGCTTTTGAACTTTCGCTGCAGCCAACCGTATAATGGAGCAAAGATCACGGCCAGCAAAACCGCCCAGAAAATCGCGAAGAAAAAAGGCTTCAGAATATAACCGAAAAAGAATGTAACGATTCCCAGCATAAGAAAAAAGATCAACCTGGAAAAACCGGCAAACGGTTTATCAAACATGGGTCTCCTCCTGAGGGTTCAGATATTCTTAAAAAAATATGGAACCATTTAACACATATCCGCAATAATCTCAAACAGTCCGCAGACATTTGTTTGCGTGGTAAACCATGACTGTGCTATGCTTAAAACATTAAAGGAGACATGCTTGAAAAACGATTTGACCTTGTTTTTAAAAGCCCTGAATTTTTCCGCGGGAAAGCATTGCCATCAGAGAAGAAAAGACTCAGCCGCCTCGCCATACATCAACCACCCGATTGAAGTTGCGAACATCTTATGGATCATCGGCGAAGTTTACGATGTAGCCGCCATCATTGCCGCCATTCTTCACGACACCATTGAAGACACGGACACCACCCCTGAAGAAATCCGCCTAAGCTTCGGCGACGAGGTTCTGGGATTGGTGCTGGAGGTGAGCGATAATAAAAGCCTGCCCAAACAGGAAAGAAAACAAAACCAGATTACACACTCGCCCCATCTGTCACGGCGCGCCAAACAAATCAAACTGGCGGACAAAATATGCAATGTCCGTGACATTGCTTACGCTCCACCGGATCACTGGCCGCGGCAAAGAAGGATCGATTACCTGCAATGGGCCCAGGCGGTGATCGACGGTTTACGAGGGTCCAATGAGCAACTGGAAAGATTATTCGACGACACGCTGGCCCAGGCCAGACAAAAGCTAGCCTCCGAAAATAACAACGACCGAGAATCGACTATTTAACCGTCATGCCCTCAACTTTGTAGTTAAACTCGTAATTAAGCGCGCCGCTCCATTCTTTCACAAAAATACTCTTATAGCGGGTGCCGTAAACCGGTCCGACAGGCTTGCCGTACGTGTAAAACCAGTTGACCACCGGCCTTCCGGAAAAACCCAGGGCAATCCAGTAAGCGCCGGATTTCATAACCGGTCTTTCTTTATCTCTAAAGTTAAAGGTCACCCAGCGATAACCGGGCTTACTGGAAATTTCTTCCAGGGCGATCATCTGGGTTGTGCATAAAAGTTCGCCGGGTTCGCCCTCTTTATCCTGGAAAACATCCACCCAGAGATGGCCGTCGCCGCCAAAATTATGTAGTGCCAGCGCTATCTTGTGAAGCGTAACCGGTTTTGGCAATTCAACAACCTGAGCATACTGCGTCACACTGTGGGTAACAAATTCTGCCGTTTCCACCAAAAAATTGCGTGACATTTCAAAAGAATTGTTTCCCTTGGCTTTGGTAACGCGGGGAAACGCAAAATCAACATTTTCCGGAAATTCCAGATTACCGAAAACAAAGGGTACATCATATCGCAATTCCTTAGGAGTCGGGACAGGCTTAGGTGGGACAGGTACTGGAGGAGCCGGTGCAGGAGGCGCAGGCAGAATAATCGGTGGCACAGGCTTAGGCGGCGCAGGTGCTGGAGGAGCTGGTGCAGGAGGAGCTGGTGCAGGAGGCGCAGGCAGAATAATCGGTGGCACAGGCTTAGGCGGCGCAGGTACTGGAGGAGCCGGTGCAGGCGGTGCAGGTTTAGGCGGCGGCGGAAGCGCGGGTGGCTGGACATCCAGCTGGGCAAGAATATCAGGTCCCAAAAGCAGATTCTTTGGACCATAATTCTGGCGCTGTGCTGTTACCTTTATGGAATCGGAAAGGAAATTCCCGCCGATGGTTTCCTGCAGCGTCGGTTTGGTGCGCGCCCCGGAACTTTGCGCCCAGCGAACCAGACCATCATTTTTCGTTTCGTTGTTGTCCACACCGACTTCAATGCGTACAAAACGATTGGAAATAAAAAATTGCATATTTTGGGGATCATAGGGCACCCAACCCAAATCGGGATACCAGACCTCCACCCAGGAATGCCTGCCCTGTCCCATTTTAAATGTCAGCGTTCCCTTTTCCCAAACCACATTAAACGGCTGATTCATCGTGACGCCATTGACAATCCGGACGGGCACGCCCACGCTGCGTAAAAGCGCCGCGGTTAGATGGGAATAGTTTTGGCAGTTTCCCTTGCCGGATTGCAGGGAGTAAAGCGCATCGTATTGCTGGGGCGGATTGACGTAACGGACATGATCCACAATCCAACTCACCACTCTTTGCACGGCATCGAACTGTGTTTTCACGCCATGGGTCAGTTTGAACGAAAGCTCTCGAATGGCCGGATCATTGGTCTGCACCTGCTCGGAGGTCTGTAAATAAACAGTCAAATGCTTGGGCGTGGACGCGGTCGGAAAAGGCGCACTGGATTGTATGGATTTTAATCCCGTGTTGGTTCGAGCGTCAAAAGATACAACAGCGTCAATGATCGGCGGAACATCCATCCAGGTCGCCTGGATGGTCTTATTACCGCGGGCATCCGTGGTGGTGGTGCTTTCCTGGGCCTGAGGTGAAAAAGTAATTTTAAAATTGGTAATCTGCTGTTTGTAAGTGGGAGAATCAAAACTTTCGGGCACAACGAAGCTGAGCGTTAATTTTCTCATTGAATCGCCTGCCGTGATCTGATGCCGCAACTCATAATGAATCGTGGATGCCATATCGCCTTTGACCGTAAAGTTCTCGGCCAGAACCGGTGTAGATGCCATCAGCATCAAGATAACGAAAATGGCTTTAAAGCTCTTCATCATAGAACGTCTCCCTCGTCGCATATTTGAGCCCGGAAATAATAAACGAGATAAGTCATGAATGTCAACAGAAACAATTTATGCTTTTAATCATTAAATACATAACCTTAACAGACACCGTCAAAATTGTAATTGACAACAGGGCAATTATGAATAAGTTACAAAAAAGATTGATGCCGAAAAGGCATCATCGGAAGGAGAATATTAAATGCTGACAGTTACAGACAAAGCCTCAGAGGTCATTAAGGATTTTCTCAAGGATAAAAATGATGATGTGGCGATCCGCATCACCATGTCGATGGGTTGATCCGGGCCCTCTTTGGGCATGGCTCTGGACGAGCCCAGGAATGAAGACGAAGTGATTGACGAAAAAGGAACAAAATTTGTCATCGATAAAGATTTGTTAAATCAGGCACAACCGATCAATGTTGATTTTGTCACAACCCCCGAGGGAGCAGGCTTTAAGCTAACGTCAAATCTCTCTCAAGAGGGCGGCGGCTGCGGTTCCTGCAGTTGCTGAAAACGCTCGGGGGAGAATCTTCTCCCCCATTTTTTTTACTCTATGACACAAAACGACCACAAAACGGAAAAACTCGACAAGACCGACGGCCTGCTGAAGCAAGGGAAATACCGCGAAGCCATCGCTCTCCTGGAGAACATTCACGGAATTTATCCGGAGGAAGAATCCGTGCTGCTTCGTCTGGCCTGGGCCTCCTGGGACAACGGAAATAAAGAAGGTTCCATTGTATACTGGGAAATCCTGCTGGATCGCGAGCTTCAGCGCAAAGTCTTTACCGGTTTTGCTTACGATGAGTTGGTGAGGATTTATAAACAGGAAGGTGAAATCGAAAAACTGGTCGCCATCTGCGAAAAAACCATCCAAGTGCAACCGCAGGATATCGGATTGCTGGAAGAATTGGGAAAGGCTTATCTTCTGTCCGGCCGGAGCGAAAAAGCCTTCGACACCTTTAAGAAACTCACGTCGATGGAGGCGGATAATCCTGCTTTTTACTGCTTGCTGGGTGAAGCCCTCATGGCGACCGGGCAAACCGAAGCGTGCGAAGAGGCTTATCGACAGGCAAGCCTTATTGACCCCGACGAAGCGGATCGCTATCTTTTCCGAGCCGCTGATTTATACCGGAGGGGCGGCCATTTCACGCCGGCCAAAAAGCTGCTGACAAAATGTCTGGAAATAGCCCCATCCAACAGTCTCTACTATTGTTCGCTGGGAGATGTCCTGGTCGCCTTGAAGCAACCGGAAGACGCATTCACGGAATACGAAAAGGCCTGCCAATGTAATCGCCCGCATACTGCGGCCTTTTACATTCGCCTGGGAAATTCCCTGATGAAAGGGGAATTTTTTGCAGATGCGGCCAAAGCGTTTGAAGCCGCGCTTTCATTTGATGTATCAACACCTTGTCGTCAAAATCTGGAGGAAGCCTACCAAGCCTCCGGCCATTCCCCGGCTCGCTCTCCAAACATGTAGGGACACGACGCGTCGTGCCCCTACCTTGTGTCCCTACTTACGGATTTTTTCCTTGAATACCCGGTAGAAATCTTCATGTTCCGCCATTGCCTGGCGCAGTAATTTTTCCAGCTCACCGATTTCTCGGTTGTTAATAATCAGATTCACGCTTTTATGGTAAGCTTCCAGATTGTCCATGGTGGGAAGCGTCGCGCTGAGTAAGACGACAAAAGTCTGCCTGCGGATGCTCATGGACAAACCTTCCAGATTCAACAGAACGCTGTTGATACCACCTGTGACCGTATCAAAATTCTCATGGACAACTATAACGCTGAAAATTTGAAAACGCATGAATTTAACGGCTTCACCGCATGATGTCGCTTCCACAACCGCATACCCCATGCTTTTCAGTGCACTGACGATTTTATCCCGGGCAGCGGCATCCTGTTCACAAACCATGGCTGTTTCCCCTTTGGGAGCCATAAAACCAAAGGGCCGTCCTTGGGACTCATCCCTTGCTGTCACCGATCCTGTCACTGTCCCTTCACCAGACATATTCATCTCCTTCGCACTAATATTTTGGCAAAGTAATTTTTATTTTTTTTGCCAGGAAGAAGGTCCGTTGCCCTGAGGCTTGCCGTACCCTTGATCTACTTCCAGTTTTCCCAGGTCTGTTGTTTTCTCGCCGCGGGCGCTCTTGATGGAATCAATGCCCCTGTTGACATTCGATTTATTGGACGCATAGGCCTTGGCCGTATCTTCGGAAATCAATCCCCGCTGATAGAGATCAACGATACAAACATCAAAAGTAACCATGCCAAAAGCCTTGTTCTGTTCCATAACATCATAAAATGTTTTACCTTCGGATTCACCGTGCAGAATCATATCCTTAACCCGCAAATTGGAACCCAATGCTTCAAAAGCAGCAATGCGCCCGCCGCCTTCCTTAGGCAGTAGGCGCTGACAGATGATCCAGCGGATGGTATCGGCCAGACGGATGCGGATTTGATTTTCTTCATCCGAAGGAAACATACCTAAAATACGATTGATGGTAGAGCCGGCATCCACCGTGTGCAGCGTACTCAAAACAAGGTGTCCGGTTTCCGCGGCAGAAAGCGCGATTTCCACTGATTCGCGGTCGCGCATTTCACCGACCAGCACAACCTTTGGCGCCTGCCTAAGCGCGGCGCGCAAGCCGCTGGCAAAGGTGTCGAAATCCTTGCCCAGCTCGCGCTGATTGATGGTGGCCTTTCTCTGCCGATGCGTAAATTCCACAGGATCTTCCAACGTAATAACGTGGATTGATTTTTTCTCATTGATTTCGTTAATAACAGCGGCAAGCGACGTGGATTTACCGCTGCCGGTGGCGCCGGTTACCAGAACAATGCCGTTTTTTTCGCCGGCAACATGGTAATAGGCATCCGGCAATTCCAAGTCCGCGCATGATGGTATGGTATTTGCCAGTTTTCTTAAAACAATCGAGTAGTGACCGCGCTGTGAGAAGATATTTACGCGGAAACGTGAAACACCCGGCAGTTCGTAGGACAAATCGCAGGAGCCTTTTGTCATCAGATCGTCGAACAAACGGTGGTCCTGATTAATCAGGTTCAAGGCAAATATTTCCGTTTGAAATGGCGTTAATTTTTCAAAGGGAGGCTTCAGATCCACCCCGATCAGTTGGCCTGAAGATTCCACCTGAAAGGGCTTGCCCACCGTCAGATTCAAGTCGGAGATGTTGGGATGGGATTCCAGCATTTTCATCAGGATATATTCTATTTCCGGTTTTCTCATAAAGAGTCCCCTTATGCTTCGGTAAAGTCTGTCGGTGGATATTTTAAAAGCGGACGGAATTTTGTTTTATCGTTGGCCTTGTTGTAAGCTTCCTCGCCGCTGATCCAGCCTTTGTTGTAGAGGTCCATAATGGCATCGTCCAGCAATTGCATGCCGTATTTTTTACCGGTCTGCATCATCGATGGAATCTGAAATGTTTTCTGCTCACGGATCAGATTGCGCACCGCCCCAGTGGCAATCAGAATTTCCATCGCCGCACAACGCCCCTTGACATCAATTCTTTTGAACAGAACCTGGGCAATGACCGCCCGCAAACCGTCGGCAAGTGTCGAACGGATCTGCATTTGCTCACTGGATGGGAATACTTCAATAATTCTGTCCACTGTTTTCGCCGCGCTGGTCGTGTGGAGAGTACCAAAGACAAGATGCCCGGTAGAAGCTGCTTCCACCGCGAGAGAGATTGTTTCCAGATCACGCAATTCACCGACCAGGATAATATCGGGATCTTCACGCAGAGCACCGCGCAGCGCCGACGTGAATGTTTTTGTGTGAATGCCCACCTCGCGGTGGTTTACAATACAACTTTGGCTCTGGTGGACAAATTCAATGGGGTCTTCAATCGTAATGATATGGTCTTTGCGGGTACGGTTTGCTTCATCGATTATTGCCGCCAGAGTTGTTGATTTACCAGAGCCTGTCGGTCCGGTAACCAGAATAAGCCCGCGCGGCAGAGCGGCCAGTTTGGAGATAACCGCCGGAAGCCCCAGCTCCTGGCAGGTTAATATCTTACTCGGAATTTCACGGAATACCGCAGCAATGCCGTACTTCTGCTGGAAAAAGTTAGCCCGGTAACGGGCCAGACCGGGAATTTCATAGGCAAAATCAACATCGCCCGTTTCTTCGAATTGCTTGATTTTATATTCCGGCGTAATTTCGTAGAGAAGTAATTTCAGCGTATCATTATTCAGAACATCATACTTGATCCGCTCAATTTCACCGCGGATGCGGATGGCGGGCTGTTGGCCGGACACAAGATGAAGGTCGGATGCCTTATTGTCATGCATCAGCTGAAAAAAAGCGTCGATTTTTGCCATGGAGATCTCCCGTGTGTTTTATTATTGTCTTAAAAAACGGCTGCGTTGTAAGGAGTTCTATGTCGAACGGTCAATCAATCGCATCCTTAAAAATCCGATGATCTCCGATATGGGTGAGAGTATAGGGAAAACGGACCTGTTTTGTCAAGCCAAGATTGGGACTACGAATGGGGCTTACTTTTTCAACATCTCCCTATTTCGCCAACTAATTCTTGACACTGGGACAAACTATAATATATGCTCGCCACGTTTTTCTCAAGGTTGGGGGTGTAGCTCAGCTGGGAGAGCGCGGCGTTCGCAACGCCGAGGCCAGGAGTTCGATCCTCCTCATCTCCACCAAGTCATAATCCAACAACATCCAAAGAAGTCCACGAAGCCCGCATAAATAGCGGGTTTTTTGTTGATATTAACGGCGTGAAATTTGTCAACGGGTTGGAGGAAAACAGATCGCCGCCTAAACCCCATACACTGACTAGCCTAACAATCCAGGAGATAACGGACCACCATCTACCCGACGTTCGACAGCTGTAGGCACATTTTGGTCCCGACTTTGACAGCTAATGAAGTTCAGCGTCGAAAAACCTCAATAATATCGTAGAAAGAGTTCGCGAGTTCGCAAAAGTGTAGTGAACAAATATCTG
>WRPE01000037.1 GCA_009773315.1 Syntrophaceae bacterium
AGTCCTCCCTTGTTTTTGTTTGCTCGTCGTAAAGTAAATATAACAAATCTGGACTCAACATGCGCTTATGTTTTTATCTCCTAATTTGGACAAGAGTGATATTTAATATACTTAAACCTTTCTGTGTCTATTCTCCAAACTGATCACACATGAATACCCGTTTTGGGTGTTATCCCTTTGATTTCGCTATGCCGCCTCCGGCAATCAGCGTCATCGTCCATTTTAGAAACGAGAAGCATCCGTTCCTGATTATTACAAAGTTGTTACAAAATTGGTTTGCTCCTTGCATTATTATGTTCCGAAGAATAAAAATTTGATTGCTATTAGAACAATTTTGTCAGAAAATACGCTAAAGGTTTTTTGGTCTGGTATGAGTAAAGTTTTTAAAAAACCATCTTTAGAGGAAGAGACTAAATTGAGCATTCATAGTTATGAAGAGTTGGCGGCTTTACATGCGATTTCTAAGATTCTTGCGCAGCCTGGAGATTTGCGCGATCAGCTGGAGCAAATCCTCAACGAAATGAGTTCGCGTCTGGGGATGCAGCGCGGTATGATTTCACTTTTGAATCGCGACAAACAGGAGGCCTGGCTGGATATCGCCCATGATGTCAACATTGATGGGCTGGATGTTACCTACAAACCGGGCGAAGGCATTACCGGCAAAGTCGCGGAAACCGGCCGGCCGATGGCTGTGGCCAATCTTGGCCAGGAGACGCATTTCCTGGATCGAACGGGCGCGCGTCGTCATTTGAATCGCGCCGAACTGTCTTTTTTGTGCGTTCCGATTATGTATGACGAGAGCGTCGTCGGCGTTTTGTCCGCCGACAAGGTCGCCAAGCAGGTGGAGAATCTGGACAAGGAACTGGCCATGCTGTCCTCGGTGGCCGAGCTGATGGCCAAGGCTGTGCATATTCGCGCGCTGGAAGAAGAAAACCGGCGTTTGCGTAAAATTGTCGGCCAACACCGCGCACCTTCGATGGACATTATCGGTCATTCCAAAGCCATACAGGAAGTCTTCGGGCTGGTGGCGCAAGTCGCCGATTCCAACACCACGGTTCTTATTACCGGCGAGACGGGCACGGGCAAGGAACTGGTTGCCCGAGCTATCCATAATAACTCTCAACGCAAAGGCGGACCGCTGGTGCAGGTTAACTGCGCGGCGATTCCCGATACGCTGATCGAAAGTGAATTGTTCGGCCATGAAAAAGGTGCGTTTACCGGCGCGCTCACGCAGCGACGCGGGCGTTTTGAAGAAGCCAACGGCGGCACAATTTTTCTGGATGAAGCCGGCGAACTCTCTGCCGCCGCGCAGGTCAAGCTTCTGCGCGTGTTACAGGAAAAAAGATTCCAGCCGCTGGGATCCTCACGGGTTATCAACGTTAATGTTCGAATCATTGCCGCCACCAACCGCAATCTAGAGCAGGATATCCTGGCCGAACGTTTCCGTGCGGATCTGTTCTATCGCCTGAATGTTTTCCCCATTTTTTTGCCGCCCTTGCGTGAGCGCGGCAGCGATGTGATCCTCCTGGCCGACCATTTTCTACTGAAATACAACAAGGAAATGGGTAAAAATGTAAAAAGAATTTCGACGGCAGCTATTGAAGTTTTCCTGTCCCATAAATGGCCGGGAAACGTCCGCGAACTGGAAAACTGTATGGAGAGGGCGGTATTGCTGACCAAGACGGATCTTGTGGACTGCGCGCACCTTCCGCCGTCCTTGCAACTGAAGGAAAAGGAACTGGACCGCAAAGATCGCAGCAAGCTGTCGTCCGTTGTCGAGGCGCAGGAAAGATCATTGATTATTGACGCACTGGAAGAAACAGGCGGCAATCAGACCAAGGCGGCTAAAATGCTGGGCGCGACCAAACGAATCATCCAATACAAGATATCGAAGATGGGTATTGATCCGAAGCACTTCCGCAAAAAAGGTAAAGATTTCGAAAAGTAGGAAACGTTTTTATCCTGTTCACGTTTGAAATCGTGATCTATGCTGGGGCGATGGAAGCAAATTGAACAATAATGTTTCGTGTTTTGTAAAAATAACAAAATTGTTCTTTGTCAAAAGCACGAAATCGGCAAATTAAGACAAAAAATACCGGATAACAGGTAATTAAACACAATCATGTAAGTTATCGGCTTTGGCATGACTTTGGCAATTATAAGCATGAGAAACATACACTTTGTTTGCAAGAGCAGAGGCGAAGACCGGCGCATGCCTGTTCAGGAAGGAAAAATTTATGTGTCGTTTGTTTGCAGTAACCAGTAACGATCCGCTGTCACCGATGATGGCCCTCAATGCCCTCAATGTAATGAAGGAAGGGCATGATGGTTCCGGAGTGGGATTGTTTCTAACGGATCTGGGCGGCGAATTCGAAAAATTTAAAAACGAGCCGATTCTCTCCGGTATCTTTTCCAATGACGGCATCAAGGCCTTGGATCGCTTTATGATCGATCTGGATTTCATGGTAAAATATAAGCTGTCCTTTCGTCCAACAAAACCGACCCCTTCGGGAACGCCGAAGAGAGATAATTATGTCATCCGTGTTTATGAATATCCCGCCGAGTGGGAAGGCTTAAGCCAGGAAGAGATTCAATTTCGCCTGATGATGGTCCAGTTGCAGCTTCGGGAAATGGGAGAAAAAGACAAATCCATGTTGATTTTCAGCTTCTGGCCGGATGTCATCATGATCAAGGAAGTGGGCGATCCTTTAACGGTAGCTGAATATCTGAGACTGGACCGAAAAGAACTCTCGGCGCGAACCATCCTGAGCCAGGGGCGCCAGAACACGAACTATTCGATTGATATTTATGCCTGCCATCCTTTCTTTATCCAAGGCATGTCAACAATGACCAACGGCGAGAATACGGCTTTTGTGCCGATCCGTGAATTCCTGATGTCGCGCAATTTTCCAGGCTATGCCGGCTATCAGTCCGACTCGGAAGTGTTTACGCACATCCTGCATTACATGCAAAACAAGCTCGGCATGGGCATGGAAATGTATAAACATATTATTACGCCGCTCAAAGACGACGAACTGGTGCGCCATCCCGACGGCAAAATGCTCAGAAATTTAAAGCAGAGTTGCCGTCCTTTAATCATTGACGGCCCGAACTGCGTGATTGGTTGTTTGCCTGACAAGACGATGTTCATGGTACAGGATTCCAAAAAACTGCGCCCCGGCGTTGTGGGCGGCAGGCCCGGCATCTTCGCTTTTTCGTCGGAAATGTGCGGTCTGGACGCGGCGATCCCGGAGAGAGACATTAATCTGGACGACCAGCCGATGAGATATGAAACCGTTATAATCCGCCGCGCGCGGCAGGAGATAGAAAAATGGAATCAATGGGACGCATTACCCCATCTGCACTAAGCACCAAGGACCTGCCCTGGCAGATTCTCTGGAATAAGGAAAAATGCACGCTTTGCGGCGGCTGCACGGCTGTGTGCCCGGTGAGGGCCATCGATCTGGGTGTGCATCGCAAGCGTAGCTTGCAGGTACCAGTCGGTCTGGAAACCAAACCCGGCAACCTTTTTGCGATTTATCACGGCATTGACCAGCGCACGGACCCGGCCCACGCCTGCGTGGGCTGCGGCATGTGCACGATGGTCTGTCCCAACGGCGCCATCGCTCCTCTGCACAGTGAAGGAATTGACAAGCTGCGTTTTCACGTCAATCAGGGCGGCGAGCCCCGCCGCCGCGGCGGCCGCAGAAATAATCCCGACAGTGTCCTGGACAAAATCAAGTTTATCCGCATCTCGATGTTGACCGACCCGGCCCTCGACGCGGGACGTCATGAGTTTGAACTGCGCACTCTGCTGGGCAGAGTTCTGCCGCCGGAAGAAATGTTGAAAGTCAGCCGGGAAAACGGCTGGATGCCGCCGGTTCGTGAAATTTATCCTCTGGTCATCGGCAGTATGTCGTTTGGCGCGTTATCCCCGAATATGTGGGAAGGCCTGCAAATGGGCGTGGCTTATCTCAATGAAGAGCTGGGTATGCCGGTTCGCGTTTGCACCGGTGAAGGCGGCTGTCCGCCGCGACTTTTAAAATCGCGTTTCTTGAAATATGTTATTCTGCAGATCGCCAGCGGTTATTTCGGCTGGGATGAAATTATCCACAGCCTGCCGCAGATGAAGGAAGATCCCTGCGCCATTGAAATCAAATACGGCCAGGGCGCCAAGCCCGGCGACGGCGGATTGCTGATGTGGTATAAAGTCAACAAGCTCATCGCGGCGATTCGCGGCGTGCCGCAAGGCATCAGCCTGCCCAGCCCACCCACACACCAGACCAAGTATTCGATTGAAGAAGCGGTAGCCAAGATGATCCAGTCCATGTCCATGGCCTGGGGCTTCCGAGTGCCGGTGTATCCGAAAATATCCGCCACCAGCACGGCGATGGCTGTTCTCAACAATTTAACAAGAAATCCGTATGCCGCGGGATTGGCTATTGACGGCGAAGACGGCGGCACGGGCGCGGCCTACAATGTATCGATGGATCATATGGGTCATCCTATCGCCAGCAATCTGCGCGACGCGTATTTGACCCTGGTCAAACTGGGTAAACAAAACGAGATTCCCCTTTTCGCGGGCGGCGGTATCGGCAAAAACGGCAACCTGGCCGCCAATGCCGCCGCCTTGATTATGCTGGGCGCAAGCGGCGTTCAGACCGGAAAATATATCATGCAGGCGGCTGCCGGCTGTCTGGGCTCGGAGGGCGACCGCTGCAACGTCTGCAACATCGGCGTGTGCCCCAAGGGCATCACCTCGCAGGATCCGCGTCTGGACCGGCGTCTGGATCCGGAGCAGGTCGCGCAAAGGGTGGTGGATCTTTATTTAAGTTTTGACACGGAATTGAAGAAAATCGTTGCGCCGCTGGGGCGCTCTACATCTCTGCCGATCGGCATGTCGGATGCGTTAGGCATTAATGATGCGGACGCGGCCGAGCGCCTCAATATAAAATATGTTTTGTAATTCGAAAAGCGGGAAAGAGTCATGACAAAAAAAGATTCAATCAAAATTGCCGGTGTGGAAAACAATATTCGCGTCGAATCGCGGATTCTGGAAGAGCGCATTCAAAAAGCCGTCGAAGACGGATACCGTCAGATTGAAGTAACCGCCTACGGTCAGCACGGCATCGGCGGCCGCCTGTGGCGGTCCGGCGACAAGCCAATCAAAGTTGATGTGCTGGGAACCTCCGGCCAGCGTCTGGGCTCGATGGGCTTTGCCAATACGGTCATTGAAGCGTTCGGCCCGGCCTCCGACGATGTCGGCTGGCTTAACGCCGGCGCGGAGATTATCGTGCACGGCAACGCCACCAACGGCACGGCCAACGCCATGGCGCAGGGGAAGATTTATATTGACGGCGACATCGGCGCGCGCGGTATGACCATGACCAAACACAACCCCCGCTTCGAACCGCCCGAACTCTGGGTGTTCGGCAAAGCAGGAGATTCTTTCGCCGAATTCATGGCGGGCGGTATCGCCGTCGTTTGCAGCGCGGGCTCCGAAGAGAAAAAAAATGTTCTGGGCTACCGGCCCTGTGTCGGCATGGTGGGCGGCAAAATATTCTTCCGCGGCAGGCAGGAAAACTACAGTAAGGCCGATACGAAATTGCTGACCGATCTTCCCGGAGACGAATGGCACTGGCTGCAAACGAATATGAAGCGATTTTTGCAGGCGATCGGCAAACAGTATTTATTCGACCAGTTGGCTTCGAAGCGTGAAGAATGGCAGTTGCTGGTGGCGCGCAAACCTTCCGAAAAGCTGGCGCGCGCGGTCAAGTCCATGGCGAAATACCGCAAGGAAGTCTGGGAAGGTGAGCTGGGTATAGGCGGCGTCATCGGCGATTTGTCGAGTCTTGACCGTTCTCCTATTGGGCTGATTCCGACAGGCGACCTGCGCCGTTTCATCCCCGTCTGGGCCAACGAAAAATATCTGCCGCCCTGTCAGGCGTCCTGCCCGACTGGTATTCCCGTGCAGAAAAGATGGGAACTCATCCGTCAGGGTAAAGTGGATGAAGCGGTTGATCTGGCCCTGCAATACACGCCTTTCCCGGCGACGGTTTGCGGTTATTTGTGCCCCAACCTCTGTATGCAGAATTGCACACGCCATCTGGTCAGTTTACAGGCCGTTGATGTTACGCTGTTGGGTAAGGCATCCCTTTCGGCAAAAGAACCTGCGCGTCTTCCCGAAACAGGCAAAAAAGTTGCTGTGATCGGAGGCGGTGCTTCCGGACTTTCCGTAGCCTGGCAGTTATGGCTGAAAGGTCATCAGACTGTTATCATGGAGGGCAAAAAGCAGCTGGGCGGCAAGATTACGGATTCGATTCCCAAAAGCCGTATTCCCAATGATGTGGTCAAGCATGAAATTTCGAGACTGGCAAAAAACATCCACCAGGTCCATCTGGGAAAGCCATTGACGAAAGACCGGTTTTTGAAACTGAGAAATGAAAACGATTATATTGTGATTGCGGCAGGGGCGGCGAAACCTCGTAAATTGAATATCCCCGGCATGGAAAAAACCCTGACCGCTTTGGAGTTTCTTCAGCAAAGCAAACTTGATTGTGCTAAAGTCGGCGAAAAAGTCATCGTTATCGGCGCGGGCAATGTGGGCTGCGACGCCGCGACGGAAGCATTCCGCCTGGGTGCAAAAAGCGTGACGCTGATTGATGTCCAGGAACCCGCGTCCTTCGGTGTGGAAAGAAAGCATGCTGAGGCGGCCGGCGCAAAATTTCTCTGGCCGCGTTTCACGAAAACCGTCACGGATAAAGGCGTGGAACTGGCCGATGGAGAACTGCTGCCGGCGGAGACAGTGATTGTCGCTGTGGGCGATATGCCTGATTTATCCTTCCTGCCGGAAGGGATCGCCACAGAAAGAGGATTTATCGTCGTGGACGAAAATTATGCCACCAGCGACGCTCAGGTTTATGCAATCGGCGACGCGGTTCGACCTGGATTGCTGACCGATGCGATCGGTGCGGGACGTATTGCCGCCCGGATGATTGACGACCTTCTGAGAGGAGCGGCCCAAACGTACGACAAGCTGCCGGTCATTAATTATGAACGGGTCAAGCTGCAGTATTTCGACCCCCGGATCAGCGAGTTTGCCGATACGTCATCTTGCGCGACCAATTGCGCATCCTGCGGCGCTTGCCGGGATTGCAGCATGTGCGTGGAAATCTGTCCCCAAAAAGCGATTTCCCGGTCGCAGACGCCTGCGGGCGGCTTTGAGTATATCGTGGATAGTGAACGTTGCATCGGCTGCGGTTTCTGTGTCGGGGCTTGTCCCACCGGCGTTTGGGAAATCATGGAAAACGCACCGCTAGAATAAACAATTATTTCATTAAATAAAGGATGGAGAAATTATGAAAAAAACCACACCAACTCTTGCGGCGGAAAGAAACTATGTCATCGAGAAAGAAAAATTTGTTCCCGTATCGCAGTATTTTGGAGAAGATACCTTTCATCACACGGTGATGAAGGAGAAGCTTCCCAAAGATACCTTTAAAAAATTAATGGAGGCGATCAACGAAGATAAGGCGCTGGATACCGAGACGGCCAACATTGTCGCGCACGCCATGAAAGAATGGGCCATCGAGAAGGGTGCGACGCATTTTGCCCACTGGTTTCAGCCAATGACCGGTATCACCGCCGAAAAGCACGACGCTTTTGCCGATCCCGCCGGTCCCGGCGTGGTGGTTGAGCGGTTTTCCGGCAAGCAGTTGGTTCAGGGCGAGCCGGATGCGTCGAGTTTTCCCTCCGGCGGTATCCGGGCTACTTTTGAAGCGCGCGGCTACACGGCCTGGGACATGTCTTCTCCTGCATTTATTAAGAGAAACGGCATTTCCACGACGCTCTGCATTCCGACCGCCTTTATTTCCTACACCGGACAAGTGCTGGACAAGAAAACGCCTCTGTTGCGATCCATCCGGGCACTCAACAACAGTGCCGTCAGTATGCTCAAACTGCTGGGCGCTAAAAATGTGAAAAAGGTTCATTCCAATCTGGGACCGGAGCAGGAATATTTTCTAATTGATATGGACTATTATTACAAACGCCAGGACCTGGTGCTGGGCGGCAGGACCGTTGTTGGCGCGCCTCCGGCTAAAGGCCAGGAACTGGAAGATCAGTATTTCGGCAGCATCAAAGAGAGAATTTCTTCCTATATGCATGATGTCGAGGAAGAACTCTTCAAGCTCGGCGTACCGGCTAAGACCCGTCACAACGAAGTTGCGCCCAGTCAGTATGAACTTGCGCCCGTGTATGAGGAGGCCAATCTCGCGGCCGACCATAATCAACTGGTGATGGATACGCTCAAATATGTCGCAAAAAAACATCGTCTGGCCGCGCTGCTGCATGAAAAACCTTTTGCCAAAATTAATGGATCGGGCAAGCATGTCAACTGGTCGCTGTCCGATAATAATGATAATAATTTGCTGAATCCCGGAAAGACGCCACAGGACAGTATTCAGTTTCTGGTTTTCCTGATTGCTACCGTTCGCGCCGTTTACAAGCATGCCGACATTCTGCGCGCAGCGGTTGCGTCTTACGGAAACGATCACCGTCTGGGCGCCAACGAAGCGCCGCCGGCCATCATCTCGGTTTTTCTGGGTGAACAGCTGACGCAGATTCTGTCCAATATCGAGAAAGGTACCGTGACCAAAGCGACCAACGCCGAGATTATTGATCTGGGCATTTCCGCCTTGCCTCAGGTCAGCAAAGACAATACCGACCGCAACCGGACGTCGCCTTTTGCCTTCACCGGCAACAAATTTGAGTTTCGCGCGGTGGGTTCGTCGCAGTCCATTGCCTCTTCGGCTCTGGTGATCAACACGATCGTCGCCGAAAGTTTGGATGAACTGGCTGAAAAAATTAAAGCCAAAGGGACAAAGAATATCAATCAGGCGGTTTTTGAAGTTTTAAGAAGCGAGATCAAGTCTATAAAGCCGATTCTTTTCAACGGCGATAACTATACCAAGGAGTGGGAAGCCGAGGCGAAGAAAAGAGGTCTGCCCAATGAGAAAACCACGCCCAATGCTTTAAAAGCGTTGATCACCGATAAGGCGCTGAATCTTTTTGAAAAATATGAAGTGCTTTCCAAGGTAGAACTTAAGTCGCGATACCTGATTCATGTGGAACGCTACATTAAAGATCTGGAAATAGAGGTCAACTGCCTCAACAACATTTGCATGAGCCAGGTGATTCCGACGGCGGTGGACTATCAAAAGAAGCTCGCGAAAGCGATCATCAGCACCAAAGAAGTGCTCGGTTCTGCAGCGGTAGTTTCTTCCCAAACGGAGCTTTTAAAGAAAATTCTAGATATGATTAATAATATTTATACGATAAACAAAGATATTCAAGCGAAAGTGGACGCGGCCAATGCCGTGCATGATGAACAGAAAAAAGCGGAAATACTGGGCAGCAAGGTCAAGCCGAGGATGGATGAACTGCGCGAATACGTGGATGCCCTGGAAAACCTGGTAGATGATGAAACCTGGCCATTGCCGAAGTTCTGGGAGATGTTGTTTGTCTGCTAATCTAACAATGTTGGAGATAACGATTCAATGCCCCTGTTAAGAAAAGATCGTCAAGCCATGCTGGTACTGGAAGACGGAAGTCACTTTGATGGTTTTGCCTTTGCAGGCAAAGGCGAAACCCTGGGGGAAGTCGTGTTCAACACGGGCATGACCGGTTATCAGGAAGTCATCACCGATCCTTCCTATAAGGGTCAAATTGTCACCATGACCTATCCGCTGGTCGGTAATTATGGCATCAATGACGAGGATATGGAGTCGGCAGGCATCCATCTGGAAGGCTTTATCGTCAAGGAATATCAGCCAAACCCCAGCAACTGGCGGATGAAGAAAAGCTTAAAATCATTTCTGGAAGATTCCGGAAAAATCGGCATGGAAGGCATCGACACGCGCGCTCTTACACGACGCCTAAGGTTGTCCGGTTCGATGAAGGGGATCATTTCCACAGAAACAAATAACATTCCAGAATTGCTGGAGAAAGTACGGGCCTATCCGGGTCTTATGGGAAGAGACCTGGTCCGGGAAGTTTCCTGTCTAAAACCTTACTTGTGGAAAAAAGGCGCGCCTTCAAAAAGTAAAATTCCCATAAAAAAGCCAGTTAAAAAACTGCGTGTTGTAGTCCTGGACTGCGGCGTCAAATACAATATTTTAAGGATTCTGGAAAATAACGCCTGTGAAGTTGTTGTTTTGCCTGCCTTTGCCACCGGCACGGAAATTCTTGCGTACCAGCCCGACGGGGTATTGTTCTCCAATGGGCCCGGCGATCCGGCAGCGCTTCCTTATATAGTCGCTGCCGCCCGCGAAGTAATCGGACAGACGCCGGTCTTCGGCATCTGTCTGGGGCATCAGATCATCGGCCAGGCCATCGGCGGCTATACGGAAAAATTGAAGTTCGGCCATCACGGCATTAATCAGCCGGTTAAAAATCTGGAAACGGGCAGAGTCGAAATCACATCTCAAAATCACGGCTTTGTTGTCGTGCCGGAATCGGTCGAAAGCAAAGCTGATAAATCCTACACGAATTTAAACGACGCGACGTCCGAAGGCATGAAGCTGCCCCTGGCCATGAGTGTACAGTATCATCCGGAAGCAGCGCCGGGACCTCACGATACAGAGTATTTATTTGCAAATTTTGTAGATATGATGAAAAGGAAAAAGAAGAAGACAGGAGACAGAATTCAGAAGACAGAATGAAAGACTTGGGCGAAGATATTCCAGATTTGGTGGTGTGGTAAAAGGCCCGCCTTTTTCGAGATCAGCACGTTACTTGCGGTTTATTTGCACGCCATTCTGTATTCTGACTCCTGAATTCTGACTTCTGATCTGTTCCGAAAAGGGGAAAACAAAGTGATTCTCATTATTGATTTCGGCTCTCAGTATAACCAGCTCATCGCCCGGCGTGTGCGGGAACATCATGTCTATTGCCAGATCGAACCGCCCGATATTTCCATCGGAGCGATTAAAGCGCTTGCGCCGGAAGGCATTATTTTATCCGGCGGTCCGGCCAGCATCTACTCCCAAGGCGCGCCGCGCGTGGATAAAGATATCTTTAAACTCGGTATTCCTGTGCTGGGAATTTGTTATGGCCTTCAATACATGGTCGATTCTCTGGGCGGTAAAGTGATCGGATCAAAAAAACGCGAATACGGCTTTGCCGAACTCAGCGTCAAAAAACAAAAAGGCATGTTCGCAGGCGTTGATAAGAAAACACAGTGCTGGATGAGCCACGGCGACTCCATCGGCACATTGCCCGATGGTTTTACAATAACCGCATCCACCTCGAATACGCAGGTGGCGGCAGCCGAAGATGTCGGTCGTCATTTTTACGGCCTGCAATTCCATCCCGAAGTCATCCATACGCAAGCCGGTAAAAAAATACTGGCCAATTTCCTGTTTGCTGTCTGCCACTGTAAAAAATCCTGGTCGATGAAATCCTTTGTCACGCACGCGATAGAGGAAATCCGCGAGCAGGTCGGATCAGAAAAAGTCATCCTGGGACTTTCCGGCGGCGTGGATTCATCGGTTGCGGCTGTGCTTTTGCACAAAGCCATCGGCCGTCAACTCACCTGCGTGTTTGTGGACAATGGCGTGTTGCGGGCGGGTGAAGCTAAGCGCGTCATCGAAATGTTTAAAAAGCATCTGCAGATCAATTTACATTTTGCCCGTTCTGGAAAACTATTTCTTGATAAATTAAAAGATGTGACCGATCCGGAAAAGAAGCGCAAGATCATCGGCCGCACCTTTATTGACGTGTTTGATCAGGAAGCACATAAAATAAAAAATGTAAAATTTCTGGCGCAGGGAACGCTTTATCCCGATCTGATCGAGTCGCGCTCCGCCTTCGGCGGTCCCAGTGCGGTGATCAAGTCGCATCATAATGTCGGTGGCCTGCCCAAAAAAATGAATTTAAAACTGGTGGAGCCGCTCAAACACTTGTTTAAGGATGAAGTGCGGCTGTTGGGAAAAGAGTTGGGACTGGCCGATGATGTCGTCTGGCGTCAACCTTTCCCCGGACCGGGTCTCGCGATCCGCATTATCGGCGAAGTGACCGCACAGCGCCTGTCGGTCTTGCGTAAAGCCGACACAATTCTGCTTGAGGAAATACGCGCCGCCAATCTCTATTACAAGCTTTGGCAATCGTTTACGGTGCTGCTGCCGCTTAAAAGCGTCGGCATCATGGGTGATCAGCGCACGTATGAGAATATTGTGGCGATCCGAGCGGTTACCAGCGACGATGCCATGACCGCCGACTGGGCAAGACTTCCACAGGATGTGCTGGCGCATATTTCTACACGTATCATTAATGAAGTGCGCGGCATCAACCGCGTGGTTTACGACATCAGCTCCAAACCGCCCAGTACAATTGAGTGGGAATAATTAGAAAAGTGCCTAAACGGACAGACATCAAAAAAATACTGCTCATCGGGTCCGGGCCGATTATTATCAGTCAAGCCTGCGAGTTCGACTATTCCGGAACACAGGCCTGCAAGGCGCTGCGCGAGGAAGGTTATGAAGTTGTTCTGATTAACAGCAATCCCGCAACGATCATGACCGATCCTGAAATGGCCGACCGCACCTACATCGAACCGATTACCCCGGAAACCGTGGAGAAAATTATTGCCCGGGAACGTCCCGATGCGCTCTTGCCAACACTGGGCGGTCAGACAGGACTCAATATAGCTGTGGCACTGGCCGAAAGCGGCGTGCTTGCAAAATACGGCGTGGAAATGATCGGCGCGTCGCTTCTGGTGATTCATAAAGCTGAAGACCGTGAAAAATTTCGTCATGCCATAGAAAAAATTGGTTTGAGAATGCCCAATAGCGGTTTTGCCCGCAACATGAACGACGTACTCAAAATTGCTGAAGACATCGGCTTTCCGATTATTATCCGGGCTTCCTTCACATTGGGCGGTACCGGTAGCGGCGTGGCTTACAACCGCGAGGAGTTGATGGATATCGCCAAGACCGGTCTCGATGCCAGCATGATAACAGAGGTTATGATTGAAGAATCCGTGCTGGGCTGGAAAGAATACGAGCTGGAAGTGATGCGCGACAAGGCGGACAATGTCGTCATCATCTGCTCCATTGAAAACGTCGATGCGATGGGCGTGCATACCGGCGATTCCATCACGGTTGCACCCGCACAGACGCTGACGGATCGCGAATATCAGGTCATGCGGGATGCCGCCATCGCCATCATGCGGGAAATCGGCGTCGAAACAGGCGGCTCCAATGTGCAGTTTGCCATCCATCCCCAAACCGGCGAAATGATTGTTGTGGAAATGAATCCACGCGTATCGCGATCGTCGGCGCTGGCTTCCAAGGCTACCGGGTTTCCGATTGCGAAAATCGCCGCCAAACTCGCCGTCGGCTACACGCTGGATGAGATTCCTAACGATATCACCCGCGAGACGATGGCGTCGTTTGAACCGACCATCGATTATTGCGTGGTAAAAATACCGCGTTGGACTTTTGAAAAATTCCCCGAGACTGAGGATTTTCTCACGACGTCGATGAAGTCGGTCGGTGAGACGATGGCCATCGGCCGTACTTTTAAAGAAGCTCTGCAAAAAGCCATCCGTTCGCTGGAAACCGGCCGTTTCGGTTTTGGTCAGGATTTGCCTGCCGATCCCCAGGAAAGAAAAACGCTCCTCAAAAGCAAACTTGTCAAACCCAACTCCCTTCGGCTTTTTTATATCGGAGCGGCGCTCGCCAGCGGCATGCCGGTGGAAGAAGTCTATGAACTCACCAAAGTCGATCCCTGGTTTTTGCACCAGATTAAAGATATCCTTGATGCGGAAGATGAACTGAAAAGTTCGGAACCTTCGACGGAACTCCTGCGCGCCGCCAAACAGATGGGTTTTTCGGACAGAACTTTGGGCGCGCTCTGGAATAAGACAGAGTTGGAGATTCGCCAGTGGCGCGAACGGGAAAAGATTGTTCCAGTCTATAAGCTGGTAGATACCTGCGCGGCTGAGTTTGAAGCCTACACGCCTTATTATTATTCCACCTACGAGACTGAAAATGAATCGAGGCCGTCGGCCAAAAAGAAGGTGGCCATCATTGGCGGCGGGCCTAACCGCATCGGCCAGGGGATTGAATTTGATTATTGCTGCGTCCATGCATCATTTGCACTGCGCGAAGAAGGCATCGAGAGCATCATGATCAACTCGAATCCCGAAACGGTGAGCACGGACTACGACACATCCGACAAGCTGTTTTTCGAGCCGGTGACGCTCGAAGACGTTTTGCATATCATCCAGACGGAAAAACCAGACGGGGTGATTGTCCAGTTCGGCGGTCAAACACCACTCAATCTGGCGCGCGGCCTGGAAGCGGCTGGCGTGCCGATTATCGGAACCTCGCCTACTGCAATTGATCGGGCGGAGAACCGCGACCGGTTTCAGGAAATTGTTCATAAACTAAATCTCAATCAGCCGGATAACGACACGGCGATGGATGTGGAAAAGGCGCTCGTGGCCGCCCACCGTATCGGTTACCCGGTGCTCGTTCGCCCCTCCTATGTGCTGGGCGGACGCTCCATGGAAATTGTCTATGATCCCGAAACGCTACGCACCTTCATGGGCAAGGCGCTTCTTGTTTCGCCCGGACATCCGATTTTAATCGATAAATTTCTGGAAGATGCGGTGGAAGTGGATGTGGATGCGATCAGCGACGGTAAAACAACCGTTGTGGCCGGTATCATGGAACACATCGAGGAAGCGGGTATTCATTCCGGTGACAGCGCCTGTATTTTACCACCGCTCACTCTTTCCGCCCCTTTATTGGAGTTGATTGAAAAACAGACCAGGATGCTGGCCGCCGAGCTTAACGTTATCGGCCTCATGAATATTCAGTATGCCATTAAGGACAATGTGCTGTATGTGCTGGAAGTGAATCCCCGCGCATCACGGACCGTGCCGTTTGTCAGCAAGGCCATCGGCGTGCCGCTCGCGAAGCTGGCCACAAAGGTTATGTTGGGCAAAAGTTTGGAGGAGCTTGGTTTCACTCAAACCATTAAACCAAAACATGTTTCCGTAAAGGAAGCCGTCTTTCCCTTCAACCGCTTTCCGGAAGTGGATATTCTGCTGGGACCCGAAATGAAATCGACCGGCGAAGTGATGGGGATCGATTATTCTTTTGGCCTGGCGTTTGCCAAGTCGCAGATGGCGGCGGGTTTCAAAATGCCGACGTCCGGCTCTATCTTTATCAGTGTTCATGGCCATCACAAGGACAGGATAGTGGAAGTTGCCCGGTCGTTTGCGAACATGGGATTTAAGATTCTGGCAACCGGCGGCACAGCCAGACATTTGCAGAAGTTTGGCGTGGATGCGACTGTCATTGCCAAGGTCAGCGAAGGTCGGCCGCATATCGTCGATTATATTAAAAATGGCGATATTGCGATGGTGATCAACACCGGCGTCGGGCGGAAATCATCACGGGACTCTTACCATATCCGGCGCGGCGCGCTGACATATAACATACTTTACACGACCACTCTGGCGGGCGCGCGGGCGCTCTCTGAAGCGACGAAGGCCATAATTGAAAAAGACTGGGGCGTTTGTCCCTTGCAGGAGTATTATAAGAAATGACATTTGTTGAAGACACACAAAATGAATCCGGCCGGCCCCGTGAGGAGTGCGGCGTTTTTGGAATATACGGGCATGAAGAAGCGGCCCGCGTTGCGTTTTTCGGTCTTTTCGCCCTGCAGCATCGCGGCCAGGAATCAGCCGGCATTGTCACCTCCGACGGCTGTCAGGTCATGGAGCACAAAGGCATGGGCCTGGCCTCTACCGTTTTTAAGGAATCGATTTTACAGAAGCTGGTAGGCTCGCTGGCCATCGGCCATGTCCGTTATTCCACAACCGGCTCTTCCACAATTTCCAATGCCCAGCCATTCCTGGTGCATGTCGGCGAAGAGTATTACGCGCTGGGGCACAACGGCAACATCGTCAACGCCCAGCAATTGAGAACTGAATTGGAGAGCAGCGGTTCGATTTTTCAATCAACGATGGACAGCGAAGTCATCATCCATTTGATGGCGCCGCATCTGAAAAAAGGGTTGGAAGAAGCTCTTTCGATCGCGCTCGCCAGAGTCGAAGGCGCCTACAGTCTGGTGATGCTGACGCGCGACAAAATTATCGCTGCCCGTGATCCACGCGGTTTTCGGCCGCTGGCGTTAGGTAAACTGAACGGCGGCTGGGTGGTCGCGTCCGAAACCTGCGCATTTGATCTGGTGGGCGCCGAATACATCCGTGATATCGAACCGGGCGAGATTATCATCATCGATGCCCATGGTTATAAGAGCCTGAAGCCTTTCGCGCCGATGAAGCATTGCCACTGCATTTTCGAGCTGATTTATTTTGCCCGCCCCGACAGCCAGATTTTCGGCCAAAATGTCTATCTGTGCCGCAAACGTCTGGGGCATGAACTGGCGCGAGAATATTGTCCGGATGTGGATCTCGTGATGCCTTTCCCGGATTCCGGCAATTACGCCGCTCTGGGCTATGCGGAAGAAAGCGGCATCCCCTTTGAAATGGGCATGATCCGCAACCATTATGTCGGCCGAACTTTTATTCAGCCCACGCAGCCGATGCGCGATTTCGCCGTACGCGTCAAACTCAACCCGGTTAAGCCGCTTTTAAAAGGCAAGAAAGTCATGATTGTCGAGGATTCCATCATCCGCGGCACCACCAGCCGCAACCGTGTGAAACATCTGCAAGGGATTGGCATCAAAGAACTCCACATGGTCATCAGTTGTCCGCCCACGCTGTTTCCCTGTCCCTACGGCATTGATTTTTCATCTAAAGGCGAGTTGATCGCCACCAAAAAGGAAAACGAAAAAGCCATCGCCGAATTCATCGGCCTGGATTCACTCCACTACCTGACCGTGGACGGCATGGTCAAAGCCACCGGCATGCCCAAAGAGTGCTTCTGCCTGGCCTGCTACACCGGTGACTATCCCATCGATCCTCCCGAAAAGATTGATAAATTTTGCATGGAATTGAAGTAGGGTCACGTTTCCCCCGCAGGCGGGGGTGGCGCGAAGCGACGGGGGTGGTGAAGCTGTAACAGCCGCGATGATGTGACAGATCCAGCCCAAGGTTCCACCGGATCCGATCCAGAGACCAGGGGTAATAATCAACCAAAATATGCCCCGCCAGAAAGTGCCGTTATAAAACTGACCCACGCCTGGAATAATCAAACTCAAAACAGCCGCAATGCCCGGTTTGTTTGATTCCGCAATCGGCATTGTTCACCTCTTTTTCATCAGGTTCTGATATTATCATTAAACGATATTGTTATACTATTGGCTGATACTTGCCTCTGATTTTTTCCAGGATAATTTCAATTGCATCCAGTTTCGGCAACTTCAGTTTCCCGGCAATCAACAGCAGGGCTTCTATCCCATCAGTCTTGATACGCTTGTCCATTGTAATGAGAGGAACCAGAGTCCTGAACAGAGAGGGGACATACTGAGGGCATTTTTCAATAATAATAGATGCGGATTTGTTGATAATAGTCATCATTTTGCTCTTCTTCAGCAACTGCTTCACATAATCCGGGGGCCAGGAATGGAACACAGACAGCATATTCATAAACTCATCATATTCTTCGGCGGCTACATCTCCATCGCCGTTGATTAAATAGTAACCGGCAGCGGTCAGAAAATCGAGTCCGGCCTGTTCAATATCATCCTCGGGCTGATCCTTGAGCAGGGCGATCAGTTCATCGGTCTGCCGGTGGAGTTTATGATCCTGGACAAGTTTCCGGCTCTTCAGGAAGCTCTTTCTCAGGCGGCAATGGTAAAAGACATCCAATGCCTTGATGCGGAGCGAATTTGCCGGATGTGTCTCCGTAAGATAATTCTGCCGCGAGGTGGTCATATCGGCCACCAGTTTGTCGTTCATCGCTATGAAATGCTTTGCATTGACCTGTAAACTCTCCATATCCAAACCACTGGACATTTTAAACATGGCACTCACGGCCGTATCGAAAGCATCCACAGCCAGAGAGCCGACGCGATCGGCAGACATTTCACTGAGGTTCGACCAGAGTTGATGGATTTTTTTAATAAAATTCGGGAATCCGGAATAATGAATATATTCAACGACATAATTAAAATCTGCATGTTTGTAAATCAGATGACCCAGTTCATGGCCGATAACGAAACGCATCTCCTTTTCGGTATGTTTTTCCAAAAGGCCGGAGTTGAAAACGATGTAATGAGGTTCATCTTCATTGCGATTGAAATACGTTGTTGCATTGAATCCTATATCGTTGGATATGTAAAAGGCAACCTGGCGATCGGTGTAATTCAACAGATGAAGGATTTCCTGTGTCAAAGCGTAAAGATTTCCCCCAACCTGTGGCGACAACGGCAGATTGAATTGCATTTTTTTAGACAGACTGCGATCCTTTTTCTGATTCGCATGAAATGCTAACAGATCATTTATCGTACTGACGTTTAAAACTTCTTCCAGATAGTCGAGGGTCTTTTTTTCATCAGGCAGCCTGATTTCTTCGAGAAATGTCTTCAAGTCAGTATCCTTGCAACGTTATCCACAGTGATTCGTTATGATTCCATTTTTCTTCTCTTCAATTCTATCAGAGCCGTCTTTCTCTTGGCTTGCCCAGCGTTTTCTTTTTTTCTCGCCTATTATATCCAAATATCCATTTCCTGAAACTTACGCCGGAAAAGCAGCGGTTTGCTGATGTCGGCATTGAAAACAAGCTTCAGAAAATCATGAATTTCCTTCTCGTTCGCAACCCGAATTTTGCCGATAAATTCTTTCATGTTAGGTGTCTTTCAAAAACATCCGGGTTGTCATTAGCTGAAGAAGAAAATCAGTTCACTTTGTCTTTTAGATCGTCTGACTTTTCGGTTTGCTCAGCTTTGTTTTCTGGTTTTGGGCCACTATCGGGAACGCTTCCTTTTTCCTTTATATAATTCTTTGCATGATTTTTATATGGTGCTTTTTTAATTTCGGAATAAGACTTCATAAGCTTCCTCGCAATAAATGGCATGAAAGCGATGCACAAAATTCCAATGATAATCAATGTCCAGTTCACCTTGTCAGCGATTGGCCATAATCCCCACCGTTTTTTACCGCCACCAGGCAATGTTTCTTCGCCACCTAGGAATTTGTCTGGATCATGCAAAAAAGTCCCAAGCACGGATGCAACAGTCAGCGCCCCCTTATTCTTCCAAATGAAATCCATTGCCTCATCGCCGTATTTCCGAACAGCAGAAAGTAATTCAGGGCTTTGCTTTGTAGCATCTAATATGCCTTCATCGGCGATCCTATTCAATTTCTGAGCACTCGCACGAGATAAGTTATTGAGTGCACCTGCTGCATCATCGCCATATTTGGTAATCAGGTTATCAGCGATACCGGGATGCTTCAGCAGCGCATCAGCGGCAGAATCGCCATGCTTCAAGAAAATAGAAAGCTTTTTCGGCTGTGAAATGATCCAAATCGCTTCATCACCCTTCCGCGCATAAAGTTTAATAATATCTGGTGCTTTATCTCCCGCTTGTTCAAGAGCGCTGAAACCGGCATGCCCAGATTTTTGTAAAATCGGTAAAGCATCATCACCATATTTTGTGATTGCCCTTGCTGTTGCTTCGGTCACTTCCTCAACGGTCTGACCTCCTGCACCCTTTCCAAATTTTTTCATAATGTATTCTGCAGTTTCCCTTATAGCAATACCAACTGGGCCCGCTGTGGCTGTGGATACAGTAAAAAAGCAAATTAAAATGAATAAAATAAAACATATGTTTTTTTTCATGGAACCATCTCCTTTACTGTTTTTGTCCAAAGATTATTTCTTTGTTCAACAATCTGGCTCAATGCTTTCTTGATTTCCTCAGACCCATTTTTAGATAATTCATCGAGCGAACCAATTACTTCCCGTTCGATATCACCTGCGGGATCATCAATCCAATCCCAAATTGCATCAACTATTATTCCAATAACTATACTTGCGCCCAAAGTCCACCAAGCGTTTGCGGCTCCTGTTGCAAATATCCCCGCGGAAACCCCTAGACGAATATAAACTTGCCGCACTACTTGAAGGGTTACTGAAGTAGCTACCTCAGACACAGCAAAATTACCTGCTGTTTTGGCCGCATCCCATTGTGATGCAGACACAATATGTTCAATCGCTTTCTGAAATTCAGCGTTTGCAATAGGCATCTCGTTGGGTGCAAGAGATCGCCCAAGTATTTCTTGCTGCAAAGCAACTGCTAATTCATTTTCAACACCTTCTATGTCTTTAATGCATCCTTCAACTGATCTCTTGATGGTACTGGCCAAGTCCTCATTTGAAAAAAGGTGTTCGTTAAATTTCTCTGCTACATACTTTTTATGTCCCTCTGCATCGGTGAATGGTAATTTGGATTTTACTGCCCTCCATTTACCATGATAACTGACAATATCTTTAGAAAAAGGTTTCGCTCCGGCTTTTTTTGAATCAATGAAAGAAGCGAACTCTGTGGCACGACGCGAGACAGCATCAGTCGCCTTACGTTCAGCTTCACCAACATACTTTTGACACGCTGCTTCAATTTCTGATCGAGATCGTTCACGTATGACAAGATCAAAAATCCAGATCGCTATGAATGCGATTACAATGACTCCGATGAACGCTAGAAAAAGAGGGGCTACATCTTTTTTTCGTATCTTCATTACAAATAAAAACCTCCAAATCCTGACGACACAAAAATTAAAACATCATATTTATACGCCTAATAATTTCGTTAACTGTATTCCTTATTTGAGCACTACTTTCTTGCTCCATTAAAGACCCAGTGATATTGCTAATTGCATTGTCAACCAAAATTTTAACAGTGTTTTCACTCATGTTATGACGTAACTCTAAAAGCTTATTGATTAATTTCTGTTTAAGTGTTGGCAGATAATCTAATTTTTTTTCAACCACTGCTTTTGCAATAGGTTCAACATAAAATTCGATAGTTTTTGCTTCATCTGCTGAAAGTGCCATTTGTGCTCCTTTGATAAAGTCGAGTGTAAAGGTCAATTATTGCCCGGCTTAATTTCCATAACAATCTTACCCGGTATTCAACGCCATAATTGTTAGTTTTTCCTACCGCTGCCTTCCCTGATTTTTTTTGCAGTGATCCTGTGCCATTCGGCCTTGCCAGCGTCTTCCGATTTGGACTGCGCTTTGATCCGGAGGGCACTGTCTTCTTCCCTGATGCAGATTTCAACGTTGTCTTTGGGATACAGTTCTGTTTTGCCTTTGACGATGGATGCGGCGGTAAGGGAAGCAGTTTTGCCGATATTCCAGCCCATATCCATCGCTTTCAAACGGATGGTCTGTGCGTCGGCATTGAGTTTTTTGGAGGAGTTGAAGCATTCTTCGGCCAGACACGGCTTGAACGCCAGAAGTGTGAGGACAAATACCACAATCAGCATCAAGGATACTCTGTGATACACAGTTATGCCTCTTTGTCTTTTAATTGTAGCCTAATGGTTCGTAAGTTATTTAATACAATAAAAAAATAGATTCCACAACATAGAATTCCCACTGGGATGCCTGTGCTCTCGTTTGATATGGTCATCAGGAATACAATAACAACCATAAGGATTTTTGCCTGGATAAACAGATGGATTCGCATCAGAAATCTTGCCAGGGGATTGGCTTCATAGCCGCCGTTTCTCAAAATCTTTCTGGTGGTGGTTATGTCCAGAATATTTAGGATTATAAAGATTATGGCCAGCAGCAACAGTATCATTATTGTTGAACACCTTTCCAAATTCCCATTTCCCTATCTCGCCGTCAAAACGGGGAACTTCTTGAATAAGTAACGGCTTTCCGTGGTTTTCTTCAGATTCGGTCCCTGCTCAATCACGGCCCATGTTGAGCCCCCATCGCGGTACAGGCAAAGAACGGCGTTTATTGTGAAGGATTCCCGAGTCCAGGCCGCCAGAGGTGCAAAGGAATGTTCGATCCACATTTCCTTGCGATCTTCGTATTCGATAAAGGGTTCGGTCTTGTCCGGATGGGGATGGTCGCGACACATGCTGCACAGCCAACGCCCTTCAGGCGTCCGTTCTTCATAAAGGTCAAATTCCCCTATGATATCAAAATTAGTATTCCGGTAGTCCGCGCCGATCATGATGGCGCCGGGCTTGGTAAAACAGCAGGTAATATGCTTGCTGACGCCCCGGAAAGCAATATCACAGGAGCCCTTCTTCTGCTGCAGCAAGTAGGGCTGATGGGAAAACAACCGCCGGTTGCGGGCTGCCCAGCGCAAAAACAGCGTCTGCTGGTAGAAATGCTTTATTGGTCTGTCTTTCATTGTTTTATCCTTGCTCTCCCTTGATGACGATCAGGGTTTTCATGAACCGGTCGAAAACTCGAATTCTGATTAGCGAAAGCTGGAACCAAAAGGCGAGCCATTCCGTTAAAATCATTATGTCTCTTTTGCGTTCAGATGTAATCCTGATAATGATGTCTTCGATATCGGCCGGATGATCACCATTTTTGACAAGCCGGTGCTGGATTTCAAACTCAACGATCGATTCATCATCCGGCCAGATTCTCTCAATTTCAGCGGCCAGCGCTACTTTCAAGTCATACCAGCCGACGGTAAGAGGCCTCATATAATTTTTTTTCGGCCTCAGGATGATACAGGGTCTACTCTTGACCGAGTTCGGCTGGACATCAAGATGCCCTTCACAGACGCTGACAAGACTGAGCGTTTCCAGATCATTCAGCCGTTCAAGCCAATGGTCTTCAAGATTCCGGTCCACAGCCCAATCCCGCCAGGGTCTTTCGTATGGTTTGCATTCTGTTGCTGGTTGCATAGTCATTTTAACTGCTCACCAGATTATTGCTCTTGTTCCGCTTGACCAGTGGTCCCAGAAACTGTTCGATCTGATCATTGGTCAACTCGGAGCTGTAAAATTCAATATCAAAATCGTCTTCTTCCGCCTCCATCCTCTTGAAGTAGCACAGGACCTTGTCCCGGTCGTGCTTCCGGTAATAGAATTCGATCAACGCGGTTGCCATGACGCCGCAATCGATGTGCTCCATGGCCTTTTCCATGCAAGCGACGGCCCGCTCGATCTCTCCAAGCTCCTTCAGGGACAATCCCAGGTAGGCCAAGGCGATCCAGAGATCGGGCTTTAGTTCCAGGGACTTTTCGAGCAGACGAATCGTTTCTTGAGAGAGCTTCTTTCGCCTGATTCGGATGTCGGCCAAATCGAAATAATCGTATGCATTGGCGCGACCTTCGGCGATTCTCTTTTCCAGATCCTTTTGTCTGGGCTGAAAGATTCCCAATTCTCCGCGCAAGAGCGGTCCCCGGTTCTTTCCGTCCGCGCCATAGCAATAGAGGCCCTTGGGCTTGTTGAAGTAACCATCGCCGGTGTAATAGACGAACAGATTATCCGACGAATCGGCGACCATGCTGTTGGGATAGAGGCCCGGCGCCGGCGGAAGGATATCCGCAATCAACCCGCCGTCATGGTTCAGCAGGCGGATGAGCCCCTTTTCCAGCCCCACGGCAAGCTTGTCTTCGCCGACCCCGCAGATGGAGACAACACAATCCGCATCGACCAACTCGTGTTGAAAGCCGTCACGCCATAAGTACCGAGCCTGTTCGTCATCCAGATCGACGCCCTGGAAACTGTCCCGAAAGAGGACGTCGAAGGAACGGAGCCACTTGCCCTCGTAGGTGTAAACATGAACGAGGGAGAAATAGGAGTCAGCCAGATACAGCAGACCATCGCGGGCCACGATGGCCTCCGGTCCCATCGGCGTCGGGAAATGATAGAGATACTTGCCTGCGCCGTTGTAAACGATGACATCGCTGGAACAGCAGTGGCAGCCCTGGCCGACGAAGAGGAGATCGCGGGACTTTGAGTAGCCCACCGACATCATGTAGAGGCTGCTGGTGGATCCTTTTCCAAATCTTCTATGCTCATGATCGCCCTGCTTCTGAATATCCCTGACAAAATAGGGACGCTTGCGCTTCTGGTTGCGAGCAGTCCAATTGAAGTCATAATGCATGAGACGCTTGCGATAGAGTCTGCGGCCCTGCGGATTTACCTTTGCCAGATAGGCGAGATCCGTTGCCAGGATGAAATTTCCCTGCTGATCCTGCGAGACGAACTGGGGCTCAAAAACACTGGTCAGCGGGTTGCCCCTGTCGCTGAAAAGACGGACCTCCTTCCTGAATCTCATCGTCTTGCTGTCAAGGCAATAGAGGTAGGGGCCACCGATATGGGAGGAATGATCATCTGAAAAGTTGATCCAGAGGTCGTTGCTGTCATCCATGTAAAGTCGTAAGGCATCCATTTTTCTTCCTTCTCCTTTGATTGAGATACTATACATGCCAAACGTGTTTGTCAAGACAATTTATCAATAATTACAATTAGATATGTTATTTTTGATAAAGAAATATTATTTCTATATGAACCGGAACAAATATCAGAAATGAAGGCGTAATGAATTGATGTTGCTCGTTTTGGAAGATGAATGGCCGGAAATGAAAAACAGAAATGTCAGCGAAAATATTTTCTGCCTCGGTGAGATTTTACCGGTCGGCGCATGCCGGTGAAAACCTTCATATAGAAATAATGTATTTCCATACGAAATACTTTCTATCTATTTAATTATATTTGATAAATTATCTTTACATCCCGGATGTGCTCATGTATCATTCTCATTGTGATCGGGGGTTCAAGCGATGAAAAAAATCCTCATTATGTCCCTTATAGGCCTTCTGATCGCGGCAAACTCCTGGGCCGTGGTCGTTACCGGATCGGGAACAACCAAAGAAGAGGCTATCAATAACTGTCTCCGGGATGCCGTCGAAATGTTCACCGGCGCCTTGGTCTATGGCGTGACGGACGTTGAAAATTATCAGGTCCAGAAGGATCAGATTGTGGCGGCCTCACTTGGTTATGTGAAAATTTATCGGATCATCAAGACATCAAAGATAGATGATCTGATTCTGATCACGCTGGATGTCACGCTCTCTGAGGGCAAGATTGAAGGCATTCTCCGCAACAACGTAAAACTGATCACTTCTGAGAATGTCCTGAAAGATTACAACAACGTCGCCCAGCGGCAGGTCCAGATGAAGAAGCTTGCGGAGATGGTAAGAATCCTGGCCAGTCGTCCGGTGCATGAGAAGTATGGCGTCATCTACGAAGGCTATGAGATCAAAAGAATCGGCGCCACGCAAGTTGACGTGGTCCTGAGTGCCCGCGTTACCGTAAACCCGTTCTACAGCAGAGCCTACAACGAGATCCTGAAAAATCTCTCGGAGGAAAGCAACTCTGCCGAAACCTGGGTTCTGGGCGGAAACTACCGGATCGAATCGGGTCGTCTCGTGAATTCAAGGTATTATATCTCCAAAGACGCCAAGACGCCGATTGTGGATGAGGTTCATACCCAGGTCCATGTCAACGGCGTCCCGGTCGATCAGTGCCGTGAATATAGAGATAATCTGATGGTTGTTTACAGTCCGGCGGAGTTTGTGAAAGGCTTTGCCATGATCTTTCCAAAAGCATTCATGCAGGGAATGAATGATGAAGAGGTCGTTATCGATAAGAAATGGAACAATGCGGGAATCAAAGAATCAAAAATCCTTCCGCCGGACGGCCTGCCGCTGAAGATCAAGTATCGCATTTCCGATTCAAAAGACATCAAAGCGCTCTGGAAGCTGAAACTGACGATGGAAAGCTGTGGAAAATAATACCATGTCGCCGTCAAAAGCCAACAGTAGCATGGGTCTTTAGACCCGTTAAACACGCGAACCTAATAACCTGGAGGTCACGCGAGGTTCGGACTACATTGGTTTGTTACCCTTTGAATGCAACTTGGTATAAGAAGGCCGGATATGCGAAATATATCCGGCCATAAAATTAATTATCTACTTGATTTTAAGAGGAACGGTAGCGATAACCTGACCACCTGTAGGTGGCGCGAGGTCACAAGACCGTTCCCTACTAATAGTACAATTATTTTCCCTTAAAATCGGCAGGGCGTCTTTCCAGGAAGGACATCATCGCTTCTTTCAAATCATCTGTCATCAGCAGCGTCGCGTTTTTCTGAATCGCCATCGCCATACCTTCGTAAACGTTTACGTAGCGGCTGAAATTGAGAACTTCTTTGGTGCTTCTAATACCGAGCGGGGCGTTGGCGGCAATCTGCGCGGCCAGTTTTTGCGCGGCGGCCATAAGTCCCGCATGATCGGCATACACATGGTTGACCAGCCGCATCTTTTCCACATCGCGCGCGGAATAGTTGGCCGCGGTGTAGGCCATCTCGCGGGCAAAACCCTGGCCGACGATCATCGGCAAACGCTGGAGTACGCCCATATCGGCGACGATGCCGATCGCGGCTTCTTTCAGGCAAAAGATGGCGTCTTCCGTGCATAGACGGATATCGCAGGCGGAGATCATGTCGAGTCCGCCGCCGATGCATTTGCCGTGAACGGCCGCAATCACCGGCTTGGGACACTCCTCAATAAAGTTGCAGCAGTCAAACAAGGGCTGAGAATTCCGGATCGTGTCGATGACTCCCTTGGCCGTTCCGCTTGCGCCGGCGGCCGCTTCTTTTAAATCAAGTCCTGCGCAGAAAATCCGCGCCTTGCTGCAGAAGATGATCGCGCGGACGTCGTCGTTTGCGCCTAGTTCGCGAAAGACACCCGCAATTTCTGAGGCGAATTCAAGACTCAGCGCGTTGAGCGCTTCCACTCTTGCCATGGCCACGGTGGCCACATGATTTTCAATTTTCAGATCAATGTATTTATACGACATAGCTTAATATATCCTCCTTGGGGATTATTTCCGAGTTACGGGCGGCAAGATACGCCAAATGAATCAATTTGTCTATGGCATTTCATTTCTGACTCGAAACGCTTTCTAATCATTACTTATTTTTTCTCAAATACCGCTCCAGACGGTTTAAACCTTCTTGAATATTTTCCAGAGAAGTGGCGTAGGAGAAACGCAAAAATCCTTCGCCGCCGCTGCCGAAATCAATGCCGGGAGCCACGCCTACTTTCGCTTCTTCGGTGATCCGGAAAGCCTCTTTGTAGGAATCGGTGAAAAATTTACGCCCGTCGGCAAATACATAAAACGCCCCAGTCGGCTCGACATGAATGGTAAATCCCATATCGGTCAGGCGGGCCAACATGTAACGGCGGCGTTCATCATAGATATTGATCATTTTGGCAACATCGTCTTGCGCTTTCGTCAGAGCGGCAATCCCCGCCCATTGGATAAAGCCGTTGGCCGAAATCATAAAATTTTGATGGATGCGCTGCATAACGGCGCTGAATGCTTTGGGAAAAATCAGGTAGCCCAAACGCCAGCCCGTCATCGCGTAGAGTTTGGAAAAACCGTTGATGACAAACGCCTTATCCGTAAATTCCAGGATGGAGTGCGCCCGGTCTTGATAGACCAGCCCGTGATAGATTTCATCGGAAATGATGTATTGCGAATCGAACTGGGCGATATCCCGCAGTTGCTCTTCGGTCATGACAATGCCGGTCGGATTACATGGGGAATTGATAATGATGCCTTTTGTCCGCCGTGAAAGTTTCTTTTTAATGTCCTTATGGCGGTATTGAAATCCTTCTTCAGGGTAAGTTTGAATCTCTTTGAGCTTTCCGCCCGCCGCCAGAATAAAATTCTGATAGCAGGGATAGCGGGGGTTGGAAATAATCACTTCGTCGCCATGATCCAGCATCGCCAGCATGGCAAACAGCAAAACGGGTGACGTGCCGGTGGAGACCAGCACCTGATCGGGTGAAATCGTGACGTCGTATTCTTTCCAATAGTAATCGCAGATGGCCTGACGGAGCTCCAGAAGCCCCAGGGCATGCGTATAGCGGGTTTTGTTGTTTTGCAGAGCTTCGATGGCCGTGTCGGTAATCACTTTAGGCGAAGGGAAATCCGGTTCACCCACTTCCATGTGAATGATGTGCTCGCCCTTGCGCTCCAGCTCTTCGGCTTTGGCCATGACATCCATAACGATAAAAGATGTAAATTCAGACGCGCGTTTTGAAATCATGAATATTCCTTTAAGGTGATTATGTGAATTTTTCAACTACCTTTTTCGCACCCGCCCGAAGATAATTTTATGGTTCATCCGGTTGATGCGTACTTACCCCTGATAATGCCTTCTTGTCATTATTTCATTGACACGCAAGTCCGTTTTTTCTATATTCCCCTCCACAAATGCTGGTCTGATCAGATAGAAATCCTTTCATACATTGCGAGTATTTATGAAAAAACCGTTCTCTCCTCATTACCGCTGGTATATTTTCACACTTTGCGCCGCAATATTTATTATCTCCCAATTCTGGCGTGTTTCCAACGCTGTCGTCGCCAATGACCTGAGCCATGACCTGGGCCTTTCCCCTGAGAATCTTGGACTGCTGGGTGGCGCCTTTTTCTACAGCTTTTGCTTGGTGCAACTGCCAATGGGACCATTGCTCGACCGCTTTGGGTCCCGCGTTGTCATGAGCTCGCTCGCCTGCATCGGGGCGGCAAGTGCGATAGTCTTTGCTCTCTCAAGCAGTGGCACCATGGCGATATTGGCCCGGGCAGGAATCGGTGTCGGTATGGCCGCCGCGCTAATGGGTTCCTATAAAATATTTACCACTTGGTTTTCCCCTCATGAGTTTGCCACCTTGTCCGGCATCATGATCGCGCTTGGGAACATGGGAGCCATTGGCGCCACCACCCCACTGGCCTTGCTGAGTGAAACATTTGGCTGGCGCGGTGCTTTCCTCTGCATGGCAATAATAACTTTGCTCCTGGCTGTCACAATTTTCCTGGTGGTACGCGATCATCCGCATCAGCGGACTGGCACGCTGCCTCATGCCTCACCCTCTATGAGTAATATTTTTTCCGGATTCCGTTTGGTTTTCGGTAGTAGTCGTTTCTGGTGCCTTGCACCACTTGCATTCGCTGCCTATGGCGCCATGATAACTGTTATCGGCTTATGGGGTGGTCCTTACCTTATGCACACCTGCGGCCTGAGTAAAACGACTGCCAGTGTTATTTTGCTAGCCACTCCCATCGGGGCCATTTGCGGTGCACCTTTCTGGGGTCGTCTGTCCGACAAACTGAGGCAACGAAAATTATTGATTCTGTTGGTGCAGGGGGTTTCGCTGCTGGTCTTTTTCAGTCTGGCCATGGACCTGCAATTACCTCGCTGGGGCTTGTTACTGCAATTCTGGCTATTCGGTTTTACCGGTGTTTCTTCCACTCTTCTTTATGTCCAGGTAAAAGAGACCTTCCCCCTCTTCATCGCCGGAACCGCTCTTACTGCCCTGAATTTTTTTCTCATGCTGGGTGGAGCCGTATTCCAACACATGATGGGAATCATCATGGGTAACTGGACACCATCGATAACGGGAGCCTTACCCGTTGTGGCCTACCAGTGGGGCTTCGGCGTCTCTGCCGCCTTGCTGGCCCTGGCGCTAATAGTGTATATCAGCAGTCAGGACACCACGCCGGAATCTGCTTCGTCTTGATCCCTGTGACTGCTCCAGAAGGTAAGCGCCAGGGACCATGGAGTATCAGAATTAATGACCAGTGGCGGATATGTTTTATATGGATTAACGGTAATGCCGAAAAGGTGGAAATTGCTGATTATCATTAAGGAGAATTTGTATGGCAAAAAAACCTATTAAACCAGTGCATCCGGGGCTTTATTTGAAGGAACTGCTGGATGAATTAAATATATCCCAGTATCGATTGGCCAAGGATTTAGGAATACCCGCCATGCGTATCAATTATGTGATTAATGGAAAAAGGCCGGTAAATGCGGAACTGGCCATGAGATTGGGGAGATATTTTGCCCAGGAGCCGCGTTATTGGGTTAATCTACAAAGTCGCTACGATATGGATATTACTGAAGATGCATTGGCGGACAAGGTTGCCCGGGAAGTTCATCCTTTGAGCATTGCTGTTTAAGGATTACATGGAGTAATATTTCCCATCGGCAGCAGCAAATTTCAGTTGTACGATTTTATCGTACAACTGAGAATAACCCTCTTTCGACAACTTGCGCTTGAGATCGCTCCAATATCGTTTTGTTATGTTGCTATCGGTAAGCACTTCTAAAATATCAATTACAGAAAACCACCATTCGGCCAAATGCATGATTTTGCGAATATGCTTCCCTTCGAAAACCGCCACACGGATTAAATCGGATTTTGTCATGTGACATGCTCCTTTTCTGTATTATTGCTTGTCTGGTCAACGGATTAGCTTACCGTAAATGAGTGGCGGTCCCCTATTAAGCTTTACAGGTTTTTCAGAAATTCTTCGACAGATACGCCTGTGCCTTTGATAATCTGATGGAGTGTGCCCTTTTTGAGGTCTTTAGCGTGGAATGGGACGGTTACTTGATGATCGTCTTTGACGTAGATTTTATGACTACCCTTCTGCCGGTGACAGGTGAAGCCCAGCCGTTCGAGGGCGGAAGTTACCTCTTTTGGAGATAGCGAAGGAATAACGCCACTCATAAGCTGACGCATATCTCGGTTATATGGACATTATCCGGGACAATTTCGCCGTTTCTTTCCTTTTTGACTTCCAGATAAAGTTCCATAGCCTCCCGAATGTTGTCCATAGTTTCCCGGTAAGTTTCTCCTTCGGAAACGCATCCTGGAAGTCCGGGGACATAAGCAGTAAATCCGCCTTCCGGTTGCGGTTCAACGACGACCTTGTAGAAGTAATCCGACATGACGAGATTCCTTTCAGCTATTTAGAATATTAATGATATCAATGCTTACATCGTGCCAGAGGTTACCAGATTTGTCAATTGCATTTTGCTTTTCCAAAATAGACGCTCACTGTCAGTCTTCCCCGGATGTCCAGCCTGCTGATGGAAGTTGGAGCGTCCTATAGCAAAGAGAAGCTGCACCGCCGGAAATATTTCTTTTGCTGGTTCAATCGTCCTTCGATTGAACCAGTTTTTAAATTCTAGTTCAATCTGCAAGATTGCACTAGTACCCTGTAACGTTTATAAATTCGGATAAAGGCGTTTCAGCTTAATCCGGGCGTCTGATGTGGTGAATTGCCAAGCAATTTTTTTCGTGCGGTT
>WRPE01000038.1 GCA_009773315.1 Syntrophaceae bacterium
GCAATTTTTTCGCTGCTGGAACAGTTTTATACTTTCCCGCATGGCTATCATGAGCACGAAGCGAAATGCGCGCGGTGACTTTTTACAGGTTCATCAAAATTGGCGATCATTGAACAAGGCACGCTCCGTGCGCAGAGGGAGCCTGTGATCGTCGAGAGAGAGTCATAACACAGTAATCCAACAAAAAACCATCATGCTTTCGTGGAAATAGAGCAGTACATGTTCCATTACAATACTTCTACCCGGCAGGGCACGTAACGGTGCATGGGCGTGCCGAATTGATCCCGGTGCGTGTTTTTGGTCAGCCGATTGACATTGGCGCCGTATTTGACGCCGTTGTAAACCATACCAAAACCGTGCGGTATTACGACATGGCCTTTTCGCGCCGTCTCCGTCACTTCCAGTTCAATCTCTTCCGTGCCTGCTTCCGTGGTGACACGCACCTGCTGGCCGTCCTTAAGCTTCAGCGCAGTGGCATCAATGGGATGCATGGCCAGCGTGCAGGCGCGCTTGCCTTCGTTCCATGCGGGATCGCGCATCAGTGTGTTGGCGTTCGTGGAAATATGCCGTCCCGCCATGAGGATGAGCGGAAATTGGGGAGGCATGACCAGCGCCGCTTCTTCCCTTGCCACCTCAATGCTTTTCAGTTCGTCGAGCAGTTCCGGAATATGGAGATCGATTTTACCGTCCTTAGTCTTGATTTCCGTAAAGTTCTTTTCCGGATCGACCTTTCCCACCCAGATGCCTTCGGGATGATCGACAATCTTCTGAAAGATTTCCTCCGCCAGCGCCGGCCCCGGTGTGTACCCGGCTCTTGCAGCATTTTCATGGAAGGATTTAGGAGCAACCTGCAGCATACCCCATAAAGCCGCAAGGTGCACTGAACCCATGGCCTTGCCCAGTGTCTTGCCCAGAATAAAAGGCATGCTCTTTAATACTTTCGGCTCCGTCATGGCGAACTCCATCAGGGCTTTGGCAAAAGCGGCGTGGCTCTCGTAGGCGGCCTGATAGAGACTTTCGGGAATCGGCGGGATCAGCCCAAGCGAGTCTGCCAGGCGCAGGTCGATTTCGCCCTGTTCGAGCTGCTCTCCGTCCGGTTCAATGATCGGCCGGCGCATTTGAAAATAAATGTTAGGATAGGTCATGGGGAAGAAGGTGCCGTCCCATGATTCGTAACCGGTGCGCGACGGCAGGATGTAATGGGATAGAGCGGCTGTCTCCGTCATGGCGATTTCCGCTGTGACCAGAAGGTCCAGACGCTGAAATGCTTTTTCATAAGCGGTTGTGTCTGCGTAGGAGCGCAAAGGATTCAAACCGGTAACCAGAACCGCCCGCAGCCTCTCGGGATGATCGGAGAGAATTTCTTCCGGCACGACATTGGGTGGGAAGGCGCCGCAAACCGGGAAGGAATTCGTGGTCACGGTACGCCAGACTTTGGGGTCTCGTTCATCCGTATGGGACCCGAGGGGCATCATATGACCGGGAATGATATTGCCGCCGGGAGTGCAAAGCCTGCCGCAGATGGACTGAAGGATGACAATCAGATATGAATTCAGACCACTGTGTCTTCCCATGAAAATACCCAGATCATAACGTAGGGATGACTTGCGAGTGGCGTAAAGCCTGGCGACTTCACGGACCTGGTCAAAGTCCAGTTCGCAAATCTTAACGGCGGCGCGCGCATCGAAATTTTCAAAATAGGATTTAACCTGATCAAAACCCGACGTGCGGTTTGCCAGGTAATCCTGGTTCTCCCAGCCTTCTTTCAGGATAATGGAAATCATCGCCTTGATCAGCAGAGCGTCCGTGCCGGGACGAATAGGTAAATGAATGTTGGCAATCTTTGCGGTTTCAGACAATCGCGGATCAACAACAATCAGCATTTTGTCCGGATCTTTGGAAAGACGCTGGAGCTGCCGCGGCGCCTGGGGGATCTGGTGACTCTGCATGCCGTTCCAGCCGAATGTCAGAAGAACATCGGTATTATTGACATCCGGTCCATCATGCAGGTATTGTTTTCCATGTGTGCGTCCGCACACCCAGAAAGCCCCTGCAAATTCCTGCGCCAGGGCGTTGTACTGGTACTGCGAACCCAGGCCCCGCATCAGGCGCACGCCGAAAGCCGCTTCAAAATGGCAGCCCTGGCCGCCGCCACCCATGTAGGCATAGGAGCGAGGGCCGTACTGGCCGATAATGCCTTTGAGTTTGGTTGCAATTTCATCGACAGCCTGATCCCAGGAAATCCGTTCAAACTTATCCCCAACCTTTTTTAAAGGATATTTCAGACGGTCGGCGTTGTGCTGGTGATAGGCGATGTTCATGCCCTTGCGGCAAAAATAGCCTTCGCTCCTGGCGTTTGACTTGTCAGGCTTCACTTTGACAATGCGGTTATTTTCCACCTCGACTTCGAGGCCGCAGTTCTGTGCGCACAAAACACATCCGGTTTTATGAATCGTTCCCATAGTTGCTCCTTTTCTCCGGCAGCCTCGCCGGACGTTTAATGTGCGCCTTTATGAGCGCGGCGTAAGACGCAGTTTTTTATTAATGCTATTTAAATCGCGTTTTTGCGAATCAGTCAATCCTTTTATGAGAACCCCGGACTGTAACTTTCAGCATATCGATGGGGGTGCTAAAGCCGGAAATCAGTAAACCCCTTATCCCGTAAATCGTGCCCATTCGGGATGCCGCGCCGACCGCCCATTTGTGTGCTGACCCGAGCCGCGGCCCACGCGCCAAGGTCCAGCGATTTTTCCGCGTTCCATCCCCGCACGATGCCATAGGTGAGACCAGCGTGAAAGGCATCTCCGCAACCGGTGGTGTCGATGGCCTTTGCCGGATATGCCTCTTTGCGGATGAAGCGCCCGTCAACCAGGGCGATATACCCTTTCGCGCCCAGCGTGACGCCTGTGAAGCGGACGCCAAGGCCGGCCAGCATCCGGCAGGACTCCTCCGGCGTCCGGGCCAGCGTGTTGGAAAATGATTCCGATGTGACAAAGCAGTCACTGAATCCCGCCATTTCCAGCATCCCGTCGCGCAATGTTCCCGCATCGACAATCACGGGGATGCCCGCCTCCTTGGCTTTGCGGCAGGCAAAAAGCGAGGTTTCGGGAAACAGGCCATCGGTATGTAGCGCCGAACTATTCAAAAGCAGGTTGATGTCCAGTTCTTCAGGTTGCAGCGGAAGGCCTGTGGGTCTTTGCCAGAAGATCGTCCGGCGGGCCGTAGAAGGTTCACTGACGATAAACGCGAATTGCGATTGCTCATTTTCGCGGATTTGAAGACCGGATGTATTGATACCTTCACCGGAAAGTGATGCAGTAATTTGCGCGCCGAAATCGTCGTTGCCCACCACGCCCGCCATATAACCATCCAGCCCCCAGCGTTTGAGTGCAACGAGCGCCGTGGCCACAGGGCCGCCGCATTGCACGACCAGATTGGTAAATTCACATTTTACGTCGGGTGGCGGATAGGCAGGGATCAGGCCGATATAATCCAGCGAGCACTGGCCGATACCGAAGACAATGGGTATTTCATTCACGGCATTTTCCTTTCCTTCAGTGCCTTAAATACCACGCAAAACAGGAAATGTGAAAATAAAAAAACCGGTAAATAAGAAAATATTGATAAGTATTTCATTCAATATAGAGCGGATGCTCCGGTGAAACAGGGCGGGAATACCCCGCCCCTACAATCAGCCAAAACCGGTCATGAACAAACGTTGATCCAGCGTCAGATTGACGCCACCGACCGGCAGATGGACAAGCTGGTTTATGAACTCTATGAGCTGACAGAAGAAGAAATCAAAATTGTCGAGGGCACATAAAACGCAGGGGCTGTTCCCCGAACAGCCCGATCATTTCATGGCGATAAACGGCGCATTCGGGGATAACCTAAATCCTGATGCCCTGTGGACAAACACAATCGGCGTATTTGGGAAACACGCCCTACAAAACGGAACCCGGAAGAAATCGCCATTGTGGAAGGACAAACATGAAGTCCGTTGCCATCGACTATAATACTCCCCAATGTCAAGACAGAAAGCATGCTGGTTTAAGGTGCATTCGATATATCTGCACGGTTAAAGGTTATTCTTCTTCCGGATGATGTCCTCATCGAGAACTGGCGTTATCCGGAGATCTTCACCCGCCACTCTGGGAGAATGACGATTGTCCTGTATTGTTGAGATGCCATTGCTGGCTGAACAGGGGATCAGCCTATCCATTTCCTGAAGAACTTGAGCGACATGAACACAAACACATCAAAAAGTATAACAACACCAATACTGATTTTAAGAATTTCAGTGCCTTTACACATTCCTCCTTTTATCTATTACCCTTGAACCGTTACCCTTTCTTCATTTTTTTCATCATATTCGACACGGTCAACTCCAGCGCGAGTTGCCGGCCGATGGCCATGTTGGGGGCGAAATTGCGGATGAAGTCAATTTCTTCATCTGTCGGATGCGGCGTCTCGGACAAATCGTCGGCGATCTTCAAATCCCAGGGTACTCCCTTTTGGACGTCTTCCACTTTCACTTTCGGATGCATCTGGGCGAGATAGATTTCCTTGGTGACGGGGTCGAAACGGAAAACACCCTTGGTGGTGAGCACCATGGACGGCCCCGACCCTTTCGGGAAGAGGCCGGATTTCTCGCGGCTGTCGCCGCCGCGGAGATAGCCGGGCGACGTCAGGTAATCCAGTTTGTTGACGAAATTCCCGCCGAGCATGGTCAGGACGGTTCGTTTGGCATACGAGATAAAATCAGCCGCGCCGCCCGAACCCGGCAGCCGGAGCGTCGGCTTGTAGTAATCGCCGATGACGGTGGTGTTGACGTTGCCAAACTTATCGATCTGTCCCACGCCCAGGAAGCAAACGTCGACAAAGCCCCGGTAGGTCATGGTAAAGGCGGAGTATAAATCCGTCGCATAAGAGAAACCACGGCAGGAGTGTGCGTCCGCGATGTGGTTTAAAGGGAGAAGAGGCTTGAAATCGATAATGCCTGATTCCATCATCAGCGTCGCGTGCGGTGCATAGATGGCCTTGGCCAGCGCGCCCGCGGCCGTCGGAAGCCCCACGCCCAGAATGACATTTTCATAATCATGGATTTCCTTGGCGACGGCGATGATCAGCAGTTCCTGAAGAGTATAGGGTTTAGTCATAGTATTTTCCTCTTTCTTTCGAAATCGCTTCCATTTCCGGCAGGGTGAGTCCCATAAAGATTTCAAGGCCTTCGCGGTCCCAGCGGGAGGTAAAAGCCGCTCCGTAATTGGCCGGAGCGGAATAAAACGGTTTGGCCCTGATGTTGTTAAGAACGGCGCTGCCGAATTTGCCGACATAGCGGTCGATATAAGTCGAGCGGTTCTCACAGCCGAACACCCACTCGTCCATCCAGGCGGTGAGGCCTTCTGCCGTGGAGTCGGCCTTCATAAACAGGCCGTACATGGACGCGTCCCGGTCATAATAACCCAGCACTTCCGTGGGGTGCGCTCCCCACGGCACTTCCACCACCGCGTTCACGCGGTAGGCGGGGAGGATCGTCAGATGCGGGCTGGATTGAATGATGTCGTGCTCGACGATTTCCTCGCAGGAGACGATAATTCTTTTACTGGCCAGCGCCGCCGCGGCCACGCTGCCGAGCGCCCCCCAGTACTGAGCGTTGCCGAATTTGTCGGAGCGCTGCACGTGAACGATGCAGACGTCGGGATTGGCCGCAGGAACGGTCAGGAGCGTTTTGCCGGTGTATGGGCAGGTGATGACACGGAATTTGTCTTCACCCATGAAACTTCTCTTGCGGAAGAGGTCGGTTTCTATCACGCCTTCCAGCACTTGGGTAAACGTCAGGCCATGCATGCCGGCAACGAGTCGCGCGTTGTAGTCGAAGTTGGTGTAGTCTTCCATCTGGAGCGTGCCGGCATTGAGCGCACGTTCGACGGCGGAGCCGCCTTTCCTGCCGCCGGCGCGCATGACATACGTCGTCACCAGCTTCTCCACGCACCCGGCGCCGACCAGCACTTCGACATCAAAGATGCCGGATTGTGAATACAGCGTGAAGCCCTTTCTTTGCTGCCGGACCACCTCGTACACCAGTTCGGCACAGCTGCCGACGGTGTAGTTGCCGATCACGAGTTGATCACCGTCATGGACAAACCGGCTGATTGCTTCTTTGGCGCTCATGATCTTTCCATTTTTTTCGGCCATGCCATCCTCCTTATTTTTTATTAGAATTAAATCGGATATCTTGTATGCAAGGCGTGGTGACGGGGAATGCCGCTTCGGCCGCCCATTTGTGTGGTCACCATCGCTGCCGCCCACGCACCCAGGTCCAGGGATTGCTCGGCGGCCCATCCGTGCACAATGCCGAAGGTGACGCCCGGGTGAAAGGCATCGCCGCAGCCGGTGGTGTCAATGGCCTTTGCCGGATAAGCTCTTTTTTCAATGAAGCGCCCGTCAATCAAGGCAATATAGCCTTTCGCCCCCAGTGTGACGCCGGTCAGCCGAACGCCCATTGAAGTCAGTTTTCGGCAGGGGTTTCGGCAAACGCTCTGGAAAAAACTTCTGATGTAATGACGCAGTCGCTTGTGCAAGTGAACACTGACCGATACCGAAGACACGGGCTGTTTCCTTCACGGCATTATCCTTTCCTTCTGAATCTTTAATACCATGCAGGACAGGAAATGTGAAAATAAAAAAACCGGTAAATAAGAAAAATATTGATAAGTATTTCAATTGGCTATAATAACAGCGCTAGAAAAAGTTCTCATACATGCTTTGTTTTTCTGCCATTTGCACCGCAGGATATGGAAGATCGTTACAGCACACTGTCTCAAGAAATTAAAAAACCGGCATATTGTTGAATGTTTACGGTGGAAATAATAGATATAGTTGACAATGTTGCTTAGGATTGGTAAATAGCAGCGCAAATTCGGGGTGGCAGGGCATAGGCCTTGTCTGAGATTATACCCGTTGAACCTGATCTGGGTAATGCCGGCGTAGGGAGAAATATAGATGACTTTAAACCCTTTCTCCCGAATATGGCAGAAAGGGTTTTTATTGGGAATGGTTCTGGTGGTGGGGAATCATCGAGATATAAAACAATCGGGCAAGTAGGGAACGGTCGCGACGTCACTAAAGGTGGCAAGACCGTCCCCTACCGCTAAAATGCAATTGATTGTTTAATTCAAATGCCATAAAACATGCAACACAGGAGACAGAATCATGAAAATTACAGCGGCGGAAATTTACAAATCGATTGAAGATATTCGCGCAAAAAGCCCCCTTATTCACAACATCACCAATTACGTGGTGATGAACAACACCGCCAATGCGCTTCTGGCGATCGGCGCGTCGCCCGTTATGATCCACGCGGAAGAAGAAGTGGAAGACATGGCAGCGATAGCCTCCGCGCTGGTCATTAATATCGGCACGATCAGCGCCCCTTGGGTAAGGGGAATGTTCAAGGCTTTTGCCAAAGCCAGAGCCAAAGGCGTGCCCGTGATCATCGATCCGGTCGGCGCGGGGGCGACTCCTTATCGGATACGCACAATTCGCGATCTGATCAGTGCCGGTCGACCGACGATTATCCGGGGCAATGCCTCCGAAATTATGGCGCTTATCGACGATAAGCTGCAAACAAAGGGTGTCGACAGCACGGCGGGATCGAATGAAGCGGTTCATGCGGCGCAAAGCATCGGTGAAAAACACAAATGCGCCGTCTGCGTCAGCGGCGCTGTGGATTATATCGTTTTCGAAAACCGGATTGTGAAAGTGGCCAACGGCCATCCGATGATGACGAAAGTGACGGGATTGGGTTGCACGGCCACCGCGCTGTGCGGTGCGTTTGCCGCCGTGGAAAACAATCCTTTGGTGGCGGCTGCTAAAGCGATGGCGGTGATGGGCATCGCCGGAGAAATGGCCGCTTCCCGATCGGCGGGTCCCGGCTCACTGCAAATGCATTTTCTGGATATTCTCTATCGGCTGACGGAAGATGATATTACCCGGCATTTAAAAATAGAGGAGTAGTCATGCGTGGTATTTATCTGGTGACAGACCGCGGCCTGTGCCGCAATAGACCTTTGCCGGAGATTATCCTGCAAGCGGTGCAGGGTGGTGCAGCTTATGTCCAGTTGCGGGAGAAGGACTTGCCGACGCGTGCTTTTGTAGAAGAAGCAAGGGCCATTAAGAAAATTCTAGAGCCATACCGGGTGCCAGTGATTATCAACGATCGAATCGATGTTGCTTTGGCCTGCGGCGCGGATGGCGTCCATATCGGACAGGAGGATATGCCCTATTCGACAGCCCGTAAACTGATGGGGAAAAACGCCATCATCGGTCTGTCGGTTGAAACCTGGGAAGACGTCGAGGCAGCCCAAAGGTTGGATGTGGATTATATCGGCGTCAGCCCCGTGTTTGCCACGCCCACCAAGACGGACACCAAAGAGCCCTGGGGATTGGAAGGTCTTAAAAAAATAAAATCGTTCAGCCGCCATCCTATTGTCGCCATCGGCGGGATCAATGAAATAAATGCCCGGGCTGTTGTAGAGGCAGGAGCCGATTGCCTGGCGGTTGTATCGGCGATCTGCGCAGCAGACAATCCGGCTGGGGCGGCGGTCAGTCTCAAAAAAATTATTGAATCGGCTTTGAAAAAGATAAATATCTAAGGTACCCATATCCAAAGAAGACGCGGGCAATACTCAACTTATTCATAGTACGAAGCGTTAGCCAACCCTGATTCCAAAATTATCTTGACAAAATTTAACTCGGCGTTTAATCACTATCAATAGAATAGTAATTAAAATAATTTTGGTTCAGGTGTGCAATAGTCAAAGATACTCTCATGCCGCAAACAGAGGTGTTGTTCAAAGGCGCGATAAGATCAGCTCATTGTCTCATCCTGATTTTCCTCAGGGAAAAGATATCCAAATAAAATTACCTTATAGGGGCAGAAGATAAATGTTTTGGATACAACGTGCGCAAATGATTTTACACGGTGATATATTATCAAAGGATGAAGCGCTTGAACTACTGCTGTCTTCGGATGATGACCTGCTGGAAGTTCTTCATGCTGCTTTTCTTATTCGTCGGCATTTTTTCGGGCGCGGTGTTGCTCTGCACGTGATACAAAATGCCAAAAGTGGACTATGCAGCGAAGATTGTGCTTTTTGCAGTCAAGCGGGGTCTGCCCATTCGAGTGCACCACAATACGCGCTGCAGGATATGGAAAAGATAATTGACGGCGCCCGCAAAGCCGCTGGTTTAAATGCCTTGAGGTACTGCGTTGTCATCAGTGGACGAGAACCTGCTGCTGATGATCTTGATATTATTTGCCGCGCCGTTGGGCAAATTAAAAAAGAAATCCGCATTGAAATTTGCACGTCGCTTGGTTTGTTGAATCCGGAACAGGCCAGGCGTCTCAAAGACGCCGGCGTTGACCGCTTCAACCACAATCTGGAATCATCAGAAAGATTTTACCCTTCCATCTGCACAACACACAGTTTTGCCGATCGTAAAAGAACAGCCGAGATCGTCAAAGCCTCCGGGATGGAACTTTGCAGCGGCGGCTTGATCGGCATGGGAGAATCGCTCAAAGATCGCGTGGAGATGGCTTTTGCTCTCCGTGAAGTTGAGGCGGATTCCATTCCGCTGAATTTTCTCGATCCGCGACCTGGAACTGCTCTGGAAAACCTGCCCAGGCTCTCACCCGCCGATTGTTTGCGAACGCTGGCCATGTTTCGTTTTGTTCATCCGGATAAAGAGATTCGCGTAGCTGGTGGCCGGGAAGCCTGTCTGGGACCCATGCAGGTATTGTCACTCTATGCGGCAAACTCCATCTTTACGAAGGGGTATCTGACCACACCCGGCCAGGGATACGAGGAAGATATGGATATGATTTCAAAGGCGGGATTTCATGTGGTCGGATGGACGGCAGCATAAGCGGTAAGAGGATTTAGAGGAAATAGCGAATATGAGTCTCAACAAAAAAGCAGTTGCCCTGCTCTCCGGAGGGTTAGATAGCACGCTCGCCGTAAAGATGATGATCAACCAGGGTATTGATGTCACGGCTGTTCATTTCACCAGCGTGTTTTGCAACTGCTCGCCCAAAACAGCGGGCTGCAAAATGCACGCGCGCCAGGTCGCCGAAGAATTCGGGGTTCCTATTACCGTTATTCATAAAGGCATGGACTACATCAAGATGGTCCAAAACCCGCCGCACGGTCATGGCAGCGCGATCAATGCCTGCATTGATTGCCGCATCTACATGCTGCGCAAAGTCAAAGAGATGATGCCGGAGATGGGCGCATCGTTTGTGATTACGGGGGAAGTTCTAAGCCAGCGCCCGATGTCGCAACAGTGCCACACTATTCGGCTGATCGAAAAAGAAAGCGGTTTGCAGGACCTGATCCTGCGCCCCCTTTCGGCGCAGCATTTCGAGCCGACGTTGCCTGAGCGCGAAGGCATTGTGGATCGGGACAAACTGCTCAACATCTCCGGGCGCGGCCGCAAGGAGCAATTCGCGCTGGCCGAAAACCTGGGTGTCAAGGACTATCCCTGTCCCGCAGGTGGGTGTTTGCTGACCGATTAAGAAAAAAATGCGATCCAACAACGCATTAACGATATTCAAAGCACAAAAATCACCCCGCGATACATGGGACAAGCTGCGACTGGGTTAAACAAGAGGATTTTATCATGAATGAAAAACAAATTATGGAATGGCTTCGCGAAGAAGATGTTAAAAAGCTGGAAACCCTCTGGCAAAAGGCCAATGAAACCCGCATCGCGCATGTGGGCGATGCCGTTCATTTACGCGGCCTGATTGAAATATCCAACATCTGTGTCAGGCGCTGTGGTTATTGCGGCATCAGCGCCGACAACCGTCAGATCGAGCGCTACCGTATGACCGAGGAAGAAATTCTGGAGTGCGCGCACAAGGCCGTGGGCTTCGGCTACGGAACGGTTGTGATGCAGGCGGGCGAAGATTACGGCGTCACCCGGGACTGGATGGTTGGTATCATTCGGCGAATCAAGGCGGAAACGCCCCTGGCTGTGACGCTCAGCCTGGGCGAACGCCCGGAAGAAGATTTAATCGCATGGCGCAAAGCCGGGGCCGATCGTTATCTCATCCGTTTTGAAACCTCCAACCGCGAGCTCTACGACCGCATTCATCCGCCACTGGGCGATCATCCGTCGGACCGGTTCGAGATTCTGCAAAATCTAAAAAAGCTGGGGTACGAAGCAGGCAGCGGTGTCATGATTGGCATCCCCGGCCAGACGTATGTAGATCTGGCGTGCGATATTCTTGCCTTCCGCAAACTCGACCTCGACATGATCGGCGTCGGCCCGTTTATTCCTCACCCGGAAACACCGCTGGGACAGTGCCTGCCTGAGGCGTCCGCAAACCAGGTGCCGAACACGGAGCAAATGACGTACAAAGTCATCGCGCTCACCCGCCTAGTCTGCCCGGAGGCCAACATCCCCAGCACAACGGCGCTGGCGAGCCTCAATAAGGCGGATGGTCGCGAACTGGGACTCATGCGCGGCGCCAACATCGTCATGCCCAACCTGACGCCAACGCAGTACCGGGTCATGTATGAAATCTATCCCAACAAGGCGTGCATCAACGAAACATCCGAGGCCTGCGCGTCGTGTCTGTCCATGCGCATTCTGAACATCGGGCGAACCGTGGGCAGCGGACAGGGTGGAAGGCTAAAACGCAGTTCGTGCTAGCCTCAAGTGCATTGGGGATGATTGTATTCTGATTCGAGCAGGTAGTAAATGGCGAAGGGTTGACCGTTTAGTTCACCTTCTAGTTCGTCGGCGGCGAACTCAATCCAATTGTTGTCAAAAAGCCAGCGATGCCTTGCGGTCAGATTTTCCGGCAGAGGCCGCTCGAATGCTTGCGACCGGAAACATGCTTCTTCAGAGTAGCAAACACACTGAACTGTAAGCTGAAGTCGTCATCCCGATGCGCATCCCCGTCGGCATCGAACATATCGATGATCTGATCGGAGATCTGAAACAGCCCTAGATCATGTTTAGCATCATTTTAAAAACAGATAATTAAATGCATTATTGCAATTCCCTCTGTAAAATTGTTTGACAAAGGGAAGTCCAATTAATACTATCATTACAATAGTGATTAAGTTGTGTTAAATGAGCAACGATGAGGCAAAAGGATAAAGAAATGAATATATTTACAATCATTATCGACGGCCTGCGCAGACGGAATATCCGGACGGCTCTTGCTGTTGCCGGAATCGCCATTGCGGCTGCGTCTTTGTTCAGTCTGATGACGCTCAAGCAGGGCTATGAAACCGGCATGCGTTCCGAAATTGAAAACATGGGCGCGCAGATTATTGCCGTGGCCAAGGGTTGTCCTTACGAGGCCGTTGCGGTGATTATGATTGGTGGACAGGTGCCGGCAACCCTGCCCGCGGATGTGACGAAAGATATTCGGAAAATACCGAATGTGGCCAGCGCCTCTCCCAATGTTTACGGTGCCTACAACTATCTCAATCTGTCGCATCCGATCATTGGTATCGCAAAGGAAGAACTGGCCCTGAAACCCTGGTGGAAGATTGAGGGGAAATTTCCGGAAAATGACAATGAGATCATGCTGGGCAGTGTGGAGGCATCCGTTTTTGCTGAAAAAAGTGGTGAATACAAAACAATCGGCGACAGCATTACGGTGAAGGCGGGTGGTAAGAAAGTAGCGCTCAAAGTTGTCGGCATTCTGAAAGCGACTGGCTCCAAAGACGACTATTCAACTTACACTATGCTGTCCACCGCGCAAAAGCTGCTGAATCTGGAAGGAAGGGTCGTAACGGTCAATGTTCGTGTCAATGACATCGGACGAATTCCGGATACCATATCGGCGATCGAGCAAATATTCGATGTTCAGGCAGTTACCGTGGCGCAGGTGATGGGAACGATCCAGAATCTCGTAAAAGCGGCGGAAACCATGCTGCTGATGGTCATGGTCATTGCTTTGATTATCGGTGGAATCGGCACGGCCAACACGATGATGATGTCAGTGTTTGAACGCACCCGCGAAATCGGGCTCATGAAAGCAACCGGCGCTTCGGGTCGTCAGATATTTGCTTTGTTTTTCACTGAAGGTCTGGCCATATCGCTCATCGGCGGCGTGATTGGCGTGGTGCTGGGAAGCGCGGCTACGCTGGGCGGTGATATGATTTTAAGAAACATCGTGTCGGTCATGCCCTCATCGTCGGTGGGTAAAATTACCGTTGACGCCATCGCAGTCACATTGCTGTTTCCGATGGTGATCGGTGTGTTATCGGCCGTCTATCCGGCCGTTCGTGCAGCACGGCTGAATCCCATTGATGCGCTTAGAAACGAATAAGAGGATTGCCATGTTTTCATTAAAGAATATTACGAAAATCTATCAACGAGGTGCAGAAAAAGTCTTTGCGCTGGATCATCTTTCGCTCGATATCGCTCAGGGAGAGTATGCCGGCATTGTCGGTCCGTCCGGTTCGGGAAAGTCCACGCTGATGAATATTCTCGGCTTGCTCGATATTCCAACATCGGGAAGCGTTTATATCGGCGGGCAAAAAATCGAGGACATGGGCACGCCCCGGCAGACGCAGTTGCGCCGGAAAACCATCGGGTTCGTCTTCCAGCAGTTTCTTTTGGTTCCGACGATGACCGCCCTGCAAAACGTCATGTTGCCCTTGTATTTTGTGGGCAGTCCGGATGCGAAGACGAGAGCGATGGCGTTGCTCACAAAAGTCGGTTTAGAAAAGCGCCGGGACCATTTGCCTTCGCAATTAAGCGGCGGCGAGATGCAGCGAGTTGCTATTGCCAGGGCGCTGGCCAATGAGCCGTCTGTTTTGCTGGCGGATGAACCGGCCGGAAACCTCGACAGCAAAACGGCGAGTGATATTTATGCTTTGTTCGGGGAAATTAACCGGGAAGGGACAACCATTATCATGGTCACCCATAACCATGAGCTGGCCGAAACCTTTCCCAGAATGATCAGCATTCGAGACGGGAGGTTGGAACGTGATCAAAAAAAGTAAATGGTCGAATGGTTTATTTAATAAAGTCATGGTGGTTCTCCTGATCCTGCTGACTTCAACAAGCTGCAGTTCGGAAGGGGAAAAATTCGGAGCGCCGATTGACGCAAAGAAGGGAAGCGCCGTAACCCTGAATCAGATATTCATCAATCCCGCGGGTTATGAAGGGAAAAATGTGATTGTGGAGAGCCAGGCCGGGCAAGTCTGTCAAACCTCCGGCTGCTGGGTCATGCTCACCGACGGAATGAATCAGCTTTTTGTACAGTTTTACAGTTTCACAGTTCGTCCGCCCAAGGGATCAACTCTTCGTGTTCAGGGTGTGCTCAAATTGCAGAACAAGGTGCCGTTTCTTGCGGGAGAGGGTCTGGAAATTCTTCGATGATTTTTCCATTAGGATAAGGGAATGGACGATAGATTATATACAGCTTTCGATGTGAAGGAGATCGTCTCTGATTATGGCGAGCTGCATTTAATTGAAAAAGAAAAAGACGTCATCGGCGAGATATCGCTGAAAATATATATTAATGGCACAGAATACGCATCGCTGCTGTGTCTCAATCAACTGACGGAAGAACTGGCCCTAGGCTTTCTCTATAGTGAAGGTGTCATTGACACCATCGACGATGTTGCCGATATCTCTTATAATGAACGTCTCTTTGCCGTCATGATGAATCTTGTTCCGGGAAGGTCCGTTGAAAAGTGCGAGAGTTTGCGCAGTGTGACGTCCGGCTGCGGCAGATGCTTTACCTATATTAATCCGCTCAAGCACGAAAAATTTCTAGCTGTCGCCAATCAGGACAAATATTTCATCATCGATATTTTGAACGCTATGAAAGAATTCGAGCGGCAATCGGAGATTTACAAGAGCGTGGGAGGCGTGCATAGCGTTCTTTTCCAACATGCGGAATATTCCGTATTCAATGAGGATATCGGGCGGCATAACTGCTTTGACAAAATCGGGGGCGTACTCCTGAAGAACGATAAAATGGCACTGGTTGAAACGGGGATGCTGTTTGTCAGCGGTAGAGTATCTTCCGAAATCATTACCAAAGTCATTCGTTTGGGCGTTCCGGTTCTTGTTTCCCGATCAACACCGACGGCCGCCGCCGTAAATCTAGCCAGAGAATACAACGTTACGCTCTCAGGTTATGTGCGCAAAAACTCCGGTTTCGTCTATTCCGGTGATGCCCGGCTGATCTAGGGGGGCCATTATAGTAAATTATGCGTGGTGGCCTTTACATTTACAAAAACGCACATTAAATTAAATGCCCAATCGTAAAGAACGATTTAATGATTCGCATTAACTCATAAATAAACCAAGAAAAAGGAGAAGAAAACATGAAACGTGTTACAGTATTTTTAGCAATCGTCGCATTATTGGCATGCTGCATTTCAGCATATGCCAAAGACTATGAAATTTCAAAAAAAGCAGGCGATTTGAGCGTTCAGGTGAATATTGACAAGAATCCGCCCGTGACCGGCATCAACAAAATAGCTGTGGCGATCAAGGATGCGTCGGGCAAAACGGTAAAGGATGCGGCGGTAGCCATCGATTACGGCATGCCGGCGATGCCCGGAATGGGTGCCATGAATTATAAAACGGCAACTGCTCTAAAGGGTGAAAGTTATCAGGGAAAGCTTGATTTTTCCATGTCCGGTCCCTGGTTTATCAATATTAAAATTAAACGCGACGGTAAAGCACAAACGGTAAAACTCAATGTTGATATCAAGTAGGTTCTTGAAGTTATGGCTTTTGTTTTCAGGTGTTTTTCTTCTTGCCGCTTCACCGGTCCATAGCGATCCGCTCTTGGGTGGTTTAATCGACGAGGCTCTGAGGAACAATCCTGAAATTCAGGCGTCACAGGCCCGGTTTGAGGCCGCCCGGCTGCGGATTCCTCAATCCGGCAGCCTGCCTGATCCGATGTTCATGTTCGGTTATCAAAATGAGACTTTCGATCGTTATACTTACGGCGAGATGCAGGGTTCCCAGTGGATGTTTTCAGCGACGCAGCAATTTCTGTTTCCGGGCAAGCGCAGGCTCAAGGAAGAAATGACGGCGCGGGACGCGGAGAGCTTGGAAGCCATGCATGAGCTTTTAAAGCTCAAAACCGTCGTACGGGTCAGAGAGCTTTATTATGATCTTTTTCTTGCCTACAAGAATATCGATCTGCTGAAAGAAAAGGGGGACTTGCTTGCCCGGATTGAAAGCCTGACTCTGGCGCGCTATGCCACCGGCAAAACCATGCAGCAAGATGTCCTTATGGCGCAAACCGAGAAATACATGCTGGTGGAAAAAGAGGCAATGGCCGGACAAAAGATACTGTCTTTGGAGGCGATGCTGTCATCCGCCATTGGCCGGCACAGAGGCCCCTCGCTTCCTCGGCCGTCTGAGCCAGTCTATCAGCCCTTTCCCTTGAAGATTGATGACGCGATCGATCTGGCCATGCAGCATTCTCCTGAGTTGAAATCACGCAGCAAAATGATCGAAGCGGCCAATTTCAGGCTGGCAATGGCTCAAAAAGAATACTTTCCGGATTTCGCTTTAAGCGGCGGCTATTTCAAACGGACAAGTGAGTTTCCGGACATGTGGAGCGCTACAGCGACCATCAATATCCCGATTTATTTTCTAACGAAACAAAAACCCGCGGTAAAGGAAGCCAGGGCCAATATTCACATGGCCGACCGCGAACTGGAAGCCGCCCGGTTGATGATTGAAGCGGCATTGCGTGATAACTATTCCATGCTCCGCACATCAGAAAAACTCATCGATTTGTATCAAAAAGGGCTCCTTCCAAAAACCAGACAAGATATCGAACAGGCGACGACCGGGTATTCCACGGGACGAGTTGAAGCCGCCAGCATTATTGCCCGGGTGAAAACACTTTTAGATTATGAGTTCTTATACTGGGGTCAACGCGTGGAACGGGAAAAAGCCATTGCCCGTTTGCACGCCATTACGGCCGGAACAGCCGATGGGGGAAGGGAAAAATGAAAATACTGAACGGTCGCCTGACAAAATTACTGAGTCCGCTGATGGGTGGATGCCTGGTGCTGGTCATGGCTGCAGCGATTTCGGCTCAGGATCATTCGCAGCATGGCAAGACGGCAACACCACCTGTTAAAGCCAGATCTGCTACCGACCAAAAACAACCGATGGTTCAATCCAGTCCAGAGGTGCCGCAGGTCGAAATTTCATCCGGGCAGCAAAAACGGATCGGGGTGAAAACGGTTAAAGCGCAGATGCTGCCGATGAAAAAAATCATCCGGACGGTGGGGCGTGTGGAAGCCAATGAAAGCAGGCAGGCGACTGTAAATGCCAAAATCGAAGGATGGATTGAAAAACTCTATGTGGATACGACGGGCAGTTACGTCAAAAAAGGGGCGAAGCTGGCAGAAATCTACAGCCCGGAACTGGTCGCGACCCAGCAGGAATTCCTGACGGCTTTGAAGTGGACGAGGGACACAGCCATAAGCCCGGGAGACGGGAGCAAGTCAACAGCGTCCGACTTAAGCAAGATGATGGCCAGGGATGCAGCAGCCACCCTGGAAGCGGCGCGCCAGCGCCTGCGCTGGTGGGATATCTCCGCAGCCCAGATTAAGCAAATTGAAGAGACGGGAAAGACGGTCCGGACTTTGACGCTTTATGCTCCGGTCAGCGGGTATATCACGCAAAAAATGGTGGTTGCCGGGATGAGGATTATGCCGGGCGAAAAGATGTTTGATATAACGGATCTTTCAGACCTCTGGGTGATTGCCGATATTTATGAATATGAACTGCCTTTGATTAAAGTCGGAAATCAGGCGATCATCACGCTTGCCTATCTTCCCGGTGTGGAAATATTGTCGCAAATTGATTATATTTATCCCAACCTGTCGACCGAAACACGAACCATAAAAATACGCCTGAAGCTTACAAATCGTAACGCTCAGATCAAACCGCAAATGTTCGGCAATGTGGAAATCAAAATCAATCTAGGCCGCAAGCTAGTGATCCCGGAATCAGCCGTAATGGATACTGGTAAGTCCATGGTGGTTTATGTGGATCTGGGCGACGGCGCGTTTGAGCCGCGGGAAATCAGGTCGGGGATCCGGACAGACGGATATGTAGAAGTGCTGCGCGGTTTGAAAAGTGGTGACAGCGTCGTATCAGCGGCTAATTTCCTGGTGGATTCGGAGGCGCAGTTGAAGGGAATCAAACCTCTTCCTGTCAAATAAACTTAAAAAGAAAGAAAGAAAGCGCATGATTGCAAAAATCATTGAATACAGCGCCCGGAATAAGTTTGTTGTTTTTCTGGTCTTGGCCTTCGTCGTGATCTGGGGCTTATGGGCGCTGAAGAATACGCCGCTTGACGCGATTCCCGATCTGAGCGATACGCAGGTCATCATTTATACGGAATGGCCGGGCCGCAGCCCCGATCTGGTCGAAGATCAGATCACCTATCCCATCACCTCCACGCTGCTTGCCGCGCCGAAAGTCCAGGCCGTGCGCGGGTTTTCTTTCCTGGGCAGTTCCTTCATCTACGTTATTTTTGATGAGGGAACCGACATCTACTGGGCCAGAAGCCGAATTCTGGAATACCTGCAGGCGGTTAAAAATAAAATTCCTGCGGACGTCAATCCGGTTTTGGGACCGGACGCCACCAGTCTTGGCTGGGGATTTTCCTATGCCGTGGTGGATGAGTCAGGTGAGCTTGATCTGGCGCAGCTTCGCTCTATACAGGATTATAATATTAAACTCGGTTTGGAAAGCGTGCAGGGTGTTTCGCAGGTGGCCAGTCTCGGCGGTTTCGTCAACCAATATCAGATCACCGTCGATCCTAACCGCCTGTCCGCCTATAATCTCCCGATTACCAAAATTATAGAGGCTGTCCGCAAAAGCAACCGGGATGTGGAAGGCCGCGTGCTGGAATTTTCCGGCGTGGAATATATGGTGCGGGGCCGTGGTTACATTAAGAACCTGAAGGATCTGGAAAATATCGCCGTAGGTTCGAGTGCGGCGGGCACCCCCATTTATTTGAAAGATGTAGCCCGCGTGCAATTGGGACCGGAAATCCGCCGGGGACTGGCGGAGCTCGACGGTAAGGGTGAAGTGGCAGGCGGCATCGTAATCGTAAGATTCGGTGAAAACGTTCTCAACGTCATTGAGCGCGTCAAGGACAAAATTAAGAGTGACATTACCCCCAGCCTGCCCAAAGGTGTGAAAATCGTCACCACCTATGACCGGTCTGATCTGATCCTGCGCGCCATCTCCACGCTCAAAGATGAGATGATCAAGCTGACCATCGCGGTGAGCGTGGTGTGCCTGGTCTTTTTGTTTCATCTGCCATCCGCCCTGGTGGTGATCGTCACGCTGCCTGTCGCGATTATTATATCTTTTATCTGCATGTATTATCTGGGTGTGACGTCCAATATCATGAGCCTCTCCGGCATTGCCATCGCCATTGGCACGATGGTGGACGCCTCAATCATCATGGTGGAAAACGCGCATAAAAAACTCGAAGAATGGGAAAGCCGGGGCAGTCCCGGCAGCAGAACAGACGTGATTATCGATGCGGCTAAAGAGGTCGGGCCGTCTCTTTTCTTCGCGCTTCTGGTCATCACCGTGGCTTTTCTGCCCGTCTTCACGCTGCAGGGGCAGGCGGGACGTCTGTTCAAACCGCTGGCCTATACCAAAACATTTGCCATGCTCTTTTCTTCCTTTTTAGCCATCACACTGACACCCGTATTGATGACTTTGCTCATCCGAGGGAAAATACGCTCGGAAGAAAAAAATCCCGTCAGCCGTTTTTTGCATTTCATTTACGAGCCGGCAGCCTCGCTGGCGATCCGTTTCCGCAAAACAGTCATTATCGCGGCAGTGGTGCTGATGGCGCTGACGGTTTATCCCTTTCTTAAGCTCGGATCGGAATTCATGCCGCCGCTATATGAGGGATCGCTGTTCTATATGCCGGTGACCATGCCGGGCGCGTCGGTATCGGAGGCCGCCAGGCTTTTGAAGATGCAGGATGAAATCCTCATGAAGATACCGGAAGTCGCCCAGGTATTCGGAAAGGCGGGTCGGGCGGAAACGGCCACCGATCCGGCGCCGCTGGAAATGTTTGAAACGGTTATCAATTTGAAACCGATGGATCAGTGGCGCCCCGGCATGACGGTGGATAAACTCAAGGATGAAATGAATGACGCGCTCGACATTCCCGGCGTGGCCAACTCTTTCACCATGCCGATCAAAGCGCGCATCGACATGCTGGCCACCGGCATCCGCACACCGGTCGGCATCAAAATTCTCGGCCATGATCTGGAAGTGATTGAAAAGATCGGCCTGGATTTGGAGCATCATCTACGCGAGATTCCCGGCACGCGCAGCGTTTACGCGGAGCGAGTGGCCACGGGCTATTTTCTGGATATTGTCATTAACAGAGACGGCATTGCACGGTATGGCCTCGCGGTCGATGATGTCAACGAAGTGATTCAAACCGCAATCGGCGGCATGAATCTGACCACCACGGTCGAAGGCCGGGCGCGTTATCCCGTAAATATCCGCTACCCGCGCGATTTGCGCGACGACGTGGAAAAACTAAAACGTATCCTGGTGCCGGTGATGACGGCGGCACGCGTCAGCGCGACATCCCCGTCTTCGATGACAGCGGCGAACGGCATTCTGCAGGTTCCGATGGGCGAGCTCGCGGATTTTCGCGTCGTCCGCGGGCCGACAACGATCAAAAGTGAAGAAGGTCTGATGGCGTCCTACGTTTATATTGACATCAGCGACCGGGATATCGGCGGCTATGTGGAGGAAGCCCGCCAAAAAGCGGCCACGCTGAAAATACCGGAAGGCTACCGCCTGGTCTGGAGCGGTGAATATGAAAACATCTTAAAGACGCATGATCGTTTGAAAGTTGTCATTCCCTTTACACTACTTTTGATTATTATCGTTCTTTTTCTCAGCACGCGCTCGGTGATCAAGACAGGCATTGTTCTACTCGCTGTGCCGTTTTCGCTCATCGGATCGTTCTGGCTTCTGTACATTCTGAATTACAACATGAGCATCGCCGTCTGGGTCGGCATCATCGCGCTTGCGGGACTGGATGCCGAAACAGGCGTCATCATGCTTTTGTATCTGGATCTGGCCTATGAGAAATGGAAAAAAGAAGGGATTCTGAAAACAAGAGATGATCTGAAGCATGCGGTCATGTATGGCGCGGTGAAGCGTATCCGCCCCAAGGTGATGACCGGCGGCACGATTCTGGCCGGTTTGATTCCCATCATGTTCAGCGACGGCGCAGGTGCGGACGTGATGAAGCGCATCGCCGCTCCGATGATCGGCGGCATCGTCACATCGACGATTTTGGAGCTGATTATTTATCCCGTGATTTACATGATCTGGCGGGGGCGCAGTTTGAAGAAGGATTAATCAAATAGCAGCGGAAAAAAGTATTTCAATCAGGTGCCTTACGGAGTCGTAATTTCAGCAAGAGGGGCAATAAAAAAATTTTCTTGACAAGCAGGAATCTCTCATTTATATAGCATGACAATTAAAAGGACAGGTTTTTCGATGAACAGACAGATCAACGCAAACAACAATATTTTTGGTTTCTGGTTTTATTCCTATTATGCGTCGGTCTGCCTGTCGCTGAGGAGGACTTGGTAAAGTAACATAAACCAAAACAGCCATGGGTAGATCGAACGTAAGCTGCCCATGACTTTTCCGTTTTTAAAGGCCGTGGCGGCAAAAGCCATGGCCTTTTTTTATTCAAGGGGAAATTTATGATTATTGTCATGAAAAGTCACGCAACGGAAAAACAGATTGAGAATGTGATTCAATGGATTGAATCGGTTGGCTACAAAGCGCATCCGTCCATTGGTGTGGAGCGCACCATCATCGGCGTCATCGGCGACGAACGGGATAAAGTCGAGCTCAAGCAGGCTGAATTTCTGCCGGGTGTGGAAAAAACCATGCCGATTCTGAAGCCCTATAAGCTGGCCAGCCGAGAATCACACGAAGGTGATACGGTCATCAACGTCAGTGGCATTGAAATCGGAGGGCCGGAATTTGTCGTGATGGCCGGTCCCTGCGCCATTGAAAGCGAAGAACAATTGCTGGAGAGCGCCTATATTGTCAAGAAAGGCGGCGGACAAATATTAAGGGGCGGCGCCTTCAAGCCGCGCACGTCGCCATACAGCTTTCAGGGGATGGAAGAAGACGGCCTGAAGGTGCTGGATTCCGTCAGCAAAAAAACGGGCCTGCCGACGGTGACCGAAGTGGTCAATCCTGCGGATGTGGATTTGGTCGAATCCTATGCCGACATGCTGCAAATCGGCGCGCGCAACGTTCAGAATTTTGCCCTGCTGAAAAAAGTCGGCCATGCGCGTAAGCCGGTCCTGCTCAAACGCGGGATGATGACGACGATTGAAGAGTTGCTCATGTCGGCGGAATACATTCTTTCGTCCGGCAATCCCAACGTTATTCTTTGCGAGCGAGGCATCCGCACCTTTGAAACCGCCACCCGCAATACGCTGGATATCAGCGCCGTGCCGGTGCTCAAAAGCCTGACACATCTGCCGGTGGTCGTCGATCCCAGTCACGCGGCCGGCAACTGGAAGTATGTTATTCCGCTTTCGCGCGCGGCTGTTGCCGTGGGAGCGGACGGTATTATTGTGGAGGTGCATCCCGAACCGGAAAAGGCGGTTTCCGACGGCGCGCAATCTCTGAAGCCGGAGAAGTTCTATCAATTGATGGACGATGTACGGGCGCTCTCCAAAGCGATACGCAAATAAAACGATGGAGCGGATATGCGATCATTAAAAGTCAATCTCGATAAGAAAACATTATCGTCTTATGAAATCTGCATCGGCAAGGGTATTCTGGACCGGATGATCCTGCTGATTGCGAAGAATAACAAGGCGGCGCGCTATGTCATTATCACCGACAGCCACGTCAACAGACTCTATGGACAGGCATTCCTCACGGCGTTTGCAGAGACGGGTTTGAATGCATCCATTCTTGAAATTCCCGCAGGCGAGTCTTCCAAAAATATTTCGACGGTCATGGATATAGCCGGGGAACTCTTAGCTGCCGGCACCGATCGGGGAACGGTGCTTATTGCGCTGGGCGGCGGGGTGGTGGGTGATTTGACGGGCTTTATCGCATCGATTTATATGCGCTCGGTTCCCTATATTCAGGTACCGACCACGCTTGTCGGTCAGGTGGACAGCAGTATTGGCGGGAAAACCGCCGTGGATCTGCCTCAGGGAAAGAATTTACTGGGGACGTTTTACCAGCCGCGCGCGGTATTCACGGATTTGAATTTTCTAGATACACTGCCTGAAAATGAATTTAATAACGGTCTGGCCGAAATCATCAAATATGGCATCATCGAAGATGAAAAAATGTTCAAGTTCCTTGAAGAGAACATGGATGCCGTCAAAAACAGAGATTCTGGTCACTTGCTGAAGATCATCGAAACCTGTTGCCGCATTAAAAAATCGATTGTGGAGATCGATGAGCGTGAGCAGGGTCTGCGCAGGATTTTAAATTTCGGTCATACGCTGGGGCACGCCCTGGAAGCCGTTTCGGACTATACGTTGTCGCATGGAGAAGGCGTGGCGTTGGGCATGATTGCCGCAGCACGGCTGTCGGTGAAAATGCATTATCTTCCGGAAGATGAATCGGCCCGTGTGGAAAAAGTCATCGCAGGGGCGGGTCTGCCGGTAAAGATTCCGACGTCCTTTATTTCCGACGCGGTGATCGCCCGTTTAAAAGTGGACAAGAAAAAAAAGGCCGATGTGATTCATTTTGTCCTGATCAAAAAAATCGGCATGCCTTTTGTCAACAGCAGCGTCAGTGAAAAACTGATCGGCGATGTTCTGGAGGAAATGAGAGCATGAAGGTATCTCTGGATGTGTTAAGAGAAGACATGAGAAAAAAAGACCAGGAGATTATTCGGCTGCTTAATGAGCGCTCGCAGATCTCCGTTCAGATCGGCCAGGTGAAGGGGCAGACCGGCCTTGAGGTTTATAATCCCACTCAGGAAGCAAGAGTGTTCAATTATTTACAGGAACTCAATGGCGGGCCATTGTCGGGCCGACAGATAACGGCGATTTTTCGGGAAATCATTTCCGCGTCGCGCGATCTGCAAAAGCCCATGAACATAGCGTATCTGGGGCCGGAGGCCTCTTTCAGCCATCAGGCTGCGCGCCTGCATTTCGGCACGTCCAGTCGTTTCTGGCCGCAGCAAGGGATTGCGCGCGTTTTTGATGAAGTGGAAAAGGGCGCCGTGGAGTGGGGCGTTGTGCCCGTAGAAAATTCATTGGAAGGGTCGGTGAATGTGACGCTGGATCGGCTGGTTTTAACGCCCCTGAAAATTCAGACGGAGATGTGCCTGCGCATCAGCCAGTGCCTGATCTCGCAGGCTAAAAGCATGAAAGGCATTAAAAATGTTTATTCGCACCCGCAGGGGCTGGCGCAGTGCCAGGCTTGGCTCAGAGCCCATCTGCCCAATGCCGCGTTGGGTGAGATGGAAAGCACGGCGGCAGCCGCGCAGATGGTGCGGGGGAAAAAGACAGCTGCGGCTATCGGCAGCGCGCTGGCTGCAGACACTTATGGCTTAAATAGGCTCGCGGAGAGCATTGAGGACAATCCCTCCAATACGACGCGCTTTCTGGTTATCGGCCGGGGCGAAGGAACACCCACGGGCGATGATAAAACATCGATCATTTTTGCCACGCCGAATTTCCCGGGGTCGCTGCATCGCGCGCTGGCATCGTTCGCAAAACGAAAGATCAACTTGGCCAAGATCGAGTCGCATCCGGTCAAGGAAAGAATGTGGGAATACCTTTTCTTTGTGGATATGATCGGCCATCTGAGCGACAAAACCGTTCAAAACTGCATCAAGGCATTGAAAGATAAAACGGTTTATTTGAAAATTCTAGGCTCATATCCCCAAGTCAAGGACGGACTATGATTTGCATACCCATCACGGATGCGACGCATCAGGAAGCGTTGAGATCGGTTGCAAGAAGCGCCATGGCGGCTGATTTAATCGAGCTGCGCATGGATTTGATTGCGGACGGCGATTTGGATCAATTGATTGCCGCGGCCCGTCGCGTATCCGGGCGCATCAAAATTATTGTCACCTGCCGCAGGAAAGAAGAAGCCCTTTTGCCGCCTCCACTCGATCAAGCGGACCGGAAAAAAGGGATGACCAAAACGGCCAAGATGCGTTTACTCAAACAGGCGATTGAGCTTGGCGTGGACTTCATTGATATTGAGCTGGCCGAAGGAGATAAGGCCATTAAACAGCTTCAATCTTTTTGCCGCCAGCAAAAAAGCTCGACACGGATCATCGTTTCCTGGCATGACATTTCCAAAACCCCGTCGCTTGGAACATTAAAGGAAATATTTCAGACCTGCGCGCAAATCGGCGCTGATATTGTGAAGATAGTTCCTTATGCCCGGACTGCGGCGGACAACTTGAAAGTGCCGGGCCTGATCGCCTACGCCAAAGCGCAGGATCGTAAAATTATTGCGATGTGTATGGGCGATCTGGGGCAAATCAGCCGGGTCATGGCGCTGGTTTGGGGAAGTTATCTGGGATTTGCCGTATTGTCGGGCGGCAAAAAATCAGCACCCGGCCAATTGACGCTCAACACGATGCGGGAATTCCAGCATCTGTTGCCAGGTCATCAACGCTCAATCCAACCAGGGCTTTTACCACCGGACACATTGAACTTTGTCCTCTTGGGGAATCCTGTCCGGCAGAGTCTCTCGCCGCTCATGCATAATAAAGCTCTGGAGGCGATGCAGATTGACGGACATTACAGCGCATTTTGCGTGAGTGATTTAGCCCAGGCGATGACCGGAATCCGGGGCATGAGTATTCGCGGCGCATCCGTCACGATTCCGTTTAAAACGACAGTGATGGACTATCTCGACGAGATTGACGCGGATGCCGTTGCTCTGGGCGCTGTCAATACGATCGTGAATGAGCGGGGACGGCTCGTCGGCTACAACACGGATTGGCTGGGATTAATGCAGGCGTTGGAAGATAAGATACCCGTCGTAGGGAAAACTTTTGTTATCATAGGCGCAGGCGGCGCGGCGCGTGCGGCGGCTTACGGCATCAAAAAAGAAGGCGGCCGGCCCGTTATTGTCAACCGGACCCGGGACAAGGGACGGGCGCTTGCGGCACGGTTTGATTGTCCGTTTTATCCGCTTTCGGCCATCGGCAAAATTCAAGCCCATGGTCTTGTCAATACCACATCCGTCGGCATGTATCCGCAGATTCATCAATCACCGGTTACCTCGGCTGCACTGGCCAATTATCAGGTTGTGGTGGATGTGATTTACAATCCCTTGAAGACCAAGCTGCTTCGGGATGCCGAAGCGCAAGGACAAAAGATTGTTTCCGGACTAGAGATGTTTGTGCGCCAGGGCGCCGGGCAATTAAAATTATGGACGGGAAAGGACGCGCCTTTGGTGCTGATGAGAAAAACCGTTCGGGAAAGGCTGGAAACGCTTGAAACCTGAAATAGACATGCAAGACAACGTTGCAGCCGTTTACGTTCCCGGTTCGAAAAGTTTAACGCAAAGAGCGTTAATTGCCGCCGCGCTGGCCCAGGGACCATCGTTGATCCGGCATGCACTCGTGGCCGAAGACACCGGGCATTTGATAGCCGGATTGCAAAAACTGGGTGCCCGCATTGAGCCGGTAGCCGAAGGTTTTGCCGTCGTCGGCACCGGCGGAGTCATTGCCAATAAATGCCATAAAATATTTTTAGGAAATAACGGCACGGCGCTGCGGTTTCTCACGGCGCTGGTCTGTCTGGGACGAGGACGTTATGTGTTGACCGGCGAGGAGCGCCTGCGCGAACGTCCGGTAGGCCCTCTGGTTTCGGCGCTTCAGGAGATGGGGGTTGCGATATCCTGCCGCAATAACTGTCCGCCGGTGGAGGTGGCGGCCAACGGCCTCAAAGGCGGCCGGATCACGCTGACCGATATTGAAAGCTCCCAGTATGTATCCGCGCTGCTTTTGTGCGGACCTTATACCGCCAAGGGCATTGAGTTGGTTCTGGAAGGAAATATCGTTTCCACGCCGTATATTGATTTGACGATCGGCGTGATGAGTGACTTCGGCGCGAATATCATTCGCACAGGTAACCGGCACTATCTCGTTGGGACACAGCATATTTATTCCGGACGCGATTATTATGTGGAAGGGGACGCCTCCAGCGCTTCCTATTTTTTTCTGGCCGCCGCGCTCACGAAAAAACAAATCCGTGTTCATGGCATTAAAAGAGAAAGCGTACAGGGAGATATCCGTCTGCTCAATATTCTGGAAAAACTCGGCTGCCGGATCACAGGCGGCGAGACCTGGGTGGACGTATCCCGGAGTCAGGATCTTGCTTCGGGCGACATGATATTTGATATGGGCGATATGCCGGATATGGTGCCGACTCTTGGCGTTCTTGCAGCTTTCCGCAAAGGACGGACAATGATCACCAATGTCGCGCATTTAAGAATCAAGGAAAGCAACCGTCTGGCGGCGATGGCGACCGAGCTCAACCGGATCGGCATTCGAGCGTCCGAACTGCCGGGCGGCTTGGTTATCGAGGGAGGGAGCACGCGCCCTGCCGCCATCGAAACCTATAACGACCATCGGATTGCGATGAGTTTTGCCGTTGCGGGGCTGATGACGCCGGGACTTTCGATTGCCGACAAAAAATGTGTGGATAAATCTTTCCCCGGTTTCTGGCAGGAGCTTAAAAAAATATGAAAGTCATCATCATCGGCTACAGGGCAACCGGAAAGTCAACCGTAGGCTTGCTTCTGTCCGAAAAACTTCAAATTCCGTTTGTGGATACCGATCGGTTGATCGAGGATACGGCGGGCATGCCGATTAAAGCATTGGTGGACCGCCATGGCTGGGAGACATTCCGGGAAAAAGAAACAGAGGCGCTTGCTTCTCTTTGCGACGGAAATCTTTGTGTCGTGGCCACCGGTGGTGGCGCGATTTTATCCGGGGTAAACAGGGAGTTGTTGAAAAATATGGGAACCCTGATATATTTGAAAACGCCCTTGCCTGATATTGTTCGGCGACTGAAACAAGACGCGCAAGCCGAACAGGTCCGACCGCGATTTACATCCGGGAATCTTATGGAGGAGACGATTGCCGCATTGGAGGAGCGCATTCCCCTCTATGAGTCGACTGCTGATTTTACGGTGGACACGAATGGCAAAAGTATTGAACGGGTCAGCGACGACATTTATCAGTATTTGCTCGAAGCGGGCATTTTATCCGATATTAACGAAACGAAAAAATATTAAAAAATAAACTTTAGCGGGAGAGCGTATGGCGGGAAATACTATTGGCTCGGTGTTTTGCGTGACAACCTGGGGGGAGTCGCACGGCGCCGCGACAGGTGCGGTGATCGACGGTTGCCCGGCCGGGATGGATCTGGCTGAGGCGGATATTCAGCAGGCTCTGGATCGCCGCAAGCCCTCAACGGGTGCGGCTTCAACATCGCGCGGGGAAAAAGACAGTGTGGAAATCCTGTCTGGTGTCTTTGAGGGAAAAACAACCGGCACGCCGATTGCGCTCCTTATCCGCAACATCGACGCCCGGCCGTCGAATTACGATGACCTGAAAGATGTTTTCCGCCCCGGGCACGGTGATTATACTTACTATAAAAAATATGGTGTCCGCGACTGGCGAGGGGGCGGGCGTGCTTCGGGCCGGGAGACCGTTGCCCGTGTTGCTGCTGGAGCCGTCGCCCAAAAAGTGATTGCTGCCGCCGGCATGGAGGTGATCGCTTACACGAAAAGCATTGGCGGGATTGAGATCAATACCACGGGCTTGATACACAGTCAGGATTTGAAGGCAAAAGTACGTCAGAGCGCGCTGTATTGTCCTGACGCTCAGGCTGCGGCGGCCATGGAAGAGCGGCTGGCCGCCGTCCGCAAGGAAGGCGATACGCTGGGCGGTGTGGTGGAGATCATCGTGCGGGGGTGCCCCGCGGGTTTGGGCGAGCCGGTGTTCGATAAGATGGATGCGGATTTAGCGAAAGCCCTGATGAGCATTGGAACGGTGAAGGCTGTGGAAATCGGTGATGGTTGCGCGGTGGCCGGGCAAAAAGGCTCCCAGGTCAACGACCCGATGGGTTGCGCAGGTTTTAACAAGAATTCCGCCGGAGGCATTCTGGCCGGCATTACCACCGGCCAGGACATTGTTGTCCGGGTTTATTGCAAACCGATTCCGTCGATTTCACAAAAGCAGCAGACCACGGACATTCAGGGCAATCAGCGTTTCATCGAAATACAAGGTCGTCATGATATCTGCGTCATTCCACGGATTGTGCCGGTTTGTGAGGCGATGGTTTGTCTTACGCTGGCCGACCATTGGCTTAGGCTAGGCAGATGAAAAATATTACCGTAGGTATTATCGGCGGCACAAACGGTATGGGGCGATGGCTGGCTGATCTGCTGGTTTCCGAAGGCTGTATCGTTCATGTCACCGGGAGAAAAACGGAGATAACCGCTACGGATGTTGCTCGAATCGGTGATGTGATTGTCGTATCCGTGCCGATTGCGGCGACGGTCGGCGTGATTACCCGGGTCGGCCCGCTGCTGAAAAAGAGCCAGGCGTTGATGGATTTGACTTCGCTGAAGAAAGAGCCGGTGGCTTTGATGCTGGCTCACTCCGAAGCCGAGGTGGTTGGCTGCCATCCATTGTTCGGGCCGTCCGTCACGGAAACAGCGGGTCACAATATTGTTTTATGCCGGGGACGGGGCGACGCTTGGTATGCGTGGATAAAGACCATTTTTGAAAAAACCGGCTATCATGTTTTGGAAAGAACCCCCGCCGAGCACGACCGGATAATGACCATTGTGCAGGCTCTCAACCACCTCAACACCATCGCACTGGGCATGGCGATTGCCGAAACCGGAATCCCGCTTACGGAAGTGAATCTATTTTCCACGCCCATCTTTAAAGCCAAAATGGACATTGTTAAAAAAGTGTTCACCGAAAACCCGGAGCTCTACGCCGACATTATCGCCGGAAATCCCGACAGGGACAATGTGCTTCGGACTTACGAACAGGTTGTCCTGGATATTTGCGACCTGGTTAAGGCGGGCGACGGCGCGAAGTTAAAGAACGCCATGGAAACCGCCGCAAAAAAATTATTCTGATACTGTCTTAAGATTCTCTTTTTTTAATGTCATTCTCGCGGAGGCGGGAATCCAGGAAATCTAAAAATTTGCCTTAGTTCAATCAAATCTTTGCAACTTGATCGGGAATCCAGAAATTCTGAAAGGAGTCGCAGTTGAACCGGAGCATGCCTTCGCTCAGGATGCCCTGCAACTGTGGCTCTAAGCTCATCCCGACTTTGACAGTTAAAAAAATAATATTCAGTAAAAATGGCGAGTTACAGCCGCAGATCAAGTTTGTGCCACTACATTTTCATTTTTTGTAAGA